>DATNHF010000020.1:0-41837 GCA_035605115.1 Steroidobacteraceae bacterium | reverse complement strand
CTCGTGCGCCGTCGGCCGGCCGCACCAGAATCAACCCCGCCTGTTGCACGAGCTCGAGCGCGAGCAGATCGCCCGGCGTCTCCCCGCGCAGCAACCGGCCGTCATAGCCGTAGTGCAGATCATGCACCGTGCAAGCGATCGTGCCGTCGATCGTGCCGGCGCGGGCAGCGAGCAAGGTATGCGGGCGATGGCGGCAGGCATTGTGGAACGCGCGAATTCCATCGGTCTGATCGCGCAACAGCAGCGCGCGCTCAGTCGGAAGATCGATCGTCAGATAGGCGCCCGGTCGGGCCAGGTCCGCAACGTGGCCCGCGATCTGCCAGGCGGCGCGAAACAGCTGCTCGCGCTCGAGTGCAAATAACGCCGTATCGGCGTAGGCCCAGGCGGGCAGCCGCGCCAGTGGCGGCCTCGGCGCCGCTGCCAGCCCGGTACGCGCGCGCAGCGCATCGTCATTCGATGCGGCGTGCGCAAACTGGCGCGGGAACAGCGAGCGCAGGTAATTCATGACGCGGCGCTTGGCCACCGGTCGATCGATGTGAGCTTCGGTCTGAAAGGCGATGTTCTGCCACAGCACCTCGAGTGCACCCATCAGGCCGAGTGCAACGCCGTCCGCGTCCAGATGCGGCTCGCCCGATTGCTCGATCAAGCGCTGCATGAGCTCGCGCACCAGCGCCTCGAAGTCCTCGTCCTTCTTGCCACAGATCTGCAGATACTCCTGGCGCGAGCTGGCCTCGCCCCAGAAGCAATACCAGACGGATACTTTGCGCGGACTGGCAATGTCGGCATCCAGATACAGCTCCACCAGCAGCTCCAGCGCCTGCACGGGCGTGGCTTTGAGAGCCGCCACCGGCTCGAGCACGCGCTGCTCGAACTCCGCGGCCAGGAATTCCAGCGACGCGACCAGCATCGCCACCTTGGACTCGAAGTAGAAACGCACGATGCCCGGCGACATGTCCGCCAGCGCGACCACGCGCTCGACCGTGGTACGCGAGGGCCCGTAGATGTGCAACGCCGAGATGCAGGCGTCGATGAGTCGCTGACGCTGGCGCAGCCGCGAGGCGCGCTCGGGCACCGGCGGCGAGGCCGGCTCCGGCAACGGCTTGGACGCCCCTTCGCTAGACACGATCCATCTCCCGATTCAGCGGCTGCTCGCCCGCCAGATAAAAATTGTACAGTCCGATCGGTGTATGCGCAGAATTAACCCCAGCTCTCTGCAAGCGCAACTCATGAAAAGCACTGCTCGCCCCGGGCGTTGGCTCATCATTCTGCCGCCGCTGCTATTCCTGCTCATTTTCTTTCTGATTCCGTTCGCCGTCGCCCTCAAGATCAGCTTCGCCGAGACCGCGCCGCGCGTGCCGCCGTTCACCGACATTCTGCGCACCACGGCCGATCATCATCTGCAGCTGTCCTTGAGCTTCGGCAACTACAAGTATCTGCTCACCGATGAGGTCTACGGCGTCGCCTATCTGTACTCACTGCGCACGGCCTTCTTCTCGACGCTGATCTGCCTGTTGCTCGGCTATCCGATGGCCTACGCGATCGCGCGCGCCTCCAAATCCGTGCAGAACATTCTGCTGTTCGTAATCATCCTGCCGTTCTGGACATCCTTTCTGCTGCGCGTCTACGCCCTCGAGGGCATCATCCGCGACAATGGTCTGCTCAACAGCGTGCTGCTGTATCTGGGGCTCATCAGGCAGCCGCTGCACATCATGCGCACCAGCCTGGCGGTGTATCTGGGCATCATCTACTCCTACCTGCCGTTCATGGTATTGCCGCTGTTCGCGACGCTGGAAAAGCTCGATCACACCCTGCGCGAGGCGGCGGCCGATTTGGGCAGCCCGCCGTGGCGGGTGTTCACTGAGATTACGCTGCCGCTGTCGATGCCGGGGGTGATTGCGGGCTCGATGCTGGTGTTCATCCCGGCAGTGGGTGAATTCGTCATACCATCGCTGCTCGGCGGTCCCGACAATCTCATGATCGGTCGCGTGCTCTGGGACGAATTCTTCGGCAATCACGATTGGCCGGTGGCCTCGGCCGTAGCGATCGCCTTTCTGGTACTGCTGGTCGGGCCGATCGCGCTTTACCAGTACTACAGCGTCCGTCAGCTGGAAGCCTGAGAGCCATGGAAGCGCGCATATCGCCATTGCTGCTCGGCACACTGTGCATCGGCATCGCAATCCTGTACATCCCCATCCTGGTTCTGATCGGCTATTCCTTCAACGCCTCCGCGCTGGTGAACGTCTGGGGCGGATTTTCGACCGCCTGGTACGGGCAGCTGTTGCACAACCGCCAAGTACTGGAAGCCGCGCTGCTGTCGGTCGAAGTCGGCATTGCGGCCTCCAGCGGCGCCGTGCTGCTCGGAACTCTCGCGGCGATCGCGCTGGTTCGTTTCGGCAAGTTTCCCGGGCGCTTGGCGCTGACGGGCATGGTGAATGCACCGCTCGTCATGCCCGAAATCATCACCGGCATCACGCAGCTGTTGCTGTTCGTGTCGATGCTGCAGCTGCTGTCCTGGCCGCATCGCGGCTTCACGACCATCGTGATCGCGCACGTCGCCTTCTGCACCGCCTATGTGACCGTGACCGTGCAATCGCGGCTGCAGGGAGCCGACCGTTCGCTCGAGGAAGCCGCCATGGACCTGGGATCCAGCCCGGCGCGCGCCTTCATCGACATCACGCTACCGATCATCGCCCCGGCGCTGCTCTCGAGCTGGCTGCTGAGCTTCACGCTCTCGCTCGATGACCTGGTGATCTCCAGTTTCGTCTCGGGCCCTGGCGCCGGCACGCTGCCGATGGTCATCTACTCCAAAGTCAAACTGGGTGTCAGTCCCGACATCAATGCGCTCGCAAGCCTGATCATCTGCGCGGTCGGTGCCTGCGTGCTCTTCGCCGCCGTCGTGCTGCGCCGCGCGGAGCGCAGACGGCTGCTGGAGCTGCAGGCTGCCGAGCGCTGAACGCCGGGCGCGGCGGCCGGCGGCCTCAATGCGCAGTCTTGATGCGCGTCCAGGTGCGGGTGCGGATGCGCTCGGTGGCCGGATTGACTTCGGCCGTCTGATACAGCCGACTCTCGACGTCCGGCGTCGGATAGATGGTCGGATCGTGCAGGATCGCCGGATCGACATAGGCATCGGCCGCCTTGTTGTCGTTACCGTAATGAATCTCGTTGGTGATCGCCGCCACGACCTTGGGCTCGAGAATGAAATTGAGGAACTCATGGGCCGCATGCGGATGCGGCGCACCGGTCGGAATCAACAGTGCATCGAAAGATTCATTGGCGCCTTCCTTCGGCAGCGTGAAGGCGAGATTCACCTTGATCCCGGCTGCCGCGGCGCGCGCGCGCGCCGTGGCGTAATCGGCCGACCAGGACATCGCAATGCATATCTCCTGGTTGGCCAGTCCGTTCATGTACTCGGCCGAATCAAAGTTACGGATGTACGGCCGCACCGACAGCACCAGCTGCTCGGCGGCCCTGTAGTCCTCGGGCCGTGTCGAGTTCGGGTCCAGGTGCAGGTAGCTCATTGCCAGCTGCAGCACGTCCTCGGCCGAGTCGAGCAATGTGACGCCGCAGTCGGCGAAATGCGCCACCACTTGCGGCTTGAAAAGCATATCGAGGCTGTCCACGGGCGCATCCGGCATGCGCGCGCGGATCATGTCGACGTTGTAGGCGAAGCCGTTGACGGCATGCAGATACGGCATGGCGTGCAGATTGCCGGGATCGGCCAGTGCTTCGACCGCGAGCACGTGCGGATCGAGATTGCCCCAGTTCGGCAGCTGCGAGTGGTCGAGCGGCAGGTAGATGCCGGCCTTGATCTGGCGGCTGAAGTAGCTGGTCGAGGTGCTGACCACGTCGTAACCGGAGTCGCCTGCCATCATCTTCGCCTCGAGCGTCTCGTCGGAGTCGTAGGTGTCGTAGACCACCTTGATGCCAGTGGTGCGCTCGAACCGCGCGATCGTGTCCCGGCCGATGTAGTCGGCCCAGTTGTAGATATAGAGCACCTTGCGCTCGGGAGCCTCGGAGCCGCCGCCATCACGGCCGCTGCAGGCGTTCAAGCCCAGCGCCAGCCCGAGCGCGAGTGCCAGCGCCGCGGCGACGCGCCGACCCGGCGCGGTGCAAGCGAAGCTGGGGCGCAAACTGGCGGCTGACACGCTGGAGCCCTGGGGGCGGCTGTAGTAATATATTATTGACGCTATAATATTAAACGGCAAGCGCAATGCGCCGGCCTCGAGGAGCGTGCTATGAACTTCGACGTCATGATCACTTGCGCCGTCACCGGCGATGACACCAAGGTCACCAAGAGTCCGCACTGCCCGATCACGCCGGAGCAAATCGCGGCCTCAGCCGTCGCCGCCGCGCGCGCCGGCGCCGCGATCGTGCACATTCACGTACGCGAACCGGAAACCGGTGCGTTCAGCATGGCGACGCGCCACTACCGCGAAGTCGTCAGGCACATACGCGAAAGCAAGGTCGATGTGCTGGTGAATCTGACCTGCGGCATGGGCGGCTATCTGTGCATCGGCGATAAGGGTCTGGAGGACACGCCCGCGCCGGGCACGGATTTCGTCAGCCAGGAAGAGCGCATGCGGCACATCATAGAGCTGTGCCAGGAAGGGCTCTATCGCCCGGACATCGCCACGCTCGATTGCGGCAGTCTGAACTTCGGCGATGACAACCGTGCCTACATCTCGACGCCGAATTACCTGCGCAAGGGTGCCGGCATCCTGCGCGATCTGGGCGTCAAGGCCGAGCTCGAGATCTTCGACACCGGCAATCTCTGGTTCGTGAAGCAGATGATCAAGGAGGGGCTGCTTGCGGCGCCGGCGCTGATTCAGCTGTGCGCCGGCATTCCCTACGGCGTGCCGGCCGATGTCGGTCATCTCGTGGCCATGGTCAATTCCCTGCCCGCCGACAGCGTCTGGACCTCCTTCGCCATCAGCCGCATGCAGATGCCCTGGGTGGCGCAGTCGGTGCTGCTCGGCGGCAACGTGCGCGTCGGTCTGGAGGACAACCTCTACCTGAGCCGCGGCGTATATGCCAGCAATGCCCAGCTGGTCGAGAAGGCGCGCAGCATCATCGAGGCCATGGGGGCGCGTGTGATCAGCGCCCCGCAGGCGCGCGAGCGGCTGCGCCTGCATTAGACGGCGCGCAACGTGGCGGGGGTACCGATTTTTCGAACCGGGATCGCCCCGGAGTGGATCGACTACAACGGCCATGTGCGCGACGCCTATTACGGCCTCATGGCCAGCTACGCCATCGATGCGCTCATGCAGCGCGTCGGGCTCGATCAGGGCTATCGCGAGCGCAGCGGCTGTACGCTCTACACGCTCGAAATGCATATCCACTACCTGCGCGAAATCAAAGCCGATGACACCGTGGCGGTGAACGTGCGCATCATCGGCGCAGATCACAAGCGCATTCACGCCGTATTCGAGCTCTGCTGCGAGCCGCAGACGGCGCCCGCCGCCACGGCCGAGGTCATGCTGCTGCACGTGCAGCAGGCGCAGGGCGTGGCGAGCGCAACGTTCCCGCCGGCGCTGAGCGCCGCGATCGCCGAGCTGCAGCAGGCCGGCGCCAGTCTCGCCGCCGGCGGCCCTGGATCGCGGCAGATGCAGTTGCCACGGCGATGAAGCACAGCGCATGCGTGCTGCGGCCATGATGCGCCTGCTCGCGCCGCGCAGCGTGGTACTGATCGGCGGTGTCTGGGCCGACGCGGTGGCTGCGGCCAGTCGGGTCATCGGCTTCGATGGCGAGCTCTGGCGCGTGCACCCCTCGCGGCCCTCGACGCCACAGACAGCGTATTTCCGCAGCATCGAGCAACTGCCCAGCGCGCCGGACGCCGCGTTCGTGGCGGTTCCAAGCCGGGAAGTGCCGAAGATTGCGGCCGCATTGGTGCAGCGAGGCGCCGGTGGCTTCGTCTGCTTCACCGCCGGCTTCTCCGAAACAGCCACCGCCGAGGGGCAATCCCTGACCGAGCAACTGCTCGCGAGCGCCGGGGAGCTGCCGTTTTTCGGTCCCAACTGCTACGGGTTCATCAATTTCTTCGAGCGCGCGGCGCTGTGGCCGGACCAGGTGGTGGGCACGCGGCGCGAGCGCGGTGTGGCGCTGATCTGCCAAAGTGGAACCATCGCACTGAATCTGCTGTTCAATCAACGCTCGCTGCCCATAGGCTACGTCATCACCGTGGGCAATCAAACCCGCCTCGCGGTCGAGGACCTCATCGAGCAGCTCTGCGAGG
Organism: Steroidobacteraceae bacterium; assembly: GCA_035605115.1. GTDB lineage: Bacteria > Pseudomonadota > Gammaproteobacteria > Steroidobacterales > Steroidobacteraceae > FEN-1191. The sequence goes on along the minus strand of DATNHF010000020.1, from coordinate 35,605 downwards.
ATGCGCGTGTTACGGCGTTCGGCCTGTACGTCGAGGGTATCAAGGATGTCGAGCGCTTTGCGCGCGCGGTGGAACACGCACGCGCGGCCGGCAAGCCGATCGCGCTCGTCAAAGCCGGGCGCACCGAGTCGGCTGCGCGTACCGCGCGCAGCCACACCGGCGCCATGGCCGGTGCCGACGTGGCGTTCGAGGCATTCTGCCGGCAGGCGGGCATCGCGCGCTGCGAGACGCTCGCGACGCTGAGCGAGACATTGAAGCTGCTTCATTGTGGCGGACCCCTGCCCGGCCGGCGCGTGTTGATCATGGGCGCTTCGGGCGGCGACATGGCCATGAGTGCCGATGTCGCCCGCGGCCTCGGCCTGCAATTCGACCCGATTCCCGCGGCGCACGCCGCACGTCTGCACAGCATCTTGGGCCCGCACGTGCACATCGCCAACCCGTTCGACTTCCATACGCACCTATGGTTCGACCGTCCGGGGCTGCGCTCGGTCTTTCTGCAGGCGCAGCAGGCAGGTTTCGACGCCGTGGGGCTCATGGTCGACTCGCCGCCGGCCGACCAGGCCGATCCATCGAGCTATGTCGCCGCCATCGAGGAATTCATGGTCGCGTGCCCGACCACAACGAGCCGGCGCGCCGTGATCTCATCGCTGCCTGAATCCATGGCGGCATCGATACGCGAGCAATGTCTGGCCGCGGGCGTCGTGCCCTTGCAAGGACAACGCGAAGCGCTCGAGGCGCTCGATCTGGCCGGGGCGCTGGGGGAATGCTGGAGCGGTGGCCGTGGCGTGCAGCTGCGCCGCTCGGGCCGCCCGCGCGACTCGACGCTGATGCTCGCGGAGCATGAGGCCAAGAGCGCGCTGGCGGCCTTTGGCGTGCCTGTCGCGCGCTCGCGCGTCGTGGTTCCAGGCGAGGTGCTCGACGCGGCTGAGACCATCGGCTATCCGCTCGTCATCAAGGCGACGGGCAACGCGCTGCAGCACAAGTCGGATGTGGGCGCGGTCATTCTCAACGTGGGCAATGCGAGCGATGCGCTGGCGGCGGCGCGCCGCCTGAGCGCGCTGTCCGATACTTTGCTGGTCGAGCAGATGGTCACCGACGGCGTGGCCGAGATTCTCATCGGCATGACGCTCGACGCCCAATTCGGCCAGATACTCGTGCTCGGCGCCGGCGGTACGCTGACCGAGTTGCTGCACGACACGGTCGCGCTGCTGCCACCGTTTACGCCCGAGTCGATCGGCTCGGCCTTAAGAGGGCTCAAGGTCGCAAGGCTATTGGCCGGTCATCGCGGCCGCAGCGCGGCAGATGTGCCAGCATTGATCGATGCGGCTCTGGCATGCACGCGTTATGCCGAGGCCCATCTCGAGCGGCTCATCGAGCTCGATCTCAACCCGGTCATCGTGCGACCCGCGGGCCGCGGCGCGGTCGCAGTGGACGCACTAATTCGGCTGGCTAAGGAGCACTGACATGCCAGAAGGGGTAAAGACGCAGACCACAGGGGCGATTCTCGAAGTGACCCTGGATCGACCCAAGGCCAACGCCATCGATCTGCCGACCAGCCGGCGATTGAACGATGTCTTCAGCCAATTTCGCGACGATCCGGCGCTGCGCGTGGCCATAATCACCGGCGCAGGCGATCGATTCTTCTGCGCCGGCTGGGATCTCAAAGCCGCCAGCGCCGGTGAGCGCTCCGACGAGGATTGGGGACCCGGTGGCTTCGGCGGTTTGAACTATCCGCGCAATCTCGACAAGCCGATCATCTCGGCAGTCAACGGCATCGCCTGCGGTGGCGGTTTCGAAATCGTGCTCGGAACCGACATCATCGTCATGGAGGAACACGCCCGCTTCGGCTTGCCCGAGATCAACGTCGGTGTGCTGGCCGATGCCGGCACAATCAAACTGCGGCGGCGTATTCCCTATCACGTGGCCGTGGAATTCCTCATGACCGGCCGTTGGATGGATGCCACCGAAGCCAAGCACTGGGGGCTCGCCAATCACGTCGTGCCCACGGGTGCAGCGCTCGCCAAGGCGCGTCAGATCGCGCGACACCTGGTCGACGGGCCACCGCTGCTGTTTCCCGCAATCAAGCAGCTGCTGCGCCACAGTGAAGTGGTCAGCGAGCACGCGGCGTTCGAGCTGCACGACAGCCTGCAGGCCGTACAGGCGGTATTGCGCTCCGAGGATCTCAAGGAGGGGGCACGCTCCTTCGCCGAGAAGCGCAAACCGGTCTGGCAGGGCAAATAAAGGGCCGCCACCGCCGAGGATCCAGCGGCTTGCCGGCTCAGGGGCGGCTCAGCCGCCGAGCGGGCGCAGTAGCGAGCGCGAGATGATGTGGCGCTGCACTTCGCTGGTACCGTCCCAGATGCGCTCGATGCGCGCATCGCGCCAGATGCGCTCCAGCGGCAGCTCGGTCATCAGACCCATGCCACCGTGAATCTGCAAGGCTTCGTCCGCGACCATCGCCAGCATCTCGCTCGCCTTGAGCTTGGCGATGGCCATATCCATGTCGGTGGCCGTTTTCTGCTCGAGCTTCCAGGCCGCCTCGAGCGTCAGCAGCTCCGCGGCGCGCAACTCCACCGCCATATCCGCGAGTTTGAACGCCACCCCCTGGAACTTGCCGATCTGCTGTCCGAACTGCCTGCGATCGACGGCCCACTGCTTGGCGAGCTCGAGCGCACGCTCAGCGCGCCCGAGGCAGGTCGCTGCGACCTGCAATCGGGTCGATCCGAGCCAGGTATTGGCGACTTCGAAACCCTTGTGCAGCTCCCCGAGCACCGCGCTCTGCGGCACGCGACAATTGTCGAAGTGCAGGATGCTGTTGTTATAGCCGCGGTGCGAGACATTGCTGTAACCCGGCAGCACTTCCAAGCCGGGCGTACCCCGATCGATCAGAAACGCCGTCATGAGCTTGCGTGGGCCGCGCGCGCTCTGCTCCTCGCCCGAGGCGGCGAACAGGATCACGAAATCGGCGTGATCGGCATGACTGATGAAGTGCTTGGTGCCGTTGATGATGAAATCGCCGCCCTGCTGCACGGCCGTGGTCTTCATGCCGCGCAGATCCGAGCCGGCCTGCGGCTCGCTCATGGCGAGGCATTCGACCCGCTCGCCGCGCACCGTCGGCAATAGATAGCGCTCGCGCTGCTCGCCTTCGCAGGCGAGCAAGATGTTCGAGGGCCGGCCGACGCAGCTGTAATGCAGGATATAACTGGTGCGCCCGAGCTCTTTCTCGTACAGCACCCAGCTCACGGCGTCCAGGCCGGCGCCACCGACCTCCGCGGGCATGTTTGCGGCGTACAAGCCGGCGCTGATCGCCTTTGCCTTAAGCGTGCGCAGCAGCTCCGCGCTCAGCACGCCGGTGCGTTCGACCTGCTGCTCGTGCGGATAAAGCTCCTGCTGCACGAATTCGCGCGTCGTCGCAACGATCATCTGCTGCTCTTCGCTCAAGTCAAAGTTCATGGCTTTCTCCCCGCCCGTCTGGCCCAGGCCCGCAGCAGCTGCAGTTGCAGCCGCAGCTGCTCGATCTGCCGCACCGCGGGCCAATCGCTGCGGCTCACGACCGCACTGGCCGTGAGCCCGTTGATGAAGGTCACGACCGAGCGCAGCACGTGCTCGCGCGTCGAGGGCGACCAGTGTTGCCACTCCGGCCAGCCCTGGGAAACACAGCGCTCGAACAGCCGCATGTATTCGCGATGAACCCAGGCGTTGATGCGCCGCAGGCGCCTATCGGTCGAAACCTGACCCCAGAATGCAGTCCAGAATGCGCATTCGGTGTAGCGCTGCTGGTCAACCGGCAGCGCCTCGCTCAGCACCGCCAGCAGCTGCGCGCGGCGGCCGAGCGCGGGCTTGGTGAGCCGCGTCTCGATGCGCTGCAGGATCAGGCGCAAGGCGGCAACGACGATGTCCTGCTTGGTGTCGAAGTAATGCGCCACCATGCCGGTGGTGTAGCCGGCTTCGCGGGCGATGCGCACGATGGTGGTCTGCTCGAAGCCGTATTCGGCCACGACCCGGCAGGCGACCAGCGCGATCTGATCGCGGCGTTGCTGGTGATCGACGATCTTAGGCATGCCGGCGGTCAGCCCCGCGGCAGGCCGACATGACGGCCTGCTTGCGCGGGCGGCGCGAGCTTGGCCTGAGCCTCACGCCAGCGCTCGAGACCGGCGCGCACCGCCGGCGGCATGGCCGCAGCCTTGCCCGCCAGGCTCGACACGTGCAGGTACAGCAGCTCTGCGGTCGCGACCAGCACCCCGTCATCGCCCCGATGCAGGCAGTGGAACAGCTGCAGCCGCTTATCGTCGACGCCGAGCACGCGAACCGTCACGTACAGCGCCTGCTGCGCCTTGGCCTCCGACTGATGCGTCACGTGCGATTCAACGGTGTAGAAGGACTGGCCCGCGGCGCGATAGGCCTCGTCAACGCCCACCGAGCGCAGCAGGGCGTCGGTCGCGTCACCGAACACCTGCAGATAGCGCGAATCGGTCATGTGGCCGTTGTAATCGACCCAGTCCGGGCGCACCTCGAGTTCGAGCAAGCGCGCCGGCTGATCGACGCTCGCGGCGAGGGCGAGGCGCGCCGCCGCGCCGCTCTGCTGGTATAGCCGTGCCTCGAGCGCACGCAGCGTGGCTCCGGCACCGATGTCGTATTGCCGCAGGACCTGTTGAATCGCGACCAGGCAGTCATCCCGCAGGCGCTCGAGCTCGCGGATCGAGCGCCCGGCGGCCTGCGCCTGCGTGCCCTCGACCATGCGGTCGATCAAAGCCTCGGTGAGCTCCGGCGCCTCCAGGTGTGTCCACGGCCATTTGAGGCACGGCCCGAATTGCCGCAGCATGTGCCGCATGCCGGTCTCGCCGCCGGCCAGGTGGTAGATCAGATTGGTGCCCATGGCCGCCCAGCGCAGACCCGGGCCGTAAACGATCGACTCGTCGAGTTCCCCGGTGCTCGCCACCCCGTCATTGACCATGTGCAGGATCTCGCGCCACAGGGCCTCCTGCAGTCGATCGGTCAAATGGCCGGGAATCTCGCGCCGCACACGCAGCGGATGCATGCCGATGTAGCGGTAGAAGCCGCTCGCGGCATCGAGCGCTGCTGGCGAAGTGCGCGTGCCGCCGACCACTTCCACCAGCGGCAGCAGGTAGACCGGATTGAACGGATGCCCCACCAGCAGCCGTTCCGGTGCCTGCATGTCGCGCTGCAGATCCGAGGGCATGAGCCCCGAGGTGCTCGAGGCAATCAGCACGTCTGCGCTCGCGTGACGGCTCGCCTCGGCCAGCACACGCTGCTTCAATTCGAGCTGTTCGGGAATGTTCTCCTGGATGAAATCGACCTGCTGCGCCATGGCGGCCAGCGAGCTCGTGAACGACAGCCGGCCCGGCCGCGGTAACGGCGCCATGGTCAGGCGCGAAAGCGCACCGGCGGCATTCTGGACCGCACCGCGGATCCAGGCCTGCATTTTCGGATTGACGTCACTGGCCACGACGTCGATGCCGAAGTGCAGCGCGCGCGCTGCCCAACCGCCGCCGATGACTCCCGTGCCGAGCAGACCCAGCGTCTTCACCTGCCTCATGTGATAAATCCTTGCCGGCGCAGCGCCGCACCACGCAGTCGCTTTTATAATGTCGTCGTAATAATATAACAGTCGCGCGCGGCCGGCGAACCCACGGCCGGAGGGAAATCGAATGGCCGGCCGCACGCTCATCGAAAAGCGCTCGATCGACTACGTGCCGCTCTGCGAACGGCACGGCAAGGTGTGGCACCTCTGGCCGGTGTGGTTCTCGGGCGATGCGCATCTGGCGACGCTGGCGGTCGGGGTGCTGGGCGTCAGCCTCGGCGGCAATCTGCTCTGGACCGCGCTGGCGGCCATCATGGGCTGCGCCCTCGGCACCTTCTTCATGGCATTCCACTCGACCCAGGGCCCGCAACTCGGGCTGCCGCAGATGATCCAGTCGCGGCCGCAGTTCGGCTACGCCGGTGCGCTGCTGGTCTGGGTGGTGGCGCTGGTTGCCTACATCGGCTACAACGCCTTCAATCAGGTGCTGTGCGCGCAGGCGCTGCATCAGCTGACCCCGGCCATCGCGCCCAATTCCGCGCTCGCCATCGTGCTGTTCGCGCTCGCCGCGCTGAGCCTCGCGGTCGTGGGTTACGACAAGATCCATCTCGCGCAGCGCGGCTTCGCCTACCTGATGATTGCGATCCTGACGGTGTTCTCGATCGGCGGCGTGTTCGTATTGAAGTTTCCCGCCAATGAATTCTCACTGGCCGGCTTCCGGTCCGTGCCGTTCCTGGCACAGTTGTTCGCCGCGGCCTCTTATCAGTTGAGCTGGTCGATCTACGTATCCGACTATTCGCGCTACCTGCCGCGCGACGTCGGCACCCGCGAGAGCTTCTGGTGGACCTATCTCGGCGCCTTCATCGGCAGCGCTTGGATGATGCTGGTCGGCACTATTGCCGCGGCGCTGCGCCCGAAGCTGGATGTCGCGGCGGCAATGCAGAGCGCGGCCGACATGGTCGCTCCCGGGCTCGGCAAGACGCTGCTGCTCGGCTCGCTGCTCGGGCTGGTGACGATCTCAGCGCTCAACTTCTATGGCGCTTCGCTGACGCTGCTGAGCGTGGCGGACACGCTCAAGCCGCTGCGCTGCACCGCGGCCAAGCGCATCGCAAGCCTGCTGGCCGCGGCACTGGCCGCAACCGCACTGGCGTTGATGTCCTCGAGCGACTTCATCAATCGTTTCGGCGATTTCCTCGCGCTGCTGCTCTATCTGTTCACGCCGTGGACGGCCATCAATCTGGTCGATTTCTACGTGGTGCGCCGCGGACATTATTCGATCCGCGAGATCTTCAATCCCCGGGGCATGTACGGCCGATGGAACTGGCGCGGTCTCACCGCCTACGGCACGGGCTTCCTGGTCATGATCCCATTCTTCAGCACGGCGGCATTCCAGGGCCCGGTGGCCCGGCGGTTGGGCGGGGCGGACGTCGCCATGCTGGTAGGCCTGCCGGTAGCCGCTGCCGTCTACCTGCTCGCCTGTCGTTCCCTGAACCTCGAGCAGGACCGGCGGCAGGCGCTGGCCGCCGATGCCGGGCTGGATTCCTAGGCGCACGGCGGCTGAATCTGCCCTTTGCCGATACATCTGTGCAACATAAGGGCGCAGACGTGCAAGATTGGGCCGGCGTTGTGCATTCACTCTGGGCACCCGTAGGCAGCTAGTCCTGGTCAAGGCCGCGTTCCAAGAGGTATCCATGTCGAGGCGTAGAGCATCGTTCCCGTTCGGCTTGCGGGTGTGGTGCAAGCCATGGGCTGTCGCGCTGCTGCTCGCCGGTCCGCTGGCCGCTGCCGTTGCGCTCGCGGACACGAACGCCGGCGACAGCGCGGGGGCGGACCAGACGCTCGAGCCGGTGATCGTCAGCGCCGAGAAGCGCGAGCTGAGCCTTGAGAGCGCGCCGGTGGCGATCACGGTCCTCAGCGGTGCAATGCTCGATCAGTCGAATAGCACGCAGATGGCCGACCTCAACGGCAGCGTGCCGGGTCTGACGATCGCCAAGAGCAGCGGCTTCGAGCGCATCGTCTCGATCCGCGGCATCGGTTCCGAAACGCCCGAGAATGCCTACACGACGCAGCCCGGCGTGTCATTCCACGTCGACGGGGTTTACATCGCCAATACCATTTCCCTGGACCAGACGCTGTTCGATGTCGATCAGATCGAGGTATCGCGCGGGCCGCAGGCGACCGTGTTCGGGCAGACCTCGACCGGCGGCACGATCAATTTGATCAGCAAGCAGCCGGAACTGGGGCGCTACGACGCCTACGTCGATGCCAGCGCCGGCAACTACGATCTGCTGCGCGGCCGCGGCGTGCTGAATCTGCCGCTCGGCGACACGCTGGCCCTGCGCGCCTCCGTGCAGGGCTATGGTCACGAGGGCTTTGCCACCGACACGGACATCGCGGGATTCCGGCTCGACGCCGCCGACGACCAGAGCGGCAAGGTGGCCTTGCTGTGGCAGCCGCAGCAGGACTTCAGCGGCACATTGACCGTCCAGCTCTACCATGCGCATCACCACGGCGATGAGCAGAAGAACATTCTGGATCCCAACCCCGATGCGCGCACGGTGTCACAGGATTACCCCAGCTACTTCGAGCTCGCGAACCAGCTCTACTATCTCAATCTGAAGTGGGAATTGCCCTGGGCCGAGCTGAAATCCACCAGCAGCTGGCAGGTGCTCGAGAACCACATCCAGGAGGACGGCACGCGGTTTGATAGCGCGCACCTCGGGTTCTTCGATCACGTGCAGCCGTGGGACACCTGGATGCGCGATCTCACGCAGGAGCTCAGTCTTGTTTCGCACCCGGGCAGCTTCTGGGATTGGACCGTGGGCGCCTTCTATCTGGCGCAGATCAATCACCAGTACGTCTATGAGAGCAGCAACGTGGTGGCTGCACCGTACCTGCTTTATGACAATGACGGACACATCGATCGGCATTCGTACGCCGCCTATGCGCAGCTGATAGCGCATCTGTCCGCCGCCTGGCGCCTCACCGCGGGCGCCCGCTACAACCACGACGCCTACGGCGGACCGAGCACCTCCTACGGCGTCACGACTAACGACCGCTACTCCCAGGGCGTGCCGACCGCCAAGCTGGAGCTGCAGCACGATCTCAGCGCGGCGGCCATGGCCTATGCCAGCTATACGCGCGGCTACAAGCCCGGTGGGGTGAACGACAATCCGGGCGCCGTGCTGGTGCCAGAGCTTTACCGTCACGAGGGTATCAATGCCTTCGAGCTCGGATCCAAGTATCACTCGCTCGACGGCACGGTACAGCTCAATGGAGCGGCCTATTATTACGACTACCAGGACATGCAGTACATCGCCGACGACCCAGTGCCTTTCAAATATGGCATCGACAACATCCCAACCGCCCAGATCCTCGGACTGGAGCTCGAGGGGGCGTATCTCACGCTCGAGAATCGGCTGCGCATAAACGGCAATCTCTCGCTCGCGCGCGGGCGCTTGATCGGTGATTTCCACACGCTGGATGCTAAGGCCGCTTCAACCATCATCGCCGAAACCCCGGCATGCCAATTCGGGGGCGTTTACACGAGTGCGACCTGTCATACCGAGGTGGCGGAGCTTGCACCGAACACCGACGGCAATCTGGTGCCGAAGCTGCCGCAATGGCAGGGCTCGCTGAATGCCGGCTACACCGCATCACTGGGCAGCTATCGGCTGCTCGCGCGTCTGGAGTACATCTACCGCGGCGGCTTCGAATACCGGATCTTCAATGATGGCGCGCTCGACCATGTGCCGTCGTACGATGAGTGGAATGTGTACCTGCAGCTCACGCCGCCAGGCCGGCATTGGAACTACCAGCTCGGGATCAGCAATCTGTTCAATGTCGCGGGCATCAATGCGCGCTACACCGATCCGTACGGCACGGGCCAGACCAGCGACCAATACATTCCGCCGCGACAACTCATCGGCACAGTCGCGTACCGCTTCTGAAAGTCTCAGGCCACGACCTCGCGTGCGGCGCGCACAGGGGGGCCACGCATCAGGAAGATCGGCAGCGCCACGGCGAGCAGCAGCGCCGCGTAGAGCACGAAGATCGGGCTGAAGCTGCCGAATCGATCGGCGATGATGCCGGCCGCAACGGGCCCCGCTGCGGCCAGGGTGCTCACCATCCAGACCACCGACAGGATGCGCGCGCCGACCTCGCGGCCAAAGTAGTCCAGCAGCACTAGATTGGCGGCGACGTAGCTCAGACCCCAGCCGACGCCGAAGGCACAGGCAAAGGTGTAATCACCGAGCACCGAGCCGCCACGGCCGCCGCTGAAGGCGATGTCCCCCACGCCCTGCAGCAGCAGACCCGCCGCCAACACGCGGCTCGGCCGAACGTTCTCCGACAGACGGCCGGCGAGTCCCTTGGCCAGTGTCGCGATCAAAGCCACGAGGCTCAGAATGAAGGCAGCAAACGCCGGCGTCATGCCGAGGTGCACCAGGTGCGTCACCGCCACGCTCGAGTTGGTCGTGACACCGGCGATCGTGAGCGTCATCGATGTGGCCACCAGCAGGAATTGCCGCGTCAGCATGGCATCACGATCGCGCCAGGGAATCAGCCCCGTGCGGGACGCAGCGCTACCCGGCGCGGCCACCGCGACTGGCCCGTCGGCCGACCCGGCCGTGCCCGGTGCGTCGCGCAGAACGATCAGGCAAAGCAGCGTAATGGCGGCCGCGACGATCCCCATCAGCAGCCAATTAAAGCGCCAGCTGTGGCTGGAAGCGACCACTGCGGCCACTAGCGGCGGACCGATCACGTTACCGGCCGCACCGAGCATCAGATAGAAGCCGATAGCGCGCCTCGAGCTGTGCGGAAACCAGCTCGCGATCAGATAGACACCGGGAATATTGCCGGCCAAGGCGTAGCCCAGGCCGAGCAACACCATGGCGAGGTCGAACGCGGGCAGGCCGCTGGTGGCAAAGGCCAGAGCGAACCCGGCCGTCAGGCACAGGCCCCCGAGAACCACGACCCGGCGGCAGCCGAAGCGCCGCATCAGCAGCGCCGGCAGCGGGCTGGCGACGCCGCAGGCGATGCCGAGTATCGAAAAGCTCATGCCCCCTTCGGTCTGCGACCAGTGCAGGTCCCTGATCATGCTGTACAGCACCACGCCGAGCGAAGCAAAGGTGGCGCCATTCAGGAAGAAAAAAATCAGGCTCGCCGCCGCCAGTACCAGCCATTTCTGCTGCATGGGAGGGACTTTAGCGTGGCGCGCGCTGCCGCGCATACCGCGCCGAGAAGTCACGCAGAAACTTTGCCTGCTCGAGCGGCGAGATCATGAGCGAGCGGCCGCGGTCATATTCGATGCGCAGCCGATCGAGCGACAGCGCCGGGCTGCTGCGCGCATCACGCGTGTCGAGCGCACGGTCCAGGCCGGCAGCACCACGGCCAGGCTGAGCACGGCGAGCCCAAAAAACAGACCCGCGAATCCAGGCATGTGCGCGACGCGCCAGGCGGCGTAGCAGCCGACCAGTCCCGCGCCGGCAAAGATCAGCAGCAGCCAGGAATCGAGCTTGGAGCGGTAAACGCTCGCGTTCACGGCGCGGCCGCATTGCTCGGTGTCGCAGCGCGCCACAGCAGGGTCTCGCCCGGTCGCGGCACATGGAATGCTTCGGGCGCGATGCCTTGAGCACGGCAGGCGCGCTCAAGCTCGATCACCGGCTCGTCGATACCCTCATCCGTGAGGCGAAAGCAGCCGAAATGCATCGCGACGCTGACCTGCGCACTCAAGGCCCGGTGCGCGCGCACGGCATCGTCGGGATTCAGATGCTGCTCGCGCATGAACCAGCGCGGCTCGTAGCCACCGATCGGCAGCAACGCCAGCTCGGGTGGGCCGTAGCGGCGGTGCAGCTCCTCGAACCACGGCGCATATCCAGTGTCGCAGGCGAAGTGAACTCGATGCTGCGCGGTTGCAAGCCACAGGCCACCCCAGAGCGTGTGATTCTTGCGGCCTAAGCCGCGCGAAGACCAGTGCTGTGCGGGCGTAAAGGTCAGCTGCACGCCTCGCAGCGAAGTCTGTTCCCACCAGTCGAGCTCGACCACCGGCGTAATGCCTTGCTGGCGCAGAAACGCGCCGTTGCCCAGTCCGGTCAGGAACAGCGGCGCGTGCACGCTAGCGAGCCGCTTGAGTGTCGCCAGGTCCATATGGTCGTAGTGATTGTGGCTCACGAACACCAGATCGATGGACGGCAGCTGCTCGAAGCGCAGTCCCGGCGCATGCACCCGGCGCGGGCCGGCCCACTGCACCGGACTGGCGCGATTGCAGTACACCGGATCGGTCAAGACGTTCAATCCAGCGAGCCGGATCAGGAAGGTCGCATGATTGATGAACGTCAGCGCCAACTCGCCATTGGCGAGCGCTGGCAATGCCTGCGTGGGGGGATATTCCCGCCACCGCGGCCATGGCGCGGACCGGCGCCGGCGTTGCCAGCGCAGGAAATCGCCGAACGAGCGGCCGGACGAGGCGCCCGGATTGAAGAATTTCCGGCCATCGAAATGATCGCTGCGCTCGCCGGCATAGCCGGGTCCACCGCGCAGCGATTGCGGCAGGCGCGCGAGCTCGGCTATCAGCTCCAGGTGGCGAGTCCAGCCCGACGGCATCGTTGAACGCTTCAGTCGCGCGTCAAACGCCGCTGTCGCGAAGCGAACCGCATGATGATCGCGATGCACAGCAGACGCGGCTCATGGTCTTCCAGCGTACCCCTCAGCGCCTTGCGGTCATCGAGCAGAAAACCCGATGGCACCGGCGCGCGCAGCGGCGCGGCACCAGATAGCGCCGACGCACCAGCCGAGTGACTCTCTACCATGCAACCATCATACATAGCGCAAACGCATACACAATTTATACACAGCGGTCGCTCGCCAGCAGATGAACGCCGCTCGCTGCAGCGTTCGCGGCCTCTGTTGCGAGCGCATCGGCTGGTACCTGCATCCCCAGGGAAATCGCGCCGAGCGGGCGAATTCAGTTCACGATCAGCAGCGCAGCAACACCAAGATGGACAAAGTGCAAGGCAAAATCTGTGATCCGCATCATCGAATCGGCCGATCTCGGAGCAATGTCGCACATTGGCGTCAGGTTGGTTCGCGAAACTTCCGGAGCTGAGAACAGTCTTGGTTATTCGCGCGGGAAATTCTGGCAATCTAGGCGTATAAACGTCTATAGCAGCTTTGAGGTCATCAGGCATTCATGAGCCCTTGCATGTCCCGCGTTCGGCGCGTGCTTCCCGCCTTCGTCTCGCTGGCGTTGGTCTGGTTCGCATCCCCGGCATCGGCCCGTCTCGGCGGCGATTATGCTTCGGTCAGCGACGATAGCGCCAAGCTCAAGGGCGAGCTGGTCAGCACCGCGATGCTCAACTACGATCGCCACGACATCACGACCAGTTCGGGCAGCGTGATTCACGAGTACTTATCGCGCGCCGGCAAGGTCTTTGCGGTGACCTGGCAGGCACCGTTGCCACCTGACCTACGTCAGCTGTTCGGCGATTACTTCGAGCCGTTCCGGAGCGCCGCGGCCGCCCAATCCCGACCGGGGGGTCACCATCAACTCAGTATCGCGCAATCCGATTTTGTCGTTCAGGCCTCCGGACATCTGCGCGCGTTTCAGGGCAAGGCGTACGTCCCGAGCCTGGTGCCACCCGGCGTCACCGTGGCCGACCTGCAGTAGCGTTCTTCTTCTTCCACCATAGGGCGGGAGTTCCGCATGATGCGCTGCCTTCGTTGGACCATGCTGCTTGCCGCATTCAGCCTGGCCGCGTGCGGGGGCGGAGGCAGTGATCCCGGCAGCACTGCGGCAATCAATAGCGGGTCCAGCAGCAGCTCGAGCAGCAGCTCCTCCAGCAGCAGCTCGAGCAGCAGTAGCGGCGCCAGCAGCTCCAGCAGCAGCTCCAGCAGTAGCAGCAGCGGAGCCAGCAGCTCCTCCAGCAGCAGCTCCAGCAGCAGCAGTAGCGGCGCCAGCAGCTCCAGCAGCAGTGGCGGATTAGGCAGCAGTGGCGGAGCCGGCAACACCTCCAGCAGCAGCTCCAGCAGCAGTGGCGGCCATAATTTCTCAGCCGGCGGGCCCAATGTGGTGTCGCTCGTCGTGGGACCGGGACCGACGCAGGCCAGCTCCTTCTTCGATATTCCGACCACGACCATCACCGTCTGTGTCCCCAGCACGAGCACATGTCAGACCATCACCAAAGTGCTGGTCGACACGGGCTCCTACGGCCTGCGCCTGTTGGCCTCGGCGCTCAATGGACTGCCGCTCACGGCGCAGGCCGATCCTGCGACGAGCGGCAACGTCATCGCGGAATGCCTGCCGTTTGCGGACGGCTACACCTGGGGTGCGGTCGCGACAGCCGATTTGACCCTCGGCGGCGAGAAGGCCAGCAGCCTGCCCATCAACATCATCGATGACAACGGCAGCTTTTCGCCCACCGTGCCCACGAGCTGCAGCAATACCGGCGGCGGAAATATCGGCACGCTCGATCACCTGGGCGCCAACGGCGTGCTCGGGGTGGGACTATTCAGCTACGACTGCGGCACGTACTGCGCGCTGCCCGTGAGCGAGCAGACTTCCGGTTACCTCTACTACAGCTGCAATGCGAGCATCTGCACGCCCACGCACGAGGCGCTGGCCAGTCAGGTCATCAATCCGGTCGCTTTGTTCAGCGCCGACAACAACGGCGTCATCCTGCAACTGCCGGCCATCGGCGCCAGCGGCGCCACAACCGCCACCGGCTATCTGGTGTTCGGCATCGGCACCGAGAGCAACAATGGCCTCGATGGCGCCACGGTGCTGACGACGAGCAGCGAAGGGTTCATCACCACGACTTTCAACGGCCTGATGTTGAACTCGAGCTTCCTCGATTCCGGCTCCAATGGACTGTACTTTCCCGACAGCTCGATTCCGCACTGCACCGGTGGCGCGGGCGCCGCGGCTTTCTACTGCCCGACCTCGACGCTGAGTCTGACGGCCACGAATCAAGGACAGAACGGCGCCACCTCGCCCGTGTCCTTTCAGATCGCGAATCTCAATCAGCTCAGCAATGCCAACTTTGCACTCGACGACGTCGGCGGCCCGACCACCTCGATCACGGGTATCGGCAGCAGCTACTTCGACTTCGGTTTGCCGTTCTTCTTCGGCCATACGGTGTTCACGGCAATCGGCGGCGTGACCGCCGACGGTACCGTGGGTCCCTACATCGCGTATTGATAAGCGATCGGGCGCTGCAGCGGCTGCAGAAGAACGCCCCGCCTGTCCAGCTGAGTGCAACGGGGTGAGTGTTCGACCGCCTTGCAAAACGCTTTGCGCACAATGAAACTGCACTGATGTCCAATAAAAATCCAGTTCCAATTACGACGCTCATCGTAGTACTAGCGCTTCAGGCCTGCGGCGGCGGCAGTAGCGGAGCCGGCAGCGCCTCCAGCAGCAGCTCTTCCAGCAGCGGCAGTGGCGGCCATAATTTCTCAGCCGGCGGGCCCAATGTGGTGTCGCTCGTCGTGGGACCGGGACCGACGCAGGCCAGCTCCTTCTTCGATATTCCGACCACGACCATCACCGTCTGTGTCCCCGGCACGAGCACATGTCAGACCATCACCAACGTGCTGGTCGATACCGGCTCCTACGGCCTGCGCCTGTTGGCCTCGGCGCTCAATGGACTGCCGCTCTTGGCGCAGAGCGATCCTGCGACGAGCGGCAACGTCATCGCGGAATGTCTGCCGTTTGCGGACGGCTACATCTGGGGTGCGGTCGCGCCGGCTGCTCTGACCCTCGGCGGCGAGAAGGCCAGCGGCCTGCCCATCCAGATCATCGATGACACCGGTAGCTTTTCGCCCACCGTGCCCGCGAGCTGCAGCAATACCGCCGGCGGAAATATCGGCACGCGCGATGACCTGGGCGCCAACGGCGTGCTCGGGGTCGGTCTCAGCAGTTACGACTGCGCCGCCTACTGCGCGCTGCCCGTGAGCGAGCAGACTTCCGGTTCCCTGTATTACAGCTGCAATGCGAGCATCTGCACGCCCACGCACGAGGCGCTGGCCAGTCAGGTCATCAATCCGGTCGCTTTGTTCAGCGCCGACAACAACGGCGTCATACTGCAACTGCCGGCCATCGGCGCTTCCGGCGCCACAACCGCCACCGGCTATCTGGTGTTCGGCATCGGCACCGAGAGCAACAATGGCCTCGATGGCGCCACGGTGCTGACGACGAGCAGCGAAGGGTTCATCACCACGACTTTCAACGGCCAGACGTTGAACTCGAGCTTCCTCGATTCCGGCTCCAACATACTGTACTTCCCGGACACCATTCCCACCTGCACGGGCTTCACGGGCGCGGCGGATTTCTACTGCCCGACCTCGACGCTGAGTCTGGAGGCCATCAATCAAGGCCAGAACGGCGCCACCTCGACCGTGTCCTTTCAGATCGCGAATCTCAATCAGCTCAGCAATGCCAACTTTGCACTCGACGACGTCGGCGGCCCGACCACCTCGATCACGGGCGTCGGCAGCAGCTACTTCGATTTCGGCTTGCCTTTCTTCTACGGCCGCACCGTGTTCACGGCCATCGCGCCGAGCGCAGTCAATGGCGATCTGACGTCGTACTACGCCTACTGATTCAAGGTCGCGGCGAGCGCCATCGCCCATGATCCTGCTGCACCGCTACCTGATCCCGGGCCTGTGGATGGCATGGTTCGCGTACTGGTGCGTCTGCGCCGCGGACGTCAAGGCCGCACGGCGCTACGAGTCGCCGGCTTCGCGCGCCGCGCATCTGCTACCGCTGCTGATGGCTGCGGTATTGCTTGCGATCCGCAACGAGCCGAACGGCGGCTGGTTATTCGAGCGTTGCCTGCCGCATACGCGCGAGGGTTTGTGGATCGGAGCGCTATTGACGGCCCTCGGCCTCGGCTTCGCCACCTGGGCGCGCGTCCATCTGGGACGCAACTGGAGCGCGTCGGTGAGCGTCAAGCAGGACCACGAGTTGGTTCGCAGCGGCCCGTATGCCCGCGTGCGCCATCCGATCTACAGCGGCATGCTGCTGGCAATCTTGGGTACGGCGATCGCACGCGGGGAATGGCGCGGCCTGGTGGCGCTGCTCATCGTGCTCGCCGCACTGTGGCGCAAGCTGCGACTCGAGGAACGTTGGATGGGCGAGACTTTCACCTTGGACTATCAGCGTTATCGCGCGCGCACCGCGGCGCTGATTCCATTCCTGCTGTAGCGCGGTCGCGGCGGGCACTCTCAAATCGGCGGCGCCAGCGGCGCGACGCCGAGCAGGAGCGCATGCAGCTTGAGCAAGAAAAGCGCATACAACGCCAGTCCGAGCACGACGGCGATCAGATCGCCGTGGCGCGAGAGCGGCGCGCTCGGCGGTGGCGCTGGGCGGCGACGCTTGAGAGAGATGCGATCGACGATTGCCCAGATCAGAAAGCATCCGAACAGCAGCACGTCGGGCAGCGTACCGGCGGCAAGCAGATGCGCCGTAGCCCAGAGCTTGACGGCGGCGAGCATCGGATGCTTCGCCCGCGTCCGGATACGGCCGGGCAGATAGGCGGCCAGCAGCAGAGGAAACACCGGCAACATCAGCAGCAAGCTCACCAGCCGCAGCGACGCCGGCGGCATGTACAAAACTGCAGCCGAGGGCCGCGCGTGCGCGAAACCGACGACGATCAGCACGAATCCGACGCCACTGAGCAGCGCATACAGGCTCTTCCAGGCACCGGTGCCCACGAGCAATAGCATTCGATCGCGCCAGTGCGGGGCGATGATCGATACCGAGTGCAGCGAGAAGAACAGAGCGAGTCCAACGATCAGCGTCAGCATCGTATAATCCCCAAGAGCGACGGCGCCCTATGATGCCCCATAGCGCGCATGGTTTCGAAACTCTGGAGCTGAGGCGATGACACGCAGCAACCGCCCATGGATCACCGCCACCGCGATCTGTTGGGCGGCGCTGCCGTTGGCGGGATCGGCCGCCACGGGTTTCAGCATCGATCTGCCGACTATCCCGCCCGGCAGTAGGCTCAGCGATGCGCAAGTCTTCAACGGCTTCGGCTGCAGCGGTAGAAATGTATCCCCCGCCATCCAGTGGAGCGGCGCCCCGAGCGGCACCCTGAGCTATGCCGTGACGCTCTATGATCCCGATGCACCCACGGGCTCCGGCTGGTGGCACTGGCTGGTGTACAACGTCCCGGCGACGGTCTCCGAGCTGCCCGAGCATGCGGGTGATGCCGGCGGCAAGTCACTGCCATCGGGAGCCGTGCAGGGCCGCACGGATTTCGGCACTGCGGCCTTCGGCGGCGCGTGTCCGCCCGCTGGCGATAAGCCGCATCGCTATATTTTTACGGTGTACGCATTGAAGATCGCAAAGATCGATCTGCCAGCCGACAGCAGCGCGGCCATGGTGGGCGCCCTGTTGAACGCCAATGAGCTCGCCAAGCGCAGCGTGACTGCGTACTACGGTCGCTGAGCACGGCCACTGCGCTGCCCAGTTGCGATGAGTGCGTCCGAAGTTCAGATCCGGCGGCTTGAGGTCCACGCCGATGGCCGCGGTGCGGTGTTCGAGCCACTCGAGCCGGAGCTGCTCACGGGTTGGCGTAACGTGCATGCGGTGATCAGCGAGCCGGGTGCGATTCGCGGCAATCACCGGCATCTGCGCGGCACAGAGATGACCGCGGTGCTCGGGCCGGCGCTGGTGCGCTACGCTTGCGGGGAGCGAGTCGAGGAGGTCTCGGTGCCCGCCGGCGAAGCATGGCGCTTCGTGTTTCCGCCGGGCACTGCGCACGCGTTCAAAAATACGGGCAACAAGCCCTTCGTGCTCGTGTCCTTCAATACCGAAGTGCATGATCCGGCGCGGCCGGACGCCGAGCGCGTACAACTGATTGCCTGAAGCGCTAGCACCTGTGCGACCAGTCCGTGCGCCTCGGCGATGCGCACTCGCCGCGGCGCTCGCGCTCATCGCCGCGCTCGCCGCTGCGAGCGGTAATGCCACGCCGACGGATGCGCTCAACGCGATGCGCGCCGTGCGCCTCAGCGGTTGCGGTGCTCGCCCGGGCGTGCGCGCGCCGCTGCGGTTGAATGCGTCGCTCGAGGGCGCCGCGGCGAGCTGGTCACGCGGCGTAGCGCTCACAAGGGCGATCGAGCGCTCGGGCTACCGTCAGGACCAGTCGGCGGGCCTGCATCTGGGCGGCACCGGCCAGGCCATCGGGGTCGCACTGGCGCAGCATCTGTGCGCGGCCCTGACTGATCCGAGCGTGCTCGACGTGGGGCTATTTCAACGCGGCAGCGACACCTGGATCGTCCTGGCGGCGCCGTTTGCGGCACCAGCCGCCGCGGCGGCTGACAGCATCGCGCTGGAGGTGTTGCAACTCGTTAACGCGGCGCGCGCCGAGGCGCACCGCTGCGGCCGCAATCTGCTGCCGGCCGCGCCGCCGCTGCGACTCAATGCAATGCTGAATGCGGCCGCCCTGGCGCACGCGCAGGACATGCTGCGCTATCGCTATTTCGAGCACACCGGCAAGGATGGCAGCAGCCCGGCGCAGCGCATCACCGCCACCGGCTACCGCTATCGCATCGTCGGCGAGAATATCGCCTCGGGCCCGCAAACAGCACAGGAAGCGGTGCACGGCTGGCTATCCAGCCCGGGACACTGCCAGAACCTCATGGATGCCCGTTTTGCGGAGCTCGGCGTGGCCTATGCGGCCAGCCGCAGCGGCGAGCCGCGCATTTATTGGGTGCAGGAGTTCGCCGTCGCGCGCTGAAGGCGTTGCCGCGACAGGCTCAGGATCGCGGTTGTGCGACCACGCGCAGATACGGTCTGACTTCCTTCCAGCCGGCCGGGAACAGCTTCTTGGCATCATCGTTGCTGACCGAAGGGATGATGATGACGTCCTGTCCCTGCTTCCAGTTCACGGGTGTGGCCACTTTGAACTGATCGGTCAACTGCAGCGAATCGATCACGCGCAGGATCTCGTCGAAGTTGCGACCGGTGCTGGCGGGATAATTCAAGGTCAGCCGGATTTTTTTCTTCGGGTCGATCACGAATACGCTGCGCACGGTGAAGCGATCGCTGGCATTGGGATGAATCATGCCGTAGAGATTGGCCACGCGCAGCTCAGGGTCGGCGATCATGGGAAAGTCGACCGTAGCGCCCTGCGTCTGCTCGATATCGCTCTTCCAGCCGACGTGATCCTGGAGCGAATCGACCGACAGACCGATCACCTTGACGCCGCGCTGCTCGAATTCGCGCTTGAGCTTGGCGGTGGCACCCAGCTCGGTGGTGCACACCGGCGTGTAGTCCTTCGGGTGCGAGAATAGCACTGCCCAGGAATTTCCCAGCCAGGAATAGAAATTGATTTTGCCTAGGGTGGTGTCCGCCTCGAAATCCGGCGCACTATCGCCTAATTGCAGTGCCATGAAACGGCCCTCCTTTGAAAATGACCGATGAGGCGGCCGTCAGCGTGTACGGCCGGCGCTCGATGAGTGTAGCGAGCTTAGCGCGACGATTGGATGCCGGGGCATCATAGCGCTATAACACTACGGTCATGATGCGCGCGCTGGCGCACGCGGCCATCGGCGAGCGCGCATATCTGCTGAAGGTAACGACTGACAATAGGGGGCTCGATGAGTGACTACACGACCGAAGTGCTCTGGCAGCGAGGCGCGGCGCGATTCATCGACAATCGCTACAGCCGCGCGCACCGCTGGCGCTTCGATGGCGGCTTCGAGGTGCCTGCATCCTCCTCGCCGCATTCGGTGCCGCTGCCGTGGTCGGATCCCGCGGCGGTTGATCCGGAGGAAGCGTTCGTGGCCGCGCTCTCGAGCTGCCATATGCTGTGGTTCCTCTCGATCGCAGCCAGGCGTCAGTTTTGCGTCGACCGCTATCGGGATCTCGCCGTCGGTACGCTCGCTCAGAACAGTCAGCGCCAATGGTGCATGACGGTCGTGACGTTGCGGCCCGAGGTGCAATTCTCCGGATCCCCGCTGCCGAGCGCCGCTGACATTGCAGCGATGCACGCGGCAGCCCACGAGCAGTGCTATATCGCGAACTCAGTCACGACGCAGGTGCGTTGCGAGCCGATCATCGACGCCTGAAATGGTTCAGAACAGCGGCAGCGCCGACGGCTCGGCCGCCGCTTCGTGCCCTCGAGCCTCGGGCGAATCGCGCCGCACCAGGCCCGCAACTTTAACACCGAGCAGGCGCAGCCGCCGCTCGAGCGGCGCTCGCTTGAGGCACTGACCCGCGGCGCGCCGAATCAACGCCGCATCGCTGGTATAGACCGCAAGGGTTTGCTCGCGCGTCGAGCGCTGGAAATTATCGTAGCGCAGCTTGATGCCGATGGTCCTGCCGACGTAGCCGTGGCGCTGCAGGTCGAGCGCCAGCTGCTCGCACAGGTCGGTAAACAGTGCGCGCAGCTCGGCGCGATCGCGTACGGCGTGCAGGTCGCGCGCGAAAGTGGTCTCACGGCTCATCGAAACCGGCTCGCTGTGCGTCACCACAGGCCGCTCATCACGACCCCAGGCGCATTCATACATCCAGCTGCCGTGATTGGGCCCGAAATGCTGCGCCAGCCAGCTGCGTTCGCAGCCCGCCAGCTCGCCGATCGTGCGAATGCCGAGCTGCTCGAGATGCGCGCTGGCCTTCGGTCCGATGCCGCTGATCTTGCGGCAGGGCAGCGGCCAGATTTTCTGCGCCAGCTCGGATTCGTAGACGACGCAGATGCCGCTCGGCTTGCGAAATTCGCTGGCCATCTTGGCGATCAGCTTGTTCGGCGCCACACCGATCGAACACGTGAGGCCGGTGCGCTGCGCGATGGCCGACTGGATCTGCAACGCCAATGTGCGGCCGCCTTCGAGCTGGCCGTGCTCGGCCGAAGTGAAATCGATATACACCTCATCGATGCCGCGATCTTCGATCACGGGCACAAAGCGCGCGATCACTTCCTTGAAGAGACGCGAGAACTTACGGTACTCATCGAAATCCACCGGCAGCACGGTCGCCTGCGGGCAAAGCTGCGCGGCCTGCATGAGCCCCATCGCCGAATGCACGCCGAATTTCCGCGCTTCATAAGTCGCCGTGGTCACGACGCCGCGGCCGGCGTAATCGCGCAGCCGCGCGAACTCCTGCGGCTGCGCTGCGCCAGCCGTGGCGCGCCGGCCGCCGCCGATGACCACCGGCTGGCCGCGCAATTGCGGATAGCGCAGCAGCTCCACCGATGCGTAGAAGGCATCCATGTCCAGATGGGCGATGCGGCGGATGCAACGGCCCGGCACGGTGCTCATGGCTGGCGGCGGCTCATGGCTCTTTAAGCAAACCTCAATGCGCTATGAGCTGTTTGCTCGGTGCGACAGATCCAGGCGCGCATCCTGTCTCACAGCCGCTCAAGGCTCAATAGTCGGAAGCCAACAGGAGAATGTCATGTCGAACATCGTACGCAACGTACTGGCTGCCATCGCAGCCGTGGTATTGACGGCCTGGCAGGGCGCGGCGGTCGGGACTTCGGTCGCCGGCGCGCAGCTGGATCGCCCGGCGCTGAGCGCTTACCATTGTGGGCTCACCACCGATGCCGCTCGGAAGGGCTGAGCCATCGCACACGCCAGGCGCGTCCAAGACCGGCACCGTCGCGACCCGCCGGGCCGCACACTCCGCAGGCTGCCCCTGGGCAGCCTGCGCGTCTTCGTAGCGGTCGCCGAGCATTTGAACTTCACGCGCGCCGCGGATGCCCTCGGAGTCACTGCCAGTGCCGCGAGCCTCCAGATCCGGGCGCTCGAGGAGTACCTCTCGCGACCGCTGTTTCGGCGCAACGGCCGCCAGGTGCTGCTGACGCAGGAGGGCGCGTGCCTATTGCCGCGCGTGCAACAGGCTCTGATCGACATCGAGCAGGCCATCGACGAGGTCCGCGGCGGCCGGCAGTCCGGGCCGGTCAAAGTAACGACGCTGTCGTCCTTTCTGCAGCAATGGCTGCTGCCGCGCATGAGCCGGTTCCGCCAGGCGCATCCGGAGGTGGATCTGTATCTACAGACCTCGCCGACTGCGGTGGATTTCGTGCGCGAGGACTATCACCTGGCGATCCGCTTCGGGACCGGCGGCTGGCCCAACGTCCACACCGAGAAGTTGCTGGATGAATGGTTGCTGCCGGTGTGCGCGCCGGCGCTCTACCACACACACGGGCCGGTCCGCAGCGTCGATGACCTGCGCCGCTACCCGCTGCTGCACAGCGCCGGCGAAGCCTGGACGACTTGGCTGTTTGGGGGTCGTGCCGATGATCCCTCCGCCGGCTTCCGCGGCGCCCTATACGACGACTCCCAGGCCGTGGTGCGGCTGGCCGTGCAAGGCGAAGGATTGGCCTTGGGTCGCTGGGCGCTGGTGGCACACGACGTCGCAAGTGGTGCGCTCGTGGCCGCCAGCCCGCACCCGGTGCGCTTCGAGCGCAGCTACTGGATCGTGTGGCCCAACCGGGCGGACAAACTGCCCGGGGTGCGCTCATTCATCGGCTGGTTGCGGGCAGAGGCTGCCGCCTTTTCATCGCCGCCCGGTGCACCGCCTGTCACGGCGAAGTAATCCAAATTATGTCAGACACGAAACAATACGGGCCATCGCACGCCAATTAGTTTCATTTTAAGCCTCAACCCATCTGCGCCAGCCCGGGCAGCGCCGTATGGCGCAGCAGAGCGTTGCGTGCCCGCCACTGCTCGGGCGGCCTCAGCGCTGCCAGAAACTGCACCTCGCCTGCCACGTAGGTCGCAATGGGTACCCCATCGGCCAGTAACAGCCGATTGCCGGCCAGCGCGGCCACGCGCGTACCCGGCGTGACGATGCCCGCGAGGTTCAACGGATCGGCCGCGCACAGCGAGACCCAGGCGCCGTCGCGCTCGCGCTTGCGTACGCTGCGCAAGGCGGCCACCGCATCGGGCAGCGCATATTGCTCACCGCTGACGCCCGCGACAAAGCGGCCGCCGCGAATGTGGCCCTGCGCCTCGAGCCGCCGATACGCTCGCAGCAGCGCGTGCCAGGGCGGGAGCCACGCTGCCTCGCGCGCCAGCAGGCGGCGAAACACCACGCCGTATCGGCGCAGCAGCAGCCATGCCACGGCATCGAGCTGCGCCTGCTGCGCGGGGCTCGGCGTGGCGGGCGCGGCCGGTGCGCGCTGCATCAGGCTCCAGCGGCCTGCATCCTCCAGACCGAACAGCGCCGAGCGTCGGCCGCGGGCGGCCAGTTTGCGCTTGCGCTGGAGCGGCATCAGCAAGGCCCGCAGGCCGCCGAAACTGTCGGCGCTGAGCCGGCCGGCCGCCACGAGCTCGGCCAAACCGCTCTCGGCCTGCGCGCGCAGCAGTCCGCTGGCCTGCACGAGCTCGTCGAAGAACGAGGCACCGTGCTGCTCGAGATACCCCACCATGGCCTGCGCGCTGGCCGAGAGCGATGCCTGCTGCCCATCGAGCCGCCGCAGACTTTGCCAAAGTGGCCAGTTCCTGCGGGTCAGCAGTGCAATCGGCGTCGCACGCACGGGCCCGGCGGTGGCGCTGGCGGGAGGATCCAATCGCGCCCACAACGCCCGCCCCGAGAGGCACAGACTGTCGAGCCATGCGGGGTCATAATCCTGCAGGCGCGCCGGCAGCACATCGGCCTCCCAGGCGGCCGCCGGCACCTCGAAGCCTTCGAGCTGCTCGATGACAGCGGCGAGGCTCGGCACGCCTTCGGCTCTCGGCGTACGCGTGATGCCGTGCCAGTCGAGCAGAAAGCGCATGAAATCCGCGCTCGCGACCGGTTCGATCTCGGCACGCAGCGAGCGGATCGTGTAGCGATGGATGCGTGCCAGCAGCCGGCGCTCGCACCATTCCAGCTCGGCCAGGCCGGGCGTGAAGCGGCCGCGCAGCACGAAGCCTTCCGTCTCGAGCGCAGCCAGCGCCGCCTCGACACACGCGCGCGGCAGCGCGGTCGCATCCGCGAGCATCGCGGCGGTCACCGGGCCGGTAACCTGCAGCCGGCCGCGCAGCAGCTCGCGCTGCGCCTGCTCTGGCTCCCAGACACGTTGCCGGTATTCGCTCGGCGCCTCGATGACGGGTTCGAGCGTATGTGACGGGAAGATGCTCTCGAGCATCGGCAATTGCTCCGCGGCCACCCAGAACATCGCAGCGTCTGCCTCAGTGACCTGTAGCCGCGTCGCGCGCCGCTGCTGCAGCAGATCATCGAACGCTGCCTGGGACCCGAGCCGCTGTGCCTCGGCCGGTGTCATCGCTCCGAGCAGCAGCAGCGCATCGTGCAGCTCATCGGCCCCCTCCGGCCGCGGCCACGCTTCTGCTTGCACGGCTTCGATGGCCGCGGCGTCCAGCCGCCCGAACTGCTCGGCGATCTGCGGATCGAGCCAGCGGCGCGACGCGACCGCCTGCGTGCGCCGCTCCTCGAGCGGCGCATCGTCCAAATAGGCGAAGGGGCGCGCGCTCAGAATCTCCTGCGCCAGCAGCGACGGATGCGGCAGATCGCGCGCAACGAATTGCACCTCGGCGCGCTCGAGCGCCGTGAGCAACCTCAGCAGACCCTCGACGTCCATGGCCTCGTGCAGGCAGTCGTGCAGCACCTGACGCACCAGCGGATGGTCGGGTACCTCGCGCTCACCCGCGAGGTTCTCGCCGCAGGCCAGCTGGTCCGGAAACACCACGGCGATCAGATCCTCGGCCGCCATGCGCAGCAGCGGTGCGGGAGTCTTCTTGCCCGCGCGCATGCGCCGCACCGCAAGCGCGATCGTGACCACCCAGCGCCAGCGAGTCGCGAACAGCGGCGCATCGAGCAGCGCCTGCGTCAATACCGGCTCGGCCGTGCGGCTGCTCAGAAAGCGCGGCAGATCCTCGAGCGCGAAGCTGTGGGTTTCGCCTAGCGATAGCACGATGGCATCCTCGGTCGCGGCCGCCTGCAGCTCGAAATTGAAGGCGCGGCAGAAACGCTTGCGCAGCAGCAGCCCGAATGCGCGATTGATGCGCGCGCCGAACGGCGCGTGAATCACCAGGTGCATGTCGCCGGCCTCATCGAAGAAGCGCTCGAACACCAGCCGCTGCTGAGTCGGCAGCACGCCCAACACGGCTTTGGCCCCCGCGAGGTATTCGACCAGCTGACGCGCGGCCACGAGCGGCAGCGCATGGTGTTGCATCAGCTGAGCGATGCAGCCCTCGATGTGCTCGGCCGCCACCGTCGGCAGCGCCGCTTCGACCTGCGAGCGCAGCCGCGAGACCGCCACCGATAGCTCGGCGCTGCGCGCCGGGGCTTCGCCGAGCCAGAACGGCAGCGTCGGCGGTTGACCCTTGGCATCCTCGACGCGCACGCGGCCGGCTTCGACCCGCAGAATGCGATAGGAGCTGTTGCCGAGCTGGAACACGTCGCCCGCGAGACTCTCGACCGCAAAGTCCTCGTGCAACGTGCCGATGAAGGTACCCGCCGGCTCGAGCACCACCTGGTAATCGGCGTTATCGGGGATCGCGCCGCTGCAGGTAATGGCCGTCAGACGCGCACCGCGGCGCGCACGCAGCCGCCGATGCACGGCGTCGCGATGCAGATAAGCGCTCTGCCGTCCGCGGCGCGTGGCAATGCCTTCAGCGAGCATCCGCAGCAGCTCATCGAACTCACCGCGCTCGAGCGCGCGGTACGGCCAGGCGCGCCGCACCAGCTGGTACAGCTCATCCTCGCCGTATTCGCGCGCGCTGACTTCGGCCACAAGCTGTTGTGCCAGCACGTCGAGCGGCTGAGCCGGGATCTGCAACGCATCGAGCTCGCCGGCGCGCACTGCAGCCAGCAACGCGGCGCATTCGACCAGATCATCGCGACTCAATGGCAGCAGACGGCCTTTGGGCACTCCACCGACCGCATGGTTGGCGCGTCCGACCCGCTGTAGAAACGTCGAGATCGAACGCGGCGTGCCGAGCTGACAGACCAGTTCCACATCGCCGATGTCGATGCCGAGCTCGAGCGATGCCGTGGCGACCAGCGCCCGGAGTTTTCCGGCCTTCAGGCGCTGCTCGGCATCCAGACGCAGTTCCTTCGCGAGACTGCCATGATGGGCGGCGATGCACTGCTCGCCGATGCGCTCGCTCAGGTGGCGCGTCACGCGCTCGACCATGCGGCGCGTGTTGGCGAAGATCAGCGTGGTGTGATGCGTCTGGATCAGCTGTGCCAGATGATCGTAGAGATTTTCCCAGACTTCGTTGGACATGACCGCCTCGAGCGGCGAGTCCGGCAACAACAGCGCCAGATCGCGTGCGCGCACGTGGCCACAATCCACGATCACGCAGTCATCGGCCTGCGCCGCGCCGACCAGGAACCGCGCCATCAGCTCGATCGGCTTTTGCGTCGCCGACAAACCGATACGCTGCAGCGGCCGACCGCACAGGCTTTCGAGCCGTTCGAGCGACAGCGACAGGTGTGCGCCGCGCTTGCTCGCGGCCAGCGCATGGATCTCATCGACGATCACGCTGCGCGTGCTCGCGAGCATCGCGCGGCCCGAATCGCTGGTGAGCAGCAGGTACAGCGACTCCGGCGTGGTCACCAGAATGTGTGGTGGGGTGTTGCGCATGGCACGCCGCTGCGTCGGCGGCGTATCGCCGGTGCGCACCTGCGTGCGAATCGCCGGCGCCTCGATCCCCATCGCCGCCATTGCGGCGGCGACGCCGGTAAGCGGCTGCTCGAGATTGCGCTGGATGTCGTTCGACAGTGCCTTGAGCGGCGAGACGTACACGACCTGTGTCGCAGCCGGCAAATTCCGCTCGGCGGCCTGTCGCACCAGCCGGTCGATCGCCGAGAGAAAGGCCGCGAGCGTCTTGCCCGAGCCCGTGGGCGCGGCAATCAGGACATTGCGTCCTGCCGCAATGGCCGGCCAGGCCGCGGCCTGCGCCGCCGTGGGCTGCAGGAATTGCGCGGCGAACCAGCGTGCGACGGCCGGATGAAATCGTGGCAGCGGCATGGATGAGCCATACTACGCCCAAGGTTGACAGCGAGCACTGGCCTTGCGGCCCGTACAGGAGCGATGCAGATACCGCGGCGCCGCGGGCGTGGGTATAGTGAGGGCACATGTCGCCGATGCACCCGCAGAGTGTCTTCACCCTGTTTCCGACCTCGATTGGAGCTTGCGGCATTGCCTGGTCTGCGCGCGGCATTGTCGCGGTTCAACTGCCCGAATCCGACCCGCAGAGCACCCGCGCACGGCTACAGCGAACGCAGCCCCAGTCACGGCCAGGGCGCGCACCGCCGACCATTCAACGTGTCATCGATGACATCACCGCGCTGCTGGCAGGTGAACAGCGCGATCTGGGCGCGGCGCTACTCGATATGACGGGCACGTCGGACTTCCAGCACCGCGTCTATGCGGCCACGCGCACGATTGCGCCGGGCCAGACGCTGTCCTATGGGCAAGTCGCGTCACTCTGCGGCGACGCCAAAGCCGCGCGTGCGGTCGGTCGGGCATTGGGTCGCAACCCCTTCCCGATCATCGTGCCCTGCCATCGGGTGCTGGCTGCCGGCGGCAAGAGCGGTGGGTTCTCGGCCTACGGCGGCGTCACGACCAAACTCCGGTTGCTGCAGCTGGAAGGCGCCGCGCCCGCGCTGGCGACGCGCCAGTCAGCGCTCGAGCCCAGCAGCCTCGCATTACCCTTCTGAGTCAGTGGCGGAGATTCTCCAGAGCGCGCGACTTAAATGCGCGCGACCGGTATCGCACACTTGCGCGGCGCTATCGCTCAAGCGCGCTGCGAGCCGCGGCATTGAGCAGCAATTGTGCTGTCGGATGGCGGGGCATAATATCCCGACTT
This sequence comes from Steroidobacteraceae bacterium, assembly GCA_035605115.1. Classification (GTDB taxonomy): domain Bacteria; phylum Pseudomonadota; class Gammaproteobacteria; order Steroidobacterales; family Steroidobacteraceae; genus FEN-1191. The sequence continues at coordinate 7,302 of DATNHF010000020.1, read as the reverse complement.
CCCCGAATTCCCCGAATTCCCCGAATTGAGGAGCCTGTCGATGAACCGATTGCGACCCGCGTTTGCGCTGCTGACCCTGAGTGTTGCGCTGAGCGCCCCGGCATGGGCTGCGCCGATCACTTACATTCCGAATGCGGATCATACCTTCGCGCGCTTCTCGTACGATCACCTGGGCTTTTCCACGCAGGAGTCGCGATTCGATAAGGTCACGGGAACGGTGACCTTTGATCCGGCGGCCAAGACCGGGGCAGTGGATATTGTGATCGATACCAAGGCGGTCAATACCGGCTCGGAGAAGTTCAACGGCAACATTCAGGGCCCAGAATTCTTCGATACCTCCCAGTTTCCGACCGCGACCTTCAAGTCGACCTCGGTAAAATTCGACGGCGACAGACCGGTCAGCATCGTCGGCGAGCTCACGCTCAAGGGCATCACCAAGCCAGTCACGCTGACCGTGACCTCGTTCAAGCACGCTCCGAACATGATGAAGAAAGACTCTATTGGCGCCAACGCCACGACCGTGATCTCGCGCAGCGATTTTCAGATGGTCAAGTACGTGCCGCTGATTGGCGACGATGTAACCGTGACGATCGCCATCGAGGCCGCGACGCAGTAGCGCTGGCACGAGCATGGGTAGTGATCGACCTGTATTCCTGGCCGACTGCCGTGGACATCGGCAAGGGCGAGCAGTTCCAGCCGTCATTCCTGGCGATCTCGCCGAACAATCGCATACCCGCGCGCGTCGAGGTGCTGCAGTGGCTGTTCTGGCAGGTCGCCGGTCTCGGACCCATGGCCGGACAGAACGGCCACTTCAAGGTCTACGCCCCCGAGAAGCTGCCGTATGCCTTCGAGCGCTATGAGAAGGAGACCAACCGGCTCTATGGCGTGCTCAATCGGCGGCTCGCGCGGCGGGAATTCATTGCCGGCAGCTATTCGATCGCCGGCATGGCGTGCTATCCATGCATCGTGCCGCATGCCGCCCATGGCCAGGATCTGAACCAGTTCCCCGATCTCAAGCGCTGCTTCGACCGCATCGCAGCGCGGCCGGCCACGCGTGCGGTCTATCAAGATGTCGCCGTGCCCTACGCGCGCAGCAACGCGTTATCCGAGGAGGAGCGACGAGTGCTGTTTGGCCAGACTGCGGCAAACACCCGGCCGGCGGGCGATGGCGCTGCCTGAATGCCTGCGGCGCGCGGCCTGCGCGCTGCTCGCGTGTTGCTCGGCCGCAGCGCTGGCCGATGAGCCGGTGCACAGCTGGAACTTCCGTGTCTACCTCAATCACGACCTCATCGGCTATCACGACTTCACACTCACATCCCTCGGCGCCGCGCGTGAATTGCGCAGCGCAGCCCATTTCCTCGTCAAGGTTCTGTTCATCAATGCCTACCATTACGATCACCACGCCGCAGAAATCTGGCACGGCGACTGCCTCGAGCGGCTGGAGTCGCATTCCGACGACGACGGCAAGATGTTGAGCGTGCATGTACACAGCGTCGGCCACGAGCTCGACGTCGAAGCGACCGATGCTCATTACTCGCTGCCGGGCTGCGCCATGACGTTCGCCTACTGGAATCCCGTCATGCTGCTGCAGAACCATCTGATCAATCCCGAAACCGGCGAAGATGTGCCGGTCGACATCCGCCTCAACGGCGAAGAGGACATCCAGGTGCGCAACGAATCGGTGCACGCCAAGCACTACCACCTGCATTCCGCCAAGATGGATATTGATCTTTGGTACTCCGCCCAGGGCGACTGGCTGGCGCTCGAGACGCCGGAGAAAGGGCGCCGCCTGCGCTACGTGCTCAATTGACGGATGCGGCAACGGCGGCGGCGCAGCCCGCATACACCAACGCCAGCAGCGCTGCGCCGAGGTATAAGCCGATGTTGAGCGGCAAGTCGTCGCTGGCCACTTGTACGCCTAGCAGTTTGATGCAAAACGGCCGAAAGTGAACTGGATTGATGAGTGTAACGACGAGTTAGAATCGGAACAGAGCGTGATTGCGGGCATTCCGAAGCGATTTTCACGCGACCTGGCACTCCGGTACCGCTGATTGGCACACATTTCATAGTGAAGCCGGAAGTTAACGGCATACGTTCCATCGTTCACACTATTCTGTTCTTGGTCACTTTCTATCTCGGTTTTATTCTGAAATGCAAGTTCCAACAGCCGCTCGGAGCCGGAAAACGAAAATGCAAACTGACCCACCACCAGATCCTTAGACTGTGCCAATTCCCGCAGATACTTAGCTTATGCATCAGGCTGCCAGGGTGTGCGCGCGCTTAAATACGAGCCCTGCCGCGCTGCTGCGCGCTTCCGGAGATCAATCATGTTGTACCGACTCTATTATTGGCCCGGCATCCAGGGACGCGGTGAGTACGTGCGCCTGGCGCTCGAAGAGGCGGCGGCCGACTACCTCGACATTGCTCTGCTCGATGCGAAGCACGGCGGCGGTGTACCCGCACTCGAGCGATGGCTGCAGGGCGCCGATATCGCGCGTCCGCCGTTCGCACCGCCGTTTCTGCAGGCCGGCAGGCAGCTCATCGGACAGACCGCCAACATTCTATTGTTTCTCGGCCCGCGCATAGGGCTGGTGCCGCGCGCTGCGGCGGGCAGGCTCTGGGTCCATCAGCTGCAGCTGACCATGGCGGATTTCGTGGTCGAGATCCACGACACACATCATCCACTGGGCGGCAGCCTGTACTACGAGCAGCAGAAGTCGGCGGCGAAGCGGCGCTCGCAGGACTTCATCGCCCATCGGCTGCCAAAATACTTAAATTATTTCGAGAAAGTCATCGACCGCAATCGCGCTCGAGGTCCCTGGATGGTGGGGCGCAGTCTGACCTACGCTGATCTCTCGATGGCGCAGCTGATCGCCGGATTGCAGTACGCATTTCCACGCGCCAGCCGCGCCCGCATGCGGCGCTGCCCGCGGTTGCGCTGCCTGCACGACGCTGTGTTCGAGCGGCCCAGAATTCAACGGTATCTGAGCTCCGGCCGGCGCCTGGCCTTCAACCAGTCCGGCATCTTCCGTCATTATCCGCAGCTCGACGCTTGAAGCCGCCCCGCTTTCAGTCCACTCGCAGAACGATCTTGCCGATGTGCTCGCTGCTTTCCATGAGTCGATGCGCCTGGGCCGCCTGCTGCAGCGGCAGCACTTCGTGAATTATCGGTGAGCACCGGCCGGCGCTCAGGATCGGCCAGACTTTGGCGCGCAGCTCGCTCGCGATCTCGGCTTTTTCGGCGGCGCTGCGCGGGCGCATAGTCGAGCCCATGATCGATAGGCGCTTGGCCTGCACGCGGCCGAGGTTGAATTGCTCCACGACATTGCCGCCCATGGTGCCGACGATCACGAGACGTCCATCCTTGGCGAGGGCCGCGAGGTTGCGGTCAAAATATTTGGCGCCGACGATATCGAGGATTACATCGACGCCGTGACCCCCGGTGCGCTCGGCAACGACTTGCTCGAACTGCTGCTCGCGGTAGTTGATCGCGACGTCGACGCCGAGCTTGATGCAGGCCGCAGCCTTCGCCGCGCTGCCGACGGTTACGAACGCGCGGGCGCCAAATTCACGCGCCAACTGCAGCGCGGTCGTGCCGATGCCGCTGGTACCACCGTGGATCAGAACGGTCTCGCCCGGGCGCAGCCGTCCCATTTGAAACAGATTGGCCCATACGGTGAAGAGGGTTTCCGGCAGCGCCGCGGCGCGCACCGCATCGAAGCCGCTGGGCCAGGGCAGCACCTGGCCCGCCGGCGCACGGCAGTATTGCGCGTAGCCGCCCCCATTGGTCAGGGCGCAGACCCGGTCCCCGAGCGCCAAACCCTGGACCTCGGGCCCCAACGCTGCGATCTCTCCAGCAACTTCGAGGCCGATGATGGCACTGGCATCCGCGGGCACGGGGTAGCGGCCCAGGCGCTGCAACACGTCGGGCCGGTTCACGCCGGCCGCCTGCACGTGTATGAGCACTTCCTGGCGCTGCGGCTGCGGCACCGGGCCCCGCGCCAGGTGCAGCACCTCGGGGCCGCCCGGCGCGGTGCATTCTATCTGATTCATCTGCTGCGGCAGAGACATGCGTCAAGTCTCAATTCGAGTGCGTCTGAGCGATGTTGAACACGATGCCAAAAGGGTCGCGAATATAGCATCGCGGCAGCGACGCGTTCTCTTCCTGTAGCGTGCAGCCGGCTGCCAGCAGCCGAGTTTTCGCGGCTGCCAGCTCCGGCACCAGCAATTCAAACACCGGGCCGTGCTCGCTGCCTTGCGCGACGTACAAGCGGAATGCGCCGGTCTCGAAGCCCATGAGCGTGTCGCTTCGATACACGACCGGAAGGCCCAGCACGGATCCATAGAATTCAATGGCTCGCTGCCACAGAGCCGTGCGAATGATGACATCGCGCGAGGATTCGAACGTGCGGTTCATGGTATCGCGCAGCACGAGATCGAGATGCTCGAGTACGCGGGGCCAGGCCTGTTCATGCCGGTGTCGGGAGGCATCGTCCACAAAGCCCGAATGGCTGAGGCGCAATGCCGTGCCTGCGCCACGGGGGATGAGCTCGACGCGGACGATGGTTTCGGCACCCCCGGTTCCGGCTGCCGTGACCCAGGTCAGCTCGATGAGACGCTCAGGCTCGAGCCGGATGAAGCGCCCATAGTGTGCGTGGCGCGTGCCCTCGTGCTCGGTTTCAAAGAAGAACGGCGCATCGACTTCCGGCTGCATGAGCACGCTGCCGGGTGCGGCGAACCAGCGATCGAGTTGTTGCGTCCAGGCACGGTACAGCACCGCGGGCGGCACACTCATCGTGCGCTCGACGGTGAGTCTGAAGGGCCGGGAAGACAGATCGGGCAGGATGACTGGCTTGGCCTTTTGCATGACCTGGGGATATATCCCGCTACGCAGCGCTTCGCAAGCGCAGCGCCGCGGTCCGGGTTGCTTGCCGCAGCGCATGCCATCATGCACCGTGTACCGCCCATATTCGATCATCCGCAATACACCCGGCATCGATGAACAGCCCCAGTGTTCACGCGCACCGCCGGCCTCTGGCGCTCGGAGGCGGCAGCCGCGGTGCGTTCATCGCCGAGCGAGCCGACATGCTCGCGCCCGCCCTATGGCTGGACTACGCGCCCGCCGTGAAAGACGCCTCCGTGCACCACACCGAGACACGGGTTGACGCCTAAGCCGTAACAGAGCTCGGCCGGCTGAGCGATACGCCAGAGCGCCAGATCGGCGCGCTTGCCGAGCTCGAGCGTACCGCGATCCTCCAGCATGCCGAGCGCCTGCGCGGCCACGCGCGTGGCGCCCGCCAGCGCCTCCTCCGTCGTCAGCCCGAACAGCGTACAGGCCATGTTGAGCATCAGCAGAATCGAGCTGCAAGGCGAAGTGCCGGGGTTGTTGTCGGTTGCGACTGCCATCGGCACACCAGCCTGGCGTAACAGAGCCACCGGTGGCGGCTGCGTCTGGCGCAGCGTGTAGTAGGCACCCGGCAATAACACCGCCACGCTGCCCGCATGCGCCAAGGCGCTGGCGCCGTGCTCATCGACATACTCCAGGTGATCAGCCGACAAGGCCTCGAAGCGCGCGGCCAGCTCCGTGGCCCCCATGTCGCTGAGTTGTCCCGCATGCAGATGTATCGGCAGCCCCAGCGCCTGGGCCGCGCGCAGATATTGTTCGCTCTCCTGCGTCGAAAAGGCAATCGACTCGCAGAATGCATCCACCGCATCGGCGAGGCCGGCGGCGGCCACCGCCTCGAGCCAAGGGCCACTCACGCGCTCGACGAATCCGCAGCGATCGTGCGCAAACTCCCGCGGCAGAGCGTGCAGGCCGAGATAGGTGGTACGTACCGATAGCGGCAAATGGGTAGCGATCTCGCGCGCCACCGCGAGCATGCGCGCCTCGGTGTCGAGATCCAGGCCGTAGCCCGATTTGATCTCGATGGTGGTCACGCCTTCAGCGCTCAGCGCGCGCGCCCGCGTGAGCGCGCTCGACAACAGCGCCTCGTGCGAGGCGTTGCGCGTGGCATCGACGGTCGATTGAATGCCGCCGCCCGAGCGCGCAATCTGCTCGTAGGAGACACCGAGCAGTCGCTGCTCGAACTCACCGGCTCGGTTGCCGGCGTAAACCAGATGGGTGTGACAGTCGATGAGGCCGGGCGTGATCCACATTCCCGAGGCATCGAACGAGCGTACCGGCTGCGAGGCGACGCGGCTGCGCGCCTCGAGCGCGGAACCGATCCAGACGATGCGCTCGCCTTTGACCGCCAGCGCCGCGTCGCGCATCGCGCCGTAGGCGCGCTCACCCGCGCGCATGGTGGCAAGATTGGCCCCGATCCAGACGCAGTCCCAATCGTGAGTCTCGCGGATCATCCGGGCGGCTCCTGGAGCTGCATTGCGCATCGGCAACGGATACGCGAAACTAGCCGCCCTATACAGGTATAGTCAACTATGCCCAGGTACCATGTGGATTCGGTGCTGTCCGCGGGCGGCTGGCTACGCGACGTCACCCTCGAGGTATCGAGCCACGGCCTCATCACTTCTCTGACGGCGGACACAGCGGCGGCGCAGGCGGAGCGCATCGACGGCATCCTCGTGCCCGGCATTGCCAACGCGCACAGCCACGCCTTCCAGCGCGCCATGGCGGGCGACAGTGAATTTCGCACACTCGCCCATGAGAGTTTCTGGACCTGGCGCGAGGCGATGTATGCACTCGCCAATGGCGTGCAACCCGAGGAGCTCGAGCTCATCGCCACGCAGCTGTTCATCGAGATGCTCAAGGCCGGATACACCTCGGTGGCTGAGTTTCACTATCTGCACCGCCGCACCGATGGCAGCGCCTACGAATCACACAACGCCCTGTGGCAGGCGATCGATGCCGCAGCAACCACCGCGGGGATAGCGCTCACCCTGCTGCCGACGCTCTATCTTAGCAGCGACTTCGGCGCGCAAGCGCTGCGGCGCGAGCAGCACCGGTTCCGGCTCAGCGTCGATGAGTTCCTGCAGGCCATTGCGCGACGCCGCAGCGACCTGGCGTCGCGCCCCGACGGCTTGCTACAGACCGGCGCGGCGCTGCACAGTCTGCGAGCCGTGCCGCTCGAGAGCCTGCGCGCGGCGGTAGCGGGGCTGCGAGCCATGGACGCGGCCGGCGTCATCCACATCCATGTAGCCGAGCAACTGCGCGAGGTACGCGCCTGCCAGCAGGCCACCGGACGCCGGCCGATTGAACTGCTGCTCGACACCGGCCTGCCGGATGAGCACTGGTGTCTGGTGCACGCCACGCATGCCACCGGCGCGGAGATCGCCGCCGTGGCGGCC
>DATNHF010000019.1:0-13450 GCA_035605115.1 Steroidobacteraceae bacterium | reverse complement strand
CGGCGAAATTAGTGGCACCGCCGGGCACAAGGCCCAGCAGCATGAGCGCAAGCCGCAGCAACGCCCATCGCTGCACGGCTAGCGTCGAAGGATCCGCAGCACCTCTTCGAGCTCCATGCGCACCTGGCGCACGATCTGCTGGCTTTGCGTCGTATCGCTGCGCGCTTCATCGCCCGTGAGCTTGTTGCGCGCCCCGCCGATCGTGAAGCCCTGCTCGTAGAGAAGACTGCGGATCTGGCGGATGATGATGACGTCCTGTCGCTGGTAATAGCGACGATTGCCGCGCCGCTTGACGGGCTTGAGCTGAGGAAACTCCTGCTCCCAGTAGCGCAGCACGTGCGGTTTGACGCCGCACAGCTCGCTGACCTCGCCGATCGTGAAGTAGCGTTTGCCGGGGATGGCCGGCAGCTCGTTATTGTTCTTTGGTTCCAGCATAAGCTTCGACGCGCGCCTTGAGTTTTTGACCCGGCCGGAAAGTCACCACGCGGCGCGCGCTGATGGGAATTTCCTCGCCGGTCTTGGGATTGCGACCAGGCCGTTGATTCTTGTCTCGCAGATCAAAATTGCCGAATCCGGAGAGCTTCACTTGCTCGCCCTGCGACAATGCGCCGCGCACCTCCTCGAAGAACAGATCGACGAGCTCACGCGCTTCGCGTTTGTTGAGACCGAGCTGATTGAATAATGCTTCGGCCATCTCGGCCTTGGTGAGAGCCATTAACTTTATTCTCTTATCCTGGCGTCCAAGTTCGACCGCAGATCCGCGCGCACCGCCTCGACAACGCGATCGGCTTCCTCATCTGTAAGAGTGCGGCTTAAATCCTGCAAAATCAAGCCTAAAGCGACACTTTTTCGACCAATTTCTACTTCCTTCCCCTGGTAGACGTCGAAAATGCGCAATTCTTGTAACAGGCTCGCGGCCGCAACACTAACACGTTCGCTAATACGCCTGAAGGCGACGGTCTCGGGTATCGTGAATGAAATGTCTCGACGGATCAGCGGATAGCGTGAAGTCTCGCGAAACTGCGCCGCTTTCGCAACAAAAGTCGCACTGTAGTCGACCTCAAACAAGATCGGTGCATATGTTAAATCCATTGCAGGCAAAAGGCGCGGGTGCAACTCGCCCAGATAGCCGATTGCGGCACCGCCGCGAACGATCCGGGCGCTGCGGCCCGGGTGCAGGCAGCCGAGGGCCGCCGGCTCGAACTGGAACTCCGCGGCGGCACCACCCAGCGCCAGCAGGGCTTCGAGATCGCCCTTGAGGTCGAAGAAATCCACCGCCGTCGCGGCAGCGCCCCACTGCTCAGGCAGGCGCGCGCCAAGCACGAGCGCGGCGAGCACTTTTTCCTCGCGGTAACGGCCCTCAGCATCGACACGAAAACGATTCGCGATCTCAAACAGTCGCACGCGCTGCTGCTGACGGCGCAAGTTCTCGCCCGCCGCCCGCAACAGTCCGGGCCACAGCGAGGTGCGCATGACCGCCATGTCGGCCGCGATCGGATTGGCCAGTTCGAGCACGGGCTCATTGCCGAACAACTCGCGCTGCAGCGCCGGATCGATGAAGGCAAAGCTGATCGCTTCTTGAAAGCCGCGCGCCGCGAGCGTGCGCAGCACCACGCGCTCATCGATCTGACTCGAGAGCAGCGATTGCGGCGCGAGCGGCAGCACGGCATTGCGCTCGGCGATGGCATCGAGGCCATTGATGCGTGCGACTTCCTCGATGAGATCGGCTTCGATGCCGATGTCGAACCGCCAGGACGGGGGCTCGACGCTCCAGGTCCGCGCCCCCGGCTCCCCGGCTGCGCGTACCGTCATGCCGAGCGAGCGCAGAGGCCGCTCGATCTGCTCGGCCGTCACGCTCGCACCGAGCAGGCGCTCGAGTTGCCGCAGACGCAATGGCACCGGCGCCGAGCGCGGCAGGGATTCGGGCTGCTCGGCGATCGTGACCGGACCGGCCTGCCCGCCCGCGATCTGCAGCATCAGATGCGTCGCGAGCTCGAGCGCGCGCTCCTGAATGCGATAGTCCACGCCGCGCTCGAAGCGCTGGCTGGCATCGGTCATGAGCCCGTAGCGCCGCGCGCGCCCAGCAATTGCCCGTGGCGCGAACCAGGCGACTTCGAGCGCGATATCGCGCGTCGCGCTCGTGATCGCGCTGCGCTCGCCGCCCATGATGCCGGCCAGCCCCAGGATCGATTGCGCATCGGCGATCACGAGCACGTCGGCGGCGAGCTCGATGTCGCGGCCGTCCAGTAATTGCAGCCGCTCTTGTGCCCGCGCCCAGCGGGCCACCATGGGCCCCTGCAATATGGCCCGATCATAGGCGTGCATCGGCTGGCCGAGCTCGAGCATGACGTAATTGGTGACATCGACGACCGGACTGATCGAGCGCAGCCCCGAGCGCCGCAGCCGCTCGCGCAGCCACACCGGACTCAGCGTGCTGTTATCGACACCGCGTATGACGCGTGCGAGCAGACGCCCGGCGCCGCCCTGTGCCGGCAGCTCCAGTGCGAGTCGCGCCTCCCCGGCTGCGGCCGCCCGGGTGGCGGCCAGCGCGACATCGACGCCCAACGCCGGATGCTTGAGTGCTCGATCGCATAACGCCGCCACTTCGCGTGCCAGCCCCAGCACCGAGAGCGCATCGCCCCGATTGGCCGTGACATTGACTTCGAGGATCGGATCGTCGAGATCGAGCGCGGCGCGCAGATCCACGCCCAGTGGCAAACCTTCGGGCAGCTCGAGGATGCCGTCGGAAGCTTCGCCCAAGCCCAGCTCGCGCGCCGAGCACAGCATGCCCTGCGATTCGACGCCGCGCAGCTGTGCGGCCTGGATGCACACGCCGCCCGGCAGCACGGCACCGACCCTCGCGAGCGCGCTTACCAGGCCGGCGCGCGCGTTCGATGCGCCGCAGACGATCTGCAGCGGCGCAGCGCCGGCCTCGTCCTGGGTGAGCACCACGCGGCAGACTCGCAGCTTCTCGGCGCGCGGGTGCGGCTCGGCAGACAGGATCTTCGCGACCACGACGCCCTCAAAGGCCGGCGCCGCGGCGTCGACGGCCTCGACCTCGAAGCCCGACAAGGTCAGCCGTCGGGCGAGTTCGCGCGCCTCCCAGGGCACATCCACCCAGGCGCGCAGCGCCGAGAGCGGCAGCTTCATGTGCCCCCTCCGACGAACGGGGCCAGGAAGCGCAAATCGTTCTCGAAGAACAGGCGCAGATCGTTGACGCCGTAGCGCAGCATCGCCAGCCGCTCGATGCCGGCGCCGAAGGCATAGCCGGTGTAGCGCTCCGCATCGATGCCGCAGGCTTCGAACACGCGCGGATGCACCATGCCGCAGCCCGCGATCTCAAGCCAGCCGCTCTGCTTGCAGACCCGGCAGCCGCTGCCCTTGCACAGCACGCAGGTGATATCGACCTCGGCCGACGGCTCCGTGAACGGAAAATACGACGACCGCAGGCGCATCGACAGATCCTGCTCGAAGAAGGCTTCCATGAAGCGGTGCAGGATCGCCTTGAGATTAGCAAAGCTCACGTTCCTATCGACGAACAGTCCTTCGACCTGATGAAACATCGGCGAGTGGCTCACGTCCGAATCGACCCGATACACCCGGCCCGGGGCAATGAGCGCCAGCGGTGGCTTCAAGCGCTGCATCGCGCGGATCTGCACCGGCGAGGTGTGGGTGCGCAGCAGTGCTCCGTTCTTCAAATAGAACGTATCGTGCATAGCCCGCGCCGGATGATCGGCCGGGATGTTGAGGGCCTCGAAGTTGTAGAACTCGTTCTCGATCTCCGGTCCCTGTTCGACCTGAAAGCCCGCGCGCTGGAAAATCTCCTCGATTCGCAGGCGCGTGAGCGTGATCGGATGCACGCCGCCGAGTCGCTCGCCGCGGCCGGGAAGACTCACATCGACTGCACCGGCACGCAGCTGCGCCTCGATTGCGAGCCGCTCGAGCTCGCTGCGCCGAGCCTCGATCGCCGCGTGCAGCCGCTCTTTGACGCTATTGATGCGAGCGCCGGACGCCGGTCGCTCGGCCGCGGGCAAGGCGCCGAGGCGCTTGAGCTGCTCGGTCAGAACGCCCTTGCGCCCCAGCCAGTGAACGCGGATCTCATCGAGCTCGGCGATCGTGCTGCTCGCTGCAATACGCGAGAGCGCGGCATCGCTCAGGGCATCGAGCTCTCCCACGGCCCGAACCTAAGCCGTCAGGCCGCGGCGAGACCGGCTTTGGCGTGCTCGGCGATCACGCCGAAGGCATTGGCGTCATTGATCGCCAGTTCCGCCAGCATCTTGCGATCGATCTCGAGGCCAGCCTTGTGCAGACCCGCGATCATGCGGCTGTACGACAAGCCGTGCACGCGCGCCGCGGCGTTGATGCGCATGATCCAGAGCGCGCGAAAGTCGCGCTTCTTGGCGCGCCGATCGCGATAGGCATACTGCCCGGCCTTGATGACCGCCTGCTTGGCGGCGCGATAGACCTTGCGCCGCGCGTTGTAATAGCCCTTGGCCTTGCCGAGAACTTTCTTGTGGCGGCGTCCGGCCGTCACTCCGCGTTTGACTCTTGCCATGTCGGGACTCCGTTATTTGGTATTCGGCAGCAGTTGCGCGAGGCGACCCACGTCGCTGTGATCCACGAGGCTGCTGCCGCCCGAGCGCAGATGACGCTTGCGCTTGGAATCCTTATGACCGAGGTTATGGCGGCGGGTAGCCGAGTACCGCTTGAAGCCTTTCGCGGTCTTGCGAAAACGCTTCGAAGCGGCCCGGTTGGTTTTCAACTTGGGCACGATCCTTACTCCTCATTGTCGCCAGAGCTCACAAGGCTCGAGCGTTTAGGCCCGAACCCGCTTGCTCGCGGATCGCGAATCGTCAGCTCAAGCTTGCGGCTGCGCGACGCACGATCACTTCTTTTTTGGTGCGAACAGCATCACCATTTGCCGGCCTTCCATCAGCGGCTGCTGCTCAATGACGCTGTGCGGCGCGAGATCGAGCTGCACCCGGTCCAGGAGTTTGCGGCCGATGTCCTGATGCACCATTTCACGGCCGCGGAACCTCAAGGTTACCTTGGCCTTGTCACCCTCGGACAGGAATCGAATCAGATTGCGCAGTTTGACCTGGTAATCCGCCTCTTCCGTGCCGGGACGAAACTTCACTTCCTTAACATGAATCTGCTTTTGCTTGCGCTTGGCAGAATGCGCCTTCTTGTTCTGCTCGAACAGGAATTTGCCGTAATCCATGACTCGCACCACCGGCGGCTCCGCCATGGGCGAGACTTCAACGAGATCCAGCTCAGCGGTGGATGCCAGCTGCAGCGCTTCCGCGCGCGTCATGACACCTGCCTGCCCTCCATCCGCTCCGATCACACGCACTGTTGGTGAGACGATCTCCTCATTACGCCGGACCCGCTTCGCTGAAATAGCTATATATCAATCCTCCAACTTTCGGCGCCCGTGGCTTTCGAGCTCGATGCGCAAACGTTCGACGAACGTCTGCGGCGTCATCGCGCCCAGATCCTTGCCACTACGGGAGCGCACAGAAACAAGATTCGCTGCCACTTCCTTGTCCCCCGCTACCAGGAGGTATGGGACGCGTTGCAGCGTGTGTTCGCGAATCTTAAAGCCGACTTTTTCGTTGCGCAAGTCGGACTGGACCAGAACCCCCTGATTTTTCAGGAAATCCACGGTTCTGCTCACGTATTCGTATTGCCGGTCGGTAATACCCATGACCACGGCCTGCACCGGCGCCAGCCAGGCGGGCAAACGGCCCGCGTAGTGCTCGAGCAAAATGCCGAAAAAGCGCTCGAGCGAACCAAAAATCGCCCGATGCAGCATGACCGGCACGCGCTTCTGGCTGTGCTCGTCGATGTAGTGCGCTCCGAGGCGTCCAGGCAGATTCAGATCCACCTGCAACGTGCCGCACTGCCAATCGCGGCCGATCGCATCTCGCAGCACGAACTCGAGCTTCGGTCCGTAGAAGGCCCCCTCGCCCGGGTTCAGGCCGAATTCGATGCCGGCTGCCCGGGCCGCCTGCTTGAGGGCAGCCTCCGCCTTGTCCCAGACCTCGTCGGACCCGACCCGCTTGGCCGGGCGGTCGGAGAATTTGATGCGCACGTCGTCGAAGCCGAAATCCCGGTAGATGTCGAGGATCAGGCGCGTCACGGCGACCGACTCCTCCGTGATCTGATCCTCGGTCACGAAGATGTGGGCATCGTCTTGAGTAAAGGCGCGCACGCGCATGAGTCCGTGCAGCGCCCCGGAGGGCTCGTAGCGATGCACCTTGCCGAATTCCGCGAAGCGCACGGGGAGCTGGTGATAGCTGCGGATGCCCTGCTTGAAGATCTGCACGTGCCCCGGGCAGTTCATGGGCTTGATCGCATACACGCGCTCATCCGGCGTGCGCGTGGTGAACATGTTCTCGCCGAACTGCGCCCAATGCCCCGAAGCCTCCCACAGGCTGCGGTCCAGGAGCTCCGGCGCATTGACCTCCTGGAATCCGGCGGCCTGCTGCTTGGCGCGCATGTACTGGATCAGCGTCTGAAATACCTGCCAGCCCTTGGGGTGCCAAAACACCGCGCCCGGAGCCTCCTCCTGCATATGAAAGTAATCGAGCTCCCGGCCGATGCGCCGATGATCGCGCTTTTCGGCCTCCTCGAGCCGGTGCAGGTAGGCGTCGAGCTGCTTTTGATCGGGCCAGGCCGTGCCGTAGATCCGCTGCAGCATTTCGTTGCGCGAGTCCCCTCGCCAGTAGGCGCCGGCGACTTTCATGAGCTTGAAAGCGCGCAGCTTCCCGGTCGAGGGTACGTGCGGCCCGCGGCACAGATCGACCCAATCGCCCTGCCCGTAGAGACTGATGGGTTCTGCAGCCGGAATCGCCGCGATGATCTCGGCCTTGTAGCGCTCGCCGAGATTGCGGAAGAACGTCACCGCCTCATCGCGCGGCATCACACGACGGTGAACCGGCTGATCGGCCTTGGCGAGCTCGGTCATGCGAGCCTCGATCGCGCGCAGATCTTCCGGCGTGAAGGGCCGGGAGTACGCAAAATCGTAATAAAAGCCGTCCTCAATCACCGGTCCGATAGTCACCTGGGCATCGGGGAAGAGCTGCTTGACCGCCTGGGCCAGCAGATGCGCCGTCGAATGCCGGATCAGCTCCAGGCCCTCGGCGTCGCGCTCGGTGATGACACTGACCTGCGCGTCGTGCTCGATGAGGAACGAGGTGTCGACGAGCTTGCCGTCCACGCGTCCGGCGAGCGCGGCGCGCGCGAGACCCGAACCGATGCTCTGTGCGAGTTCAGCGACGCTGACGGGGCGCTCGAAGCGGCGTTGACTGCCATCCGGCAGGGTGATGACTGGCACTTAAGCAGCTATGGGTCGCGCAGCAGCAAGGGCGCGAAGTGTCACACACGCCCGTGCATCGCTTCAACCTGCCGTCCGATTGCAATTGCCGTTCGGGTGCTGGTTCAATCCGCCCATGAGCCGCGCCCCCGCACTGACCATTCGCGACAACCCCAGCCGCCAGCGGTTCGAAACGGAAGTCGACGGCAGCGTCTCGTACGCCGAGTACCAGCTCGGGGACGGCACGATCGCCTTCACGCACACTCTGGTGCCGGAGGCGCTGCGCGGCCGTGGCATCGCGACGCAACTGGTTGAGGCCGCGCTAGAGTCCGCGCGGGCACAGCATCGGGGCGTGATTCCGCACTGCTCGATGTTCGCGGTCTATATGCAGCAGCATCCCGAAACCCACGCCCTGCTGGCGCCGGCCGGACGCGCATTGCTGCGGCTGTGAAGACGATAATGTGCCTGCGGCACTCGCTATAATGTCGGTCACGGGCCCACGCAGCGGCCCAGTTCCGACCCCCCTTTCTCGATCTGGAGGAGCGCACAGTAATGAGCAACGTCAAGCCGATCAGCAATCTCAAGGGTGCCAAGCAACGCCGCACCGCCGCGCTGCAGACCACGACCGATCTGGGCCCGGAGGCGACCCGCGACCTGTCGGCCGAGCTCAATGTGCTGCTCGCCGATACCTTCGCGCTCTACCTGAAGAGCAAGAACTATCACTGGCACATGTCCGGTCCGCATTTCCGCGACTATCACCTGTTGCTCGATGAACAGGCCGACCAGATCTTCGCGATGGGCGACCCCATCGCCGAACGCGTGCGCAAAATCGGCGGCACGACGATTCGCTCCATTGGACACATCAGCCGACTGCAGCGCCTGGCGGACAACGACGCCGAATTCGTCTCGCCCTCCACGATGCTGGCGGAGCTGCGCGAGGACAACATGCGCGTCGCCAGTGCCATGCGGGAAACGCACGCTCTGTGCGACAAGTACGGCGATGTCGCTACCGCCAGCCTGCTCGAGGTCTGGATCGATGAGACCGAGCGGCGCGTGTGGTTCCTGTTCGAAGCCGGGCGCAATGCGTAAAGTTTATAATTAACGTTTAATCATAACTATCTAATATTGTTAGTATATGTAGGTCACTTCGGAATGTGGCCAGCACCCGGTGATCGAGGCCGGCAGCTGCGCTCGGGCGCAGTGCCGGCGGCGCCATTCGAGGCTGGGCACGCGTTCGGTGTGCTACCGCTTGGCGCTGTTCAGGCCGAAAATCGACCACAGAGGGCAGAAACTGACCAGTGCCGTGGCCACCAGCACTAGCCCGACGCAGCCGATCCAGCGCATTGCGCCCTGCGAAAATGCAAAGAAATAAATCATGAGAGCTGCGCCCACTATCAGCCGAATGATGCGCTCGCTCGTTCCGATGTTTGCCGTCATAAGCTGCTCCGTCGATAGGTAGAAAAGTCGGATCATCTAGGGATTGGATAGCGGCAATGCTAGCGAGCGACCAAGGCCGCGAATGCCCGTGCATACGCGTATTTTATATTAGATAAACATGATATAAACTGCCGCGGGGCCGCGAATTTCGCCTGCCAGCAACCTCGCGAGACTCCGATGGCACACCTACCCTTTCCACTGCTCGGCCTCGGCGGCGCCTTGGCGATCGGATTTGCGCTGGGGCTGCTCGGTTCCGGCGGCTCCATCGTGACCGTTCCGGTGCTCGTGTACCTGTTTGCCGAGGCGGACAAGCAGGCCATTGCCGGTTCTCTGGCAGTTGTGGGTGTCATCGCGACGTTTGGAGCGCTGATTCACGCCCGCGCCGGGACGGTGGTCCCCAGGGTTACCGCTGCATTCGCGCCCGCGGGCATGCTCGGCGCTTGGGTGGGTGCCGCGGGCAGCCAATACGTCTCCGGCCGGGTGCAACTGGCGACCTTTGCGCTCGCCATGCTCGCTGCCGCCGCGCTCATGCTGCGCCCGCCGCGGAAAATCGTGACCGCCAACGCCCTCGGCGCCACGCCTGCTTTCGACAGTGGACGTACGCCCTATATTCGCCTGCTGGCAGTCGGCGCCGTCGTCGGGCTACTCACCGGATTCGTCGGGGTCGGAGGTGGGTTTCTAATCGTCCCGGCGCTGGTTCTCGGTACCGGTCTGGAGGTTCACCGCGCCGTCGGCACCAGCCTCACGATCATCGCATTGACGGCCTTTGTCGGGTTCGCGAAGCATCTGGCCATGCTTGGACACGAAGGCTTAAGTCTCGACTATGGCGTGCTCGCGCTGGTCGCCGGCCTCGGCATCTCGGGCACGTATCTCGGGCAACGATTCGGCTCACTTCTGCCGGCAGCAACCCTGCGTCGCACATTTGGCAGTATGTTGATCCTGCTGGCCTGCTTCATGCTTTGGCAGGTGCTGCATCCTTCACGCGCGCCCTGAGGCGCCATTCAATACCTCGAGTCCTTCGGTCTACCGCCATTGGGCCAGTCCTTGAGCTTGTCGGGGAAATCGGGACGTGCCATGTGGGTAAAATATTCGGCCACGTCGACCGCCTCCTGATCGCTCAGGGCCCCTTTGCCCAACGGGAATTCGAGCGTATCGGCGAGAGGCATATTGCTCTTCACGAAGGCCGCGGCGGTATAGGTTCTGGCCATCCCGGCGCCGATATTGAAGCTCGCATTCCCCCATAGCGGTGGAATCGCATAACTGCCGTCATCCCGTTGCCTGCCCTCGCCGTTGTCTCCGTGACAGACGGCGCATTGCTTGCCATAAATGGTCTTGCCATTGGCCGCGTCGGGCACCAGCGTGTCGCTGATCTTTGCATTGCCGCGACCGGGAATCACATCGTTGGGCTGGGTGGCGCCTCTCATCCAATCCACGTATGCCACCATCGCCAGCATTTCCCGCGAATCCCTGTCCAGCGCATGGCCGCTCATGGAGCGCCGGAAGCAACCGTTGATCCGCTCCTTGAAGTCGATGCTCCTGCCCGCACGCGGCATGTAGAGCGGAAACAGCGCGGAAATACCGACAAACGGCGAGCCACTGGCCACCGTACCGGCGTTCGGGTGACAGCTGCTGCAGCTCACGCCGGCTCCCACATGCTCGGGCAGCAGCGCCCTGGTCTGCGTCATCAATCGCATACCGTAGATCAGCTGCTCGGCGTTGGGGCTGTCGAGCAGGTCGGCCAGGCGCGGGGTCGCGAATCTGGTGCGCTGATCCGGTTGCAGCTGGATCTCATCGCGGATTTTCTTGACTTGCTCGGGGCTCACGGCAGCGGCTCGATTGCCCCAACTCGTGCGCACGAAGCTCACGATCTCGGCAAGCTCCCGATCGGCAAGGCTGCTGAATCTCGGCATGCCAAAGGCTCGCGGGAAACGCCGGGTCGCGGCCGACTTCCAGCCGCTCAGCACCACATGAATCACCGATGTCGGGTCGCTCGAGAGTATCGATGCGTTGTCGACCAGCGGCGGAAACAAGTCGGCGACCCCTTCGCCATCGAGACGATGACAGGTGGAGCAGAACTGCACGTAGGCCAGACCACCGCGCGTGGTGTATAGCGATCCGGCACTGCGCTGCGCGAGCGCCGTCGGTCGGGATTCGGCCGGTGATGGCGCGAGCGCGGACAGTGACTTGAGATATTCGGCCATCGCGGCCAAGTCGTCGTCGGTAAACAGCTGCGTGCTGAAGTGCACGACCTCACTCATGCTGCCGTAGGCGGCGGCGTGGCGATTGCGCCCAGTGCCGAGAAACTGCGCAATTTCGCTCGCCGGCCAAAGATTGCGCAGACTCGGGGCGTACCACGCATCGACGGTGGACCCACTGAGGTAGAGACTGCCATTCGAGCCGTCCTGGCCCATCGCCTGTTCCTGCAGTGCCCATCCGCGTGGCGTGTGGCAGGCGCCGCAGTGCCCAGGCCCCTCGATGATGTAGGCGCCGCGGTTCCATTGCGCCGATCGGGTTGGATCTGGTTTGTATTCCTGCCCGTCGAGAAACGCTTGATTCCACACAGACAGTCCGAAGCGCATGCTGAACGGCCACTGCAGGTCGTTATCCCGGTTGGACCGCTTGACCGGCGACACCGCCCGCATGACATAGGCGAACAGCGCACGCATATCCGGCGGGTCAATTTTTGCGAACGATGGGTAGGGCATGACCGGATACAGATTGCGTCCGTCGGCGGCAATGCCTGCGCGCACCGCCCGATCGAATTGCCCAAAGGAGTAGCGACCGATACCCGTAGCCACATCGGGGGTGATGTTGGTCGAATGAATGATCCCAAACGGCGTGTTCAGTTCCCGCCCCCCTGCCATCGGCTCGCCGGATTGCGCCGTGTGACAGGCCGCGCAATCGCCCATTCGGGCCAGATATTCTCCGCGCGCGATCAGACCGGAATCGGGCCGCAGGCTCTGCGCTGCGCAGAGCCCCGGCGCCGCCAGCAGTGCCGACAGCGCAACCACGGCGCGCGCCGGCGGTCGCGAATCGCTCATGCCTGGAGCGCAGGCCCCGTCAGTTGGCCGGATCGATCGCGTAATGTCGCCTGACCTGCAGATACGCCACCTCGGCGAATCCGGACGGTACAATGTCGGCATCGGTGACGTGGTACAGGGCGTGGAAATCGATGCCCAGCCCAGCTAGCGTGTTGTTGCAGACCTCGAACTGCACGCCGCGACTGCGCAGCATGTCCAATTGCTTTTTGGTGGCCTCGTCCGGATCCATCAACAGCGTCAATCCCTTCCCGTACAGCACGACTTTGATGTTGAACGTTCCCTGCCATTCATCGCCCGCCTTCAGGCCATGGGCGATGTTACGCAGCTTCATCGCTTGAATCTCTTTGTCGTCGCTGCTCAGAGGCACGACCACATCGACACTGCCGTAGGGCTCATGCTGCATGTGGGGCTGCACATACGCGGACTGCGCCGTGGCGCTGCCCGCCGCTGCGGCTTGCGCTTGCGCCGCCAGTACGGCGCTCGCATGGGCGCTGAGGAGGATCATGGCAATGCTAGTCGCTGGCGAGTGTCGAGTGAACTTCATGGTCTTCTCCAGGCGGTTAAGGGCGATGGATCGGCGATCGGGGCGAGGACCAACGGTCAATTCTTGTCCACATAGGGCTTGAAGCCGTAGTGCTCGAAGATCGCGAGGGCGTTGGGTGAGCGCAGGAAATCGACCCATTGCTGGCCGGCCTGCGGGTGCGGGGCGGCCTTGAGCAACGCGGCAGCATAGCTGGCGGTGACGTTCTGATACTCGGGAATCGAAACCTGGCCGATGGGATTGCCGACTTCCTGCTGGAACGCCGCCTCGGATTGCCACGTGATGCCGGCATCGGCACGACCGAGCATCAGATACAGCGGCGATTGCCGGTGGTGCACGCGGGTCAAGTAAGTCTCGCCACTGTGCACTTTGGAGTCGTATACGATCTTGACCAGAGCCTCGCCGCCCGCCTTGGCCAGACTCTGCTGGATCTGACGCCCGATGCCCTCAAATGCGGGGTTAGGCATGACCAGGCGTACGCCGGGCTTGCCCAGATCGGTCAGAGCGCGGATGTGCGCCGGATTGTCCTTCGGGATCATGATCGTCAGGGTGTTGGTGACATACGGCACGGCCGGCCCTCCGGCATAGCCTTCATCGATCAGACCCTCGACCTGATCCTGACCGGCCGCGTAGACGTCGGCGCGCACGGTCCAGGTCATATTGCCCACGGTGATCGTGCCGTTCTTTTTGATTTGCTCGACCAGCAGACCCGGCGGGATGGTTTCGTAGTAGATCTGGCCTTGCAGCTGCGGGTGTTGGCGTTCGAATTCCGCCACCAGCGGCGCCATTGCAAAGAAATAGTTGCCGCCGACAAACACCACCAGCTTGGCGGTCATGGGATCGCCGTGGAAATCGGGCAGGTTATCGACTTCCGGAACGGTGAATTCCAAGCCGCGGTTTTTTACCGGATCGTTGGCACCGTGACTCCAGGGAGGGAAGAATTGCTCCGCCGATTCCGAGGCCGCGGACGCCGTCGATGCGCCGAACAGCGAGCAGGCCAGCGCAGCTGGCCACACTATGCGCTGCATCGTCGAGCGGAAGGCCATCATGTTCACTCTCCTGATATGCACCGCGAACGCTGAGCTCACGCCACGCTGCAGCGTTCAACGCACG
>DATNHF010000018.1:0-5140 GCA_035605115.1 Steroidobacteraceae bacterium | reverse complement strand
GCGCAGGAGCTGGTGCGCGCGCAGCAGGGATTCTTCTTTCCAACAGTGGCTGCAAACTACAATTTCGAGCGCCAGAAACTGGCTGGAAATCTCACCGGCACCAGCGCACCGGGCGCCCAGGGAGACGGATCGGGCATCTTTGCCTATCAGAATCCCTCTCCGGCCCCGCCGCCTCACAACCGGCCGCTCTATTTCAACTTTCAGACGGCGCAATTAACGGTGGGCTTCGTGCCGGACGTGTTCGGCAGCAACCGCCGGAAAGTGGAGTCCTTGGACGCGCAGGCGCAACTGCAACGCTTCGAGCTCGAGGCGACTTACGTCACGCTCGCCTCGAATGTCGTGGCTGCTGCCATTCAGGAAGCCTCCACACGGGCGCAAATTGCTGCGACCAAGGAAATTATCGAGTGCAACGAGAAATCCCTGCAGATACTGCTCGACAAGCTCAAGGACGGCTACGCCATGCGTATTGACGTGGCGGCGCAGGAGGCGCAGCTGGCGCAGGCCAAAGCCTTGCTGCCGCCGCTCGTGAAGCAATTCGAACAGACCCGTGATCTGATTCGCGCCCTGCTCGGCAAGCTCCCCAACCAGGAGATCGAGCAAACCTTCGACCTGGCGGCGCTCAAATTGCCACAGGACATTCCGCTGAGCCTGCCTTCGAAGATCATCGAACAACGCCCGGATGTGCGCGCCGCCGAGCAGCAGCTGCGTTCCCTCAATGCGCAGGTCGGCGTTGCCATCGCCGCGATGCTGCCGCAGTTCTCGATCACCGGCGCGCTCGGTGGAACGGCGACCGAATTCCCGTGGTTGTTCCGCTCCGGCGGACCGTTCTGGAACCTGATTGGCGATGTGTCGCAGCCGCTGTTCGCCGGCGGCACGCTCTGGCACAGCAAGCGCGCCGCCGATCAGGCGCTTAGGCAGGCTGCGGCACAGTACCAAGTGACGGTCATTACGGCCTACCAGAACGTCGCCGACACGCTGCACGCCATGCTCGCCGATGCCGATGCGCTGGCCGCGGACCTCGCGGCGGAGCGTGCCGCCAAGGTGACGCTTGATCTGACTCACGAGAAGATGCAGGACGGCTACACCGACTACCTGACGGACCTCGCCGCGCAAATGGCCTATCAACAGGCCTTGCTGAGCCTGGTCCAGGCGCAGGCGACTCGATTCGGCGATACGGCGGCGCTGTATCAGGCGCTGGGCGGCGGGTGGTGGAATCGCAAGGGCGAACTGACCTCCAGCTATGACGCCATTGCCCCCGCGCCCGATGCCGTTGCCGCTCGTTGATGAGGGTGCCGGAGGCAGCTTGCGCCAGCCGATCGGCGGTCGCTGGATGCGCGCTCGCCTACGGGTCCTGTGGGTCCTGGTGAGCATACTTTGGACTGTCGCCACACTGCTGCGCATCAGCGAGGTGTGGGCGCCGCAGATCGGGTGGCACCGCATCATCGAAGGGCCGTGGCTCTGGATCAGCCTGATCGCCCCGCCCTTGATATTTGCATTGATCCTCGGCGCCATTCTAAAGAGAATTAACGGCACGCGATGAACCCCGCGGGTAGTTGCGGACTATCATGTTGATCCGGAGATAAAATCCATGGTCGCGGTAACGCAACTACCGGCCTTGTCCTTGGAGCGCTGTATGGTGGTTTCCCCGGGTACCAAGATCACTTGCATCGAGGATGACGCGGAAACGGCCGCATTGATCGCGGAGGATCTGCAGGAGCGCGGCTACGCGGTGACGGTCGCACACGACGGCCAAGCGGGATTAGGGGCGATATTGAAGACGGGTCCCGATCTGGTTCTGTGCGACATCAGCATGCCGGGCATGACGGGTTTCGAGGTGCTGGAGCGCCTGACGTCGGTCGCACCGCAATTCGAACCCGTGCCGTTCATCTTTCTGACCGCGCTCACGGATCGCGACAGCGAACTGAAGGGGCGGCGTCTCGGCGCCGATGATTACGTCAGTAAACCGATCGATTTCGAAATCCTGGCAACTATCATCGAAACGCGCTTGGGTCGGGGGGCGCGTACCGAGGTTTGGTCGCACCACGTGACACTCAACGAGCGCGAGGTGCAATGCCTCACCTGGTCGGCGCGGGGCAAGACTTCGCCCGAGATCGCCACGATTCTGGGCCTGGGCCGACGTACGGTGGATTTCCATATCGAAAACGCCTGCCGCAAGCTCAATGTGGCCACGCGCACCGAAGCCGTGGTCAAGGCGGCAGCCGGCCGTCTCATCGAGCCGAAGGACCGCCGTGGACCGTGAAGCCCAGAAGGTTCCGGAGCCCGCCGAATCTGTACCCGGCACTCCGAATGCACCCGCGCGTCGCTGGATCCGTTGGCTGCAACCGCACTCGATAAGAGTGCGGCTGTACGCGGTCTTTGGGTTGCTGCTGGTTCTGGTGACCGGCCTGGGCGCATTTGGTATCCAGCGCCTCGCAGACGTCAACCGTGTCTCCGAGGTAATTCGCAATCACTGGCTCCAGGACACCCGCATTCTTGGGGATCTCAGCAACTACATGTCGGATTACCGGACCGCCGAAGCGACGCATTTGCTGGCCTCGACGCCACTGGAACTTGCCGCAAGCGAAAAGGAGATCACGACACTGGCCAATACGGTCGCCGGCAGCCAACGTGCCTACGAGGCGATACCACAAGAGGCATCGGAAAGCCTGCTGTATGCACAGTTTGCCCAGCAGTGGTCAGCCTATCAGGCGGTCGCCGCGCAAGTGCTCACCCTTGCGCGCACCGGGCATGCATCCGAGGGCGTGATCCTGTATATGACCGACTCGCGCAGGACGTTCGACCTCTCCAGCGATACATTGAGTCAGCTGACGGATCAGACTGTCGCCAAAGCCCGCGACGCCAGCCTCCGCGCAGCGGCCACCTACCATCGCGCGCGCACACTCATTGTCACGGCGATGCTGGCCGCCTCAGTCCTGCTGATCGGCGTCATCGTCTTCATCACCCGATCCCTCTTGAACCCGCTGCTCGATCTGGCTACGCGCATGCGCGCGCTGGCCAATCACGACACCAATATCGTCATTCCGAGCGCCGCACGCAAGGATGAAATGGGCGCGATGGCTCGCGCCGTGGCCGTGTTCCGTGATAACGCGGTTGCTCTGATGAACAGTCAACGCCGCATGATCGAACAGGCCGCGACGCTGGAGGAAGCGCTGGAGAACGAGCAGCGGCTGACCGCGCAGCAGCGCAATTTCGTCTCTATGACCTCGCACGAGTTTCGAACGCCGTTGACGATTATTGACGGCCACGCGCAGCGGCTCATCAAATTGTGCGATCGACTGACTTCATCGGACGTTTCGGAGCGCGGTGCACGCATTCGCAGTGCCGTGCAGCGGATGACGAATATCATGGACAGCTTGTTGGGAGCCTCGCGTCTGTTGGATGGGCAAGCCGTGTACCATCCTACCGAACTCAATCCGGAGCTACTGCTGCGCGAAGCCTGTCAGGCGCATCGCGAAGCGACTCGGGGAGTGAATATCACTGAAGACTTTGCGGACTTGCCGGCAACCATCAGCGGCGATCGAAGACTGCTATTTCACGCGTTCAGCAATTTGATCTCGAACGCAATCAAATACTCCCCACCAGGCAGTCCGATCGAGGTCGTTGCCCGGCAGGAATTGGAGTACCTGGTCGTACAAATTCGCGACCACGGCATCGGTATTCCAGCGCGCGATCGTAAGCGCCTGTTCCAGCGCTATTTCCGCGGCGGCAACGCGACCGGTATTGCCGGAACTGGAGTCGGCCTTCACTTGGTCGCCATGGTCATGGCGTTGCATCAAGGCGAGGTGTTTGCGGAGAGCTTGGAAGGCGTGGGCTCGACGTTCATCGTGCGTCTGCCGCTGCGTATATCGACAGCCACGGCGCAACCGGCATCCACTCGCGACGTCGCTTGACAGCTCCTCTGCGGCATGCAGCTTATCATTATGCGACCGATACAGATGCGCTCGTGCACTGGGTCGCCTGAGCGCACGGGATTTGACAGCGGTGCCTCGAAGTCGCCACATTAATCCATGAACACCCCCGTTTTAGACGCCGATGCGCCCGACTGGCATACCCGTGCGCGTGCCGTGCGCCCGGCAGCGCTCGCGCTGATCAACGGCGCGCTCGTACCCGCGCGCGCAGGAGGGTTCTTCGACTGCATCAGCCCGATCGACGGCCGCAAGCTCGCGACGGTGGCCGCTTGCGACGCGGCAGACGTCGATCTGGCGGTGGCGGTGGCGCGCGAGAGTTTCGAGCGCCGCGAGTGGGCGGATCAGCCTCCGTCGGCACGCAAGCGTGTGCTGCTGCGCTTTGCCGAGCTGATCGAAAACGCAACCGAGCAACTCGCTTTGCTCGAGACGCTCGATGTCGGCAAACCGATCCGCGACAGCCTCGCCGTCGATGTGCCCGCCACGGTGCGCTGCCTGCGCTGGTACGCCGAGGCCATCGATAAGCGCTACGACGAGGTGGCGCCGACCGGTGCCGACACGCTGGCGCTTGTGACGCGCGAGCCGGTCGGTGTGGTCGGCGCCATCGTGCCGTGGAACTTTCCGATGCTCATGGCGGCCTGGAAGATTGCGCCGGTACTCGCCGCGGGCAATTCGCTGGTGCTCAAACCGTCCGAGAAATCTCCGCTCAGCGCGCTGCGGCTCGGCGAGCTGGCGCTCGAGGCGGGCGTGCCGCCTGGCTCATTTCAGGTGCTGCCGGGTTTCGGACAAACGGCCGGCGCTGCGCTGGCCGCCCACAGGGATGTCGACTGCATCGCCTTCACCGGTTCGACCGCAACCGGCAAGGCGGTCATGCAGGCGGCCGCGCAGTCGAACCTCAAGCGCGTCTCGCTCGAATGCGGCGGCAAGTCGCCCAACATCATCATGGCCGATTACGAGGATCTCGAACGCGCAGCGCGCGCTGCCGCCTATGCGATTTTCTTCAATCAGGGCGAGATGTGCTCGGCGGGGTCAAGGCTGTTGGTACAGGAGTCCATTCGTGAGCGAATGCTGGAATACATCGCACGCATCGCGAGCGAGATGGCGCCCGGCGACCCGCTTGACCCGGCCACCACGCTCGGTGCCATGGTCGATGAGACGCAGACGCGGCGCGTGCTGGAGTACATCGAGTCCGGCAGTAGTGAGGGTGCGCATCT
>DATNHF010000017.1:0-2873 GCA_035605115.1 Steroidobacteraceae bacterium | reverse complement strand
TTGGAGCGTGCTTCACACTACACCCGGGTTGTTGATTGCGCTTCGAAGAGGTCGGGAAGAGCGGCAGGCACCTGTATTCTAAGGCCTTTCGCGCGTCCACGGCAGACATGAACCGCTTTGAGCTCGCCGCGCTTTACACGTTGCAAGATCGTTTGCCGCGAGACGCCGAGCAGATTCATAGCTTTGAACATTTTCACGTAGCCCTCGGGCGCATTTTCAACAAAGAGCGAACGCAAGTCTTCGGTCATACGGATACGCCAAGGCGCGCCAGGCGTCACTTGCTCTCCAGCGATAAAGCCATCATTGAGCCAGCGATGCAAGGTCGAGGGCGCAAGCCCAAGAGTCTGCGCTGCGCGTTCGATGGTCATGCAGTCGCCGTCGGGCGTGTGCGCTGCGGCCTCAAAGCATGGGATTTCCCAGTGCGTGCGCAAGCTGCTCACGCGATTGGCGGTAAAGGACAGACCTCGGGCGGTGGTGCGTCCTTGACGATTGAGGATGCCGGCGATGACCGTATCAGGATAGTGCGTGGCCAAGCGGCGCAGCAGCTCGATGGTATCTTCCTCGGTGCGGACTGTTGCCGGTCGCGAGCGCGGCAGCGGCACGTCGATCTCGCTCAGCAGACCGCCGCGCCAGCGCAGCGTCAGGTGCGCGTTAGACTTCTCGCGCTCGACCGTCATGATGACTTCCTCGAGCAGAGTGCGCAGCAACTCTTTGCGGTCGCGGTCGGTGGTGGTGGGCGCGGACCAGACGGCTTTGAGATCCTTACCGAGTGCGAGCAGCGAGGCGCGTTCGTCGGGCGTCAGTACGAGTGGCCTCGTGTGTTCGCGACGTACCAGTTCGCCCTCGGCGGCCTTGAGCTCGCGCAGGGCGTTCTCCCACTCGGCTTCGAGACCGCGTGCGACCAGTCGATTGTCGGGATCGACGGCCCGATAGCGGCGTTCGGCGCGTTGCGCGCCGTAGCGCGCACGCTCCACGTCGCGCCGGAACTGCTCTACAGTGGTCTCGTGATCCGCTTCGAGCTGTTCGGCCGCCTTCAGGGACGCTTTGAGGCCTGCGGGCGCGAGTGCCGCGAGGAACGCCGCCGCGACCGCTGCGTCGATCTGACAACCGCCGACGTTCAGGCAGTACTCGCCGCGGCCGTTGACGATGGTCTTGCCGGCGCAATGATACCCGGGCGTGGAGCAGCGGCCGGTGTAGTGCACCTTCAGGCGTCGCCCACAGCCACCGCAGGCGGCTATGCCTTGCAGCAACGCGGTGCCTTCCCTCACGGCACCTCCGCCTTGATGAGGCCTTGGCCGCGTGTTCTGCGCCAAGCGCTTTTGATTGGCTTCGAACGTCGCCCAGTCGATGAAGCCGAGGTGGTGATCGCGGATGAAGACCGGCCATTCCGCGCGCAGGCGCTTTTTAGATCGTTTGCGCACGTGCCCGCTCTCATCGATGTACGACAGTTGCTGCGTTCGGCCATAGACGTAGACGCCGGCATAGAAGGGGTTGGTCAGGATCTGATGGATCTTCGTATAAGTGGGGGTCATCCAACGGATATCCTGAAGCGTGTTCGAGTGCAACGGGAAGCGCAAGCCCTGCGAGCAAAACCACAGCCACACGCGCCGAGCCGAGCCCATCTCAGTGAAGCGCTCGAAGACGGCGCGGATCGCGGCGGTGACCGACTCATCGGGATGGAGCAGCACCTCGCCATCCCCTTCACCTCGCACCAGGCCGATGGGCAACCCGCGGCTCAGCTCGCCACGGGCCGCCTTGTTGCGGATACCGCCGAGCAGCCGCGCCCGCAGGACGTGCAGTTCGGCTTCCGACATCGTGCCTTTCAAGCCTAGCACCAGCCGATCGTTGAACAGCCCCGGGTGGTAAATCCCATCCGCATCGCCGATCAGCGTATTGGTCACACCGCACAGATCCAGGAGCCGATACCAGTCGGCGTTGTTACGCGCCAGGCGGGAGACCTCCAAGCCCAGAACAATGCCGATCTGACCGAGCGCCACCTCCGAGGTCATGCGCGCGAAGCCGGCTCGATCGGTGAGGCCGGAACCCGAGATGCCAAGATCCTCATCAAGGATTTTAACCTGCGCGCGGGCCCATCCGAGCTCCACGGCGCGCTCAGCCAGGTGGTACTGCCGCGCGGTCGACTCGCGGTTGTTCTCAACCTGGGTGCTGCTGGACTGGCGTACGTACACGACGGCGCAGCGGCGCAGATGGTCTGTCGTGATCTTGGTATTTTCACTCATGATCTTGCTCCGGCTCAGCGATCGTCTTCGCGATCAGCTGGGCAAGCATCGCTATCGCTTTGGCCCGCTGCTCGTCGTCGAGTGCGTTCCACAACGGCACGACGCCGATGGCTACCGGCGCTTCGAGAAAGCTCAGCTGTTGCATGGCTCGGCTCCTGCCGTGTCGGCCGCTGCAGGACATCCGCAGCCGGAAGTCGACGCCGCAGAGCATCCACAACCGTGCGGGCGTGGAGCAACTGCGCGCAGGAGGCCAGCAATGCCGGCTGAGCATATTTTGCCGGCTCTTTCTGGGCTTTCAGGTCGGTCCAGGCGGCTGGGATCAGCGAGCGCGTACCATCCGGTAGCACCAAAGTCAGATGAAGCTCGCCGGCTCGATGCACCCAGCCCAACATATCCAGCGAGCGCCCCTCGAAAGCATGGCGCTTACGAACGATGGTTACTTGCTCAGGGTATCCAGCGAGGTGGTGGTGGTGGGCAGTCTGTCGAGTGGTTCTTTGACAATCTTGATCACGATCTTTTGATGAAGGCGGTTCGCACGCGTATCAAAGATCGATGGGTGTTGCTGTATCTTGAGCGCTGGCTGAAAGCGCCCTTCGAGGCTGCCGACGGCGTTGTCGTGCTTCGCGAGAAGGG
>DATNHF010000016.1:0-36407 GCA_035605115.1 Steroidobacteraceae bacterium | reverse complement strand
CAGCCGCCGCAGCAGCAGCGCCGTCACAGCACCGACACGGTAGGCGACCACCATCGGACAGCGGCACAGCAACGCCTCGAGCGTCGCCGTGCCTGAAGTGACCAGAGCGGCATCGGCCGCCGTGAGAGCCGTGCGCGCCTGGCCATCCAGGATGCGCACGGACAGCTGCGTTTCGAGCTCGGCCAGGGAGCGCTCGAACTCCTGCCGCACCGCGGGGGCCGCCATCGGCGCGATGATCTGGAGCCCGGGACGGCGCGCCGCCAGCAAACCGGCCGCGCGCAGAAACGGCGTGGACAGGCGTTGCACCTCGCCCAAACGGCTGCCGGGCAGAAGTGCGAGCACGCTCGAGCCCGCATCGAGGCCGAGGGTGGCGCGCGCTGCGGCCCGATCCGCCTGCATCGGGATCTGATCGGCCAGCGGGTGGCCGACGAAGCGCGCGGCCACCGTGTGCTCGCGGTAAAAATCGGGCTCGAACGGCAGCAGACAGAGCACCAGATCAAAGGCCCGACCGATCGTCGTTACGCGTCCCTGGCGCCAGGCCCAGACCTGCGGACTGACGTACTGCACCGTGGCAATGCCACGGGGCTTGAGGCGCTGCGCCAAGCCGAGATTGAATTGCTGATAATCGACGCCGATAAAGACGTCCGGTTGCAGCCTGAGTATTTGCCTTGCCAGCCGCGCGCGCAGGCGCAGCAGGCGCGGCAGATGCGGCAGCACTTCGAGCAGGCCCATGACGCTGAGCTCATGGGCATCGGCCAGGGGCTCGCAGCCCGCCGCCCGCATCTTCGGCCCCGCCACTCCGGCGACCCGCAGCTCGCTGACGCGTGCGCGCAGCGCCTCGATCAGCGCGGCGCCGAGTGCGTCACCGGAGGTTTCCCCGGCAACGATCGCGACGCGCACTGTGCTCATCAGCGGATCAGGCTGCGTTCCGAGACGGCGATGAAGTCGAGCAGCGGCTTGAGTTCGGGTTGCGCGGTTGCCAGTTCGGCCAATTGCTGCACCGCGACCGACAACTGCAGGTCGCTGCGATAGAGAATGCGGTAGGCGTGTCGCAAATTGCGAATCTGTTCTGGCGAGAAGCCGCGGCGCTTGAGGCCTTCGCTGTTGATCGAATGCGGCACCGCGGGCTGCCCCACGGCCATGATGTAAGGCGGTACGTCGCGCGTAACGCCGGAAAGCGCGGCCGTGAAGGCGTGCGCGCCGATCTTGCAGAACTGATGCACGCCGGTGTAGCCGCTCAGAATGACCCAATCACCGAGCTCCACATGCCCGGCCAGGCCGGCGTAGTTGACCATGACGATATTGTTGCCGAGCGTACAGTCGTGTGCGACGTGCGTATAGGCCATGAAAAGATTGTCGTCGCCGATGCGCGTCAATCCATGATCGGGCGAAGCGCCACGGTTGATGGTGCAGAACTCGCGGAACACATTGCGTTCGCCGATGACCAGCCGCGTCGGGCCGCCACCATATTTTTTATCCTGGGGCGCGGCGCCGATCGAAGCGAACTGGAAAATCTTGTTGTCCGCCCCGATCGTAGTCTGACCATTGATGACCACGTGCGGCCCGATCCAGCAGCGCGCACCGATCACGACGTCCGCGCCGATCACCGCGAAGGGCCCTACCTCGACGTCGTCGGCCAGACGCGCTTGGGCCGACACGATCGCGCTCGCATCGATCACGGCAATTCCCCCTCCGGGGGCGCGCCGACATCCCGCTTCAGATCCGGCGCGATCATGATGTGTGCGTGCGCGACCTCCTGGCCGGCAACCTCCGCCATGGTCGCGCAGCGCCAGATGCCCTTGACGTTGCGCTCGAACTGCGAGTGCAGAATGAGCTGGTCGCCGGGCTCGACGGGCCTGCGAAAGCGCGCCTTGTCGATGCCGACGAAATAAAAGCGCGTGGTGTCATCGGGCAGCTCATCGGCGGACAGGAATGCCAGCAGGCCGGTCACCTGCGCCAGGGCTTCGACGATGATCACTCCCGGCATGAGCGGCCGGTGGGGGAAATGGCCCAGGAAATACGGTTCATTGTAGGTGACGTTCTTGAGCCCGCGAATGCGCTCACCGCGCACGCATTCGAGCACGCGATCGACCAGCAGGAACGGGTAGCGGTGCGGCAAGCGCTTCATGATGCCGTTGATATCGAGCGTGATGGCGTCAGTCATCGTCCTGTTCCTGTTGGTTGTCGCTGCCTGCCTGTGCGGCTGGGCCTGATTGCGCGTCACGATCGGCAAGCAATTTCAGCCGCGCCACGATCCGCCGCCAGCGACGCGACGTTTCAATCGGAATGCCACTGGAATACACGCCGGGTTTGCTGATAGAGCCCGATACCATCGCCATGCCGGTGATCACCACATCGTCGCAGATCACCAGGTGGCCGGCGAAGCCGCAGCCGCCTCCGATCATGCATCGTGCACCGATGCGCGTGCTACCGGAAATGCCGGTGCACGCGGCAATCGCCGTATGAGCGCCGATCTGCACGTTGTGCCCGACCTGGATCTGGTTGTCCAGCTTGACTCCCTCGGCAATGACCGTGTCGTCGATCGCACCGCGATCGATCGTGGTATTGGCGCCGATTTCGACGTCATCGCCAATACGCACCGCCCCGATCTGCGGCACCTTCAACCAGGTGCTGCCCTCGCGGGCATAGCCGAAGCCGTCGGCGCCTATGACGGCCCCCGGGTGGATCAGCACGCGTGCCCCGAGCTGCACGCGCGCCGCGATTGTGACGCGCGCCACCAGGCGCGTGTCCGCACCCATCTGCACCTGATCGCCGATCAGGCAGGCAGGCCCCACGAGGCAACGTGGGCCGATCACGGCGCCGGCGCCGATCAACGCATACGCGCTCACCTCGGCGCTCGGATCGATCTGCGCCTGGCGGTCGATGACGGCGCTCGGATGCACTCCGGGGCTGCGCAGCGGCTCTGGGTGCAGCAGAGCGGCGATGCGTGCAAACAGCGCGTGCGGATTGGAACTGATCAATGCCGGCACAGGACAGGCCGCGGCGCTGCGGGCATCCAGCACGACCGCCGCGGCGCGGGTCTGTGCCAGTTGCGGGGCGAGTTTTGGATTGGACAGAAAGCTCAACGTGCCCGGGCCTGCCGACCCCAGTGGCGCCACTGCTGCGACGCGCACCTCCGGGTCGCCGCGCAGCTCGCAGCCGAAGCGGACCGCCAGCTCCCCCAGGGCAATGCTCATGCCCGAACCTTAAGTCAAGTCGTACGTGACAATGTGCTGGGACGCAAACGACTGCGCAGCGGCACTACTTGCTCTTCGGCGCGGTCGCGCCCTTCGACGCCCCCGAACTGCCGGCGCCGCTGCTGGATCCGGACGCCGGGGAGCGCACGCCGTGCGCCTGCAGAGCGGCGAGCACCTGCGGTGTGATGTCGAGCTGTGGACCGGCGAAGATCACGCCATCGGCAAGCACCAGGTCAAATTTCTCGCCCTGCGCATACGACTGCACTTCTTCGACCAGCGCCTTTTGCAGCTTTGAGAGCTCTTCGTTCTGGCGCGCGTTGAAATCGTCCTGGTATGCCTGCACTTTTTGCTGCAGCTCGCGGTTGCCGTCGCGCAGATCCTTCTCCAGCTTGGTGCGCTGTTCGAGCGTCATGGTCGCACCGTCCTTCTGCAGCGACTCCTCCTTGGCCTTGAGCGCCGCCTGCTGCCCCTGTAGTTCTTTTTGCTTGCCGGAAAACTCGCCACGCAGCGCTTCCTGCGCCGCCTTTGCCTGCGGCGATTCCTGCATGAGCCGCGCGTACTGCACCACACCGATCTTGAGGTCGGCCCATGCCGGCGTCACCGTGACGGCCGCGGCCAACCCGAAGATTCCCGATACCACGACGCTGCGCAAACGACGACTCATGCCTGCCTGCTCCTGCCTAAAACGACTGCCCGACCGAGAACTGAAAGCCCTCGGTACTGTCCGGGAAGTCGATGCTGTTACCCCGGGATGCGTTGAGCGCAATTCCGTAACTGAAGCGGAAGATACCCAGCGACGGTGCCAGCCATTGCACCGAAAGACCGGTCGAATCCCGCAGGGCATGATAGCTGAAATTGTAGTTGATTGGGGTCTGGAGATCCTCGCCGTAGAATTTGGTGCCATCGTTCGAAAACACATTGCCCATATCGTAGAACACGCTCACGCGGGCGCTGGTCTGCCACTTCGCCGGCATCGGCAGGACGAGCTCGGTGCGCGCCACCGTCAGCATGTTGCCGCCATAGGGGTTGCCGTTGGAATCCACGGGCCCGAGAGTGTCCTCGGTGTATCCGCGCACGGTGTCCGGTCCGCCAGCGTAAAAGCGCTTGTAGGGCGGCAGGCCGGTCGTGCCGCCCAGCCCCTTGCCATAGGCCACCTGTATGACCTCGGAAAGTACAAACTTTCGCCACAGCGGCAGATAGCCGGAAAACTGGTAGCTGCCGACCCAGTAGCGCACGCCCAGGCCCGGGGGCACCATGACGAAGCTCACGGCGCTGCGCAGGCCGCGATCGGCGAATAAGGCGCGATTGCGCGAATCGTACTGCCAGCCGGCGGTCAGCTCGACCGTCGAATACTGCGTGCCGGCCAACGCGGTGCTGCTCGTAATGGTCGTGCCGTCAGGCTCGATGAAGGTCGAGACCGACTCGCCCGCATAGGAATGACCGTTGGACCGCACCCAGTTCACAGCCTGCTCGGCGCTGCTCGCCGCGAAGGTCAGCAGGTCGATGCGCTGCAGCGACAGGCCGGCGCTGATGCTCTGAAACTCCGTGATCGGGTAGCCGTAGGTCAGGCCGAGGGCGATGTTCTTCGAGCTGAAGGACGATGACTCGGACACGAACTGTGTCGAATCGCGGTAGCTCAGCGACAAGGTGCGCGACAGGCCGTCGACGCTGCGATACGGATCGGTCTCGGTGAAGCTGTAGATCTTGTTGTAGGCGCCGGAATCGACGTTGAGCGAGACAAAATCGCCGCCGCCAAAGAAATTGCTGTCGCTCAAGTTGCCGTTGAGCACCAGCTTCTGCGCCGCGGAATAGCCGATACCGCCGCCGATGGTCGCGCTCGGCCGCTCCTTGACCGCGAAGTTCACATCCACCAGATCCGGCGAGCCAGGCACTTGCTCGGTGCTCTGCTCGACGCTCTCGACGAAGGCCAGTCGTTGCAGGCGCTGCTTGGAGCGCTCGAGCGCGACGTTCGAAAGCCACGCCCCTTCGAGCTGGCGCATCTCGCGCCGCAGGCTCTCGTCGTCGCTGCGCGTGGTGCCGGTGAAGTTGATGTGGCGCACATACACCCGGCTGCCCGGATCGACGAACAGCGTCAGATTGACGATGCGGTTGGCCTCGTTGTTCTGCGGCACCGGTTCGACCTTGGCGAAATAGAAACCTTCGGCGCCCAACCGGTTCTTGATCAGCTCCTGCGTCGCGCTGATGGTCTTCTGCGAATAAGTCTGGCCGGGTGCCAGCAGCAGCAGCGTCTTGAGCTCCGCCTCCGGCACGATCATGTTGCCGGCCAGCTTGATTTCTCCGAGTTTGTACACCGCCCCTTCAGTGATGTTCACGGTGATGAAAATATCGCTCTTGTCCGGTGCGATCGCGACCTGAACCGAGTCGATATGGAAATTCGCGTAGCCGCGATCCTGGTAGTAAGTCTGAATCTTCTCGAGATCGCCTTGCAGGGATTCGCGCGCATAGCGATCGCTCTGTTTGTACCAGGATTGCCAGTTGGGCGTTTGCAGCGACAGGGTCGCGAGGATGTCCTTGTCGCGAAACACGGTATTGCCGACGATGTTGATCTGGCGGATCTTGGCGCGGCTGCCTTCCTTGATGTTGATGTTCACGCGGACACGATTGTCGGGTAGGTTTTCCACCTTGGAGTCGATCTGCACCGCGTACTTGCCCCGACTGTAGTACTGATCGGTCAGGTACTGCGTAACCTCATCGAGCGTCGAGCGATCGAAGGTCTTGCCGGCGGCGAGACCAACGTTGCGTAGCGACTTCTGCAGATCCTCGGTCTTGATGTCCTTGTTGCCCTTGATGTCGACGCTTTCGAGCGAGGGCCGCTCGGCCACCGCGACCACGAGCACCGTGCCGTCGCGACGCAGCTCGACGTCGCGGAAGAAACCCGTCGCGTACAGCGCCCGGATCGCCTCGCGCACGCGCTGCGCATTGAGATGATCGCCGATGTTCACCGGCAGATAGTTGTAGACCGTGCCCTCCGAGATGCGCTGCAGACCTTCGATGCGGATGTTGCTGACGGTGAATTCGTCCGAGGGGGGTTGCTGGGCCAGCAGCGCGGCGGGGACTGCCGAGAGCATGAGTGCTGCGATGAGGACGAGTGCGTGCCGCAGCGCGCGCCGGGTGCGATTGATCAAGGATGCTTCAACCGAACTGTCGCGAGATGTCGTTGAACAGTGCCACACCCATCAGCAGCACCAGCAATGCGATGCCGAGCTGCTGGCCAATGGTCTGGAAGCGATCGGACAGCGGACTGCCCTTGAGCCATTCAATGGCCTGAAACACGACCTGACCGCCATCGAGAATGGGTATGGGCAACAGGTTCATGAAGCCCAGTGCCAGACTCACGACTACCAGAAAATATAGAAACGAGGCCAGACCGAGCGCGGCGGAATCGCCGGCGTACTCAGCGATGCTGAGCGGGCCGCTGAGATTTTTCATCGAGACCTGTCCGATCAGCATGCGCCAGAACAGCCGTGCCTGCAGCGCGCTCATGTCCCAGGCTTCCACGTTGGCACGCACGAACGCTGCCGGCAGCGATAGGTGAATGCGTCGCAGCATGCTCTCCGGATAGGGTGGCAAGGGCGGTGGCCGCACGTGAATGCGCCCGATGGATTTGCCCTCAAACATCTCCGCCAGCACCGGCACCTGCGCCGTGGCTTCGATGCCGCTGCGCCGGTAACGGATCGAGACCGTCTGACCCGGACGCGCCTGAATGGCAGCGACGACTTGAGGGAAGTCCCGGACGGCGGCGCCGTCGACGCTGACAACCTCATCCCCGGCCTTGAGCCCTGCATGGGCGGCCGGACCGTCCGGCTCGACACTGCCCAGTACCGCTGGAATGAGTGGCTCGTAGAACCTTACCCCCAGGCCGCTCATGAGCGCCGAGGGCTCGGTCAGCCGGCGGCGCTCGGCCGGATCCACTATGGGCAGCGTGGTGCTGCGCAACGCCCCCCCGGGGCCGCGTATCGCGACCACCACCGGGGCGCTGTCGCTGACCGCGTCCAGCAAATCCAACAGTACGTCGCGCTGCGAATTCACCGCGCGCGCATCGATCGCGACGATCTCATCGCCCGCGTGCAGGCCGGCGCGCCCCGCGATCGTGTCGGCGGGGATGTCCCCCAGCACCGGCCGCACCTGCGCGATCCCGGACATCAGCAGAATGCCCGTAAGCAGCAACACGGCAAAAACAATGTTGAACGCAGGCCCTGCCAGCAGCACGCAGACGCGCTGCCAGTGCGGGCGGCGGTTGAAGGCGCGATCGAGTTCCTCGGCGGCGACCGGCGCTTCGCGCTCATCGAGCATCTTCACGTAGCCGCCCAACGGCACCGCGGCGATGATGTATTCGGTGCGGTCGGCCCCGGCTACGCGCCGCCAGAGCGGCTTGCCGAATCCCACTGAGAAGCGCAGCACCTTGAAACCGAGCCGGCGCGCCACCCAGAAATGGCCGAATTCGTGCACCGTGACGAGTAGGCACACGGCGACGATGAATGCGAGCAAATGCCAGACGACACTCATAGGCGCACGCTCAGGCCTGCCGTGCGCCGCGTGACAATCTCGGACGCCAGGGCTCGTGCCTCGCCGTCCGCAGCCAAAACCGCTTCGAGTCCCGTCATCACTCCCCCTCGGACCCTGCCCATAACTGTTTCAATGACTGCCGGAATATCCCCAAAGTTCAATTGCTTGTCGAGGAACGCCTGCACGGCGATTTCATCGGCAGCGTTCAGGCTGGCGCAACTGAGCCCCCCGAGCCTGGCGGCTTCCTGCGCATGGCGCAGGCAGGGGAAGCGCGCCGGATCGGGGGCCTGGAAATCCAGCCGCGCCGATCGCACCAGGTCCAGGAAGTCCACGCCGGCGGCCATGC
Source organism: Steroidobacteraceae bacterium (assembly GCA_035605115.1). Classification (GTDB taxonomy): domain Bacteria; phylum Pseudomonadota; class Gammaproteobacteria; order Steroidobacterales; family Steroidobacteraceae; genus FEN-1191. The sequence continues at coordinate 28,337 of DATNHF010000016.1, read as the reverse complement.
GCTGCGGCCAGGCAAGCGCCTGCGCGATCGGCACCCGCATGTCGGGCGCCGAGAGCTGAGCCAGCACCGAGCCATCGACATACTCGACCAGCGAATGCACGATGCTCTGCGGGTGCACCACGATGTCGATATCACGCGGCGCCATGCCGAACAGCACGCTCGCCTCGATGAGCTCGAGGCCCTTATTCATGAGGGTCGCGGAGTCGACCGAAATCTTACGCCCCATGTTCCAGCGCGGGTGCGCGCAGGCCTGTGCTGGCGTGGCATGCGCCACGGCCTCGGCAGGCCAGTCGAGGAACGGTCCTCCGGAGGCGGTCAGCAGCAGCCGCCGCACGCCGAGGGGGGCAACACCGGCCTGAAACCCCGGCGGCAGGCATTGGAATATCGCATTGTGCTCGCTGTCGATCGGGATCAGTTGTGCGCCCGAGCGCTGCACCGCGGCGATCAGTAATGCGCCGGCCATGACCGCCGATTCTTTGTTGGCCAGCAGCAAGCGCTTGCCGGCCCCGGCGGCCGCCAACGCCGAGGCGAGCCCGGCGGCACCGCTGATGGCCGCCATGACATAATCAACACTGGATTGCGTTCCCAGCTGGGCGATGGCGGCCGCGCCGGCGAGCACGCGCGTGCCGCAACCGGCCTGTCGCAGCTGCTGCTCGAGGCTTCGGGCCGCGGCATCGGATTCAAGCGCGGCCCATTCCGGGTTGAACCGCCGGCACTGCTGCAGCATGAGCGCGTCGTTGCTGCGGGCAGCCAACGCGACCAGCCGAAAGCGGTCGGGGTGCAGTGCCAGCACCTCCAGAGTGTTGCAGCCGACCGTGCCCGTCGAACCAAGCACCACGACGCCGAGTTCGCTCATGCACCCACTCCAAGCCATAGCAGTCCGAGAGTCATGACGGGCGTGGCCGCGGTGACGCTGTCGATGCGATCGAGCACGCCTCCATGCCCCGGGAACAGCCGGCCGCTGTCCTTGAGGTGCACGTGCCGCTTGAGCAGGCTCTCGGTGAGGTCACCGACCACGGAGAAGCCGGCCGCCGCGAGACACATCGGCAGAAACGTCGGCGGCGCCTGCTTGAACCAGGCCGCCCCGCAGGCGGCCACCGCCAGCGCCAGAACCATTCCACCCACCACGCCCTCCCAGGTCTTGTTCGGCGACACGAGCGGGGCCAGGCGCACCCGGCCGAACTGTCTGCCGGCAAAAAAAGCGCCCGTGTCCGCCGCAAAGCTTAGCGTCAAAATGAACAGCGTCCACTGCGCGCCATTGCGCCACAGCGCATCGATGTGCACCAGCGCAAACCAGGTGGGCAGCAGCGCCAGGGCGCCGGCCGCTGCCGCAGCCAGGCGTCCCCCGCGCTCGGGAGCCGCGATGATCCAGAGCAAAGCCACCATCCACCAGAGGCTGGCCACTGCCATCGTGCCCGCGAGGCGCTCGGGCGCGAAGGTCCAGTACAGGCCCGCCGCGCCGCACAATAGCAGCAGCAGCACGTACAGGACTCGCCAGGGCGCGCCGACGGCCAGAAACGCCGACCACTCCCAGGCTCCGATCAGCAGCACCAGGCCGAGCAGGAGAGTGGTGACCGCCGGCGGCGAATACAGGATGACGGCCACTGCCAGCACAGCCAGGGCCAGGGCAGTCACAACGCGCGAGCGCAGCATGAGTTCGCTCCGCCTCAGTTTGGGCCGGGGGCCGCATCGGGCAGCTGCGCCTCGGTGAGGCCGAAGCGGCGTTTGCGCATCGCAAAGTGCTGCAGTGCCGTCTCAAAGCAGTCGGCGTCGAAGTCGGGCCACAGGCACTCAGTGAAGTACAGCTCCGTATAGGCGAGGTTCCAGAGCAGGAAATTGCTGATGCGCTGCTCACCACCGGTGCGGATGAACAGATCCGGATCAGGCAGTCCTGCGAGCGACAGGGCCGCCGCAAACGTCGGCTCGTCGATCTCGGCGAGCTTCAGCTCGTGACGCTCCACTTGGCCGGCCAGCCGGCGCGCAGCGCTGACGATGTCGCTGCGGCCGCCGTAGCTCAATGCGATCTGCAGCTGCAGCCGTGCGTTTGAGAGGGTGATCTGCTCGGAGCTGGCCATGCTCGAGCGCAGCCGCGCATCGAGCTCGCCGCGCTCACCGATGAATCGCAGACGCACGCCGTTGCGGTGCAGGTCTTGGATCTCGGCTTCGAGCGACTCGACGAACAGCGACATCAAGCTCATGACCTCATCGCGCGGCCGGCCCCAGTTCTCGCTGCTGAAGGCGAACAGCGTCAGTGCTCCGATCCCGCGCCGCACACACTGCTCAATCACCATCCTCACCGGCTCCACGCCGGCGCGATGGCCATCGACGCGCGCATCCCCGCGCGCGCGCGCCCAGCGCCCATTGCCGTCCATGACGATGGCGATGTGGCGTGGCAGCGGCATCGATCCGCTCGCTGTGGCGCTGCTGCTCAAACCTGAAGAATTTCCTTTTCCTTGGCCGCCAGCAGCTGATCGATCTCGGCGACAAAACGATCGGTCAGCTTCTGAACATCGTCCTGACCGTGGCGTTCCTCGTCCTGGGACACGAGCTTTTCCTTGAGCATTTCCTTGAGATCGGTGATCGCATCGCGCCGTACGCTGCGCACACTGACGCGGGCGTTTTCCGCATCCTGCCGTACTACCTTGGTGATATCGCGACGGCGCTCTTCAGTCAGGGGCGGCAACGGAATACGGATCACCGTGCCGGCGGTATTCGGAGTCAGCCCGAGCTCGGATTTGTGGATCGCCTTCTCGATCGGGCCGACCATGGTCTTTTCCCATGGCGACACCACCAGCGTGCGCGCATCCTCCACGCTGATGCTCGCCACCTGCTGTAGCGGCACGTCGGTGCCGTAATAGTCGACCTTGAGATGCTCAATCAGGCTCGGGTGCGCGCGGCCGGTCCGCAGTTTCTTGAGATCGGCCTGAAAAGCCTGCACGCATTTCTGCATGCGCGTGGTAGCGTCTTTCTTCAGATCCTCGAGCATAGGTCGCGTCGCCTTCAGTCGTTGGTCACGAGAGTGCCGATGTCCTCACCGCGCATGATGCGCAGCAGATCTCCGGGACTGCCGAGATTGAACACCCGCAGCGGCATGCGGTAGTCGCGGCACATGACGATCGCGGTCGCGTCCATGACGTTGAGCCGCTCGCTCAGTACGCGGTCGTAGGTAAGCCGCGGGTAGTGGCTCGCGGCCGGATTCTTGACCGGATCATCCGAGAATATGCCATTGACCTTGGTGGCCTTGAGCAACAATTGCGCCTCGATTTCGATGGCGCGCAAACTGGCCGCGGTGTCGGTCGTAAAAAACGGGTTGCCAGTGCCCGCCGCAAAGATCACCACACGGCCCTTCTCCAGATGCCGTATGGCGCGCCGTCGGATGAAGTCCTCGCAGACCTCGTTGATGCGGATGGCCGACATAACCCGCGCCTGCATGCCCTGCTGCTCGAGTGCATCCTGCAGCGCCAGCGCGTTCATGACGGTCGCCAGCATGCCCATCTGATCGGCGGTAACCCGGTCCATGCCGGCGCGGGCCAGGCCCACGCCGCGGAACAGATTACCCCCGCCGATTACGACCGCGATCTGCACACCGAGCGCCTGCACGTCACGAATCTCGCCCCCGACGCGCTTGAGCACTTCCGGGTCGATGCCGTAATCGGCGCGACCGAGCAGCGCCTCGCCCGATAGCTTCACGAGTATGCGGCTGCAGGGCGCTAGGGTTTGGTTCATCGTGCCGTCCCGTATTGGCTTGCGGCAAACCGCATCAGTCTGCCATAAAAAAAACCCCGCGATCAGCGGGGCTTGTGCGCCTATCCGTCTCGCCTAGCGGCCGCCGGCCGCGCTCACCTGCGCCATGACCTCGGCAACGAAGTCCTGCGGCCGCTTCTCGATGCCGGCGCCGACTTCGTAGCGCTCGAATCCCAGCACCGTCGCGCCCGCCGCCTTGAGCAGTTTCTCGACGCTCTGCTCAGGATCCTTGACGAACGGCTGACCCAGCAACACGATCTCATTGAGCCCCTTGCGCAGACGACCCTCGATCATCTTGGCGAGGATTTCCGGGCTCTTGCCTTCCTGGCTCGCCTGCTGGGTCAGAATCTCGCGCTCCTTGGCCACGACCTCGGGCGGTACTTGCGCGCTGCTGACATAGCGCGGGTTGCTCGCCGCCACCTGCATGGCCAGATCGTGCGCCAATGTGGCGCTGCCGCCTTCGACCGCCACCAGCGCTCCGATGCGCGAGCCGTGCACGTAGGCGCCGAGCACGCCGCTGCTCTCGAGCAGCACGCAACGGCGCACACTGATGTTTTCACCGATCTTCGCCACGAGCGCGCGCCGGCGCGCGTCCACGCTCTCACCGGCCGCAAGCTCAGCGGCCAACAGGGCCTCGACGTCCACTGCGCGGCCCGCGAGCGTGAGACGCGCCAGATCGGCGGCGAAGTTGCGAAAATCCTGCTCGCGCGCGACGAAATCGGTCTCGCAATTGAGCTCCACCATGGCGGCGGCGCGCCCATCCTTCGAGACTTCGACGACGATGACCCCTTCGGCAGCCACGCGCGCGGCCCTCTTGTCCGCCTTGGCAAGCCCCTGCTTGCGCATGAGCTCGGCCGCGGCGTCCAGATTGCCGCTGGTTTCCACCAGCGCCTTTTTGCACTCCATCATTCCGGCGCCGGTACGTTCACGGAGCTGACGGACGGCGTCGGCTGTTACGCTCATAGACATGATTCCTGTTCGGCCGCTCAAGGAGTGCCGCTGCGTGGCCGGCGTGCCGTGCCGGCATTGCCGCGGCGCTTGAGCCCCATCGGCGGCGGCGCCCCTTCAGGGGCTTCGGTGGCGTCATCGAGCTCGGTCTCAATCCCGACTTCCTCCGGCGCTGCCGCCACTGGAGCGACTGGCGGTCGGCGGCGCGCGGGAGTCTTCTTGCGCACCGCTGCAGCCGGCCGGGCGCGCGTGGGCTTGCCGCTGCGGCGGCGCGGATTGCCTTCCTCGTCGAGCTCGACGAATTCGTCCTCACCGACCGCGACCTGCGGCACCGAGGACTTGCCCTCGAGCACGGCATCGGCAACCGCCGCCGCGTACAGCGCGATGGCGCGCATGGCATCGTCGTTGCCCGGGATTACATGCTCGATGCCCTCGGGCGAGCAATTGGTATCCACCACCGCCACCACTGGAATGCCGAGCTTCCTGGCCTCGTGGATCGCGATGTGCTCGTGTCCGACATCGATGACAAAGAGCGCATCCGGGAGCGCCTCCATGCCCTTGATGCCGCCGAGACTGCGCTCGAGCTTGACCATTTCGCGCCGCAGCTGGGTCGCCTCCTTCTTGCCGCGCTTGTCGAGCGCACCGGAACTCGCCATCTCCTGCAACTCGCCCAGGCGCTTGATCGAACCCCGGATGGTCTTGAAGTTGGTCAGCATGCCGCCGAGCCAGCGCTGGTTGACATATGGCATGGCCGCACGCACGGCTTCCTTCTGGATCGCCTCGCGCGCCGAGCGCTTGGTGCCGACGAACAGCACCGTGCCGCCGTCGGCCACTATATGCTTGATAAATGACGCTGCATCAGCAAATAACGGCTGCGTCTTCTCGAGGTTGATGATGTGGATCTTGTTGCGCTCGCCGAAAATGAATGGTTCCATCTTCGGGTTCCAGAAGCGGGTCTGATGTCCGAAATGAACACCCGCCTCCAGCATCTGTCGCATCGACACGCTGGGCATGAATTGGAGCTCCTGTTCGGGTTGTGGCCTCCGCGCATCCCTGCTGACGATCCTTGGGCGGGACACTGCGGGGCTTGAGCAGCAAAGCGCAGGTTCCGCTTTCGGACACCCGGTCACAGGTTCGTGATGCGCGTGTGGATTGCGTTGCCAAAAAAGGCCGCGCTTTATACCATGAAGTTCCAGCCCGAACAATGCTTTAAGCCCTGCCGAGAGGCCGTATGCTGCGCACTACACAGATCTCCCTGAAAACGCCCGAGGAGCAGCAGAAGCTGCGGATTGCCGGCGCTCTGGCAGCCGATGTGCTCGACATGATCGGCGATCACGTGATCCCCGGCGTCAGCACCGATGAGCTCGATCGCATCTGCCACGACTACATCGTCAACGTGCAGCGGGCCGTGCCGGCGAACGTCGGTTACCGCGGTTTTCCGAAGACGGTCTGCACTTCCGTGAACCATGTGGTCTGTCACGGCATTCCGAATGAGCGTCGCCTCAAGAGCGGCGACATCCTCAACATTGACATCGCCGTCATCAAGGACGGCTATCACGGCGATACCAGCCGCATGTACTTCGCCGGCAAACCGCCGGTGCTCGGCCAGCGCCTGGCCGAGGTCTGCAAGGACGCCATGTGGCGCGCGATCGAACTGGTGCGTCCGGGCGCACATCTGGGCGACATCGGCCACGCAATCCAGAACCTGGCCGAGACAGAGGGCTTCTCGGTGGTGCGCGAATACTGCGGGCATGGAATCGGCCGCATCTATCATGAGGACCCGCAGATCTTGCACTATGGCGAACCGGACACCGGGCTCGAGATTCGAGCCGGGATGGTGTTCACGATCGAGCCGATGATCAATGCCGGCAAGCGCAACGTGCGCGTGTTGCCCGACGGCTGGACCGTCGTGACGAAGGATCATTCGCTGTCTGCGCAGTGGGAGCATATGGTCCTGGTGACGCCGAACGGTCACGAGGTGCTGACCTTGAGCCCGCGCGCGGCACACTGAAGCCGAGGCTCACCATGGCGCTTTCCGACCCATCGGTGCTGGAGGACGCCCCGCCCGACGCGCCAGCGCCGATCGATTGGCCGCTGCTCAATCGCCTGCCCGCCCTGATCGCCGAAAGCCAGGCCGCGGCCGAGAGCTGCAGTAACCTGCTGCGGCAGGCGCAGTCGGAGTTGCGCACGCGCTTCGTCGAGGAGGAGCCGGTCGAGGCGCTGGTGCGCGCGCGCGCGCGCTTCACCGATCTGCTGCTGCGTTCACTCTGGCAGCAACGCCTGCCGACCGACCTGGCCGCACGCCTGACGCTGGTGGCCGTCGGCGGCTACGGCCGCGGTGAACTGCATCCCTGTTCGGACATCGACATTCTGGTGCTGGTGCCGGCACCGCTGGCGGAACAGGAGCGAGCCGGCGTCGAGCAGCTGGTGGCCTTTTTGTGGGACATCGGCCTGGAGGTCGGACACAGCGTGCGCACCGTGGCTGAATGCGCCGAGGAAAGTGCAGCCGACGTGGGCGTCATGACGACACTCATGGAATCGCGCCGACTGGCCGGCTCGGCCGAGCTGCTCGCGGCCATGCGCGAGGCGCTGGCCCCGGACCGGATCTGGCCGGTGCGCGAATTCTTCGAGGCCAAAGTCCGCGAACAGCAGGAGCGGCGTCTCAAAGCCAACGACACGGCCTACAACCTCGAGCCGAACGTCAAGACCGGGCCGGGCGGGTTGCGCGATATCCACACCATCGGCTGGGTGGCGAAGCGGCACTTCGGCGCCGAATCGCTCGATGAACTGGTCACGCTCGGCTTTTTGACGCCCTCGGAACTGCGGCGGCTCAAGCAGGCGCAGTCATTTCTGTGGAAGGTGCGCTTCGGTCTGCATTTGCTGGCAGGAAGGCACGAAGACCGGCTGCTGTTCGACTACCAGATCAAGCTGGCGCACAGCTTCGGCTACGAAGATGCTTCCTACACCCTGGCGGTCGAGCAGCTCATGCAGCGCTACTACCGCACCGTCATGGATGTCGCGCTGCTCAACGAGCTGCTGCTGCAGTTGTTTCGCGAGGCGATTCTGAGCGACCGCGGACCGCCGCAGCCGCTCAATCCGCGCTTTCAGGTGCGCAACGATTATCTCGAAGCGGTCAATGAGGACGTATTTGCGCGACTGCCCTCGGCCTTGCTCGAATTGTTCGTGCTGCTGCAACAGAATCCGCAGATTCGCGGCGTGCGGGCCGGCACCATTCGTGCAGTGACTCGCAACCTGTGGCTCATCGACGAGGAATTTCGCCAGAATCCGCGCAATCACCGTCTGTTTCTCGAGATTCTGCGCGCGCCGCGCGGCGTGACGCACGAAGTGCGGCGCATGAACGACTACGGTGTACTCGGCCGTTATATCCCGGCCTTCGGCCGCGTCGTCGGCCGCATGCAGTACGACCTGTTCCACGCCTATACGGTCGATGCGCACACGCTGTTCGTGGTCAGCAATCTGCGCCGGCTGGCCATCAGCGAATTCGATCATGAACTGCCGCTGGTCTCAGCCATCATGCAGCAATTGCCGAAACCGGAAATCGTCTACCTCGGAGCGCTGTTTCACGACATCGCCAAGGGTCGCGGCGGTGATCACTCGGACCTCGGAGCGGTCGACGCCGAGGCCTTCTGTCTCGAGCAGGGACTGTCGCGCTACGATGCGCGCCTGGTGGCCTGGCTGGTCAAGAACCATCTGTTGCTGTCGATGACCGCGCAGAAGCAGGACATTGGCGATCCTCAGGTCATCAACGAATTCGCGCGTAAAGTCGGCGACGAGTCTCATCTCGACTACCTCTATGTGCTGACCTGCGCCGACGTACGCGGCACCAACCCGAAGTTGTGGAATTCGTGGAAGGCGGCGCTGTTCCACGAATTCTATGAACGCGTCAAGCGGGCACTGCGTCGCGGCCTGGAAACGCCGGTGGATCAGGATGAGCTCATGCGCGAGCATCAGGACAGCGCGCGCGCCTTGCTGCGCGGCTCGGGCATGCAGCCCTCGGCGATCGAGCGCGCCTGGTCGCCACTGCCGACGGTCTACTTCCTGCGGCATGCACCCGAGGAAATCGCGCGGCATACGCGCGCTCTGGCTGCGGCCGGCGAAGCCAATGCCGATGAAGCCCTGGTATCGGTCGAGCCCCAAAGCGAGCTCGGCACGACCGCGGTCATGATCTACGCGCCGCATCGGCGCCACGGCTTCGCCCGCGCCACCGCGGTACTCGATCAGCTCGGTCTGAACATTCTCGAAGCGCGCATCACGCCGGTCGGCAACGGCTTTTCGCTCGACTCCTACCACGTGCTCGAGGAAGACGGTGCGACGATCAGCGACACCGAGCGGCTGGCCGAAATCGAGCATGCGCTCTGGCGCTCGCTGCAGCGGCCGGAGGAAGCGCCGCTAGCGGTGTCCAGGCGCGCGACGCGGCAAATGCGGGTGTTCAAGACACCCACTCAGATCGCCATCAGCGTCGACGAGCGCAATCGCCGCTCGGTGCTCGAGCTCACGGCCGCCGACCGCCCTGGCCTGCTGTGCGATGTCGGCAAGGTGTTGTGGGAAGAACGCGTCGATCTTCACGCCGCCAAGATCAGTACGCTCGGTGAGCGCGCGGAGGACGTGTTCTACGTCACCGACCGGGCGCAGCGACCGTTGGATGAGGCCGCCGCCGAACGCTTGCGCCTGCGACTGACCGACGCCCTCGATCAGCGCCTGGCATGAATCCGGGATTGGCGCGGCTGCAGGCGTATCCGTTCGAGCGACTGCGCCAATTGCTCGCCGGCGCGACGCCGCCGGCGAATCTGTCGAACATATCCCTGTCGATCGGCGAACCTCGGCACGAACCGCCGGCCTTCGTGCTCGAGAGGCTCGCGGCAAGTCTGCATGAGCTCGGCAGCTACCCGGCAACGCGTGGTCTGCCGGAGCTGCGCGCGGCCATGGCGGGCGCGCTGCAGCGCCGCTTTGCGACCTCCGGTCTGCAGCTTGATCCGGAAACCATGGTATTACCGGTCAATGGCACGCGCGAGGCGCTGTTTGCATTCGTGCAGACCGTGGTCAATCCGCGCCGCGCCGCGCTGGTGGCGATGCCCAACCCCGGCTACCAGATCTACGAGGGTGCGGCGCTGCTGGCGGGAGCCGAGCCCTATTTTCTCAACACGACCGCCGCAGGCGGCTTCGTGCCCGATCTCGATGCGGTCCCGGCTGCGGTCTGGCGCCGCTGCCAGCTGCTGTTTCTGTGCTCTCCGGGTAATCCGACCGGGAAAGTGCTGCCGCTGCACTATCTGCGCTTCGCACTCGAGCTGGCTGATCGCTATGGCTTCATCATCGCCGCCGATGAGTGCTATGCCGATCTCTACCTGGATGAGACCGATCCGAGCCCGAGCCTGTTGCAGGCGGCTGCCCAGTCCGGCAATTGTGCATTCAAGCGCTGCGTCGTGTTCCACAGTCTGTCGAAACGCTCGAGCCTGCCGGGGCTGCGCTCCGGGCTGGTCGCGGGCGACGCGCAACTTATCGAGCGTTTCCTGCTCTACCGCACCTACCACGGCAGCGCGATGCCGGTACCGACCCAGCGGGCCAGCATTGCCGCCTGGAGCGATGATCGGCACGTCAGCGCCAACCGTCACCTGTATCAGCAGAAGTTCCAGCAGGTGCTGCCGATTCTGCGCAGCGTGCTGCCGCTCGAGATGCCCGACGGCGCCTTCTATCTCTGGGCCCGGGTCGATGGCGATGACGCGCGCTTCGCCCGCGCACTGTACGAGGCCGCGCATCTGATCGTGCTGCCGGGCAGTTTCATGGCGCGCGAAGCCCACGGCGAGAATCCGGGCCGCGGCCGGGTGCGCATATCGCTGGTGCCCGATCTGCCGCAGTGCCTGGAAGCGGCCGCACGCTTACGTCAGTTTCTCGCCACCTGATCGGCCACCAGGCCGTTCACAGCGCGTCCTCCCAGGAGCGCGAGAGACGCATGGCGCTATTGATGATGCCGACCATGCTGTAGGTCTGGGGGTAATTGCCCCACAGCTCGCCGCTCTGCGGCGCCAGATCCTCCGACATGAGGCCCACGCTGTTGCGGCGCCTGAGCATTTCCCCGAACAGCTCTCGCGCCTGCTCTCGCTCACCCGTAGCGTACAGCGCGTTGATGTACCAGAAAGTACAGACACTGAAGGCGACCTGCGGCACGCCGAAGTCATCGGGCTCCACGTAACGCGCCAGGAACGGTCCGCGTCGCAGCGTGCTGCCGATGCGCCGCACGGTGCTGACATACTTGGGATCGCGCCAGTCGATGAGACCGATTTCCGCGAGCAGCAGCAGACTTGCATCGACGGCATCGCCATTGAACGTCGTGGTGAAACTGTTGAGAGCCGCCGACCAGGCGCTTTCAACGATCTGCCGGCCCATCGGCGTTGCGTGGCCACGCCAGTAGCGCTCGCGATCGGCCAAGCCCAGGCGGCTGGCGATACGCGCCAATCGATCCGCCGCGGCCCAGCACACCGTGGCCGAGAATGTATGCACCGCGGTACGGCCGCGATACTCCCAGATGCCGGCATCCACCTGTCCGAACACCGCGACCGCCTGCTCGCCGAGCGGCTCCAGAGCGCTGAATAGCGCCCTGGTGCCTGGCTGCACCAGCCGATCGTCGAAGAAACTCTGAGTGGCGGCGAGAATGGCCGCACCATATACGTCCAGTTGCTCCTGAGCGTACGCAGCATTGCCGATACGCACCGGCCCCATGTCGCGATAGCCGGGCAGATGAGGCACCACGGTCTCATCGAGCCTGACGTCGCCGTCGATCGCATAGCACGGCTGAAGTTTCAGCGGCGGCGTGGCGGTCAGGTTCTGTATGAAGCGTAAGTAGCCCTCCATGGTCCGCGTCGCGCCAAGCCTGTTGAGGGCCTGGATCGTGAAATAGGAGTCGCGGATCCAGCAGAAGCGATAGTCCCAGTTGCGTCCGCTATCTGGACTCTCGGGAATGGAGGTCGTGATGGCCGCGATGATCGCACCGGTATCCTCGTAGCTGCAGAGCTTGAGCGTGATGGCGGAGCGAATGACCGCCTCCTGCCACTCGAACGGCACCGCCAGGGTGCGCACCCAGTCAGTCCAGTATTCGCGCGTTGCATCGAGCAAGCGCTGCGCGAGCATCGGCACCGATTCGTGTATGGTCTCATCCGGGCCGAGAATGAACGCCAGCGAGTGATCGAGTATGAATACGCTCTGTTGCTGGATGGCGGCAATGCTGGCGTCGGTCGTGAGCCGCAGATCGAAATCCCGGCCGAGATAGCGGATATGGTGCGAGCCAATGATCGATCGGCGCGCGCGTTCGCCGTAATTCTCCGCCGGCGAGAGCAGCATGCGCAGGCGCGGACGACCGGCCAACGGCCGCACGATGCGCACCAGCATGGCGGGCCGAAAATTGCGGCCATACTGCCGAAAGCGGGGGCAGAAGTCGGTAATCGATACCACCGCTCCGCTCGAATCGCTCAGTGTGGTCTCGAGGATCGCCGTGTTGCGCTCATAAGCCTGAGTACAGGCGACTCGGTCGATCAGTTCGACTGCCCAGCGGCCCTGCCGTGCGGACGGGTTCGACCCGGCCAGCAGCTGGCAAAACGCCGGGTCGCCATCGAACCGCGGCAGGCAGGTCCAGACATGCGTGCCCAGGTTGTCGATCAGCGATGCCACCTGGCAATTGCCGATCAGCCCCAAGTCGAGATTGGCTGCGCTCGCCTCGTTCAAGGTTGAGCTATCTCCAGCAACCAGCGGCGCAACTCATCCGGGTCGCTTAGGCGATAAGTGGCGGCAGTCGGCGCAGCTTCGCCGACGCGCACGCTGATGCCACCCATATGATTGACGACCTTGAACGCGTCCTCGTCGGTGACGTCGTCACCGGCGAAGATCGGACTGCGGCCGCGGAACGGCTCGCGTTCCATGAGGCGGCGGATGCCCGCACCCTTGGTGAGGTGCCGCGGCCGGATTTCGACGACGCACTTGCCCACCAATACCGCAAAGGCCGCACCGAGTCTGGCAACCACCATCTCCGCGAGTTTAAGCACCTCGTGGCCGCGCTCGGGCACGCTGCGGTAATGCAGTGCGATCGCGCAGCGCTTGTTCTCGAGACGCACGCCCGGCAGATATGCGGTTGCATCGTGCAGCAAGGGCAGCATCGCCTGCAGCTCGGCTGCCAGCGATTCGTCGACGATGATGCGATCCCCACTGACGCGGATTTCCCCGCCGTGCACGCCGATGGTCGGCAGCCTCAGCGGGCGGAACAAAGTATCGATCGCGGCGACGCTGCGACCGCTGACGAACGCGACCGCGCCGTCGAGCTTGAGCCACAGCCGCTGCAGCAGCGGCACCATCCAGACCGGCACCTCGACGTCTTCGGGGTTCGGCGCCAGATCGAGGATCGTGCCGTCGATGTCGAGATACAGCGCATGGCCTGCGAGGCTACTGCGGATCTGGGGCTGGGGGGAGGACGCGTCTTCGGACGCGTAGAGTGTTTGCATAGCTCAAACCTAGCGAAGCGCCTTGAAGCCGGGCTATAGACGCGGCGGGCAGCGCAGTAGTCAAACAGGCGCGGCAGCCCTCAGAATACCCTGACCGCCGTGCCGTGCGCCAGCGCCGAGGCAAGCAGTGATCAGTCCCATGGTGATGAACGAGCTGCAACAGATCATCGATGCCGCCTATGAGCGGCGAACACAGCTGACGAGCTCGACCGTCGATTCGCAGACGCGCGGCGCCATCGAAGCGGCCATGGATGCGCTCGACGGCGGCTCCTGTCGGGTCGCGGAGCCGATCGCAGGCCAATGGCAGGTGCACGCCTGGCTCAAGAAGGCGGTGCTGCTGTATTTCCGCACACACGACAACCGCGTGATCGATGCAGGTTACGCGCGCTTCTACGACAAAGTACCGCTCAAATATGCCGGCGCCGACGCCGACCTGTTCGCGCGCCAGGGCGCCCGTGTGGTGCCGCACGCATTGGTGCGCCGCGGCGCCTACATCGCGCCCAACACGGTATTGATGCCCTGCTACGTGAATATCGGAGCGTACGTCGGCGCAGGCACCATGGTCGACACCTGGGCGACGGTGGGCTCCTGTGCACAGATCGGCCGCAACGTGCATCTGTCGGGCGGCGTCGGCATTGGCGGCGTGCTCGAGCCGCTGCAAGCTGCACCGACCGTGATCGAGGATGATTGCTTCATCGGTGCGCGCTCGGAAATCGTCGAGGGCGTCATCGTCGGCGCGGGCTCGGTCATCTCGATGGGTGTGTTCATCGGCCAGAGCACGCGCATATACGAGCGCAGCAGCGGGAAAATCTTCCAAGGTCACGTTCCCGCCGGCTCGGTCGTAGTCGCCGGTTCACTGCCGTCCAAGGACGGCACGCATAGCCTGTACTGTGCCGTGATCGTCAAGCGCGTGGATCAGCAAACGCGCGCCAAAACCTCACTCAACGACTTGCTGCGCGATTCGGACTAGGCCACTGCCGCGGGACTTGGCCGCTGTCTCGAGCGCGCTGCGCCGCGCGGCCGTGTCAGCCGTAACGGCCGGTAATGTAATCCTCGGTGGCCTTGCGCCCGGGATTGGTGAAGATGCGCGAGGTCTCGTCGAACTCGATCAGCTCGCCCAGGTACATGAAGGCCGTATAGTCGGAAACGCGCGCCGCCTGCTGCATATTGTGCGTCACGATGAGTACCGTGACCTGCTCGCGCAGCGCGGCGATCAGCTCCTCGATGCGCGCGGTGGCAATCGGGTCGAGCGCGGAGGTCGGCTCGTCGAACAGCAGGATCTCGGGATTGGTCGCCAGCGCCCGTGCGATGCACAGACGCTGCTGCTGACCGCCGGAGAGCGACATCGCTGAGCTCGATAGACGGTCCTTGACCTCGTCCCAGAGCGCCGCCCCGCGCAGCGCCTTCTCGACTTCCTCCTGGATGCGCAGCTGCGAGCGCACGCCGCGGATACGCAGGCCGTAAGCGACATTCTCGTAGATCGCTTTCGGAAACGGATTGGGCTTCTGAAACACCATGCCGATGCGCATGCGAACCTCGATCGGATCGACCTCCGGCGCCACCAGATTCATGTCCTCCGGCATCAGCATGATGCGCCCTTCGTAGCGCGTGCCCGGCGTGAGATCGTGCATGCGGTTGAAGCAGCGCAGAAAAGTGCTCTTGCCGCAGCCGGACGGACCGATCAGCGCGGTGACCTGCTTTTCGCGAATGTCGATATTGAGATCCTTGAGCGCCTTGAACTCCCCATAGTAGAAGCCGAGCGCTTCGGCGCGCGCCTTGATCGGGGCCTTGAGCGCGGCCGAACGGCGGCTTTCGTCCACGGCCATCTGCATCATGCCGCGACCGCTCGGGCGGATCGGAATGACACCGGTATCGATATCGGTTGCGGGTGGAAAACCGGATACGTTGGAGCCCGAAGCCATGACGCCTACTGTTGGTTCCATAGATGACTCATGCGCCTACACTACCAGAAGCGTATACGCGCCTTCAGCCCTTGGAGGCGTGCAGCTCCTTTTCGATCTCCTCGAGGCGGGTGTGGCGCACATCCTTGCCGTGCACGAGGTAGATCACGTACTCGCAGACGTTCTTGGCGTGATCGCCGATGCGCTCCAGCGAGCGCACCACCCACATGACATCCAGCGCCCGGCGGATCGAGCGCGGATCCTCCATCATGAAGGTGATGCTCTGGCGGTGTATGGCTTCGTATTCCTCGTCTACGGTGCGGTCGCGCCGGAGCACGGCGAGCGCAAGCTCGACGTCCAGCCGCGCAAAGGCGTCGAGCGTATCGTGCACCATTTCAATGACCAGCTCGCCGAGGTTGCGCAGCTCCCGATAGCGGCCGTTAGGACGCTCGCGGATAGCGAGCCGCGCGGCGATGGCGGCTATCTTTTCCCCCTCATCACCGATGCGCTCCAGATCGGTGATGGTCTTGAGGATCGTAATGATCAGCCGCAGGTCCGATGCCGTCGGGCCGCGCGTGGCCAGAATGCGACTGCACTCCTCGTCGAGCGTGCGTTCGAGCTGATTGATCCGCAGCTCCTCCTGTATCACGCGCACGATCACGTGCGCATCCGGCTCGGTGATGCCGCCAATCGCCTGCGTCAGCTGCCGCTGCACCAATCCACCCATCTCCATGACGCTGCCGCGCAGCCGCTCGAGGTCTTCGTTGTAGCGGCTCGAGATGTGGTGGCCGAGACCTTCGGTGCTCATCTGCTGATGGTATACGGCCGTGCATGACAGATTCATGTCAGCTCTTGCCGACACCTTCCCCACCCCGTATAAGTCCCAAGCCTTTGGCTGTGCAGGAATTCGATGTCCGCGACGCTGGATCTGACGCAGGCGCTCATCACCCGCGCCTCGGTGACCCCCTCCGATGAGGGCTGCCAGGAACTGCTCGCAAGCCGCCTGGCGGACCTCGGCTTCGAAGTCGAGAGGCTGCGCTACGGCAATGTCGATAATTTCTGGGCGCGGCACGGCCGGGGCGGGCCGGTGCTGTGCTTCGCCGGACATACGGATGTCGTTCCAACCGGGCCGCTCGAAGAATGGCTCTCCGATCCCTTCAGGCCCACGATCCGCGACGGCATGCTGTACGGCCGGGGCGCCGCCGACATGAAAAGCGGGCTGGCGGCGATGGTCACTGCCACCGAAGACTTCATCGCCGCGCACCCCACCCATCGCGGCGCCATCAGCTTTTTGATCACCAGTGACGAGGAAGGTCCGTCGGTCGACGGCACCAAGCGTGTCGTCGAAACGCTGCGCGCGCGCAGCGAGCGCATCGACTGGTGCATCGTAGGCGAGCCCTCGAGCGAGCGCACGGTCGGCGACACCGTCAAGATTGGCCGGCGCGGCTCGCTATCGGGCCGCCTGACCGTACACGGAGTCCAGGGTCACATCGCCTATCCGCAGCTCGCCGAGAACCCGGTGCATAGCTTCGCGCCGGCACTGGCCGAGCTCGCCAGCCGGGTCTGGGATCAGGGCAATGAGCATTTCCAGCCCACGAGCTTTCAGATTTCGAACCTCACCGCTGGCACCGGCGCGCCGAACGTCATACCCGGAGAGCTCAAAGCGCGCTTCAATCTGCGCTACTCGCCGGTGCAGACGCTCGAGGGTCTCAAGCGCACCGTCGAGCAGATCCTGGAGCGCCATCGCGTCCGATACTCGCTCGAATGGTATGTGTCGGGCGAGCCCTTTTACACCACGCCCGGGGAGCTATCGCGCGCAGTCAGTGCCGCGGTGTCGGCTATCACCGGGGCGACGCCGGCCTTCTCGACCGGCGGCGGCACCTCCGACGGACGCTTCATCGCGCCGATGGGCGCGCAGGTGGTAGAGCTCGGCGTCGTGAATGCCAGCATCCATAAAGTCAATGAATCGGTACGCGTCGAGGACATCGATACGCTGCATGCGATTTATCTCTCAGCGCTGCGCAATCTGCTGACCTGAACGGACGCGGACAGCCCCGCAATGTCTCAATTGCGGCGTGATAGCAGGTTCGCATAGCCTGCCAGCACACCCAGAGCCAACGCGGCGA
This sequence comes from Steroidobacteraceae bacterium, assembly GCA_035605115.1. GTDB lineage: Bacteria > Pseudomonadota > Gammaproteobacteria > Steroidobacterales > Steroidobacteraceae > FEN-1191. The sequence continues at coordinate 11,114 of DATNHF010000016.1, read as the reverse complement.
TCAGCACCCAGCCCGGCATCGACAGTCCGAGAAACGTCCAGCTGATTCGGGCGCACTCGCCCGATCCGCTCAGAACCTTGCGGATGACGTCGGCGAGCGGAAAGACTTCGAGCATGTAGTTGAGCGATGCGCCGCAGGCCGGTACGGCTCCCTCCGGCAGGTGCTGGATCCAAAGGTGGCGTGCGGCAACAGCCACGGTCGCGAGCATGGCCAGCAGCAGCAGCACGCCGTACGCGCGCGCACCGCTGCGCCCGGGGTTCTGCAGCGCCGCGAGCAGGAACAGCACGCCCAGGGCTGCGACGCCGACGCGCTGAAAGATGCACAGCGGGCACGGTTCGAGCCCAAGCGCACTCTGCGCGTACCAGGCGTAGCTGAGCAGCCCGAGGCAGACGAGCGCTCCTGCGCCGTTCAGGGCGCGCCGCAGGCTCAACGCTGGCGCGCCGCGCGCTCGGCGAGTTCGCGCTCGACGTGATCGAGCGAGGTGTGCCGCACGTCCTTGCCGTGAACCATGTAGATCACGTACTCGCAGATGTTCTTGGCATGATCGCCGATGCGTTCGAGCGAGCGCACTACCCACATGACATCCAGCCCGCGACGGATCGTGCGCGGGTCCTCCATCATGAAGGTGATGCACTGACGCTGAATCGCCTCGTACTCCTCGTCGACGATGCGGTCCTGCCGGCAGGTCTTGAGCGCCGCCTCGGCATCGAGCCGCGCGAACGCATCCAGGGTGTCGTGCATGAGGATCTGGACCGTGCGTCCGAGATGCTTAACCTCGCGATAGCGATTCGCGGGACGTTCGATGGTGGCGAGGCGGGCCGCAATTTGGCCGATTTTCTCGCACTCATCACCGATACGCTCCAGATCGGTAATGGTCTTGATGGTGGCGACTATCATGCGCAGGTCCCCGGCCGCGGGCGCGCGCGTCGCGAGGATACGGCTGCACTCCTGATCGATGGACACTTCCATGCCATTGACCTTGTAGTCGTCCTGCGCGACTGAGCGGCCGAGTGCGCTGTCGCCCTCGACGAGCGCCGTCAGGCTGCGCCCGAGCTGCTCCTCGACGAACCCTCCCATCGCCAGCACCTTGCTGCGAACGTGCTCGAGGTCCTCGTTGAAACGCTTCGACGTGTGATGGCTCAGATCAGCGGCTTCCATGGAGCGGCCTCGTATTCGGAAGGCGCCGGGCGGCGGCGCGACGCGCACGCTAATATAGCGCAAGCCTCGCCTCCTGCGCGCGATGCGCGTCGCACCTCGGGGGCGATTCAGGCAGCGCGCTCGACCCGATCGCTCGGGAAATGGCAGGTGAAATTGCTGCCACGGCCTTCCTGGCTCTCTATGGACAGCTGCGCGCCGTGCCGCTGCAGCACATGCTTGACGATCGCCAGCCCCAAGCCCGAACCACCGGTCTCGCGGCTGCGGCCGCTGTCGACGCGGTAGAAGCGCTCGGTCAGGCGTGGGATATGGTCCGCGGCGATGCCGATGCCGGTATCGACCACCGAAAAGTGGCCGCCCTGCTCATCGGTCCACCAGCGCATCTGCAGTGAACCCTCCGGCGGCGTGTACTTGGCGGCATTGTCAACCAGGTTGGCGAAGGCCGAGTGGATGAGCTCATCCTCGCCGAGCAGCTTCGAGCTCGAATCTGCATGCGTGAGCACCTGCGCGGGATGCACCGAGCGCGCCAGCACGTCGCGGCGCAGCTGCGCCATGAGCGCGACCACGTCGATGGGCTGCGACGGCGCGGCCCGGTCCGAGGCCTCGAGACGTGACAGCTCCAACAGATCCTGCACGATGCCGGTCATACGCAGCGCCTGGCGGCGCATCTCCTGCAAGGGTCCGGCGATCGCCGGATCGATGCTCGGATCCTGCGTCAGGGTCTCGAGATAGCCGGAGATCACGGTGAGCGGCGAACGCAGCTCGTGCGAGGCGTTGGCAACGAAATCCTTGCGCATAGCTTCCAACCGGGCCTGGCGCGTGACATCGCGTACCAGCGCCAGCAGCTGACCGGCGCCATAAGGGACGATCTGCATCGACAGGTACTGCTCGACCCCGACGTTCGAGCGCAGCATCACCGGCAGAGCGTACTGCCCGCGCCGCAGATAGCGCACGAATTCCGGCGAGCGCACCAGGTTCTCGATGCGCAGGCCAATATCACCCTTGCCGCGCAGACCCAGCAAGCGCGCCGCAGTGCGATTGAACCAGAGAATCTCGGCCTGCGGGTTGAGCACCACGACGCCATCCGGCATGGCCGCAGTCGAGCGGCGCAGCTCGCGCAGCAGCCGCAGCAGCCGCTGCTTGTGAAACTGCTTGCGGCGGTAGAGCCGCACGATCATTGCCACTAGATCGCCCCAAGGGCCGGCGATATCAGGGGCGAGCTCGGGCTCGTCCCGGCGCAGCCAGCGCAGCACACGCATCAGATCGGCCAGATGCCAGGCGAGATAAATCACCAGCACCACGCCGAGGCCGGTCCAGGGGACACCGAACACTGCGCCCAGGGCCAATCCGAGCGCGACGGCCAGCGACAGGCGCACGCCCAAGAACAGCCAAGCCGAAGAATTCATTGCGCGCGGGCGCCGTGTACGTGCTCTCAGACTTCGGGACGAGCCGAAAATCGGTAGCCTGCGCCGCGCACGGTCTGCACCAGCCGATCGTAGCCGAAGTCTTCCAGCGCCTTGCGCAGGCGTCGCACGTGGACGTCGATCGTGCGCTCCTCGACATAGACGTTCCCGCCCCAGACGCGATCGAGCAACTGCTCGCGGCTATAGACGCGCTCCGGATGCGTCATGAAGAATTCGAGCAATCGGTATTCGGTGGGGCCCAGCGGGACCGTGCGCTCTGCGACCATGACGCGGTGTCCGGCGCGATCGAGGCTCAGCTCGTCGAACTGCACGCGCTCGGTCTCATCCTGTACTCCGCTGCGGCGCAACACGGCATTGACGCGAGCGATCAGCTCGCGCGGCGAAAATGGCTTGGTCATGTAGTCGTCGGCGCCGCCGTCGAGCCCCGCCACCTTGTCGCCTTCCTCGGCGCGCGCCGTGAGCATGATCACGGGCAGGTCGCGCGTATCGCGCTCGCGCTTAAGGGAGCGTGTGAGTTCCAAGCCGCTGGTATCCGGCAGCATCCAGTCGATCAGTACGAGGTCGGGGCGTCGATCGGCGAGCGCAGCGCGCGCGGCGCGGCAATCCTCGGCCTCGCGTACCTCGAAGCCCGCGCGCTTCAATCCGAAGGCGATCATCTCGCGGATCGGCCGCTCGTCCTCCACGATCAAAATCTGCTTGGAAGTCATATTGTTGCAACCATGCCCGGGCACCTTAGGGTGCATTTGTTGCAATTGAATGACACGGGAATGGATTGTGTCAGTTTCGTGCAGGAAGCGCTGCAACTTCATCGCGCAAGTACACCGGCTGGGCAGCCTCGGGCGCTACGGCTGCTGCCAACCCATCGAAGGCGGCGAGCTGCGCGATCTCGAGCGCCCGTGGCCTCAAGTGTCCCCAAATGGCCCGCAGCTCCCATCCCGCTAGAGCACGCAGTGCTGGATACGCCTCGAACCCGGAACCCGCGGCACACACCCCGCCGCCGTGCCAATGCTCGGGCAGGCGGACCGCAGTCGCCGCGCCGACCGCCTCGGCGGTCACCGCCCGCGCGCCGCCCGCGCGCTCGAAGCATCCCCAATAGACTTCAGCCATGCGCGCATCCTGGCAAATCACCACACGCTCCGGGGCAGCTTCCTGACCCAGGGCCTGCAGCGCGAGTGCACGCAAATCCGACACCGGCAACAGCGGCAGACCGGCCGCAAAACCCAAGCCCTGGGCGACCGCCACCGCCAGCCGCACACCCGTAAAGGCACCGGGACCGCGCCCGACGGCAATGGCATCGAGCCGTTCCAGATCGAGGCCCGACTCGCAAAGCAGCTGCGCCACCATGCTCAGGATGGCCTCGCCCGAGCCGCGCGGGCGTGCACTTTCCCTCGTCAGCGAGGCACCGTCGATCCACAGCGCCGCAGAGCACAGCTCCGTGGCGGAATCGAGCGCCAGCAGCTTCACGCCGGCACAGAGCGCGGCTCGCTGTCCTCGCGGACGCCGGCGAGCTCGCGCAGCAGCGCCAGCGCGGGCGCTGGGTCGCGCACGAGTGCCATCGGCGGCAGGTTGGCGCGAAAAACGCGGCCGTAGCTGCGCGCAGTCAGGCGCGGATCGCAAACCACGACCACGCCGCGGTCCTGCTCGCTGCGGATCAGCCGGCCCACCCCCTGCTTGAGCGCCAGCACGGCCTCGGGTAGCTGGTAATCCTTGAATGCACTCGCGCCTTGAGATTCCAGATGCTCGATGCGCGCACGCACGACCGGATCCTCGGGTGAAGCAAACGGCAGACGGTCGATCAGCACCAGCCGCAAAGCCGGACCCTGCACGTCAACGCCCTCCCAGAAACTTGCGGTACCGAGCAGCACCGCACGGCCGCTCGCGCGGAAGCGGCGCAGCAGTTGTTCGCGCGGCGCCCTGCCCTGCACCAGCAGTGGCCAATCGGCCGGCAGCGCCTTCGCGAGCATCCCGGCCGCGGTCTGCAGCGCCCGGTGGCTCGTGAACAGTATGAACGCGCCTCCTGCGGACGCCTCGAGCAACGGCCGCGCAGTCGCGATCACCGCGGCCGTGAATCCCGGATTCGAGGGCTCGGGCATGTCAGGCGGCAAATACAGCAGCGCCTGGCGCTCGTAATCGAAGGGGCTCTCGAAACGCATTGTTCCCGACCCTTGCAGCCCCAGCCGGCTCGCGAAATGCGAGAAATCGTCCCCGACGGCGAGCGTCGCCGAGGTAAATATCCAGGCGCTGGCGTGGGCGTTGATCAATGCACTGAAGCGCCCAGACACGTCGTAGGGCAGCAGTCGCAACAGGAACCCGTGCGCATGCGTGGAGGCTGTGCGCGCGCCGGGCAGCGAATCAGGCCCTGCTGACTCATCGAGCAGTTGTGCCAGTGAGGCGGCCAGCAGCTCGGCGCGCAGCGCGCATTGTTCCAGGCCGCCACCGGCGCCGCGCTCGCGCAGGCGCTGCGCACACTCAAGCAACGCGCTCTCGAGCTCCTGCAGGCATGCCGGCGCGTGCGGCGCCAACTCACGCCAGGCGAGATGCCGCTCATCGCGGCCCAAAGCGGCGACACTGTCGAGCAGTGCACGCTCCACTCGGGCCAGCGCCTGCAAATCGAGCGGCGTCGCCAGACCGTCCGCTTGCAGCTCGGTGCGCAGGTCGGCCATGAGCACTTCGATCTGTCGACTGCTCGCGCTGGTGCCAAAGAACTCGCTGACCAGGTCGGGCAACTGATGCGCCTCATCGAGAATTACCGCATCCACGCTCGGCAGCAGATCGCCGAAACCGTCCTCTTTGAGCGCCAGGTCGGCCAGCAGCAGGTGGTGATTGACCACGACGATGTCCGCTTCCAGAGCCGTGCGACGCGCTTGCAGTACATGGCAATCGCTGTAGTGCGCACAACGCGAGCCGAGGCAGTTCTCGCGCGTCGAGCTGATGTGGGGCCGCAGCGGATGGGCGTCGGCGAGTTCCGGCAGCTCGGATAGATCGCCACTGCGCGTGCCGAGCGACCAGTCGATGATCCGCGCGAGCAACGGGTCGGCGTGCGCCGGCAGTAGCTCGCCCTGCCGTCCGATGGACGCAAGGCGCGCCTGGCAGAGATAGTTCGAGCGCCCCTTGAGCAGAGCCACTCGTACCGGCCGCCCCATGGCAGCCGCCAGCAGCGGCAGATCGCGGTGATAGAGCTGGTCCTGCAGCGTGCGCGTGCCGGTCGAGATCAGCACGCGCAACCCCGACAGCAGCGCCGGCACCAGATACGCGAAGGTCTTGCCCGTGCCGGTGCCGGCTTCAACCAGCAGCCGCTGGCGCTGCTCGAGGGCCTCGCCGATACGCGCCGCCATCTGCTGTTGCGCCGGACGCACACGAAAGCCTTCGAGAGCCCCCACCAGAGGCCCCTGACTGCCGAAAATGGCCGACATCGCTGTCATGGTTGGATTATGCAACCTGCCTCGGACCGCAAACGCACCGGCGCCCCAGTGCCCTCGGTATAATTCGTGCCTGCTATGCGCAGCGCTGGCCTGAGGATACGACATGGCGACCGTCCCCCACACTCTCGCTTCTCTGTCCGATATGGCAAGAAACGTATCGGACTGGGTAGCCGAAGTGCGGCAACTGACCCAGCCGGACCAGGTGCGGTGGTGCGACGGCTCGCAGCTCGAGTTCCGCCGCCTGCGCGGTGAACTCGCCGCCAAGGGGGAGCTGCGTGAGCTCAATCAGAAGAGTTATCCCGGCTGCTTTCTGTACCGATCCGATCCGAGCGATGTGGCGCGCGTCGAGCATTTGACCTTCATCTGCACGCGCTCCAAGGAGGATGCGGGTCCCAACAACAACTGGATGGAACCGACGGCGGCTAAGGCCAAGATGCGCGAGCTGTTTCGCGGCTGCATGCAGGGGCGCACGCTGTATGTCGTGCCCTATTGCATGGGCCCGCTCGACTCGCCCTACGCGCGCTGCGGCGTGGAAATCACGGACAGTGCCTACGTCGTGCTGAGCATGGCCCTCATGACACGCATGGGCCGCGCCGCGCTCGAGCGCATTGCAACCGAGGGCACTTTCGTGCGCGGGCTGCATTCGGTGGGCGATCTGAATCCCGAGCGTCGCTTCATCATGCATTTTCCCGAAGAGCTGTCGATCCAGAGCTTTGGCTCCGGCTACGGCGGCAATGCCTTGCTCGGCAAGAAATGCCATGCGCTGCGCATTGCCAGCTGGCAGGCGCGCGACGAGAGCTGGCTAGCCGAACATATGCTGCTGGTCGGCCTGCGCAATCCGCGCGGCGAGACCCATTATCTGGCCGCGGCATTTCCTTCGGCGTGCGGCAAGACCAATTTGTCGATGTTGATCCCCCCGGATTCGCTGGCGGGGTGGAAGGTCTTCACGATCGGCGACGACATCGCCTGGCTCCAGCCCGGTCCGGACGGCCGACTCTGGGCCATCAATCCGGAGTCGGGCTACTTCGGTGTCGCGCCGGGCACCAACCAACATACCAACCGCAATGCCTACGAGACGATCCGGCACGACGCATTGTTCACCAACGTGGCACTGACGGTCGACAATGAGCCGTGGTGGGAAGGCATGGACGGGCAGCCGGCCATCGACTGGCTGGGACGGGCCTACGATCCGAAGAACGGCCCGGCGGCGCACCCCAATTCCCGCTTCACCGTGGCGGCGACGCAGAATCCTGCCTATACCCGGGCGGCGGAGGATCCGCGCGGCGTGCCGATCTCGGCACTGATTTTCGGCGGCCGGCGCCGCCAGCTTGCGCCGCTGGTCTATCAGGCGCGCAACTGGTCGCACGGCGTGCTCGTGGGGGCCTCGGTTGCCTCGGAAACCACTGCCGCCGCGACCGGTCAGGTCGGCGTCGTGCGTCGCGATCCGATGGCAATGAAGCCGTTCTGCGGCTACAACTTCGGCGACTACTGGGCGCACTGGTTCAAGATCGGCGCCGCGCTGAAGTACCCGCCGCCTATCTTCCACGTCAACTGGTTTCGACAGAGCGCGGCGGGCAAATTCCTCTGGCCGGGTTTTGGCGAGAACCTGCGAGTTCTGTGCTGGATCCTCGAGCGGTGTGCGGGACGCGCCGGCGCGACCGAGACGCCGATCGGCTACATGCCGCGTCCCTCGGATCTCAATACCGACGGCCTGAACATCAGCCAGGAAGCGCTCGAGGCACTCACCGCTGTGCCGAACGCCGCGTGGCGCGAGGAGGCCGCCAATCTGCGCGAGTATCTGCGCGGATTTGGCACGCGCCTACCGGCCGCGCTGTTGACTGAGCTCGATGAGCTCGAGCGGCGCTTGGGCTAACTGTCCTCGCAAACGAAGTGAATCGTCAGAGGTGAGTCGCGATCGGGAATGCGTCCCAGGCCGATGAGCCCTTCGCCCTTGATGGGCATGCTATCGCGCCGGACGAAGGCTTCCTCCTCGCCGCTGATCTGCACGAAAGTGCCGTTGGTGCTCTGGTCGGTGAGCGTAAAGCGATTGCGGCTGAAGTCGATGCGCGCGTGCAGCCGCGAGATCAGATTGCCTCGAATGACGATATCGTTGTCGTCGGCGCGGCCTATCGCCACGTGTGTGCGCTGCTCGTCGAGCACCACTTCCCGATCCTGCACCGACAAGCGTAGCCGCCGAGGCCGGCGGGCATCGCGCCCGTTGAGCGAGATCGCCGGCAGCATGCTAGTGACATCCTCGGTCTGCCACAGCACCTCGTAAAGTGCGACCTCCCCGCCCTGCCCGCGGATAGTGGCAACGTCGATCTGCCGCACCGACGCGCGCCACTCGGGCGACAGGCGCTCGACCGTGGCCGAAGTGGTGATGATCTGGCCCGCCTTGGCCTGACTGGTCATACGATTGGCCGTATGCACACTGGCACCGAACACATCGCGATTCTCGAGCACCACCGGGCCGAAATGGCAGCCGATGCGTATCGATACCGGTTGGCCCTCGACTCGCAACTCAGTATGCGCCGCGATCTGTTTCTGCATCTGCCCGGCGGCATTCAGAGCGTCGTCGGCGGTCGGAAAGGTCGACATGACCTCATCGCCGATTGTCTTGATGAGCGTGCCATTGTGCTGCTCGGTGGCCTCCCGCATCACATCGATGCAGGTCGAGACCATATCGCGCGCGCGCAGGTCTCCCATCGCTTCAAATAGGCGTGTCGAGCCGACCACGTCGGCGAACAGAATCGCAAGCTCGATGTCTTTGCCCATGCGATCCGGATCTTATAAGTAACTGCTGTCGCGCATCGGCGGAAAGCTCGCTTAAGTCACCGCAGCGTAAGATTATACGCAAGCCTCCGCGGGCCGCTATGCCGCGCACAGGGCGGCTGCTTGCCTCATGAGTCGCCGGGCCCGGGCCGCGGCGCCCGCACCGGCTCCGAGCGTGCGCGCGCCCTCCGATAAGCACTGCCGGAAATGACGGGCGCCGGGGCTGCCGGCGCACAGGCCGAGCATGTGGCGGGTAATCGCCGCGACGCGCTCACCGGCCATCACCTCCCGTTCGGTATAGGCTGCCATGCGCTCGAGCATGCTGCGCGCGTCCGGGCCCGTCCAACCATCGTCGAACAGGTGGCGGTGCAGCTCGGTGAGCACTGCCGGACGGTGATAGGCCTCGCGGCCAAGCATGACGCCATCGCACCAGAGCAATGCGGTCTCACATTGCGCCGCGGTGCGCAGCCCGCCGTTGACCCCGATCCATAAGTGCGAAAACTCGCGCGCGAGCCGCTGCACGACATCGAATCGCAACGGCGGCACCGCGCGATTCTCGCGCGGCGAAAGCCCCCCCAGCACCGCCCTTCTGGCGTGGACGATGAAATGTTCGCAGCCGGCCTGCGCCACGGTGGCCGTGAAATCACGCAGCTGCACATAGTGCTCGGAATCGAAGCGCGCCACATCGCCCGCCCCAGCCGCTGGCGCGAGCACCCCAATGCGCATCTTCACCGTCACTGGCACTTTCACGGCGGCGCGCATCGCCGCTACGCAATCGGCGACCAGCGCCGGTGTTTGCATGAGGCAGGCGCCGAAGGCGCCGGCCTGCACACGATCGCTGGGGCAGCCGCAGTTGAAGTTGATCTCGTCGTAGCCGCTCTCGGCACCGGCACGTGCCGCGGCCGCCAGCAGCGCCGGGTCGCTGCCGCCGAGCTGCAGAGCCAGTGGCTTTTCCTCCTCGGAAAAGCGCAGCAGCCGTGCCTGATCGCCGCGGACAACGGCCGCGGCCGTGATCATCTCGGTGTACAGCCGAACGCGCGGCGAGAAGCCGCGCAGGAAGTAGCGGCAATGCCGATCGGTCCAATCCATCATAGGGGCGACCGAGAGCCTGCGATCGATCGTCGCGGCTGATTTCTCGATGGAAATGCCTATTTTCATAGGGCTTTCAGAACTGCGGGTTTCTGCGGGATTTCTGTGCATTCCGGGGAGTTTAGCGGTTGCCGGGGAGACATAAAGGAGACAAGAATGGCATGTCTCCCCAAAGACGCCATCATGCCCACTATCAAAGCCCGCAAACAAGCCAACGGCGTCACGCGCTATACAGCAATCGTCCGCATGCGCCGCGGGGCCGCGATCATTCACCGGGAGAGCAAGACCTTCGCGCATCGAACAGCGGCGCTGAGCTGGGCCAGGCATCGCGAGGTTGCGCTCGAAGATCCCGCCACGCTTGTCCGAGAGCAGCAAGGAGCTCCCACGCTCGCCGGGCTGATCCGTTGGTATATCGAGGCATTCGAGACGATCTCCAAATGGCAGCGCAGCAAGCAGACCCATCTCGAATTCCTGGAGCGCCATGCGCTTGGCAAGGCCAATGCCCTGAACCTGACCGCCGCCATGCTGATCGATCACGTCCGCTCGCGACGCGCCGAGGGCACCGGAGCGGCTACCGTGGCGAACGATCTGATCTGGATCGGCGTCGTCCTGAGAGCCGCTCGCAGCGTCAAAGAACTGCCGGTCCGCCCCGAGGTCGTGCAACAGGCGCGCATCGCGTGCCGGGAACTGCGCCTGATCGGCAGAGCGCGCAGGCGGGCGCGGCGGCTGACAGCGGAAGAGCTCGCACGGCTGCGTGAGTATTTTGCTCGTCGGGATAAGCGCTCCTCGATCCGCATGCTGCCCGTCATGGAATTCGCGGTCTGCTCCGCTCGACGCCAGGCCGAGATCTGCCGGCTCGAATGGCACGACAACGATGCCGCAACACGCACGGGCATCGTTCGCGACGCCAAGGACCCGACTGAGAAGGATGGCAATCACCGGCGTTTCAAATACCCGCCGGAGGCGTGGGCGATCGTCCAGGCACAGCCGCAGACGTGCGGGTACGTCTTTCCGTATGACCCGAAGAGCATAGGTACCGCCTTCACACGCGCCTGCCACGTGCTCGGGATCAAGGATCTGCGCTTCCACGATCTGCGGCACGAAGCCACCAGCCGTCTGTTCGAGCGTGGCTATCAGATTCACGAGGTCGCGCAGTTCACGCTCCATGAGTCCTGGAACGAGCTCAAGCGCTACACGAATCTCAGGCCGGAGAATATGCGCGAAATCCAGCCCGCCCGAGTGAGCTGGCCCG
>DATNHF010000015.1:0-38309 GCA_035605115.1 Steroidobacteraceae bacterium | reverse complement strand
CCGATACCGCTGCCACAAAGGTTGATCATCGATTGAGGACGGCCGGAGCTGCAGCGCGCCTCTCATGATTTCACACTGCAGGAATCAAGCAAGAAAACAGATTCTGAAAGAACGCTAACATTCTGATTATTCTAATAAAATGCCTGGTGGAGGCGGCGGGAATTGAACCCGCGTCCGCAAGCCCTAGACTTCAGGATCTACGCGCGTAGCCCGTTCTTTGGTTCTCATCCAGCGCTACCCGAAGGGCAGGGAAGACGCCAGACCAGCGGACGGTAACTCTTAACGCTGCAACCCGTCGCACACGGCAGCGCGATCCTATGAGCGCGTCCCCTGGTTCAGTCGCATAGGCACGAACTGGTCAGAGGTCAGCTGCGATTAGGCAGCTAGAGCGTAGTTGTCGTCGTTGGCAACTAAGTTTTGCAGCAGTTATTAACGAGGGCCACTGCGCCTCGGCACGCCCCTGAAGGTTCGTAACCCACGTCGAAACCGGTCGCCCCCTTCAGGCAGTCGCCGTTAGTCTACCTCCAATGGACCGGGGGCGCGAATGCGCGCCCGCCGGGGGCAGTCGTCCCCGCGCCTTCAGCCCCTGCGCAGCAATCGCGCCCGATCGCGCTGCCAGTCGCGGTCTTTTTCCGTGGCGCGCTTGTCGTGCTGCTTCTTTCCCTTGGCAAGTCCGATCTGCAGCTTGGCGCGACCGTGCTTCCAATACAGCTCCAGCGGCACGATCGTGTAGCCGCGGCGTTCCGTGGCGCCGATCAGGCGGTCGAGCTCACTGCGATGCAAGAGCAGCTTGCGCGTGCGCACGGGATCGGCAAGCTTGTGGGTCGATACGGTCCGTAGCGGCGAGAGGTGCGCGCCGATCAGGAAGGCCTCGCCATCGCGCACATAAACGTAGGCCTCGGCGAGCTGCGCGCGACCGGCCCGCATGGATTTCACCTCCCAACCTTCGAGTGCGAGCCCGGCCTCGAGCCGCTCCTCGATGAAGTAGTCATAACGCGCGCGCCGGTTCTCGGCGATCACGCGTTCGCTGGCTGGGGCTTTGGGCATAGTCGCATTGTACAGAGGCGCCGCCGGCCAGCTTGAGCCGAGAAGCGCGCTCGGCCACACTTGCTCGATGCGAGAAATGACCCGCACGTCGCTGGTGGCGCGTCTGCCCAGTGTCATGTACCGATTGGTCCAAGATATCGAGCGCTATCCGGAGTTCGTGCCAGGGTGCACCGCGGCCGAGGTGCTCGAGCGCGGCGAGCACGAAGTGGTCGCGCGACTGACCGTGCGCCGCGGTCCGCTGCGCACGCGATTCACGACCCGCAATCGGCTCGATCCCGACCGCGGCGTGCAGATGCAGCTGGTCGAGGGACCATTCAAGGTGCTCGAAGGCTCCTGGCAGTTCACGCCCGTGGCGAGCAATGGCTGTCGGGTCGACTTCAAGCTGCGCTTTCAGTTCTCCAATTCGTTGAAGTCAGCCTTGTTCGACCCGCTGTTCGAGGAGACGCAGTCCGAGCTTGTGCGCGCATTCGTGGCGCGTGCGCAAAGCCTGCCGGTTTGACGGGCGCGAGCGCATGCGCAAGAGCTGTGATGTGGTCTGCGACACACCGGATGGCGTGCGCGAGTGCACGCTGCACTTGCCCGCAGAGGCGACGATTGCCGCGGCGCTCGAGGCTGCACGGCCGTTGCTCGGCGAGGCAGCCGCCGATTGGGCTGCGGCCGCCACGGGCATATTTGGACGCGTGTGCCCGCGCGAATACGTGCCCGCGGACGGCGATCGCATCGAGATTTACCGCTCGCTGCTCGTGGATCCGCGCAGCAGCCGGCGAGCGCGAGCCGCTCAGATGGCCACCAGCGGACGGCGAGGGCGGCGCTAGGCCGCGGCGCGGTTTCAGTGTCCGCCGGCCGAGCGCGGTTCGGGCGCTTGTGCGCCGCGGGTGCTGACGGGTGCAAATGGGGCGCTCGTGACGTTGCTGTCGATGCGAGCGACCAGGTTGTCGGTGAAGTAGATGGACACGTGACCGCGGCCCGGGCCTCTGAGGCGCTTGGACTTGAGATAGTAGTCGTAGTCCCAACGCGAGGTGTCGAAGGCGCCTGGCACCATGGGCGTGCCGAGCAGGTAGCGCACCTGGCTGTGCGTCATGCCGGGCTTGACCTGCGCAATGACGGCTGGATCGAGGTAATTGCCCTGCTGGATCGGCATGCGATAGACGCAGGCGCCCAGGGCGCAGGCCGACGCCAGCAGCAGCAGCATGCGTGCCGCCCGGCCGCTGCGAGCGGCTGCGGAAATTCTACAGACGGCTTGCGCCCGATGGCCGCGACGGCTCATTCTCATGCGACAATTATACCGTATCGTCGGCTCGAGGCGGGCCGGATCGAGGTGCATCGTGGAAGGTAAGGACCTGCGCAAAGCGGGACTCAAGGTCACATTGCCGAGGCTCAAAATCCTCGAGATTCTCGAGAGCAGCCCAACGCGGCACATGTCGGCCGAAGAAATCTACAAGAAGCTGCTGGGGCTGAGCGAGGATATCGGGCTTGCGACGGTCTATCGGGTGCTCACGCAATTCGAGGGCGCAGGCCTGGTGACACGGCACCATTTCGAAGATGGCATGGCGGTGTTCGAGATCAACCAAGGTGGGCACCACGATCATATCGTGTGTATGGACTGCGGCGCTGTCGAGGAGTTCGTCGACGCGGACATAGAAACGCGGCAAAACGCCATCGCGCAACGGCTCGGCTTCAAGATAGAAGAGCACTCGCTGGTGCTCTATGGCCGCTGTCAGCGGCCCAATTGCCCGTCCCGCAAGGCATTGCGCGCCCGCTTGCCCAGTTAGCGTTCCTCACCGCGGCGCTGCCCGGTGCGAGGCGGCGCCCGCGCCGCGGTCGGCTCGGCCGCGGCGGATAGCATTTCCAACGCGTGCGCGCGCGCACGCTGCGTGATCTCAATGCCGCCGAGCATGCGCGCGAGCTCCTGCACGCGTTCCTCGCCGGTCAGCGCATTGAGCTGGATATGCGTGCTGGTCCCGCTGCTCAGCTTGGTCACGCGCCAATGCTGATGGCCTTGCGCGGCGACCTGCGGCAAATGCGTCACGCACAGCACCTGCCCGGCGGCACCCAGGGCGCGCAGTTCCCGGCCGACGATCTCGGCGACCGCTCCGCCGATGCCGGCGTCCACCTCATCGAACACCATGCAGCGTGTGGCATCGGCCGCGCAGGAGACCTGAACGGCGAGCGACAGTCGCGCGAGCTCCCCGCCCGAGGCAACCTTGGCCACGGGGCGCGGCGCATGGCCGACGTTGGTACTCACGCGGAACTCGATCCGATCGATGCCGTGCGCGGCAGGTTCGGCGGTCTCGAGTGGTGACACGTCGATCAGAAAGCGCCCGCCGCCCATGCCGAGTTCCTGCAAACGAGCCGAGATGTCTTTGGCAAGGGCGCGGGCGGCGGTCGCGCGCCGGGCCGAGAGTTGCCGCGCGGCTTCCTGGTAACTGGCCAGTGCAGCCGTGAGCTGTGCGCGCAGTGCGCCCCGATCGGCGGCCGCGGCCTCGAGACTCGCGAGCTCGGCGGCAAGCGCGTCGCGTCGCTCGGGCAACGCCTCGCCCGCGACGCGATGCTTGCGGGCCAGTTCCTCGATTGCCGACAGCCGGCGCTCGACCGTCTCGGCACGCTGCGGGTCGATCTCGAGCGCGTCGAGATATTGCAGCAGGCTGTGGCCGGCTTCTTTGATGTGTAGCTCGGCTTCCTCGAGCGGCGCGGTCAGCGAGCCGAGCTGCGCATCGAGCGCGCTGGCGGAACGCAGCGCGGCGAGTGCTCGGGCCAGCAGCGCATAGGCGGTCGGGCCTTCGGCGGATTCGTACAGAGACTCGAGCCCCGCGCGTGCAGCCTGCAGCAGCCGCCCGCGGTTCGCGAGCCGCGCGCGCTCGGCATGCAGCTCGGCGATCTCACCGCTTCGCAGCGCGAGTGCTTCGATCTCGTGCAGCTGATGGCGCAGCAGCTCGAGCCGCGAGCCGCGCTCGTCGGCGGCGCTCTCGATCTCGAGACTGCGGTTGAGCAACGCCAGCCAGACGCTATGGGCGGAGCGCACCTGGCCGGCCAGTGCCTCGAGCCGTCCATAGCTGTCGACGAGCGCACGTTGCGTCGCCGGCCGCACCAGCGATTGAAATTCGTGCTGGCCGTGGATATCGAACAGCAGTTCGGCGGCCTGGCCGAGCACCTGTGCCGGCACTGGTTGGCCGCCGAGCCAGGCGCGGCTGCGGCCATCGCTGCCGATCACGCGCCGGATCACGAGCTCGCCCTCATGGGCGATGGAGTGCTCATCGAGCAGGTGCCGCAGCTCGCCGCCGGTGGCCGAAATATCGATGGTCGCTGCGATGTCGGCCCTGTCGGCGCCGCCGCGTACCACGTCAGCGCCGGCGCGAGCGCCGGCCAGCAGTTCCAGTGCATCGACGATGATCGATTTGCCCGCACCGGTCTCGCCGGTCAGCACCGTCAGGCCGCCGCTGAATTCGATCTCGACCTGGTCGATGATCGCGAAGTCGCGGATTTGCAGGTGGCGCAGCATCGCCGCTAGCGCTCGTGGCTCAAGCCGCCCAGGCCCCAGTGGAGCTTGGAACGCAACAGACGGAAGTAGTCGTAGCCCGGCGGGTGCAGCAGTGTGATTGCGCGGCCCGCCGGCATGATCTCCAGCCGTCCCCCGAGCGCGAGCACCCCGAGCACGCCCGCATCGCAGGTCACTTGCGCGCTGATGTCGTCGCGGCCAATGAGCTCGACATCGATACGCGAATCGCCCGGGAGCAGAATCGGGCGGTCGGAGAGCGTGTGCGGACTGATCGGCGCCACCACCAGCACATTGAGCCGCGGCTCGACGATCGGCCCGCCGCAGGACAGCGCGTAGGCGGTCGAGCCGGTGGCGGTGGCGACGACCAGTCCATCGCCGCCGTGGGAATTCACATAGCGGCCGTCGATGCGCGTCTCGAAATTGAGCATGCGCCCGGTCTCGAGACGATTGAAGACCACGTCGTTCAAAGCGAACCGCTGTACCTCGACACCGCTGGGGGCGATCAGCCGCGCCCGCAGCAGCGGCCGCCGGTCCGGCTCGCACTCGCCGGCCAGCACCGCACTGAGCGACCTCACCATATCCTGGGGCAGCACGTCGGTCAGGAAGCCGAGCCGGCCGCGATTGATGCCGAGCAGCGGAATGTCGTGCTCGGCGACCAGTCCGGCGGCATAGAGCAGGGTGCCATCTCCACCGATGGCAATCACCAAGTCGGCGCGCTCGATGAAATCGGCCAGCGGCATGACGCGCACGCCGCTGGGCGCCGTCACGCTCTCGGAGTCCTGGGGAGCGAACACCTCGAGGCGTCGGGACAGCAGTTCCGGCAGCAGCGCCTGGACGCACTCGGCTACCCGCGGGTCCTGAAACTTGCCGACTAGGACGCAGCTGCGTATCGGCCTGGACATGGGGCGTGTGAACCTTGCGATGTGGAGCGGCGCGCCGTTTTCATACTGTGCGCTGTTGTAGCATGGCTCACGCCGTGCGGCCACGAGCATACTTGCCATATTGTGGACCTAAACGGCAGCGCGTAATGCTTGACGAGGCCGCGCGGCGCTGGTTAGCTGGACTTCAGGCATGACGGCAGACACCAAAGAGGAAGCACTCAACGAACGCGCACAACGTTTGTTGCGTGTGCTGGTGCAAAGCTACATCCGCGATGGCGCACCGGTCGGCTCGCGCTCGCTGTCGCGAGATTCCGGTCTGGCATTGAGTTCGGCCACCGTGCGCAATGTCATGGCCGATCTGGAAGCGCTGGGCTTCGTCACTTCGCCGCACACCTCCGCCGGTCGCGTACCGACCGACAAGGCCTACCGCTTTTTCGTCGATTCCCTGCTGCGATCCCAGTTTCCGGCCGACGAGAGCGGTCGCGAGGAGATTCGTCGCCAGCTCGATGTCCCGGCCGATAGCTCCAAGTCGCTGGTGTCGACCGCCTCGCAGCTGCTGTCCAACATCACGCATCTGGCCGGCGTCGTGACGCTGCCGTTGGCGCAGGCTGCCTCGCTGACGCAGATCGAATTCCTGGCCCTATCCGAGAACCGGATCCTGGTCGTGCTGGTGCTCAACGACCGTGAAGTGCAGAACCGCATCATCCACCTGGAGCGCCGATTTTCGGCCGAGGAGCTGCGGCGTGCGGCCAACTTTCTCAACGAGCATTGCGCCGGGCGTACGCTGCCGCAGATTCACACCGACCTGGTGCAGCAGCTCAAGGACACGCACGAGCACCTGAACCAGGTCATGCTCGATGCCATCGCAGTCGCGCAGCGGCTGTTCGAGCAGGGCAGCGCCACGGCAAGCATCGAGTACGTCATTGCCGGTGAGACTAATCTCATGGAGCTCGGCGAGCTGGCCAGCGTCGATAAGCTCAAGCGGCTGTTCGAAGCCTTCAACGAAAAGCGCGATATCCTGCATCTGCTCGATCAGAGCCTCAAGGCCGAGGGCATACAGATATTCATCGGCCACGAGTCCGGGTACCGCATCCTCGATGACTACAGCGTCGTGACGGCTCCCTACAGCTCGGAGCAGGGTGTCGTCGGTGTGATTGGCGTCATCGGCCCGACGCGTATGGCGTACGAGCGAGTCATTCCGCTGGTCGATCTGACCGCAAAAGTTCTGAGCTCGGCCTTGAATTTGCGGCGCTGAACGCCATTTAGGGATTAGGTGGCGGTCAGAGCTGCGAGAGTTCGCTTTAGCTTTTTATTTTAAATCCTTGTTTTTGCAGGACTATTAACGATGGCCGAGGCGATGGAAACCAGCGTGGCAGCCACGGGCGGGCCGGCGGCAGAGACTGATCCGGCGTCGGCTGGCGCAGCGGGCAAGTCGGGCACCGAGGCTGACGGTCTGCGCACTGCTCTGGCTCAGGCCGAAGAAAACCTCGGGCAGCAGCGTGAGCAGTATTTGCGGGCGGCCGCTGAGCTCGACAATGTGCGCAAGCGCGCGCAGCGCGACATCGAAAGCGCCCATCGCTACGCGCTCGAGCGCTTCGCCAGCGAGCTGCTGCCCGTGCGCGATAGCCTCGAGCTGGGCGTTCGCAACGGCGCCAGCAGCGATCCGCAGAGCGTGATCGCGGGCCAGGAGGCCACGTTGAAGCTGCTCGAGCGTGCGTTCGAGAAATTCTCGATCAAGCAGATCGATCCGAGCGGGCAGCGATTCGATCCGGCTTTGCACGAGGCGGTGCTGATGCAGGCGGCGCCCAGCGCCACGCCCAATTCAGTGCTGCAGGTGGTGCAGTCCGGCTACGAACTCAACGGCCGATTGCTGCGCCCGGCGCGGGTCGTGGTCGCCACGGCCACGGCCACGGCCCCGGCGTCGCCGGCGAGCTGACGGCGAGCTTGAGTAGAACGGTTAGCGGGTGGGTGGGAACGGAGCGGTAACGACTTGAAACCAAAGCTCCGAGCCCAATCTAGACGGTCATAGCGCAGAATCATTGGAGTTTGACCCATGAGCAAGGTAATCGGCATCGACCTGGGCACGACCAACTCGTGCGTGGCGATCATGGAAGGCGGCAAGCCGCGCGTGATCGAAAACAGTGAAGGCGATCGCACGACTCCCTCGATCGTCGCTTTCAGCAAGGACGATGAGGTGCTGGTCGGACAGTCGGCCAAGCGGCAGGCGGTCACCAATCCGCAGAACACACTGTTCGCGGTCAAGCGCCTGATCGGTCGCAAGTTCGACGACGACGTGGTGCAGAAGGACATCAAGATGGTGCCCTACAAGGTCGTGCGGGCCGACAACGGTGACGCATGGGTGGATGTGCATGGCAAGAAGATGGCGCCGCCGGAGATTTCGGCGCGCGTCCTCATGAAGATGAAAAAGACCGCTGAGGATTATCTCGGCGAGACCGTGACCGAGGCGGTCATAACGGTACCGGCCTATTTCAATGATTCGCAGCGCCAGGCGACCAAGGATGCCGGCCGCATCGCGGGTCTGACCGTCAAGCGCATCATCAACGAGCCGACCGCAGCCGCACTGGCCTATGGCTTGGACAAGCAGGGTTCGGATCGCAAGATCGCGGTCTATGACCTCGGTGGCGGCACGTTCGATATCTCCATCATCGAAATCGCGGCAGTCGACGGCGAGCGGCAGTTCGAAGTGCTCTCGACCAATGGTGATACCTTTTTGGGCGGTGAGGATTTCGATCTGCGCGTCATCAACTTCCTCGCCGAAGAGTTCCTCAAAGAGTCGGGCGTCGATGTTCGGCGCGATCCGCTGGCGATGCAGCGTTTGAAGGAAGCGGCCGAGAAGGCCAAGATCGAGCTGTCTTCAAGCCAGCAGACCGATGTCAATCTGCCCTACATCACGGCGGATGCCAGTGGTCCGAAGCATCTGAACGTCAAGCTCACACGCGCCAAGCTCGAATCGCTGGTCGAGGATCTGATACAGAAGACCATCGGGCCGTGCCGCGTGGCGCTCAAGGACGCCGGGCTTGAAGCCAAGGACGTGGCCGAAGTCATTCTGGTCGGCGGGCAGACCCGTATGCCCCTGGCGCAAAAATACGTGCGCGAATTCTTCGGCAAGGAGCCGCGCAAGGACGTCAACCCAGACGAGGCGGTGGCCGTGGGCGCTGCAGTCCAGGCCGGCGTGCTCTCGGGCGAGGTCAAGGATGTGCTGTTGCTGGATGTGACGCCGCTATCGCTCGGTATCGAGACGCTCGGCGGAGTCATGACCAAGCTGATCGAGAAGAACACCACGATCCCGACCAAGGCCGCGAATGTGTTCTCGACCGCGGACGACAATCAGACCGCGGTGACCATCCATGTACTGCAGGGCGAGCGCGAACGCGCCCAGGACAATAAGTCGCTGGGCAAGTTCGATTTGACGGATATCCCGCCGGCGCCGCGCGGCATGCCGCAGGTCGAGGTGACCTTCGACATCGATGCCAACGGCATTCTGAACGTCTCGGCCAAGGACAAGGCGACCGGCAAGGAGCAGCGCATCATAATTCGTGCCTCGAGCGGTCTGAATGAGGATGAGATCAAGCGCATGGTCAAGGACGCCGAAGCGCATGCGGCTGAGGATCGCAAGTTCCGCGAGCTGGTCGAGACCCGCAATCGCGCCGATGCGATGGTGCATGCCGTGGAAAAGACGCTCAAGGATCTGGGCGACAAGGTCACGGGCGACGAGCGCGCCAAGGCCGAATCGGCTCTGGGGGATTTGCGCGCGGTGCTCAAATCCGACGACAAGGAAGGGATCGAGAAGAAAACCGAGGCTCTGGCGCAGGCTTCCGCTAGCATCGCGCAGCGCGCCTATGCGGCCAACCAGCCCCCCGGTGGGGGCGCCGCGCCCGGCGGCGGATCGAGCGGTCCGTCGGAGGGTGCGGGTGCTTCGGGCAGCGCCTCGCCCGGCGGTGCCGGCGCCAAACCGGAGGAAAACGTGGTCGATGCCGAGTTCGAGGAAGTGCGCGACAAGGGCCGACGGGCCTCCTGAGGCACGAGCCTTGAGGTGAGGGCCGCCGGGCACTACCAGGTGCCGGGCGGCTTTCGCATTTGCGGTTACAGCAACGGGTTTGACAGGGTCTCATGGCCAAGCGCGACTATTACAAAGTGCTGGACCTGGCTCGCAATGCGAGCGAGGCGGAAATCAAGAAGTCCTATCGCCGCCTGGCCATGAAGTATCACCCCGACCGCAATCCCGGCGATCACGACGCCGAGGAGAGATTCAAGGAGGCCAAGGAGGCCTACGAGGTGCTGTCGGAGACGCAGAAGCGCACGCTCTACGATCAGTATGGTCACGCCGGCGTCGAGGCCAGCCGCAATGCAAATGCGGGCGCGTCGGGCTTCACGGGCGCCGAAGCCTTCAGCGATATATTCGGCGACGTGTTCGGCGACATCTTCGGCGGTGCCCGGCGTGGCGGCAGCAGTGCGCAGGTGTTTCGCGGTGCCGATCTGCGCTACGAGGTGGAGTTGGACCTGTCAGAGGCGGTGTTCGGGCGCACGATCGAAATCGACGTCAACAAATTCTCCGAGTGCGAGGTCTGCCGTGGTACGGGCGCGGCCAAGGGCTCGCAGCCCAGCACCTGCGATACCTGCAGTGGCAGCGGGCAGGTGCGCATATCGCAGGGTTTCTTCACGTTGCAGCAGACCTGTCCGCATTGCCGCGGCACCGGCCGCATCGTGCGCAATCCCTGCGATCAGTGCCTGGGACAGGGGCGCGTGCGACGTTCGAAGAAGCTGTCAGTGAAAATTCCGCCGGGAGTCGATAACGGCGATCGCGTTCGGCTTGCGGGAGAAGGCGAGGCGGGTCGCAACGGCGGGCCGCCCGGGGATTTGTATGCCGAGGTGCGCGTGCGCGAGCACGCGATTTTCGAGCGCGACGGCGTGCACTTGAGCTGCGAGGTGCCGATCGCCTTCACCACGGCGACGCTCGGCGGCAGCGTCGAGGTGCCGACGCTCGATGGCCAAGTAGTGCTCAAGATTCCGCCCGAGACGCAGTCGGGACGCGTGTTCCGACTGCGTGAGAAGGGCGTGAAGTCGGTGCGCGGTCCGACACGCGGGGATTTGTTCTGCCGCGTGGTCGTCGAGACACCGGTGCACCTCTCGAACGAGCAGCGCGCCTTGCTGCGCGAGCTCGACGAATCGCTCAAGCGCGATGGCGCCAAGCATTCGCCGCGACAGAAAACCTTCCTGGAGGGCGTGAAGCGATTCTTCTCGGGCGGCGCGTCGTGAGCGCCGTGGCGGCCGCGGCACCGATTCGTACGGTGCTCGTCGGGGCCAGCGGCCGCATGGGCGTTAACATTTTGCGCCAGTGGCGGCACTTTCCGGCGCTGCAGCTCTGTGGCGCCGTGGCCTCGGAGCGCAGTGCTGCGATCGGCGAGGATGCGGCGGCACACGCCGGCCTGCCGAGCGGCGGCATCCGGATCGGTGCAGCGCTGCCGCCGCTGCTGCGCGATGCGCAGCTGGTGATCGATTTCTCCACGCCACAGGCAGCCGCGGCCAATCTTGCGGCCTGCGTTGCCGCGCGCGTGCGGCTGCTGCTCGGCACCACCGGACTTGCACGCGAATTGCACGCGCCTCTCGCCGCTGCCGCCGACAACATCGCCTTGCTCGTGGCCGCCAACACCAGCCCAGGGCTGACGCTGCTGCTCGAGCTGGTTCGGCGTGCCGCTCGTGCGCTGCCGCTCGGCTACGACATCGAGATCCTCGAGGCGCATCATCGTGGCAAGAGCGATGCGCCATCGGGCAGCGCGCTGGCATTGGGCCAGGCGGCGGCCGAAGGGCGTGGCGGGATACTCGAGAACGAGGCGGTCTATGCGCGACACGGCCGCAGCGGGGCGCGAATGCCCGGGCAGATTGGCTTCGCGACGCTACGCGGAGGCGATGTGGTCGGCGAGCACGAGGTGCTGTTCCTCGGCGAAGGCGAGCGGTTGATGCTGCACCACAGCGTAACGGACCGCGCGGTGTTCGCCCGCGGCGCATTGACCGCTGCCCAGTGGCTCGCCGGGAAGCCTCCCGGGCGCTATGCGATGAGCGACGTATTCTCTATATGAAACAAATTGTTACGGGCTATATGAAGCGGTAATTCCGAGCCACGACAGGCACTGACCGTGTTGATTATCCGACCGCAAAAATCCGAGATTGACGTGGACACGGGCGGCGGCGCTCTTTACACTTTTACCCGTAATCCGAGTATCGGGTTAGTCCGCACAAGGCGGGAGGATGTTCCAAAAGAACTCCTCCCGCTTTGTGCATATGCATGTCGTAAAGTGACCCCTGCAGCGGCCGTAGTGAAGGCTCCGGGGCTCCGAAGGAGAGGCATGAAGTGACTGCACCGGCGGTGCTGGCTCTCGCGGATGGGAGCATCTTCAGAGGCCAATCCATTGGCGCGGCCGGCAATACCACTGGTGAGGTCGTATTCAATACCGCCATCACCGGCTATCAGGAAATCCTCACCGATCCCTCCTACGCACGCCAGATCGTCACGCTGACCTACCCGCATATCGGCAACACCGGTGTGACGCCTGAGGACATGGAGTCGGCGCAAATCTTCGCCTCCGGTCTGGTGGTGCGCGATCTGTCGATGGTGGCGAGCAGTTGGCGCGCCTCGGGCTCACTGAGCGAGTTTCTGCAGCGCGGGCGCATTGTTGCGATCGCGGGCATCGATACGCGCCGCCTGACGCGTCTGTTGCGCGAGAAGGGTGCGCAGTCGGGCTGCATCATGACCGGCGAGCGCCTGGAGGAGACCGCCGCGGTGCGCGCCGCGCGCGCCTTTCCCGGGCTCAAGGGCATGGACCTCGCCAAGGTGGTCAGCACGCGAGCGCCCTACCAGTGGAACGATGGCAGCATCGGGCACGAGGCCACGCCGCTGCGCGCGACACAGCGCCTGCACGTGGTCGCTTACGACTACGGCGTCAAACGCAATATTCTGCGGTTGATCGCCGATCAGGGCTGCCGCCTCACGGTGGTGCCGGCGCAGACCGGCGCCGCCGAGGTGCTGTCGATGAATCCTGATGGCGTGTTTCTCTCCAACGGGCCCGGCGATCCCGAGCCGTGCGACTATGCGATCAAAGCGATCGCCGAGCTGCTCGAGACCGACGTGCCGATCTTTGGCATCTGCCTCGGCCATCAACTACTCGGTCTCGCCAGTGGCGCCAGCACCGTGAAGATGAAGTTTGGCCACCACGGCGCGAATCACCCTGTACTGGAGCTCGCGAGCGGCCGCGTGCTGATTTCAAGCCAGAATCATGGCTTCGCAGTCGATGAAGCGACGCTGCCGCCGAATCTGATAGCAACGCATCGCTCGCTGTTCGACGCCACGCTGCAGGGCATGGCGCGCATCGATCGGCCGGCCTTCAGTTTTCAGGGGCACCCGGAAGCCAGCCCGGGGCCGCACGACCTGCGGCCGATGTTCGACAGCTTCGTGCAGTCCATGGTGCGACGGTTGCAGCAGCAATTGCGCAGTTTACGAACGAGCACGCGGCGGCAAAGCGCCGAGCGCTGAGGCGGCGACAGGTAGACGATGCCCAGACGCACGGACATTCAGAGCATCCTGATCATCGGCGCGGGGCCGATCGTGATCGGTCAGGCCTGCGAGTTCGATTACTCCGGCGCGCAGGCCTGCAAGGCGCTGCGCGAGGAGGGCTACCGCGTCATCCTGGTCAACTCCAACCCGGCCACGATCATGACCGATCCGGAAAGCGCCGATGCGGTCTACATCGAGCCGGTGAACTGGCGCACCGTAGCGCGCATCATCGAGCGCGAGCGGCCGGATGCGTTGCTGCCGACCATGGGCGGACAGACCGCGCTCAACACCGCACTCGATCTGGTGCGTGAAGGCGTTCTCAAGCAGTTCAACGTCGAGCTCATCGCCGCCTCGCGCGAGGCCATCGACATGGCGGAGGACCGCGAGCGGTTTCGAAATGCCATGTGCGAGATCGGCCTCGAGGTGCCGCACTCGCAGATCGCTCGCAGTCTCGAGGAGGCCCTCGCGGTACAAAGCAGCATCGGCTATCCGATCGTCATCCGCCCATCCTTCACGCTCGGCGGCAGTGGTGGTGGCATCGCCTACAACCGCGAGGAATTCGAGTTCATCGTGCAGCGTGGTCTGGATGCCTCGCCCACGCGCGAGCTGCTGCTCGAGGAGTCGGTGCTGGGCTGGAAGGAATTCGAGATGGAGGTGGTGCGCGATCGCAAGGACAACTGCATCATCGTCTGTTCGATCGAGAATCTCGATCCGATGGGCGTGCACACCGGCGACTCGATCACGGTCGCCCCGGCGCAGACCCTCACCGACAAGGAATACCAGCGCATGCGCGATGCCTCGATCGCGGTACTGCGCAAGGTCGGGGTCGAGACCGGCGGGTCGAACGTGCAGTTCGCGGTCAATCCTAAGGACGGCCGGCTGCTGGTGATCGAGATGAATCCGCGCGTCTCGCGCTCCTCGGCGCTGGCATCCAAGGCCACGGGCTTTCCGATCGCCAAGGTCGCGGCGAAGCTCGCAATCGGCTACACGCTCGATGAGCTCAAGAATGAAATCACGGGCGGGGCGACTCCGGCCTCGTTCGAACCCACGATCGATTACGTGGTCACGAAGATTCCGCGCTTTACGTTCGAGAAATTTCCGGCCGCCAACAATCGGCTCACCACGCAGATGAAGTCGGTCGGCGAGGTCATGGCAATCGGGCACACCTTCCAGGAATCGCTCCACAAAGCGCTGCGGAGCCTCGAGACCGGCCTCGACGGACTCGACCCGATGCTGAGCCTGCCGCTGTCGGAGGAGTCTGAGAAGGAGCTGATCTACGAGCTGCGCTCACCCGGTGCGGACCGGCTGCTGTATGTGGCCGACGCCTTGCGCGCCGGCTGGGAGATCGCGCACGTCGCGGAGCTCACGAGCATCGACCCATGGTTTCTGGCGCAAATTGCCGATCTGGTCGCCGAGGAGAGCCGGGTGCGGCGCGAAGGTGAAAGTGCGCTCGGCGTCGAGCGGCTGCGTGCGCTCAAGCGCAAGGGGTTTTCCGACCGCCGGCTGGCCGCATTGACTCGCTCGAGCGAAGCCTCGATCCGCGGCAAGCGGCGCGAGTTCGGCATCGCCCCCGTCTACAAACGGGTGGACACCTGCGCCGCGGAATTCGCGACTTCGACCGCGTATCTGTATTCAACCTATGAGGAGGAATGCGAGGCCGAGCCCAGCAAGCGCCAGAAGATCATGATTCTGGGCGGCGGTCCGAACCGCATCGGCCAGGGCATCGAATTCGACTACTGCTGCGTGCATGCGGCGCTGGCGCTGCGCGAGCAGGGTTTCGAGACCATCATGGTCAACTGCAATCCCGAGACGGTCTCGACCGATTACGATACTTCGGATCGGCTCTACTTCGAGCCGCTCACGCTCGAGGACGTGCTGGAGGTCATTGCCAAGGAAAAGCCCGATGGTGTGATCGTGCAGTTCGGCGGCCAGACGCCGCTGAAGTTATCGCGGGCGCTGGAAGCGGCCGGGGCGCCGATCATCGGCACATCGCCCGATTCAATCGATGTCGCCGAGGATCGGGAGCGTTTTCAGCAGCTGGTGCGCCGTCTCGGTCTCAAGCAACCCGCCAATGCCACGGCACGCAACGAGGAGCAGGCCGTGCTGTTGGCGCGCGAGGTCGGCTATCCGCTGGTCATGCGCCCCTCGTATGTGCTCGGCGGCCGTGCGATGGAGATCGTATTCAACGAAGAGGACCTGCGTACCTACATGGGGCATGCGGTGCGGGTCTCCAATGACAGTCCGGTGCTGCTGGACCGCTTCCTCGATGTCGCGATCGAAGTGGACGTCGATGCGGTTTGCGATGGCGAGGATGTGCTGATCGGCGGCATCATGGAGCACGTCGAGCAGGCGGGTGTGCACTCGGGAGATTCGAGCTGCTCGCTACCGCCGAACAGTCTCTCGCCGCAGTTGCAGGATGAGCTGCGCTCGCAGACGCGCAAACTCGCGCGCGCGCTGGATGTGATCGGGCTCATGAACGTTCAGTTTGCGATCCAGAACGGGGTGGTTTACGTGCTGGAGGTCAATCCGCGGGCCTCGCGTACCGTGCCATTCGTCTCGAAGGCGACGGGCGTGCCGATCGCCAAGCTCGCGGCCCGCGTCATGACCGGGCGCAAGCTGCGCGATCTCGGAGTATTGTCCGAGCGGGTGCCGAAGTACTATTCGGTCAAGGAAGCGGTGTTCCCGTTCATGAAATTCCCCGAGGCCGATCCGATCCTCGGCCCGGAAATGAAATCCACCGGCGAGGTCATGGGTACCGGACGCACATTTGGCGAGGCTTACGCGAAGTCGCAGAGCGCTTCCGGCGTCATACTGCCGCGGCTGGGCTGTTGTCTGATCAGCGTGCGTGAACGCGACAAAGTCGGGGCGGTACCGCTGGCGCGTCGGCTGATCGCGCACGGTTTCACGATCGTCGCGACCAGCGGCACGGCGGCGACGCTTGCGTCCGCTGGCATTGACTGTCGCCGGGTCAATAAGGTGCGCGAGGGCAGGCCGCACATCGTCGATATGATCAAGAACGATGAGATCGATCTGATCATCAATACGACCGAGGGCAAGCAGGCGATCCTCGAATCCAACTCGATCCGGCGCGAGGCGGTGCACCGGCACGTCACTTACTACACGACGCTGGCGGCGGCGCTCGCAACCTGCGAGGCGCTCGACCATCTCGATGAGGTCGACGTCAACCGGCTGCAGGATCTGCATGAACAAGTGGCGGCACGCGATGCGCTCGCCGTCAGCGGCGGTGGTGGCGGCGGCGCTGCGAACAATGCGAGCGCCACGGGACTGGTGCGCGAGGTCGGTACGTGAAGCGCTCGCCGATGACGCTGCGCGGTGCCGAGCTGCTGCGAGCCGAGCTCAAGCGGCTCAAGTCGGAAGATCGACCACGGGCCATCAAGTCGATCGCTGAGGCGCGCAGTCACGGCGATCTGTCCGAAAATGCGGAATACCATGCGGCGCGCGAGCAGCAGGGGTTCATCGAGGGGCGCATCATGGAGATCGAGTCGCGGCTCGCGACGGCGGAGATCATCGATGTGGCGCGTCTGCCGGCCAGGGGCCGCGTCGTGTTCGGCGCGACCGTCGAGCTCGAGGATCAGGACGAGGGCTCGGCCGTCACCTACCAGATCGTCGGCGAGGATGAGGCCGATATCCGCTCGGGACGCATTTCGGTGACCTCACCGATTGCGCGCGCGCTGATCGGCAAGAGCTCCGGCGAAGTGGTCGACGTGGCCGCACCCGGCAAGACGAGCAGCTACGAGATCGTATCGGTGAAGTACCTCTGAGCGCTCTCGGGCTAGCTTTCGGGCAACGGGATGCGCGAGAGCGGCCGCCGCGCCTTGAACAATACCGCGATGTGCCCGATGCGATGGATCAGGGCGCTGGCGGTCCGGCCCGCGAGCTCGGCGATGAGGGCCTCGCGCGCAGCCCGATCGGCCGCCTGCACGCGCACCTTGATAAGCTCGTGATCGTGCAGGACGCGCGCGGCTTCCGCGCATACGCCGTCCGTGAGGCCGTGCTGACCGATCTGCAGCACCGGTTTGAGAGCATGGGCACGGCCGCGCAGATAGCGCAGCTGTTTTTCGCTTAGAGTGATGCTCGACATTATGGCGCGCCGATCCAACAGCAGTGACCGCTGGCTGCATGAACATTTTACCGACCCCTATGTCAAACGCGCCAAGGCCGAAGGTTGGCGCTCGCGGGCGGTCTTCAAACTCGAGGCCATGGATCGGGGCGCTCGCCTGCTCAAACCGGGCATGGTCGTGCTCGATCTGGGTGCAGCGCCCGGCGCCTGGAGTCAGTACGCCCGGCGCCAGGTGGGCAGGGGCGGACGGGTCGTGGCGAGCGACATTCTGCCCATGGAGGAGCTGGCCGGGGTCGAATTCGTACAGGGCGACTTCCGGGAGCAAAGCGTGTGCGAGCAGCTCAAACAAACGCTCGGAGCCGCGCGCGTCGATGTGCTGCTGTCCGACATGGCTCCGAACCTCAGCGGCCTGGATGCCATCGACGCGCCGCGCAGCCTGTACCTGGCGGAATTGGCGCTGGAGTTGGCGCAGCTGCTCTTGAAACCCGGGGGGAACGCCCTGATCAAGCTACGGCAGGGAGCCGGATTTCAGGAGTACGTCGCTGCGGCGCGACGCGAATTCAAGCAGATTAAGCTTTTAAAGCCAGAGGCGTCACGTTCTCGCAGTCCTGAAACATACTTACTGGCCTCCGGCAGGCGGATGGTGTAGCGTCGTGATGCAGGGATCCGCCTCCCCGGTGGACTATTTTGCAATCTGGTGATACGAGTTGAATGACCTGACCAAAAACATCCTGCTCTGGGTCGTTATCGTGCTGGTCATGCTGGCGGTGTTCAGCCGCTACATGCCGAGCGGCCCGCAGCGCGAAGAGCTGCATTATTCGGACTTCATGGCCGACGTGCGTTCCGATCGCGTCGACAGCGTCATTTTGCAGGGCGACACCATCCGCGGTGTGCTCAAGGACAAGCAGCAGTTCGAGACCTACAACCCCGAGACCAACTACACGGTGTTGATCGGGGATCTGCTCAAGCACAACGTCAGCATCGAGGGCCAGCCGCCGAAGCAGCCCAATTTCCTGGCGCAGTTGCTGCTGCAACTGGCACCGGCGCTGCTGCTGATGCTGGTGTTCGTGTATCTGCTACGCCAGATGCAGGGCGCCGCGGGCGGGCGTGGTGCCATGTCGTTCGGCAAGAGCCGCGCGCGGCTGCTCAGTGAGGATCAGGTCAACGTGACCTTTGCCGATGTCGCCGGGGTCGATGAGGCCAAGCAGGAAGTCGGCGAGATCGTGGATTTCCTCAAAGATCCCGGCAAGTTTCAGAAGCTCGGCGGCAAGATTCCCAAGGGCGTGCTCATGGTCGGCTCGCCCGGCACCGGCAAGACGCTGCTGGCGCGCGCCATCGCCGGTGAGGCCAAGGTGCCGTTCTTCACGATATCCGGCTCGGATTTCGTCGAAATGTTCGTCGGCGTCGGGGCCTCGCGGGTGCGCGACATGTTCGAGCAGGCCAAGAAGCACGCGCCCTGCATCATCTTCATCGATGAAATCGATGCGGTCGGCCGCCATCGCGGCGCGGGCCTGGGTGGTGGGCATGATGAGCGCGAGCAGACGCTCAATCAGCTGCTGGTCGAGATGGATGGCTTCGAGGGCAACGAGGGCATCATCGTCATCGCCGCAACCAATCGCCCCGACGTGCTCGATCCGGCGCTGCTGCGTCCCGGCCGCTTCGACCGCCAGGTCGTGGTGCCCTTGCCGGATGTGCGCGGCCGCGAGCAGATTCTGCGCGTCCACATGCGGCGCGTGCCGCTGTCAGATGATGTCAAACCTTCGCTGATCGCGCGCGGTACGCCGGGCTTCTCGGGCGCGGATCTGGCCAACCTGGTGAACGAGGCCGCGTTGTTCGCGGCTCGCGCCAATCAGCGCCTGGTGTCGATGGATCAGTTCGAGCGCGCCAAGGACAAGATTCTCATGGGGGCCGAGCGGCGCTCCATGGTCATGACCGATGCCGAGAAGCGCATGACCGCCTATCACGAATCCGGTCATGCCATCGTCGGCATCACGGTGCCCGAGCACGACCCGGTCTACAAGGTGACGATTATTCCGCGCGGCCGTGCCCTCGGGGTCACGCAGTTCCTGCCCGAGCAGGACCGCTACTCCATGAGCCGCCGTCGGCTCGAGAGCTCGATCGCGACGCTGTTCGGTGGCCGCATTGCCGAGGAGATCATCTTCGGCAACGATGCGGTCACGACCGGCGCATCGAATGACATTGAGCGGGCGACCGAGCTGGCGCGCAACATGGTGACCAAGTGGGGTCTGTCCGACCGCCTGGGTCCTCTGACCTACACCGAGGAGGCGGGTGAGGTATTCCTCGGGCGCAGCGTCACGCAGCACAAGCAGGTATCGGATGAGACCGCGCATGCCATCGATGAGGAGGTGCGGCGCGTCATCGAGAACAATTACGAGCGCGCCAAGGAGATCCTCGAGACCAACCTCGATAAGCTCCACGCGATGGCCGAGGCACTCATCAAGTACGAGACCATCGCCGACGCTCAGATCAAGGACATCATGGCCGGACGCACGCCGCGGCCACCCGACGGCTGGGACGACACGCCCAGCCCCGGCCCGGGCGGTGGCAAGGCCGTGGTCACCCCCGTCGGGGGTCCGGCCGAAGCGCCGATCGCACGACCCGCCGGGCAGCACTGAATGGCCGTGCTGCGCCTCCGCGCGCCGCCCGGTAGCAACGCCGGCCGGCGCTGAGCCCCATGGCGGCGCCGGCCCCTCGGCCGCACGCTGCGGCTGCCAGAATGCAACTGCGGTGCGCCGATCGGACTCTGGACCTCGATGCTCCGGTTGTCATGGGGGTGCTCAACGTCACCCCCGACTCCTTCTCGGACGGCGGCCTGTATCTGGCGGGCGAGGCGGCGCTGGCGCGGGCCGAGCGGATAGCCGAGGAGGGCGCGGCGATACTCGATATCGGCGGGGAGTCCACGCGGCCAGGGGCGCAACCGCTCGGCAGCGAGGAGGAGCTGCGGCGGGTGCTGCCGATCGTCGAGCGCCTGGCCGTGCGCTTACCGCTGCTGATCTCGGTCGACACCTCCAATCCGCACCTCATTCGGCGCGCCGCTGCCGCCGGTGCACATATGATCAACGATGTGCGTGCGTTGCGCGTGCCCGGGGCGCTCGAGGCGGCGGCGGAGGGCCGGCTCGGCCTCTGCCTCATGCATATGCGCGGTGAGCCGCCCGACATGCAGCGCGGTCCGCAGTATCGCGACGTCGTGGCCGAGGTGCGCGCTTTCCTGACGGATCGGGCGGCGGCCTGCAGCGCGGCCGGGATCGCACGCGAGCGCCTGTGTGTCGACCCGGGCTTCGGCTTCGGCAAGACCACGGCTCATAATCTCGAGCTGTTGCGGCGGCTGCCGGAATTCGCCGCGCTCGATTGGCCGCTCAGCGTTGGCCTGTCGCGCAAGGCGCTGCTGGCCACATTGACCGGCCGCAAGGTCGCGGATCGGCTCGCCGGCAGCGTCGCCCTCGCGACCATCGCGGCGCTGTACGGTGCCCGGATCGTCCGCGCGCATGACGTTGCCTCGACGGTGGATGCCGTGCGCATCGGCCATGCGCTGCGCGCCACAAGGAGTGTACAGGGTGGCTAAAGTCTATTTTGGTACCGATGGCATCCGCGGCCGCGTGGGAGCCGATCCGATGACCGTGGATTTTGCGCTGCGGCTCGCGAGTGCCGCGGCGCGCGTGCTGATTCCCGACGGCGGCACGGTGCTGATCGGCAAGGACACGCGCCTGTCGGGGTACATGTTCGAATCGGCCCTGGAAGCGGGTTTCGTCGCCGCGGGCGTCAACGTGCTGCTGACCGGCCCCCTGCCGACCCCGGCGGTCGCGCATATGACGCGCCAGCTGCGCTGCAAGCTCGGCGTCGTGATCAGCGCCTCGCACAATCTGTACGAGGACAATGGCATCAAGTTCTTCGACGGCGAGGGCGCGAAGCTCTCGGACGAGCTCGAGGAGCGCATCGAGGCGCAGCTCTCGGCCGTACCGCTCACCTGTGCCTCGCGCGGGCTCGGGCGCGCACGCCGCGCCGAGACCATGCAGCAGCACTATCAGGAGTTCTGCAGCAGCGTGCTGCCGCCGGGCATGGATCTGGCGGGCCTCAAAATAGTGATCGACTGCGCCAACGGCGCAGCCTACAAGGTCGCCCCGCGCATCCTGGCCGATCTCGAAGCCGATATCGTGCCGATCGGCTGTTCTCCGAACGGCCGCAACATCAATGACGGCTGCGGATCGACCTCGCCTGAACTGTTGCAGCTCACGGTGCCGGGCGTGCGGGCGCAGGTGGGCGTTGCCGTGGACGGCGATGGCGACCGCGTGGTGATGGTCGATCATCTGGGGCGGCTCGTGGATGGCGATCAGCTGCTGTACGTGATCGCCGCTGCGGCCAAGGCCGCGGGCCGCCTGCGCGGGCCCGTGGTCGGTACCGTCATGAGCAACTTCGGTCTGGAGCTGGCGTTGCGTCGGCTGGGCATTGATTTCATTCGCGCACCGGTCGGCGATCGGCATGTGCTCGCCAAGCTGCTCGAGAGCGGCGGCATGCTGGGCGGGGAGACCTCCGGCCATATCCTGAGCCTGGACCGCACGACCACCGGCGATGGCCTGATCACGGCGCTGCAGATCCTGAGCATCATGAAGTCCACACGCCGCTCGCTGGCCGAACTGGCCGCCGGCATGGAGAAGCTGCCGCAGGTGCTGCTCAATGTCGAGGTCGAGCGGCGCTTTGATCCATCGACGGTTCCGGCGATCCTGGCCGCACAGCAGCGCGTCGAGCAGTACCTGGGCGGGGAAGGCCGAGTGGTGCTGCGCGCCTCGGGCACCGAGCCGGTCATTCGGGTGATGGTGGAGGGGCGCGAGGAGTCCGAGGTGCGCGGCTGCGCTGATGAACTGGCACAGGCCGTGCGCACCGCCATGCCGCGCAAGACTGCAGCGGTCTGAGCTTTGCATTGCGGAGCCGCGGCGGCGCCGATATCATCCGCGCGCCCGACGTGGGGGTGACAGGCGGGGCGGCAGTGATGCGGCGCAAGCTCGTGGCTGGCAATTGGAAGATGCACGGTTCGCGCGCCGAAAATGCGCCGCTGATCGACGCGATCCTGGCTTCCTCGCAGCTCGAGCGCATCGATTGCCTCATCTGCCCGCCGTTCGTGTACCTCGCGGAGATCGCGGGCCTGCTGCGCGGCTCGGCGGTGAAGCTCGGCGCGCAGGATCTCTGCGCCGAGTCGCAGGGCGCCTACACCGGGGAGGTGTCCGCGGGAATGCTGCGGGATGTGGGTTGCCGTTACGTGATTGTCGGCCATTCCGAGCGGCGCGCTCTGTACGGTGAAGACGATGTGCTCGTGGCGCGAAAATTCGCCGCGGCACTTGCACAGGGCCTGACACCCATTCTGTGCATGGGTGAGTTGCTCGCTGAGCGCGAGGCCGGCCGTACCGAACAGGTGGTAGGGCGGCAGCTCGATGCCGTGGTGGCGCTGACCGGCATCGCAGCCTTCGGGGGCGCCGTGATTGCCTATGAGCCGGTGTGGGCGATCGGTACCGGCCGCACCGCCTCGCCCCAGCAGGCACAGGAGGTGCACGAGTTCATCCGCCAGCGACTGGCGCTGCAGGATGCTAAAATCGCCGACGCCTTGCCGATCCTCTACGGCGGCAGCGTCAAGACGGGCAATGCGCGAGAGTTGTTTGCGCAGCGTGACGTCGATGGCGGCTTGATCGGCGGTGCGTCGCTCAAAGCCGAAGAGTTTTTGAGCATCGTCATGGCCGCTGCGCGCGGCTGAGCGTGGGTTGGTAAATGCTGCACTCAGTCTTAATGATTATTCATTTCTTTTGCGCTGCAGCGATCGTGGCGCTGGTGCTGCTACAACGCGGCAAGGGTGCCGAGGCCGGCGCGGGCTTTGGCGCCGGCGCGTCGGGCACGGTCTTCGGCGCGCGCGGGGCGAGCACGGCGCTGTCGCGCGCCACGGCCATCCTGGCGGCACTGTTCATGATCACGAGCTTGTCGCTTACCTATGTCGGCACGCGCAAGAGCGCGCCCGCGAGCAGCCTGCTGGATCAGCTGTCGCAGCAGCCCGCGGCCCCGGCGCCCGGTGTGCCGCCGCCCGCCGCGCCCGCCGCGCCCGCCGCGCCTGGCGCGCTGGCACCGGCGGCGCCGGCATCGAGCGCGAGCGGCGCTGCGGTGGAGCAGGGGGCACCGCAGAGGGGTGCTGCGCCGCCAGCCCCGGACGCCCCGCCCGGCAGCAAGTAGCGCTGCGAATTCACGCCGACGTGGTGGAACTGGTAGACACACTAGCTTGAGGGGCTAGCGCCGCAAGGTGTGGGAGTTCGAATCTCCCCGTCGGCACCAAATTGCGGTGATCGTTTGATATGGATTAACGCATAATGGGGCGTTGCAATATTCGCGCGAGCGAATCATGCCGCCCTTTTTAGTTACCGGTAAGGATATGCTGGCCAACTACCTGCCGATTTTGATTTTTCTGGGTATAGCGTCCGCACTGGCGGGCGTGCTGCTTGGACTCGGCGCAGTGCTCGGGCGCCTGGGCGTCAAGCATCACGGCGATGCCGAGAAGCTCTCGGCCTATGAATGCGGCTTCGAGCCGTTCGAAGACTCGCGCATGAAGTTCGACGTGCGCTACTACCTGGTGGCGATCCTGTTCATCATTTTCGATCTGGAGATCGCCTTTCTGTTTCCCTGGGCAGTCTCGCTCGGTCGCATCGGCACCTACGGCCTGGCAGCCATGGGCGTGTTTCTGCTGGTACTCGTGGTCGGATTCGCCTACGAGTGGAAGAAGGGGGCGCTCGAGTGGGATTGACCGCCGCCGACACCGAGGGCTTTGCGCAGCGCGGCTTCCTGACCACGCAGGTGGACAGTCTGGTGAGCTGGGCGCGTACCGGCTCGCTCTGGCCGATGACCTTCGGCCTGGCCTGCTGTGCGGTGGAAATGATGCATGCGGGGGCGTCGCGCTACGATCTGGACCGATTCGGGGTGGTTTTTCGCCCGAGTCCCCGTCAGTCGGACGTCATGATCGTCGCCGGTACGCTGGTCAACAAAATGGCTCCGGCACTGCGCAAGGTCTATGACCAGATGCCCGAGCCGCGCTGGGTGATCTCGATGGGATCGTGCGCCAATGGTGGCGGCTATTACCACTACTCGTACGCCGTGGTGCGCGGCTGTGATCGCATCGTGCCGGTGGATGTCTACGTGCCGGGCTGTCCGCCGACGGCCGAGGCGCTGCTCTATGGAATCATCCAGCTGCAGCGCAAGATCGAGCGGCGGCTGGCCGCGACCGCCTGAGAACCCAGGGATAGCCGCGGTGCCCGCCTACATCGATGAGCTCGCCACGCGGATCGATCTGACCTTGGGGCAGCGCGTGCGCCGCTATCGCTCGCTGGCGCACGAATTCGCGATTGAAGTGGCCGCCGGCGATCTGCTCGAAGTGGCCCGCACCTTGCGCGACGATCCGCAGCTGCATTTCGAGCAGCTCATCGACCTTTCAGGCCTCGACTATCTCGACTACGGTCGCGCCGAGTGGCGCACAGACGCGGCGACCGCGACCGGGTTCAGCCGCGGCGTGAATTGCGCCGCGCCGCACACGCTCGCCGGCAACAAGCGCTTTGCGGTGGTCTCGCAGCTGCTGTCGGTGGCGCACAATCAGCGGTTGCGGCTGCGTGTCTGGTGCGAGGAGCTCGAAGATCCGATGGTCGATTCGCTGACCGGCATCTGGGCCAGCGCCGACTGGTTCGAGCGCGAGGCCTTTGACCTGTTCGGAATCCTGTTCCGCGGCCATCCGGATCTGCGCCGCATCCTGACCGACTATGGTTTTATCGGCCATCCGTTCCGCAAGGATTTTCCGCTGATCGGCAATGTCGAAGTGCATTACGATCCGCAGCTCAAGCGCGTGGTCTACGAGCCGGTCAGCATCGAGGCGCGTACGCTCGTGCCGCGCGTGATCCGCCACGACAACCGCTACGATCCGGCGCTGCACGATCTGGCGCGAGCGCCCAAGTGATGGCTGAGATCCGCAATCTCACTCTGAACTTCGGCCCGCAGCATCCGGCCGCGCACGGCGTGTTGCGTCTGGTG
This sequence comes from Steroidobacteraceae bacterium, assembly GCA_035605115.1. Taxonomy (GTDB): domain Bacteria; phylum Pseudomonadota; class Gammaproteobacteria; order Steroidobacterales; family Steroidobacteraceae; genus FEN-1191. The sequence goes on along the minus strand of DATNHF010000015.1, from coordinate 13,170 downwards.
CTCGAGATGGACGGCGAGGTCATCCAGAAGGCCGATCCGCACATCGGGCTGCTGCATCGCGCGACCGAAAAGCTCGCCGAGTCCAAGCCGTTCAATCAGTCGATCGGCTACATGGACCGGCTCGACTATGTCTCGATGATGTGCAACGAGCATGCCTATGTCATGGCCATCGAACGCCTGCTCGGCATCGAGCCGCCGCTGCGGGCGCAGTACATCCGGGTGATGTTTGACGAAATCACGCGTGTTCTGAACCACCTCATGTGGCTCGGCGCCCACGGCCTCGACATCGGCGCCATGACGATCTTTCTGTTCTGCTTCCGCGAACGCGAAGACCTCATGGATTGCTATGAGGCGGTGTCGGGTACGCGTATGCACGCCACCTACTATCGTCCAGGCGGCGTCTATCGCGACCTGCCCGAGGCGATGCCGAAATATTTTGCCTCGCGCTGGCGCAGCCAGAAGCAAGTCGATCGTCTCAACGAAGTGCGCGCCGGCTCGCTGCTGGATTTCATCGACGCCTTCACGGTCAAGTTCCCGGGCTGCGTCGATGAGTACGAGACGCTGCTGACCGACAACCGCATCTGGAAGCAACGCACCGTGAACATCGGCGTGGTCGGACCAGAGCGCGCGCTGCAGCTGGGTTTTTCCGGTCCGATGCTGCGCGGTTCGGGTGTCGAGTGGGATCTGCGCAAAAAGCAGCCCTACGAGGCATACTCGCAGCTCGAGTTCGACGTGCCGATCGGCGTCAATGGCGACTGCTACGACCGCTATCTGGTGCGTGTCGAGGAGATGCGCCAGTCCAATCGCATCATCAAACAATGCGTGGACTGGCTGCGCGCCCATCCCGGCCCGGTCATGGTCGATGACCGCAAGGTGCGTGCGCCGAGCCGCGAGCACATGAAAGGCGACATGGAAGCGCTGATTCATCATTTCAAATTCATGACCGAAGGCTACTGCGTGCCCGAGGGGGAGACCTATGCCGCGGTCGAGGCGCCCAAGGGCGAGTTTGGCGTGTTCCTGGTCTCGGACGGTGCCAACAAGCCTTACCGGCTCAAGTGCCGCGCGCCCGGCTTTGCGCACCTGGCATCACTCGGGGAAATGGTTCAGGGTCACATGCTCGCCGACGTCGTAGCGATCATCGGCACGCAGGACATCGTCTTCGGGGAGGTCGATCGCTGATGAGCACGCAGCCGGGAAAAACGCCACTGCTGTCTGAGCACACGCGGCAGGAGATCGATCATTGGGTCGGCAAATTTCCGCCGGGCCGGCAGCGCTCGGCCTTGCTCTCGGCGCTGCGCGCGGCACAGGAGCAGAACCAGGGGTATCTGACCCCTGAGCTCATGGATGCGGTCGCGCAGTATCTGCAGCTGCCACCGATCCAGGTGTACGAAGTCGCGAGCTTCTACTCGATGTTCGAGACCCACCCGTGCGGCCGTCATCACGTGAGCGTCTGCACCAATATTTCCTGTATGTTGCGCGGCGGCGAGGCGATCGCCGCCTACGTTGAGAAAAAGCTCGGCATCCGTGTCGGCGAGAGCACGCCCGACGGGCGCATCTTTCTCAAGTGCGAAGAGGAGTGCCTCGCCGCCTGCACCGGTGCGCCGATGATGATGGTCGATCACGTCTACCACGAGTATCTGACGCCGGAGAAAGTCGACCGCATTCTGGCCGATCTCAAATGAGTGCCGGAGCGGACCCTATGAGTGCCTGGAACGATAAGAGCAATCTGACCTGCTTCGAGCCGTTGCAGTACGAGCGCCCCTGGACGCTCGAGACCTATGGGCGCATCGGCGGCTATGAAGCTTGGAAGAAAATCCTGGCGCAAAAGCCGCCGCGCGAGCAGATCATCGAGCAGGTCAAGGACTCGGGGCTGCGCGGCCGAGGTGGTGCGGCCTTCCCGGTCGGCGTGAAGTGGAGCTTCATGCCGCGCAATGCCACGATGCAGAAGTATGCGGTCTGCAATTCGGACGAGAGCGAGCCCGGCACCTGCCACGATCGCGACATCCTGCGCTACAACCCGCATGCCCTCATCGAGGGCATGGCGATCGGCGGCTACTGCATGAACGCCACGGTCGGCTACAACTACATCCGCGGCGAGTTCCTCGGCGAGCCGGTGCCGCGCTTCGAGGCGGCGCTCGCGGAAGCCTATGCCGCGGGTCTGCTCGGCAGGAACATTCTTGGTTCCGGCATCGATTTCGATCTCTATACCTTCGTCGGTGCCGGCGCCTACATCTGCGGCGAGGAGACGGCGCTGCTCGACTCGCTCGAAGGCAAGACCGGCAAGCCGCGCTTCAAGCCGCCGTTTCCGGCCGCTTTCGGCCTCTATGGCATGCCCACGACCGTCAACAACACGCAGAGCTTTGCCTCCGTGCCGACCATCCTGCGCAAGGGCGCGCAATGGTTTGCCGAGCTGGGGCCGAGGAACTCGGGCGGTAGCGCGATCTTCTCGGTCTCCGGGCACGTCAATAAGCCCGGCAATTTCGAATTGCCGCTGGGGGTTCCCTTTGTCGATCTGCTCGCACTCGCCGGCGGTGTGCTCGAAGGGCGAGCGCTCAAGGCCGTGATTCCGGGCGGCTCCTCGGTGCCGGTGGTGCCGGCCGAGACCATGCTCAAGCTAAACATGGATTACGACTCGCTCAGGGCCGCGGGTTCAGGTATAGGCGCGGGCGCCGTGATCGTCATGGACGAGACCACCTGCATGGTGCGCGTGCTCGAGCGGCTGTCGCGCTTCTACATGTCCGAATCCTGCGGCCAGTGCACCCCCTGTCGCGAGGGCACGGGCTGGCTCAACCGCACCCTGAAGCGCATTCTGGCCGGCGAAGGGCGGCGCGAGGACCTGAACCTGCTGCTCGACGTCGCCAACCGCATCGAGGGCCATACGATCTGCGGTCTGGGGGATGCGGCCGCGTGGCCCGTGCAAAGCTTCCTGAAGCACTTCCGCGCCGAGTTCGAATACATGGTCGATCACGGCGGGCGCAGCATCGTCCATGCGGAGCGCGCCGCGGCATGAGCGACGATCTGGTCAATATCGAGGTCAACGGCGTCGCGGTCAAGGCGCGCAAGAACGAGCTCATCATGCGCGTGACCGATCGCGAGGGCATCTACATCCCGCGATTTTGCTATCACGACAAACTGCCGATCGCGGCCAATTGCCGCATGTGCCTGGTGGAGGTCGAAAGGGCGCCCAAGCCGCTGCCGGCCTGCGCCACGCCGGTGGCCGAGGGCATGAAGATCTTCACGCATTCGGTCAAGGCCATCGGCGCGCAGCGCGCGGTCATGGAATTTTTGCTCATCAATCATCCGCTCGATTGCCCGATCTGCGATCAGGGCGGGGAATGCGAACTGCAGGACCTGGCGGTGGGGTTCGGCAGGGATATTTCGCGCTTCGTCGAGCGCAAGCGCGTGGTCAAGGACAAGAATCTCGGGCCGCTGGTCTCATCGGACATGACGCGCTGCATTCACTGCACGCGCTGCGTGCGCTTCGGACAGAATGTCGCTGGAATCCAGGAGCTGGGCGCTACCGGGCGCGGCGAGCACGTGGAGATCGGCACCTATATCGAGCGCAGCATCGATCACGAACTCTCGGGCAATATCATTGATCTGTGCCCGGTCGGTGCGCTCAACAGCAAGCCGTTTCGCTATCGCGGGCGCGGCTGGGAGATGACGCAGTATCCGCTGATCTCGCCGCACGACGGCGTCGGTACCCAGCTGTTCGGCCACGTGCTGCGCGGCCGGCTCATGCGCGTGGTGCCCCGGGCGTGCGAGGAGATCAACGAGACCTGGATCGCCGATCGCGACCGCTTCAGCTACGAGGGCATCTACAGCGAGGATCGCCTGCTCTCGCCGCAGCTGCGTCAGAGCGATGGCAGCTGGCGCGACGTCGAGTGGGAGCAGGCGCTCGAAAGCGCGGTCGGGACGCTCAAGAGCGCCATGGCCGGTTCCGAGGGTCTGGGGCTGCTGGCTCATCCCTCGAGCACGCTCGAGGAGCACTATCTGCTCGCGCGCCTGGCCGATGGTCTCGGCAGTGCGCACATCGATCACCGGCTGCGGCAGCGCGATTTTCGCGATCAGTCTGCCGATGGGCTCGCACCCGATCTGGGGCTGCCGATCGCGGCCATCGATACGCTCGATGCGCTGCTGCTGATCGGCTCCAATCTGCGTCACGAAGTGCCGATTCTCGCGCACCGGGTCCGCAAGGCGAGTCTGCGCGGGGCAAAGATCAGTTTTATCAATCCGGCGTGCTTCACGTATCTGTTCCCGGTGGCGCAATACCTCACGACGCCGGCGGCGGGGGATGTGGCTGCTGTGGCGGCAGTGCTGCGTGCGGCGCTCGGCGATTCGCCGGCCCCGGGCGCCCTCGCGCCGCTGCTCGAGGGCGTGGCGGTCGAGGAGGGTCATCGCGCGATCGCCGATGCGCTCAAGGCAGGTGCGCGAAGCGCTATCTGGCTCGGCGCGCTGAGCCTGCGCAGTAGCCAGTACAGCGAGCTGCGGGCGCTCGCGCGTGCGCTTGCTCGCGCCACCGGTGCCGCCTTCGGCGAGCTCGCCGAAGGCGGCAATGCCGTGGGCGCCTGCCTGGCCGGGGTGCTGCCGCATCGAAGCGCGGCGGGCGTCGCGCGCGCGCAGACGGGATGGGATGCACGCGCGATGCTCGAGCGGCCGCTGTCCGCTTATCTGCTGCTGCACTGCGAGCCGTGGGCCGATGCGGCCATGCCCGGCGCGCTCGACACGCTTTCGCAAGCGCGCGGCCTGGTGGCCGTGACGGCCTTTGCGAGCGCTGAGATGAAACGCGTTGCGCAGGTGCTGCTGCCGGCGGCGACCTTCGCCGAGAGCTCGGGTAGCTATGTGAATCTCGAGGGCCGCTGGCAGAGCCAGAGCGGCGCGGCGCGGCCGCTCGGTGCCGCGCGACCGGCGTGGAAGATACTGCGCGTGCTCGGCAATCTGCTGAATCTGCCAGGCTTCGACTACGACTCCTCCGAGCAGGTGCGCGATGAGCTCAAGGTGCGCATCGACGGCGCGCAGCCCCTGGCCATCGCCGCGGGCCACGCGCCCTGGGCGGCGGCACGGGCCGAGCCCGTGATCGATCTGGCCATGTACCAGATCGACCCGGTGCTGCGCCGCGCGGCGTCGCTGCGTCGCACGGCCGATGGGCGCGCTGCGAGCCAGCAATACGCCGGGGCGGCTACGTGAACGCACTGAGCAGCCTGTGGGCGGCCCTTCCGTCCTATGTCCATTCGACCGTCTTCACGCTGCTGCTGACCGTGGTGCTGATTCTCTCGGTCGCGTACCTGACGCTCTGGGAGCGCAAGCTCATCGGCTGGATGCAGATGCGTATCGGACCGAATCGGGTGAAGATCTTCGGCTTCGCCGGCGGTTTCGGTCAGCCCTTCGCCGATGTCATCAAACTTCTGATCAAAGAAGTCGTGGTGCCGACGCGCGCCAACAAGGTGCTGTTCATGCTGGCCCCGGCCATCACGCTGATTCCCGCCTTCGCCACCTGGGCGGTGGTGCCGATCGCTCCAAATTACGCGATCGCGAACGTCGATGCGGGTCTGCTGTACTACCTGTCGCTGACCTCCATGGGCGTGTACGGCGTGATCCTCGCCGGCTGGGCCTCGAACTCCAAATATGCCTTCCTGGGCGCGATGCGCTCGGCGGCGCAGATGGTGGCCTACGAGATTGCGATGGGCTTCGCGCTGGTCGGGGTGCTCATGGCCTCCGGCAGCCTCAATCTTGGCACGATTATCGCGCGCCAGCACGGCGCCGCGCTGGCCTGGAACTGGTTCTGGCTGTTTCCGCTCATGTTGGTGTACTTCATTTCAGGGCTCGCCGAGACCAATCGTGCACCCTTCGATGTCGCCGAAGGCGAGTCAGAGATCGTGGCGGGCTTCCACGTCGAGTACTCCGGCATCGCCTTCGCGCTGTTCTTCCTGGCCGAATACGCCAACATGATCCTGATCGCAGGTCTCACGGCGGTATTCTTCCTCGGTGGCTGGCTCAGTCCGTTCGAGGGCTATCCGGGCATCGGCGCCAGCGTGCTGGCACTGCCCGGCACGCACTGGCTGGTGCTGAAGATCTTCGCACTGCTGTGCATCTTCCTCTGGCTGCGAGCCACCTTTCCGCGCTATCGCTACGATCAGATCATGCGACTGGGCTGGAAGGTATTGATCCCCGTGACGCTGGTCTGGATTGCGGTCGAAGCGGCCTTCGTGAGCTTGCGCGTCGGCCCCTGGGCGCGCTAGCCAATTCAAGAGACATCGCATGGCCATGGCAAACCCGATCAAGACCTTCCTGCTCACCGAGCTGCTGCAGGGCCTGTCGGTCACGGCGCGCTCGCTGTTTCGCCGCAACGTCACCGTGCAGTATCCGGAAGAGAAGACGCCGCAGTCGGTGCGCTTCCGCGGGCTGCATGCGCTGCGTCGCTACCCGAACGGCGAGGAGCGCTGCATCGCCTGCAAGCTCTGCGAGGCGGTCTGTCCGGCGCTCGCGATCACGATCGACTCGGATGTGGCCGCCGACGGTACGCGCCGCACGACGCGCTACGACATCGATCTGTTCAAGTGCATTTACTGCGGCTTCTGCGAAGAGGCCTGTCCGGTGGACGCGATCGTCGAGACGCGCATTCACGAATATCACATGGAGCATCGGGGCGAGAACATCATGAGCAAGGACAAGCTGCTCGCGGTCGGCGAGCGCTACGAGGCCATGATCAGCGCCGACAAGAGCGCGGATGCGCCGTACCGCTGAGGAGTCATGTTGCTGCCGCTGATCCTGTTCTACGTGTTTGCGACCATCCTGGTCGCCTCGGCGCTGAGCGTGATCATTGCGCGCAACCCGGTACATGCGGCGCTCAGTCTGGTGCTGTGCTTCGTCACCAGCGCCGTACTCTGGCTGCTGATCGAGGCCGAGTTCCTGGCGATCGTACTGGTGCTGGTCTATGTCGGCGCAGTCATGGTGCTATTCCTGTTCGTGATCATGATGCTCGATGTCAACCTCGAGCAGCTGCGCGGCGGCTTTACGCGCTACGCCTGGCTCGGCTGGATCACGGCTGCGGTGGTGGCGTTCGAGGTGGCGGGCGTGGTGCTGACACGCAAGCTCGGCATCGATGTCATGCGCAGGGCGGCGCCGTTGCCGGCCGACTACAGCAATACGCGCGAGCTCGGCGCGCTGCTCTACAGCAAGTACGTCTATCCGCTGGAAGTCGCCGCCATGCTGCTGCTGGTGGCGATGGTCGCGGCGATCACGCTCACGCTGCGCCATCGCGTCGGCCTTAAAGTGCAGGACATCGGCAAGCAGGTGGCGGCGCGGGCCGGCGAGCGGGTGCGCCTGGTCAAGATGGACTCGGAGCCGCGGCAATGATCACGCTTGGACACATGCTGACGCTCTCGGCGATCCTGTTTGCGCTGTCGGTCGCGGGCATATTTCTGAACCGCAAAAATGTGCTGCTGCTGCTCATGTGCATCGAGCTGCTGCTGCTCGCGGCCAGTTTCAACTTCGTGGCCTTCTCGCACTATCTCGGTCAGCTCGACGGCCAGATCTTCGTTTTCTTCGTGCTGACCGTGGCGGCGGCGGAATCAGCCATCGGCCTGGCCATTCTCGTGGTGCTGTTCCGCGAGCGGCGCAGCATCAATGTCGAAGAACTCAACCGCCTGCAGGGCTGACATGAATCCGACGCTGTTGCTTGCGATTCCAATGCTGCCGCTGCTGGCAGCCGTGCTCGCCGGGCTCGCGGGCAGGCGCATCGGCCGCGCAGGGGCGGCAGCGGTCACGATCGCCGCGGTCGGCATTGCCTGCCTGCTGTCGCTGCTGGTGCTCAAGCAGCTGCTGATCGATCACGTGCCGACCTACCAGGGTACGGTCTACACCTGGCTGGTCAGTGACGGCGTGCGCATGCAGGTCGGCTTCCTGGTCGATCGTCTGACTGCGCTGATGATGGTCGTGGTGACCTTCGTATCGCTGTGCGTGCACGTCTACACCATCGGCTATATGAGCGATGATCCGGGCTACCAGCGCTTCTTCGCCTATATCTCGCTGTTCACCTTCTCGATGCTGATGCTGGTGATGTCTAACAATTTCATGCAATTGTTCTTCGGCTGGGAGGCGGTCGGCCTGGTCTCGTACTTGCTGATCGGCTTCTGGTATACGCGCCCGAGCGCGATCTTCGCCAATCTCAAGGCCTTTCTGGTCAATCGCATCGGCGACTTCGGCTTCCTGCTCGGCATCGCGGGCGTGCTCTATTACACCGGCTCGCTGGACTACAGCAGCGCATTTGCCGCCGCGCCGTTCATCGCCGCCAAGACGCTGACGCTGATCCCGGGCCATCCGTGGTCGGCAATGTCGCTGATCTGCATCTGCCTGTTCATCGGTGCCATGGGCAAATCGGCGCAGATGCCGCTGCATGTCTGGCTGCCCGATTCTATGGAAGGTCCCACCCCCATTTCGGCCCTGATCCACGCCGCGACGATGGTCACCGCCGGCATCTTCATGGTCGCACGCATGTCGCCGCTGTTCGAGTATTCGGACGCCGCGCTGTCGTTCGTACTGGTGATCGGTGCCACCACGGCGCTGTTCATGGGCTTTCTCGGCATCGTCAACAACGACATCAAACGCGTGATCGCCTATTCGACGCTTTCGCAGCTCGGCTACATGACCGCCGCGCTGGGCGTATCGGCCTACAGCGTGGCGATTTTTCACCTCATGACGCACGCCTTCTTCAAGGCATTGTTGTTCCTCGCGGCCGGTGCCGTGATCATTGCCATGCACCATGAGCAGGATATGCGCCAGATGGGCGGGCTGCGGCGGCGCATGCCCGTGACTTACTGGACCGCGCTGATCGGCGCCCTGGCACTGATCGGCACGCCGTTCTTCTCGGGCTTCTACTCCAAGGACACATTGATCGATGCGGTCGGCGCCTCGCATCGCCTCGGTGCAGACTATGCCTATTGGTGCGTCCTGCTGGGCGTGTTCGTGACCGCGCTCTACACCTTTCGCATGATCTTCCTGACCTTTCACGGCCCGGAGCGCCTCGATCACCACGCGCAGGAGCACTTCCATGACGTCGGCTGGAACATGAAAGGTCCGCTCGTGGCCCTGGCCATCCCCTCGCTGCTGGTCGGTTACTTCACGATCGAGCCGCTGGTGTTCGGCGGCTACTTCGGCGATGCGATCCGCGTGCTCGAGAGCCACGATGCCGTTGGGGAGATGAGGCAGGAGTGGCACGGCCCGATTGCGTTCGCGCTGAGCAGTTTCATGGGCTGGGCCCCGTGGCTGGCGGCACTCGGTGTGTTTGCCGCCTGGTATTTTGTATTGCATCGCCCGCAGGCGGGCGCTGCGCTGCGCGAGCGGTTCGCCGGCCTCAAACGGCTGCTCGATAACAAGTACTACTTCGACTGGTTCAATGAGAACGTGCTCGCTCGGCTCACGCGCGGCGTCGGCATCGTGCTCTGGCGCGGCGGCGATCAGGCGGTCATCGACGGCGCCATGGTCAATGGCACGGCCGGGCTGGTGGGCTGGTTGGCGGTCGTGACGCGGCAGCTGCAGAGCGGCTTTCTGTACTCGTACGCTTTCTGGATGATCATCGGCCTCGCGGTACTGCTGGGCTGGTTCCTGTTCCGGCTCTAAGGCCCAGCGGATGCATCCATTCAGTTGGCTCTCGGTCGTGATCTGGCTGCCCGTCCTTGGGGGCATCGTCACGTTGGCGTTGGGCGATTCGCGCGCGCAGGCGGCGCGCTGGGCGGCGCTCGTCAGCTCGCTGCTGACGCTCGCGGCCTGCGTGCCGCTGTACCTGGGCTTCACCAACGGCACCGCCGACTTTCAGTTCATCGAGCGCGTGCCGTGGATTCCGGCCCTGCACGCGCAGTATTACCTCGGTGTGGATGGCATTTCGTTGCCGCTGATCCTGTTGACCGCCTTGATGACCGTGCCGGTCATCATCGCCGGCTGGTCGGTGGTCGAAAAGCGCCCGGCGCAGTACTACGCTGCCTTTCTGATCATGGAAGGACTCATGATCGGTGTGTTCGCGGCGCTCGACTCGCTGCTGTTCTATTTCTTCTGGGAAGCGATGCTGATTCCGATGTTCATCATCATCGGCATCTGGGGTGGTAAGCGGCGGGTGTACGCGACCCTCAAGTTCTTCTTGTACACCTTCCTCGGATCGGTGCTGATGCTGGTGGCGCTGATCTACCTGTATCTGAAATCCGGCAGCTACAGCATCGCCAGCATGCAGCAGCTGCCGCTGAGCCTGAATGAACAGCGCTGGGTGTTCCTGGCGTTTCTGCTCGCCTTCGCGGTCAAGATACCGATGTGGCCGGTGCACACCTGGTTGCCGGATGCGCACGTCGAGGCGCCGACCGGCGGCTCGGTGATCCTGGCGGCCATCATGCTCAAGATGGGCGGATACGGTCTGCTGCGCTTCAGCCTGCCGATCACACCCGACGCCAGCCATGAGCTGGACTGGCTAATGATTGCTCTATCGCTGATTGCAATCGTCTACATCGCCTTCGTTGCGCTGGTGCAGCAGGACATGAAGAAGCTCGTGGCGTATTCCTCGATCGCGCACATGGGATTCGTGACCATAGGCGCCTTTCTGGTGTTCTATATCCTGTCTGCGACCGGTTCGACGCGCGGCGCGGTCATGGGTCTGGACGGTGCGATGGTGCAGATGATCTCGCACGGGCTGATCTCCGGGGCGCTGTTCCTGTGTATCGGCGTACTCTACGATCGCATGCATACGCGCGAGATCAGTGCCTATGGTGGTGTCGTCAATGTGATGCCGAAGTTCGCCGCCTTGGCGGTGCTGTTTGCGCTCGCCAATTCGGGTCTGCCGGGCACATCGGGCTTCATTGGCGAGTTCCTGGTGATCCTGGCGAGCTTCAAGGCGAGTTTCTGGTTCGCATTGCTGGCGGCGACAATCCTCGTTCTGGGCGCGGCCTTCAATCTCTGGCTCATCAAGCGCGTGATCTTCGGACCGGTGGCCAATGATCACGTCGCGGCGCTGCAGGATCTGAACGGCCGCGAATTTCTGGTGCTCGGCGTGCTGGCGCTCACGGTGCTGCTGCTCGGCATTTGGCCGGCGCCGCTGCTCAACATGATGGAAGCTTCGACGCAGCACCTGTTGCAGCAGCTCGTGACCAGCAAGATTGCGGTGGGTCTGCGATGACGAACCTGTTCGGCGTGGCCGTGAACGCATGGCCGGCGATTCCGGAGATCTGGCTGGCGGCCTGCGCGTGCCTGATTCTGATGCTGGACGTCTACGGTGGCAGCAAGCATCGCGGCCTGACCGCCACGGCCACCATGTTTGCCCTGCTAATCGGTGTACTGCTGACCGCCGGCTTCGGCATGATCGTGCAGCGCACGCTGCTGTTTCACGGTCTGTACGTGGCCGATGGTTTGGGAACGTTCCTGAAGCTCGCGGGATTCGTGACCATGGCCACGGCCATCTTCTACTCGCAGGACTACCTGGAGCAGCGCGCCATGGGGGGCGGCGAATACTACGTGCTGTGCCTGACGGCTCTGCTCGGGGTGTTCGTGCTGATTTCGGCCAACAGTCTGCTGACCGTGTATCTGGGCATCGAGCTGTTGTCGCTGGCGCTGTATGCGCTCGTGGCGTTTGACCGCGACTCCGGCATCGCGGCCGAGGCGGCCATCAAGTATTTCGTGCTCGGTGCGATCGCCTCGGGCGCCTTGCTGTATGGCATGTCGATGCTCTACGGCATGACCGGCACGCTCGATCTCGACACGCTCAGCGCCATTGTGCGCCGGGGGCCGGACGGCGGCTTGATCATCGGCATCGCATTCGTGGTAGCGGCGATTGCCTTCAAATTCGGCGCGGCACCCTTTCACATGTGGGTCCCGGACGTCTATGAGGGCGCACCGACCAGCGTGACGATGTTCATCGCCACCGTCTCGACCCTAGGTTCGTTCGCGTTGATCGCGCGACTGCTCTCGCATGGCCTCGCCGGGCTGCCCGGCTACTGGACGCAGATGGTGGCGGCGGTGGCCGTGCTGTCATTGCTGCTGGGCAATGTCGTGGCCATTGCGCAGAGCAACCTCAAACGCATGCTGGCGTACTCGGCCATCGCCAACGCCGGCTTCGTGCTGCTGGGCTTCGCCACCGGGCGAAACATCGGCTATCAGGCGGCGCTGAACTTTACGATCGCCTATGTGCTCACGACGCTGGCGGCTTTCGGAATGATCCTGGTGTTGAGCCGCAGCGGCTTCGAGCACGATGAGATCGCCGACTTCAAGGGCCTCTCGTCGCGCGACCCGCTGCTGGCAGGGCTGATGTTGGTGCTGATGTTCTCGACCGCGGGGGTGCCGCCATTCATCGGCTTCTGGGCCAAGCTGTGGATCATCCAGGCGCTGCTCGCCAGCGGCCTTACCTGGCTCGGCATCTTTGCGGTCCTGATCTCGGTGGTCGGCGCTTTCTATTACCTGCGAGTGGTCTGGTACATGTATTTCGAGGCGGCCGTCGATCAGCCAGCGGCCTCGAGGCGGCCGCGCATGCGCTTGATTCTGCTCATCAATACGCTCGCTGTCGCGCTGCTAGGGCTACTGCCGAACGCGCTGCTGGACATCTGCCAGCGGCTGTTTCCTTAAGACCGGTCGGGGTTCGCGCACAGAGCCGCGACCTCACCACACCTGCGTTGGCCGCGCGCGGGGCAAACGCCTGTGTACAGGGGATGGCCCTGGTGTAGAATGCGCGCCCTCCTGGTGCGGGGTGGAGCAGTCTGGCAGCTCGTCGGGCTCATAACCCGAAGGTCGCAGGTTCAAATCCTGCCCCCGCTACCATATTTATTTGCTGAAGGCCTGCAACGCGGGACAGCGCGAACTCCGCGGCGCCTTTGCGGCCCATGAAGCGCACTTCCTCGGGTGTCGTCACCACGTCGATTTCGCCGATGACGTCGAGCAGCTCGGTGCGCGCCTTCGCGATATCCCCGGATGCGAGCGTCGCCTCGAGGCCTTGCACCTTCGCCACGTAGTGCTCCTCGAGCCGCGGCACGATGGCCTCGATATTGGACGCCGGCGCCGCTTTCTGACACTCGCGCAGCCGCGCAAGCTCCGCCTCGGTAGTCTTGAGCCGTTCGGCGATCGCCGGCGAGGCCACCAGGGCGCCCGAGGCGACGGCATCGACCAGGGATGCGACCTGCTGCTCGAGCTCGCGCATGCGCTTCG
>DATNHF010000014.1:0-5480 GCA_035605115.1 Steroidobacteraceae bacterium | reverse complement strand
GTGGCCGCTGCAGCCGCACAGCCTGACGGGAGCGTCATCGGCAGTGGTGGCGAGCAAATCCGTGCCGCGCTTTGCGCGAGTACGGATCGAGCCGCAGCCGCCGCGAGCTGAGGCGGCTTTCCGGCTGAGGCTGCAGCTCATCTTGGCCAACGGCCGCCATGCGCAGTTGGAGCTCAGCGATGAGCGGCAGTTGCCGCGAGTGCTGGGTCTGCTGGAGCAGCCGGGATGATGCGCCCGGACGCGGACGTGGCGGTATATGTGTGCGTGACGCCGGTAGATATGAGGAAGCAGGCGAACACCCTGGCGCTGATTGTCGAGCAGGGCCTGAAGCGCAATATCTTCGAGCCGGCACTCTATGCCTTCACGAACTACCGGCGCGACCGGATCAAGATCGTGTACTGGCATCGAAACGGCCTGTGTCTGTGGGGCAAGCGACTGGAAGGTCGCGATCGCTTCGTGTTCCCGCGCGAGGTGAGCGGGGAGACGGTGTGCATCAGCGGGGCAAAGCTCGAGGAACTGCTGGCGGGTTTTGATGTGTGGCGGTACGGGCATCGAGAGCTTCTGATACGGCGCGTGGGCTAAGTTGATGCGATGATAAAAGCCTATGAATATAGGCATATTGTGCTGCATCGAGTGATCAGACGTGCGATAATGCACGCATGTTGGAAGTCCCAGCGCGCTTGCACGACACGGCAGTGGATGCCGCGGCGCGCATCGCGCTGCTGGAGAGTGAGAATGAGCGGCTGCGCGCCGATATGGGCCGGCGTGAGCAGCGCATCCGGTTGCTGGAAGAGGCGCTGCGGGTCCTGAAGGCCGATCGGTTCGGGGCGAGCCGGGAGAAGCTCAGCGTCGCGCCGGGGCAGAGCGCTCTGTTCAATGAAGCCGAGGCGCTGATCGAACTGACCGAGGCCGTGGGCGCCGAGGTCGAGCTGAAGGCGACCCCGCAGCGCGAGAATAAAAAGCGCTCCTCGAATAAACCCGGCCGCAAGGCCATCGCCGCCCACCTGCCGCGAGTCCAGATCTTTCACGAGTTGCCCGAGAGCGAGCGGCACTGTGCCTGCGGCGGCACGCTCGTGGAGATCGGCTCGGAAGTCTCCGAACAGCTCGATTACCTACCGGCGAAGGTACAGGTGCTGCAGCACGTGCGTAAGAAATACGCCTGCCCGGGCTGCGAGCAGTGCCTGAAGAGCGCCGCGCTGCCGGCGCAAATCTTGCCCAAGAGCAACGCCGCCCCGGGACTGCTGGCGCATGTGGCGACCGCCAAGTATGTCGATGCGCTGCCGCTCTACCGCCAGGAGGCGATCTTCGAGCGCCACGGGGTAAACCTGCCGCGCGCCACCCAGGCGGCCTGGATCATCGCCCTGGCCGAGCGCGTGCAGCCGCTGATCAACCTGATGGACGAGCGGCTGCGCGAGAGCGGCTACATCCGCATGGATGAAACCCCGGTGCAGGTGCTCAAGAGCGCCCTGGCCCCGAGCACGAAGCATTACATGTGGGTACGGGTGGCTGGTCCACCTCGTCAGCGTATCATCCTGTTCGACTACGATGCCAGTCGCGGTGCCGAGGTGGCCGCACGGCTGCTCGAGGGGGTCACCGGCTACCTGCAGAGCGACGGGCACTGGGCCTACGATGAGGTGAGTGAGCGGTACGGACTCACGCACTGCGGGTGCATCGCCCACGCTCGAAGACGCTTCTTCGAGGCCATCAAGGCATTGCCCAAGGCCGAACAGAAAGCCGACACCGCCGCGCATGAAGGCGTGCGGCGCATCGATGTACTCTACGCCATCGAGCGCGAAGCCAAGGGGCTCACCGATGCCGAACGCACGGCGCTGCGGCAGCAGAAAGCCGTACCGCTGCTGAACGCCTTATACGAGTGGGCCAGCGCTCTAGTGGCGCAGACTCTGCCCTCGGGCAAGCTCGGCGATGCGCTGAGTTATCTGATCAAACAATGGCCGAAGCTGATCCGCTACGTTGACGATGGTCGGCTCGCCATCGATACGAACCTGGCGGAAAATGCCATCCGGCCCTTTGCCCTGGGCCGGCGCAACTGGCTCTTCGCCGACACCGTCAAGGGTAAGCGCTCGATCTCGCACACCCTATCCTGAAATCGGCTCGCTTGGTGAGATGCGGGGAATTCCACACGGAGGATTCCGGCATGACGAAGAAGGAAGAGCGGGATGCCAAGGGCGCATTGTGGCTGAAGCACCTGCAAGAATGCGCGAGGCTGAAGGAGCCGCTGTCGACCTACACGCGTCGTCATGAGCTCAATGTTCATGAGGGCTATCACTGGACGAGAGTCTTGCGGCGCGAGGGTGTGTGGCCGCTGCAGCCGCACAGCCTGACGGGAGCGTCATCGGCCGTGGTGGCGAGCAAATCCGTGCCGCGCTTTGCGCGGGTGCGGATCGAGCCGCTGCGAGCTGAGCCGGCTTTCCCGCTGAGGCTGCAGCTCATCTTGGCCAACGGCCGCCAGGCGCAGTTGGAGCTCAGCGATGAGCGGCAGTTGCCACGGGTGCTGGGTCTGCTGGAGCAGCCGGGATGATGCGCCCGGATGCGTAATTCACGCGATGTCGGTCCACGGTTTCACGGCATGTCGGTCCAGCATTTCACGGCATGTCGGCCGGGGATTTCACGACATGTCGGTCCAGCGTTTCACGGCATGTCGGTCCAGTTCGTGAGGTAGGACAACCACGGTTACCGTGGTCTCTTTTCCAAGGGAAAGGAGATCGCCGGTGACCCAAGCGAGGTTGTCCATGCGCAAGATTCGAGAAATATTACGGCTGCGGGCGGAGGGGTTTAGCGAGCGGGAGATAGCCCGGAGCGTGGCCAGCGCGCGCTCGAGCGTGCAGATTTGCCTGTGGCGGGCCGAGCAAGCCGGGATCGGCTGGCCGGTGCCCGCCCAGCTGGACGACGCGGGGCTGGACGCGTTGCTCTATCCGCAGCGGCCAATCGGCATCCAGGTGCATCCGGCGCCGGATTTTGCGTGGATCGAGCGCGAACTGAAGCGCAAGCACGTGACGCGGCGGCAGTTGTGGCGCGAGTACCTGGCCCAACACCCCGAGGGGCTCAAGTACACGGCGTTTTGCGTAAAGTACCGCAGCTGGCGGCGGGCTGGGGACGTGACCTTGAGCCTCACCCACACCCCCGGGGATCGCCTGTTCGTCGACTATGCCGGCGATCCGGCCGTCTTCACCGATCCGATGACGGGAACGGTGCAGAAGGCCTGGTTGTTCGTTGCGGTGTGGCCGTACAGCGCTCGACTGTACGCGGAAGCCACGCGCACGCAGAGCTCCCCGGATTGGCTCGGCGCGCATGTACGGGCGCTGGAAGCGTTCAACGCCGTGCCTCGCGCCCTGGTGCCGGACAACTGCTCGACGGCGGTGAAGAAGGCGCTGCGCTACGACCCGCAGTTCAATCGCGCTTATGCGGAGTTGGCCGAGCATTATTCCCTCGCGGTGCTCCCAGCACGGGTTCGAAAACCGCGTGATAAAGCTGCCGTAGAAAATGGAGTGCTCGTTGCAGAGCGGCGCGTGCTCGGGGCACTGCGCGACCGGCAGTTCTTCAGTCTCGCAGAGTTGAACACGGCGATCAGCCAGATCGTGGCCGAGATCAACACCGAGCCGTTCCAGAAACGCGAGGGCAGCCGGCACAGCGTCTTTGAAAGTGAGGAACGGCCGGCGACGCGCGCGTTGCCGGTGCGCCGCTACGAGTATGCCGAGTGGAAAATCGGTGCGAAGGTGCATCCGGATCATCATATCGAAGTCGGCCGCGCCTATTACTCGGTGCACTACAAGCTGATCGGCCAACGCGTGGACGCGCGCCTCTCAGCCCACACGGTCGAGATCTTCCTTCGCGGCCAAAACATCGCCACCCATCCGCGGGCCACGCACCGCTACCAGCGCCTGACCATCGAGGCGCATCGCCCGCCAGCGCATCAGGCATATCTGGCGCTGGGCATCGATACGCTCCTGGCGCGTGCCGAACGGGTCGGCGCGGCCACGCGCGAGATCCTCGAACGGCAACTGCGGCACAAGCGCCATCCCGGGGAGGTCATCCGCGAAGCCCTCGGCATCCTACGCCTAGCGCAGGACTTCAGCCCCGAGCGACTCGAGCACACCGCCGGCCTCGCCCTCGAACACGGCCTCTATAGCTACCGCGCCGTGCACGAACTGATCCAACGTCCCGTCCACAGTGCCCACGAGAGCGTGCGTTCACGACTCGGGATGCATCCGAACGTGCGCGGCGCCAATTACTTCCAGCAACCCCCGAAGGAGAAAGCCCCATGTTGATCGAACCCCTACTGCAACTGCTCGGAAAACTCAAACTCTCCGGCATGCTCAGCGCCCTGGAGCGCCAGCTCAATGATCCGGATATCGGTGCATTGCGCTTCGAGGAGCGCTTGAGTCTGCTGCTACAGCACGAGCTCGCCGAGCGCGACAATTATCGCCTCACCCAGCGCCTGCGTGTGGCGACGCTGCCGCAGCCGGCGTGCCTGGAGGATCTGGATACCCGCTTCTCCCGCCACCTCGATCCGGCGCTGATGAGTACCGTGCGTGATCTGGCCTGGATCGGCCGGCACCTCAATGTTCTGATTACAGGTCCGACCGGAATCGGTAAGTCATTTATCGGCGCGGCTCTCGCTCACGCGGCCTGTCGCGCCGATTACTGCGTGCGCTGCTTCCGGCTGCCGCGCCTGATCGATGAACTCTCCCGGGCGCATGCCTTCCAGCGCCGTTCAAGCTTCCTGCGGGCCCTCGCCAAAGCGGATCTGCTGCTGATCGACGACTTCGCCATCGGTCCGCTCCCGGACCAGAGCAAGCGCGATCTACTGGAAATCCTCGACGACCGCTACGACAAGTCCGCCACGATCATCACCAGCCAACTCGACGTGCAGCAATGGCATGCGTTCCTGGACGACCCCACGCTGGCCGACGCCATCTTGGATCGCGTAGTTCACAACGCCTATCACTTGGACTTGAGCGGTGAGTCGATCCGCAAGCTCAAGGCGCTGCGGGCCAAAAACGCCAAAAATGGGGGTACCCAGACTATAGGGTCGCCCTCGCACGCCGCTCCTGGGCCCTTATAGGAGGTCGCTGTGCTACAGAAATCCCAAAAAAGCCCAAGACCCTGCGATCCGGCTCATCACTTCCGGTTACCCACCGTCCCGCGCGCACGGGCTTTAATGAGCCCGCGCGCGGGCCCGTGGATAACCGTCGCACCGTTGCCGGGAGCTCTGCACTGAGAGAAAGTCACACACGTCCTGCATCACGAGCAGTGGACCGACATGGGGTGAAACCATGGACCGCCTTGCCGTGAATCGCTGGCCTTCCTTGCGCGAAATACGCACGCAGGATGAACCTGATAGCCCGTGCGGTGGCTCAGACACCGGGGAAGTTGTGAGGCTCCTGCGAGCGATTGTCATCAGGGCCCGCGTCGACGGACGCCTCGAGAGGCCGGATATATTGTCTGCAGTCCGATCCTGA
>DATNHF010000013.1:0-140122 GCA_035605115.1 Steroidobacteraceae bacterium | reverse complement strand
CCCCCTGCCGATCCAGCATAAACGTTGAGGCGTGGCTGCGAACTCAGCTCCGTATGGCGCCGCCGCTTCTCAGAGTCACGGACAAGCAGGCAGCAGTGGCGCCTTCGCTTCGGCCAAGCGGCGCGCGCGGTAACGAGCAGCCATCTGCACATACCGCCAAATGGCCGGGTGCATCAGGTGCTCACCACTTTCCCAGTTTTGCCACGAGCGCAAGGAAGTGAACGCGAGCCGTGCCGCTCGCCTTTGTGTGAGCCGGTAGCATTCACGCAGACGTATCAGTTCTTCTCGTGTGGGACTCTTGGGCTTCATGTCAGACCTCTGATGGGCTGTTAGCAAACGATGTAGGGCTGCCGCTTTGCGGAGCGAGTACATATAGGTTAGCGCAATCTTTTCGTAGATGCGGTTTCCAGGGGGGTCGTCGAAGTCACGTCCACACAGGACGGCCTTGGGAGCTGATAAAGACGCAGGAGTTGCACAGCGGGGTCGACCGATGCGATTCAAATACGCCGGTCTTGCGCCTCCTGATAAGCACCATTTGCATCAAGCCAGACCAGCATAGGACGTCAACCTCCTGGCCTGGCAGATGCACCGTCGTGACGACCGACCGTGGGTTGACGGCACGGACCTGGCGGCGAGATTCGTGTACCCCTGCTTGCCTACTACGAGCATCTGAGGGCTTTCCGTACCGTCGCCGTGGCGGAGCGCATGGCGACTCAGTTTTCTCGCAGGGTCAGAAGCGCCGCTCCCCGAGTTGTTCCTGGCCCACGTGGTCGATGCCGTGGTGCCCAGAGCGCAGCGCACCGCAGATTTTCGGGCGCTCATCAACCGATGGGAGAGTACCGAGCGCGCCAGCGAGTTACTGGATGTCTGCTGCCGCACCGGTCGGGCTGGCTCCAGAGCGGCGCAGACCATCATCCCGGGACCCCCCCCCGACATCATGGGCGGGCTACGCACCACGGCGCCGCCCTAACGGGCGCGTAATGCGCGTCAGAGAATCGTTGCTTCCTGCTACTGCTACAGTTGCTAATTCCGCTACCCAATTAGCAGGATTAGCAAAGGTAGCAATAGGGTTCAGGCCGCCAAGCTGTCGAAAGACAGCTGGCGCCGTAGCCGCCACTCGCTCTCCGCCGCAGCGCAGCCATAGCGCGGAACAACTCAGACCGCGCGATGGGCCTGTATTTTCTTTGCTACAGGATTCTGCTGCTCCGAGTCGATGCGTTTTGGCGGCGAATCCGTACCATACACAAATCTGCAGTGCACTATCCTTTGAATCCTCTGAATGGAGGACAGGGAGAGGCTCACCTTCAAGAAGTCCTTGATTGCCCGTCCGACTTCCTTCGGCGACCAAACGAGCCATGGGTCTCCTTTGTAAAAGCGCCAGTTATCATCTCTAGATCTGTTGTTACGAATGCTCATCAAGTGCGCATACAGCCGAGTAAGCTGCGTCGCGTTGAGGGTGCGCGGTCGGCCAGGCGATGCCGATTGATTGAGAGCCCCGATACCGTCTTTCTTCAATGCTCGCGCCCAGCGAGATACCGATTGCCGGCTTACTTTGAGACGCCGAGCTACTTCTGCCTGTTGAACGCCGGAGCCTAACAATCGCGCAGCTTCCCTACGTCGTTCGAGCACCTGCGCTCGGCGATGATCATCCATATAGCGGCCTGGCGCCCATGCACCGAATACCATAGTGCATATTCTGCGCACTGTCACCCTATTATGACTTAGTGGCGTTTTGCACCCGCCTGAGATTTCAGAATGCAATAGTATGTTTGACTCCTGCAATTTCTCGGAGTCAACGATCATGCAACCGACTGAAATCACCAAGCGCGCAGTGGCGCGATCAGGCAATCCCACTGGGGACTCCATACTGCGCGAGCTACGAAGGGATGAGGATGCCGAGCGAGAAGGTATGGGGGCAACGCGATTGGCGATTGCGGCCAGCCAGCCACCGGAACAACCGCGGAAGTCCCAACCGTCGCAGTCGCAGCCCATACCACTGGTTCGCAACGTACCACCGGCTGCGTCATACCCGACCGACGCGCTCGGTCCGATTCTCGCGCCCGCCGCGAGGGCCATCGCCGAGCTGGTGCAAGTGCCCGAAGCGCTCGCTGGCAATAGCATACTGGCCGCCGCAGCCCTGGCGGCTCAAGCTCACGCTAATGTCCAGACATTGGGTGGAGTCCGGCCGCTCTCGCTCTATGCGGTGACCGTTGCTCGTTCGGGCGAACGAAAGACCAGGGCAGATACGATTGCCACTGAACCGATTCGTGAGCACTGTGCGGCACTTCATCGGGGCTATAAAGTTGCGTTGAGTGCTTATAAGGCCAACCCTGCAGCGTACGACGAGCCGCCACGCAAGCCTTGGTTTATTGCAACAGACCCGACGGCTGAAGGACTTATTATCTCCCTTAGAGATGGCCAGTACTCTCAGGGGCTATTCAGCGACGAGGCCGGCACGCTGATAGGCGGCCATGCACTCTCGGAAGACGCAGAGCTGCGAACAGTCGCCCTGTGGTCGCGCGTCTGGGATGGATCAGCTCTAGATCGCGTGCGGGCGACGGATTTGGAACACGTCATTTTGTACGGCCGAAGGCTAAGCATCCATTTGATGGCGCAGCCAGAAGTCGCCCTCAAAATGCTCGGAAAAACGCTGTACCGTTCGCAAGGCTTCCTCGCGCGCTGTCTAATCGCAGAGCCACAATCCCTCATTGGTACACGCACGCATAACGGAAGTGCGAACGAACCTGAGGTTGATGAGCGGGTGCGCCAATACTGCAAGGCGATGGCAAATCTGCTCGCGAGGCCGATTGTCGAGCACCACGAGCTGGGCGGATTGAATCCTCCTCGCCTGGCGCTCGATCCCGACGCGTACGCAGCGCTGGTCTCCGCCTACAACGAAATTGAGAAAGCCCAGAGTGCCGACGGCGACCTTGCGGCAGTTACAGAATTTGCAAGCAAAGCCTGCGAACACGCCTGTCGAATCGCCGGTGTGCTGGCACTCGTGAGTGACCCAATGGCGAGTACCGTCAGCGTGGAGAACATGACTCGTGCCTTGCAGCTCGCGAAGTTCTACCTGAGCGAGCAGGTTCGCCTTGCGGGATCTGCGTCAATCTCCATCGAGATCACAAACGCGCAAAAGCTGCTCGACTGGATCAAAGCCAAGGGTCTGACGGAGATAACAGCGAGGCAGGTCATGCAGCGAGGCCCGTACAGTATTCGAGACGCAAAGAGCGCTAAGACGGCGCTTAGCACTCTGGTCGAATACGAATGGTTGGCTGTCAAGGATAGCCACCGATATGGCCTGACACCGGGTGCCCAGGCCCAACTCGCGGAGGGCTGAGATGTTTCCCCTCAATGTAATCTTTACCGCCACTGCTACCATTGCTAATCCTGCGACTCGGGTAGCGGGTTTAGCAACGGTAGCAGTAGCTGGCCGTGGCGAAACGCCCGTTCAACTGAGGATCAGCGAAAACGTGTCCGTGAGCGCCGCTTTGATCGCGTGAACGCAGTGACCAGTGAAGGCAAAACAAGCGCGACGATTCCTGAGACGCTTGATCTGTCTCTGGCAGCAGCGTTCCTTCACATGTCGCCAAGCACATTGCGTAAGCGCGCTGCCGCCGGTAGGGTTCCCGCCTACAAGCCTGGAAAAGGCTGGGTTTTTCTGCTCGACGAACTCGTCGACCACCTCAAAGCGAGCCGCCCATGTCCCTCTATAAGCGCCCAAACTCTCCGCACTACTGGGTTCGGTTTCAGCTCGGCGGACGCGAAGTCAGGCTCAGCTCTGGCACAGCGGATCGCCGCGCGGCGGAAGAGTTTGAAACAAGCGCGCGAAGCCGCGCCTGGCGGCAAGTTAAATTAGGCGAGCGGCCGCCCTACCCTTGGGATGCAGCGCGTACGCGCTGGCTCGCCGAGACGCAGAAGCGCACTAAAGCCAAGGATGAGATCATTCTCGCGTGGTTCGATGAGCACCTTAAAGACGCCCACGTTCAAGCGATCACGCGGGAGGTCATCGAAGAGCTGCGTGCGCTCAAGCGCGACGAGACTTCTCCGGCAACGGCAGACCGCTATATGGCGCTGCTGCGGGCCATCCTCAAGAAGTGTGCCGATGATTGGCAGGTACTCGAATCGGCACCCAAGGTGCCTATGTACGGCGCGAAACCGCCAGAGCCGCGCTGGCTCACGCGCCCCGAGTTCGAGAAGCTGTGCAAGGAACTGCCGGAGCACCTGGAGTTGGCCGCGCGCCTCGCCGTGTTCACCGGATTGCGCATGAGGTCGATGCTTGGTCTCACCTGGGATCGCGTTGACATAAAGGGCCGGCGGGCATGGATACCGGCGAGCAGCATGAAGGGCGCTCGCACGCACGGCGTACCGCTGTCCTCGGACGCGGTCAAGGTACTCAAGCGACTGCGCAAAAGCTCACCGAAAGGCGCGCACGTCTTTCAGTGGAACGGCGAGGCCATCGACGATTGCAACACAAAGGCCTTTCAGGACGCCGTAGAGCGGGCCGGCGTGGCCCCGCTTCGTTGGCATGACCTCAGACATTCCTTCGCTTCCTGGGCCATACGTAATGGCGTAGCGATGCACGAGTTGATGCAGCTCGGCGGCTGGTCTAGCTATTCAATGGTGCTGCGATACGCGCACCTGGCGCCGGATCATCTCGCCGAAGCGGCCGAGAAAATCGCTAAAACGTCGCACAAAAACCGGCACACTGGAAAACAGAGAAAACATGCACGTATAAGTGCTTGATTTTAGTGGCTAGGGTGGGACTCGAACCCACGACCTCGGCATTATGAGTGCCACGCTCTAACCAGCTGAGCTACCTAGCCTTGCGGGAGGCGCATTCTAGGGGCGAGAGCGACCGCGGTAAACGTCATGGCGGAAAATCGTTTCTAAATCTGCCGCGTACCTTGCGCCAGGCGGGCCTGGAGCGGCGCTATCCTACGCCTCGTGAGTCGCCATATACACTGACAGGATTCTATGAACGAGCGGCCGGACCTGCATTACTGGTGGGTCAACCATAAGCGGGCAGCCGCGCGCGGTAGCGGCGATTGGCTGTGGGCTTCGCTGCATAACAGAAATGGCTCGAACAACGAGTCGTTTCGTACTTTGACGCACGTCGAGCCCGGCGATCTCGTGTTCGCGTACGCCGACGGAGCGGTACGCGGCCTGGGGCTGGCGCTGCTGCCTGCTTTCGAGGCGCCGCCGCCGCCGGAACTGGCGGCGGCCTCCAAAGGCGTGGACGGCCGAGGCTGGCAGCTACCGGTCCGCTTCTTCGAGCTCGCAGTGCCACTCGACCCGAGAGCGCATATGACGCTGCTCGGTCCGGTATTGCCTCGGAACCACTCACCCCTTCGAGCCACCGGCGCGCGCAACCCCAGGGTGTACCTGGCATCGATAACGGACGCCATGGCGGCCGTATTGCGGCGCCTGCTCGCCGGTCAGGTCGAGGATATCGAAGCGCAAATCAAGGCAGCGGTCGGCTCCGAGCTTGCGGACGACTGGGTGGAGACGACGATACGTAATCGCACTGAGCTCGCGGCCGAGGAAAAGCAGCAGCTGATTCGCGCCCGCCGCGGGCTTGGCGTGTTCCGGCATAGTCTCGAAAAAATCGAAAGCGCATGTCGCGTAACCGGCTTACTCGATCGCAGGCATCTGCGCGCCTGCCACATCAAACCGTGGAGCGTTTCCGAGGACACCGAAAAAATCGACGGCTGCAATGGCTTGCTGTTATCGCCGCACGTCGCGCATTTGTTCGCGCGCGGCTACATTTCCTTCAGCGACGAGGGCCAGCTGCTCTCTTCGCGCCATCTGAATCCGGCCGTATTGAACTCCTGGAAGATGCCGTTGCCGGTCAATGTCGGCGCATTCAGACCGCGGCAGCGCGTCTATCTGGACTACCACCGGCGCGAGATCTTCGACAAGCCGGAAATCGGCCGCCGCGCGGCGCCGTAGTGCGACCGCGCGGCTCAGGGCGCCGAACTGAGCGCGTTGCCGCTCACCTTGCCGCTCCAGCCGGGCAGATAGCGCGCATCACTCAAGCGCGCCAATCGCAGCCCGAGCGCGGTGGCGCGCCGCGGCTCGCGTATGATGAGTCGCGCTGCAACTCGCGGGCGGAAGAAATCCGCCCATAGAAACTCCACGAACGGCTCCTGATCCTTGGCGAAGCCGCCGGCACGACGTACCATTCCGGCGAGACTGCGATAAGGATCGTCCACCAGCTGCGTCAGGCGACGCGGTATATCGCGATAATCGCATCGACGGCCACGCTGGTCGTAGGGATGGGTCCAGGCGCGAAATTCCATGGTGCGCCAGAACACCGTTCGCTCGAGCCACGACAGGTCGTCCAGCACGGCCACGAAGACATTCTTGACGTTCTCATCGATCAATGCGATGCCCAGATGGTGGTGGTCGACGATGAAGTATTCGCGCTGCGGGCCGAGCACCGCCGGGAAAACATGTTGCTCGAGCTCGAGCCTGCGCCGCTTTTTGGGCAGCTGCGCCCATTCCTGAGCTTTGAGACCGACCTCGGTATAACCCACCGTGAACTGCGTCGGGCGCAGGCGCGACAGACGCACCTTCACCAGCGCAGGATTGCGGCTCACGTAGTACACGGCCCTTCAGATCGAGGGCACTTCGAGCCGGCGCAGCCCGGGGCCGCCGACCACATCGAGTCGAACCGGTTCGCTGTCGGCGGCGTAACGCTCCGACAGCGCTGCACCGCGCATGGCCCGGAAATCGTAGATCATGGCGTCGAGCCTTCGCACACGCTCATTGAGCGCGCCCGGAATTCCGCCCGGCCGATTGCGCCCGTAAAATCCGGCGTGGAAGGCGCGCGGCGCGGCCGGGTAGGCGATGGGATGCGCGCTGAGCTCCTGGATGCGTCGCAGCAGACCGGCCTGCTCCACGTACCCCAGGCTCACGTTGCTGTCGACGAAGCGCCGTCGAAGATAGCGCTTCGGCCGCGACAGGTAACTGAGATTGACGTGCGGCACGATCAGAGCCGTGATCACGGAGCGATCGAAGCAAACACCCCACGAACAATAATCGCCGCTGGTCAGATAGTAGCAATCCGGATCGTCCGGCGTCTCGACCCTGCGATTGTGATTGCGCACCGCGATCGAGCAGAACAGGTCCTCGCGCTGCGAATGCACGGCGGCGTGCCAACGGAAAAAGTCGCGCCCCACCATGATGTCTTCTTCGATCAGATAGACGTAGCGCCGTGTCAGCGCCGCCGCCTGCAGGTATCCGAGCAAAATGTTGGCGCTGAGCTTGGTGCGCCGGTAGGGGCAGCGCGGCGCCAGCTGTAGCTCGTAGCTGGGCAGGCGTGCGGCATGATCGCGGATGACCGCCAGATTATCTGGGTCGAAATCGCTGTCGGCGCGGAAGATGACGTGCATCGACTGCAGGCCGTCGGCCTTGCAAATATTATCGATGCAATGCCAAAGCATCTCGGGTCGGCGCCAACACGGCACCAGCACGATATCGCGTGGGCCGGAAATACCGGTGGCGGCCCGTGGCTGCGCCGCCGCCCGCACTGCCTCTCGGGCGGCAGCTCGGAACATCCAGCGATCGGTCGCCCACTGCAGCATCGCGCTCCCCATTCCACTCACCGCGCATGCGTGGGCGGACATTGGCCGCCTGTCCATTAAGCGCGCCTTAGCGCGCGGTTAAATGTAGTTAATAATCAGGCGCGGCGGCCTGAGCATAGCAGATGCTTCGCCATTTCCCGCAATACCGCCGCCACCGAAGGCGCGGCTCAGACATTGAAGCGGAAATGCATCACATCGCCCTCCTGGACGATGTACTCCTTGCCTTCGAGGCGCAGACGGCCAGCCTCGCGAGCCCCGGCCTCGCCGCGATAGTGGATGTAGTCAGCGTAGGCGATGACCTCGGCACGGATGAATCCGTGCTCGAAATCGGTATGGATGACACCCGCGGCCTGAGGCGCCGTACTGCCCCGGCGCACCGTCCAGGCGCGAACTTCCTTGGGCCCGGCCGTAAAATACGTAATGAGTCCCAGCAGCTCGTAGGCACCCCGGATCACGCGGTTCAGCCCGGGCTCGGACAGCCCCAGGTCGCGCAGAAACTCCGATCGCTCCCCCTCGGGCAGCTGGGCGATCTCGGCTTCGATCGCCGCGCAGACCGGAACCACGACGGTGTGCTCCGCCGCGGCGCGAGCTCGCAGCGTGGTCAAATAGGCGTTGTCGGCCCGCAGCCCCGCCTCATCCACGTTAGCGATGTACATGGCAGGCTTCGAGGTCAATAGATGCAGTTCGCGCAGATCGCGCCGATCCTCGTCGCCAAGATCGAGCAGGCGCGCAGCTGTGCCCTGATTGAGCAGCTCGCGCGCGCGGCCGAACACTGCTCGCCGCCGCAGCGCGTCTTTATCGGCGCCGCTCTTGCCGGCCTTGGTCGCACGCTCCAGGGCCTTTTCGACCGAGGCCAGATCCGCCAGGGCCAGCTCGGTATTGATGATTTCGACGTCGGCCAGTGGATCGATGCGACCGGCGACGTGGACGATGTCTTCATGCTCGAAGCAGCGCACGACATGCGCGATCGCATCGACTTCGCGGATGTGAGCCAGGAATTGATTACCGAGGCCCTCGCCCTGGGAGGCGCCCGCGACGAGGCCGGCAATGTCGACGAATTCGACCGTGGTCGGCAGAATTTTCTCGGGGTGCACGATCGCGGCGAGCGCGTCGAGGCGTGCATCGGGTAATGGCACCACGCCGACGTTGGGATCGATAGTGCAGAATGGATAGTTCTCGGCTGCGATCTGCGCCTGCGTCAAGGCGTTGAATAGCGTCGACTTGCCGACATTCGGCAGCCCCACGATGCCGCATTGAATGGCCATCTGCGCTGCTCCCTAGTCGGCGAACTCGTCGCCCTCGCTGTGCAGGCGGTTCATCGCCCGCTGTGCATTGCCGCGCAGCAGCTCGGGCAGCGCCTGCAGCGTCCGTTGTATCGCTTGATCGATCAGTGCCTGCTCGCCAGCCGTCGGACGATCGAGCACTGCGTCGAGCACCAGATCCCTGGCGCCGGGATGACCTACCCCTAAGCGAGCGCGCCAGAATTCCCCGCCAATGTGCGCCATCACATCGCGCACGCCATTGTGGCCGCCGTGTCCACCGCCGTGCTTGAAGCGCGCCGTGCCGGGCGGCAGATCGATGTCATCGTGCACGACCAGTATCTCCTGCGGCGTAAGGCGATAGAAGCGGGCGATCGCGCTCACCGCGGCACCGCTTCGATTCATGAAGGTCATGGGCTTGGCGAGCCAAAGCTCAAGTTCCTCGATGCGCACCCGCGCGAGGTCGGCCTGCTGCTGCGGCTCATGCCGCCAGGCAGCCTGCTGCTGCGCCAGCAACGCATCGACGAACCACCAGCCCGCATTGTGGCGCGTGCGCAGGTACTGAACCCCGGGATTGCCGAGGCCGACGATGAGCTTGAGGGCTACTGCGGCCACCGCCGAGGGCGGCGCCTACTTCTTGCCACCCTCCTTCTTGGCGGGAGCGGCGGCCTCCTTCTTGGCGGGAGCGGCGGCCTCCTTCTTGACCTCTTCCTTCTTCGGCTCCTCCTTCTTCGCCGCCTCGGGCGTCGCCGGCGCGACAACCGCTGCGGTCACTTCGGTGGTCGCGACCGCCTCGGGTTCCGGCTCCGCAGCGCGCGGGCTATGCACCGAGACCACGGGCGGGTTGCGATGCGCCAGCTCGGGGATGGTCACCCCGGCAGGCAACTTAATGTCCCCCAGTGACAGAGTCTCGTTCAGATTCATACCCGAGAGATCCAGCTCGAGAAATTCCGGCAAATCTGCCGGCAGGCAGCTGACCTCCACGTCCTGCTTCAGATGCGAGACCACGCCGCCCTGGGTCTTCACGCCCGGCGCCACCGCCTCGCCCTTGAAGTGGATCGGCAAATGAATGCGCAACTTTTCGCTCTCGACCACTCGCTGCAGATCCACGTGCACGACCGCATTTCTGGCCGGGTGCATTTGCACATCGCGCACGATCGCCGGCTGCGGCTGCGCATCGACGCTGACGCTGATGATCGAGGAATAGAACTTCTCGTTGTCGATCAGCGTCAGCAATTGCTGGTGATCGAGCGTGATGTTGCGCGGGCCGCCTTGCCCGCCATACAACACGGCGGGGACCTTGCCGGCACGACGCAGGCGGCGGCTCGCACCCTTGCCCTGATCGTGACGCGAGTCCGCGCCCACTTGATACGTAATACGCATTTTGCACTCCTACCTTGTAACGACACTCCCGAACGCGCACCGCGACCAGTACGCATCCACCTCAAAACTTAAGGCGGCCGCTCGCCGCAAACCCCCGTGCGACCTCGGCTCAATCGATGTACAGCGAGCTCACCGATTCCTCATCGCGTATGCGACGAATGGTTTCGGCCAGGAGCGATGCCACCGAGAGCTGACGGATGCGGCCGCACTCGCGCGCGGCCTGCGACAGCGGAATGGTGTCCGTGACGACCAGCTCATCGAGCACCGATCCGGCAATGCGCTCGACCGCGCCGCCGGAGAGCACCGCATGCGTGATGTAGGCCACCACCCGGGCAGCACCCTCGTCCTTGAGCGCCTGCGCCGCCAGACACAGCGTGCCGGCGGTATCGACCATGTCGTCGATGAGCACGCAGCTCTTACCGGTGACTTCGCCGATGATGTTCATGACTTTGGACTCATTCGCCCGTGGCCGCCGCTTGTCGATGATCGCCAGCTCGGCATCATCGAGCCGCTTGGCAAAAGCGCGTGCCCGCACCACGCCGCCAACGTCGGGTGAGACCACGATCAAGTCCGGGTAGCGCTGCCGCCAGACATCACCGAGCAGCACCGGCGAACCATACACGTTGTCGACCGGAATGCCAAAAAATCCCTGAATCTGATCGGAATGCAAGTCCAGGGTCAGCAGGCGATCCACGCCCGCGCTGCCGATCATGTCGGCCACCAGCTTGGCCGTGATCGCCGAGCGCGTGGCGCGCGGCCGACGGTCCTGGCGCGCGTAGCCGAAGTACGGCACGATCGCGGTGATGCGCGCGGCCGAAGCGCGGCGACACGCATCGGTCATCATTAGCAACTCCATCAAATTGTCATTGGCCGGCGGACAGGTCGGCTGCACGATGAAAACGTCGCGCCCGCGCACGTTTTCCATGATCTCGACGTTGAGCTCGCCGTCGCTGAAACGACTCACGGCCGCGCGACCCACCGGCAGGCGCAAGTGCCGCGCAATATCGTGCGCCAGTGGGGCATTGGCGTTGCCGCTGAACAGCGCGAGCGTTTCGGAATCCACCGTGAGAGCTTCCTAATCCATCAAACCGTGGCTGGGGTGGAAGGATTCGAACCTCCGTATGGCGGGATCAAAACCCGCTGCCTTACCACTTGGCGACACCCCAGCAGTATCCAAATCCTTCAGCTCGCAAGGCCCAGAGCCGCGTGCAGCGGCGAGCGGTCCAGGCCGCGCGCCACGAAACTGCTCCAACCCACCGGAACTCGTTGCGCTATCTGCCGCGCGTGCTGCTCGCGCTCGAAACTCGCGAACACGCACGCGCCGGTACCGGTGAGGCGTGCGCCCTGATGCGCATCGCGCACCCCGCTTTGCGCATCCAGCCAATCAAGCGCCGCCGCCACCTCAGGATAGCGTACACGCACCACCGGTTCGCACACATTGCGAGTCTGCCCTGGCGCGAAGGAGCGTATTGTGAGAGGGGAAGAATTTCGTGTCAATTCAGGGGCCTGGAAGATCTCAGCCGTGCTCACCGAGACGCCTGGATGGATGACCAGATACCAGCGCGGCGGCAAACTCAAGGCTTGCAGCCGCTCGCCGCGACCCTCCCCCCACGCCGACGCACCGCGCACGAATAGCGGCACATCCGCCCCAAGGCCAAACCCCAGTGTGGCGAGCTCATCGAGCGTCAGGCCCGTGCCCCAGAGCCGATTCAAGCCCAGCAGCACCGTTGCGGCATCCGAACTGCCCCCGCCCAAGCCGCCGCCCGCCGGAATATGTTTAATGACATGCAGCTCGGCGCCCAGACTCGCGCCGCTGTGACGCTGCAACGCCTGCGCTGCCCGCACCGCCAGGTCGCGCTCAGGTGCCACATCGGCCATGCCGGTGACGCGCTCGATCCGGCCATCCGCTCGCGCGGCGAGCCCTATGCGGTCGTTGAGGTCGATCAGCTGAAACAGGGTCTGCAGCTCGTGATAGCCGTCGGAACGGCGAGCGATGATGTGCAGAAACAGATTCAGTTTGGCCGGTGCCGGCCACCATGACAGCGCCGGGGTCAAAGGCGCCACGTGTTCACGACCACCTTCAGACGTAGCGCCTGACGCGTCACGGTCAGCCGGCGCGGCAACCATTGCTGTCCAACCCGCGAGTAATCCGCGCACTCGACGCTCCAGCCGTCCTGCTCGAGATGCGTGAGGCGCTGCTGATCATCGATGGACTCCTGCGCCGGGAAAGTCGGATCACTGGCGCCGAGGATCCAAAAACGCAGACTATGCAGTGGCGGCTCGAAACCCAGCGTTGCCGCCAATTCCTGGCTGGCCGCCGCCTGCGTCAGCACCACCCCCTTGCTGGTGGTCACCGTGAGATCATCGCCGGTCTGTTCGATGTGGGCCGCGCCAAAACCGAGCGGAGCACTCAGATCGAGCGTGGCGGTATCATTCTGCTGCCGCCAACGCAGTCCGGCGCTGAAACCCTGCTGCCCATCGCTCGCCGCCACGCGGCCATCCAGGTCGAACTCGCTGATGGCCTGCAGTGCGGGCAGGCGCTGCTCCCAGGATACGGGGACGGCGCGCGGCACGGTGGCACAACCGGCACATAGCAGCGCGCTTAAGGCCGCGATGCGCGTGCCGCCGCTGACGCGTACGACGCCGGGGCGGCAGCGGTTAGTCATCGCTCAGATCGACGTGCCGGTACCGCTCGCGGGCATCTGTGGCACGCCCGCTCGCTGCTGCGCGGCGCGCACCAACGCATTGTCCGGATCGGCGATCAGGGCGCGGCTCCAGGCCTCGCGCGCCTTGACCTTATCTCCGATTGCCCAGAGCACTTCGCCCCAGTGCGCGCCGATGTCGCCGTCCTGCGCCAGGCGGAACGCGCGCTCGAGCAGTGGCAGCGCCTCGCGCGACAGGCCGCGGCGATAGTCGAGCCATCCCATGCTGTCCAGAATCGCCGGATTGTCCGGCTCGCTCTTCAAGGCTGCGGCAATGAGCCGATCCGCGCGCGCGAGCTCGCGATTGTGGTCGGCGAGCACGAACCCCAGGGCATTGGCAATCGCACTGTCCTGCGGTCGCTCGTGATAGAGGCTTTCAAGCTGCGCGATCGCGGTATCCGTGCGACCGGCTTTCTCGAGCAGGATCGCCTTCTGATAGAGCAGGTCCGGATGGCCCGGAAAACGCGCCAGCGCGTCATCGATCCGCGCCAGCGACTGATCGGCCTCACCGTTATTGGACAGCAGCTGCGCCTGCTCGATCTCGGCATTGAGCCGAGACGGCGGACTGGCCTCATCGCTCGGCTGCAACAGTCGCAGCGCCTGCTCCCGCTGCCCTTGCTTGTATAGCAGCGTCGCAGCCCGGTCCCGCGCCGCCGGATCGAGTGCCGTACCGCCCAGCAGCTGATAGCCACGCAGCGCGGTTGCGACATCGTTGCGTCGATCGGCGATGGCGGCCAGATAGTAGACCGCAATCGCCGAGGAATCGCGATCGTTGAGCAATTCGGAGAAGTCGTGCTGCGCCTCCTCGTAATCGCCTCGATTGAAGGCGAGCAGGCCCAGGCGGCGCTGCGCCTGCGTGCGCAGCGCGGCGTTGTCTCGCAGCGTCTCGAGCGCGGTGCGCGCCTCGCGCTCGCGTCCGAGCAGCATCATGACGTCCACGGCCGCGAAGCTCTGCTCCTTGGGTGCCGCATTGCGAGCCGCGACCGCCGCAGCCACGGCCTCATCCGCCTCACCGAGCCCGGCGTGTGCGCGCGCCATGACCAGCTGCGCGGCCCCGACCGCGGCACCGGCCGTCAACGCCTTCTGGCCATACTGCAACGCCTCGCGGTAATTCCAGCCGTCAAAAGCCAGATCCGCGAGCGCGAGCTGCGAGGCGCCGGTCTGCAGCGGCCGTGACTGCACGCCGCGCAGCATCGCCAGAGTCGCCGGCACGCCCGACTCCTGGGCCACGAGCCGAACCGCCTGAGCCACTCCGGCCGCGCCGCTCTCGTCCTTGCCTGCGTTACGCGCATTCGCCAGGCCGCCGCTCTTGATCCAGTCCTCGAACGCGCTGCGCGCGTCGTCAATCTTGTACAAGCCCAGCTCCGCGCGCATCGCCGCGTGCACCGCGGCCGGCTCGGATGGCGTCAGGGCGCGCCAGCGCGCGGCCGCCCGCTCGGCGGCCGGGTATTGGCCGCAGTCAAGCGCCACCTCGGCGGCGCGCGCGGCGAGCTTTGCATCCGGCAGTCGCTGTGCCGCGATCGTGTAATTGGCCGAGGCGCGGCCGCAATCATTGCGTTGCAGCGCGATCTCGGCCGTCATGATGAGAGCGTTGGAGTCTTCGGTATCGTGGGTGCCGCGCGCCGCGCGCGCCGACAGCGGCAGACCGGACAGCAAGGCGCCGGCGAGCAGCCACGCGAGCGCCCAGGGCCGCAGCGCCAGTCGCCTGGCATCGGACCGCCGGTACGCGGGTCGCCGGTACGACGGCCACCGGTACACCGGCCGGGCGATCACGAGGTTGCAATGGTGTGGCTTCATGGCCGCTAGACTATAGCTGAAGATGAAAGCATCGATCCGCCAAAAACTTGAAAAAGCCGAACAGCGTTTCGAGGAACTTGCAGCCCTGTTGGCTGACCCCGAGATACTTGGAAACTCCCCGCGATTCCGGGACTTATCGGTTGAGTATGCGCGCTTGCAGCCTACTGCGTCGGCCTTTGCCGACTATCGGCGACTCGAGCAGGATCTTACCTCCGCCGAGAGCGTTTTGACCGACGCGGATTCCGACATGCGCGCGCTCGGCCAGCAGGAAATCGCCGCCATCCAACGCCTCATCGAGCAGCGCACGGCAGAGCTGCAGCGACTATTGCTGCCCCGCGATCCGCACGACGAGCGCAATATCTTTCTGGAGATCCGCGCCGGCACTGGCGGCGATGAGGCGGCAATCTTCGCGGGCGATCTGCTGCGCATGTACAGCCGATATGCCGAGGCGCAGGGCTGGCAGATCGAGGCCTTGACCGAAAGCCCGGGCGAGCACGGCGGTTATCGTGAGGTCATCTGCCGCATCGTCGGTCGCGGGGTCTTCTCACGGCTAAAGTTCGAATCAGGCACGCATCGCGTGCAGCGCGTGCCGGCGACCGAGGCTCAGGGCAGGATTCACACGTCCACGGTCACGGTCGCCATCCTGCCGGAGCTCGATGAGATCGACAAAGTGGAGATCAATCCCACGGATCTGCGCGTCGACACGTACCGCTCATCCGGCGCCGGCGGCCAGCACGTCAACAAGACCGATTCTGCTGTGCGCATCACGCACCTGCCGACCGGCATCGTCGTGGAATGCCAGGACGAACGCTCTCAGCACAAGAACCGCTCACGCGCGATGGCCTTGCTGGCGGCGCGGCTGCTGGCCGCCGAACAGGCGAAGCAACTCTCGGCACAGGCGCAGTCGCGCAAACTCCAGGTCGGAAGCGGCGATCGCTCTGAGCGCATCCGCACTTACAACTTTCCCCAGGGCCGAGTCACTGACCACCGCATCGATCTCACGCTCTATCGATTGCCCGCCATCATGGACGGTGATCTCGATGAGCTGCTGCAGGCGCTGAGCCAGGAGTATCAGGCGGAGCTGCTGGCGGCCGAGTGAAGCACGAGCAGCAACGCGCTCAGATAAACGAAGTACAAGGCACCGAATGCGACCGTGCCGGCGGTCTCGATGGCCGCAAGGGCCGGCCCACCACCGGCCAGCACTGCCTCGATCGCTGCCATGATGGACGCCAGCAGGATTGCGCCGATGATGAACATCAGCGACGCCAGCACCAGAGCGGCCAGTGCTTTCCACCACAGCGGTCGGATGAGTTGCACGCTGCGCCGCACAGCGGCGTACGGTCCGACGCCGTCAAACAGCACTACCGGCAGCAACACCAGATAGCAGACCAGCAAAAAGATTCCGGGGGCGATCAGCAGCAGCAAGCCCACCGCGATACTGAGCGTGGCCAGCAGGGTGCTGCCCAGGATTGCGGGCAGGCGGCGCGAGGCGGCGCGCAGTTCCATCACGATGAGAATCGGCGCGCCGAGCACGGCTGCCCGCTGCCGCAGCATCAGGGCTGCCATGAGCCACAGCTCCAGTGCCGTTCCGAGCAGGGCCAGCAAGCGAAAGTTGCCATCGTGATGCGCACTGCCGTGAATGCTGTGCCCGGTGGCGATCCAGTAGATGTTGGGCAGCTGCGCGCTCAGCACCGCGAGCATTGCCAAGGGCAGGCACTTGAGCACCGTGGCAGCGAACAGCTGCGCCGACGCCTGCAGCAGATCACTGACGCTTGCGCCGCCCATGGGCGACCTGGAAGCGGTCATAATGGCCCCATCGTGGGAACAGCGGACAATCTAACAGAGCCGGCCGCGGTGCAGCGTGCTCGGACTGCGGCTCGATCGGTGCAGCGCCTGCTCGCCGAAGGCAGCGCACTGCTCGGCGCCGTGCCGCTGTGCGCGCGGCTCGATGCCGAGGTGCTGCTCGCGCACGTGCTTGGCCGGCCGCGCAGCGCTTTGATCGCGCATGCCGAGCAGTGCGTCGATGCGGCGGCGGTTGCCCGCTACCGCATGCTGCTGGCACGGCGCGCAGGCGGCGAGCCGATTGCCTATCTGATTGGCGAACGCGAGTTCTGGTCGCTCATGCTGGCAGTCAGCCCTGCGGTGCTGATACCGCGACCCGAGACCGAGCAGGTGGTCGAGCGGACGCTGGCGTTGTTGCCTGAGCGGCCGCGCGCCGACGACGAAATCCGCGTCGCCGATCTCGGGACCGGCAGCGGCGCCATCGCGCTCGCGCTGTCGTTCGAGCGTCCGCTCTGGAAGCTCACCGCCACCGATCAATCGGCGGCGGCCTTGCAGCTGGCGCGCGGCAATGCCGCGCGAGCGCGCCTGGATCGGATCGAATTCCTCGAAGGCGATTGGTTCGCGCCCCTCGGTGCGCGCCGCTTCCATGCCATCGTCAGCAACCCGCCGTACGTGGCCGGCGGTAACGTTGCGATGCGGACGCTGCGCTTCGAGCCCGCCGCTGCCTTGAGTCCCGGACCGTGCGGGCTCGAAGCACTGCATCATCTGATCGCGCTAGCCCGCCGTCATCTCGAGACGGGGGGCTGGCTGGTGCTCGAGCATGGCGCGGATCAAGCCGTGGAAGTGGCGGCGGCGCTTGTGGCGGCAGGCTATGCTCGCGTACGCTGCCATCGCGATCTGGCCGGCCACGATCGCGTCACCGAGGCGCAGTGGGAGGACTGAAACTCATGATTCGATTCGAGACCTCTCACGGTGCCTTCACCGTCGAGCTCTATGACGAGGATGCGCCGCAGACCGTGGCAAACTTCCTGCGCTACGTCGATGAAGGCTTCTTCGATGGCACGATCTTCCATCGCATCGTCCCGGGTTTCGTGATTCAGGGCGGCGGCCTGACCAGCGACTTCGCGCAAAAGAAAACCCATCCACCGGTGCGCAACGAAGCCGCGAATGGCGTGCGCAACCAGCGCGGCACGCTGTCGATGGCACGTACCGACGAGGTCCACAGCGCGACTTCGCAATTCTTCGTCAATCTCGCCGACAACGACTTTCTCGACCAAAGACCGGGCCAATACGGCTATGCCGTGTTTGGTCGGGTGTCCGAGGGTATGGACGTCATCGAACGCATCGCCGCCGTGCCTACCGGGAAGCGCAAGGGCTATGCAGACGCACCGATGCAGGATGTGGTGATCAGCTCGGCACGGCGTCTCGACACCGCGAAGTAGCTCGATGGCCCGACCGCGGCCCAACCGCGATAACGGTCCGCGACGCAGCCGGCCATGGCGCCTCGGCCGCGCCTTGTGCTGCGCAGTATTGGCGCCGCTGCTACTGGCGCCACTGTGCGTGCTCGCGCTGCGCTGGGTCGAGCCGCCCACCAGCGCTTTCATGCTCGAGGCCCGCGTCGAAGCGCTGCGGCACGGCGAACACGACTACCGCACGCGCTACCAATGGGTGGCGCTCGAAGCGATCTCGCCACAGGCGGCCATCGCGGTCATCGCCTCGGAGGATCAACAGTTTCCATTCCATGCCGGTTTCGATTTCAAGTCGATTCGCGAGGCGGTGCGCGCGCATGAGCGGGGCGGCAAACTGCGCGGCGCCAGCACGATCAGCCAGCAGGTGGCCAAGAATCTTTTTCTTTGGTCCGGGCGCAGTTTCGTGCGCAAGGGACTGGAAGCCATGTTCACGGTTTTTATCGAGGCGCTGTGGCCCAAGGAGCGCATCCTGGAGGTATACCTGAACATCGCCGAATTCGGCCGCGGCGTGTACGGGGTACAGGCCGCGGCGCGCGTGTTCTTCCACAAGGATGCCGTGCGGCTCAACAGCGCGGAAAGCGCGCTGCTCGCGGTCGTGCTGCCCAATCCGCGACTGTATCGCGTCGACGCGCCATCACGCTTCGTGCTGGCGCAGCGCGACTGGACGCTCAAACAGATGGCGAATCTGGGCGGCCCGGGTTACCTCAGCGCCATCGAGCCTCCCTAGGAGCCGCGACTTGACTCGCGAGATCCACCCCGGACGACAGTACCGCTACTACGACTTCTTCATGGCGGCCTACGTCTGCATCGTGCTGTGCACCAACCTGATCGGCGCGGCGAAGAAATCCACCGTGCACCTGCCGGTGTTCGGCGAGGTCACGTACCTGGCCGGCGTGCTGTTCTTTCCGCTGTCCTATCTGTTCGGCGACATACTCACCGAGGTCTACGGCTACGCCCGTGACCGCCGTGTGGTGTGGGCCGGCTTCGTCGCACTGGCGTTCGCCTCGCTGATGGCCAGCGTCATCGTCGCTTTGCCGCCCACGGCCGACGGCGTGGAAGAGCAACGCGCCGTGGCCAGAATCTTCGGCCAGACGCCGCGCATCGCCGGAGCCTCGATCGTCGCCTTCTGGTGCGGCTCATTCGTCAACAGCTACGTGCTGGCGAAAATGAAACTCTGGACGGGCGGTCGCTGGCTCTGGACGCGCACCGTCGGCTCTACGCTCTGCGGCGAACTGGTCGATTCGGTGCTGTTCTACTGGCTGGCCTTTTACGCCATCTGGGACAACGCACAGCTCGAAACCGTAACGCTCACGCAGTACGTGTTCAAGAGCGGCTGGGAGATCCTCATGACGCCCGTGACCTATCGGGTCGTGGGCTTCCTCAAACGCGCGGAGCGGGAGGACTATTTCGACCGCGACACGAATTTCACGCCCTTCTCGCTGCAGGGCTGAGCGCCGAGGGCCTCAATTGAGCGAGCGGGGGGTCCCCGGGCTGGCGCCGGGAACGCACAGCCGCTCGACATCGATGGCATCGAACCGGTAAGGTCGCCCGCAGAATTCGCAGGTCACCGTCACGGCGCCCTGATCGGACACAATGCCGCGCAATTCCTCCACTCCGAGCGAGCGCAGTACGCTCTCGACTCGCGCCGCATCGCAGCGGCAGACGAACCGGACTGGCGCACCCGCAAACAGCCGGCAGTCATTCTCGGCACAGACGCGGTGCAGAACATCCTCGGCACTGCCAAGCCGCAGCAGCGTCGCATCGAGCGAGGCGACGCGGGATTTGGCTCCATCCCACGCCTGCTGCGCGATTTCACTGCGCATATCACCCTGCGTGCCTGCCTGCGGCATTTGCTGCAGCAATACGCCCGCCGCGCGCTCGCCATCGGCGCTCAAGGCGATGCGTGTCGGCAGCTGTTCGGACGTGGCGAAGTAGTTCTCGATACACTCAGCCAGATTCAGACCTTGCAGAGCAACGATGCCCTGATAGCGCGCGGCGCGCTCATCGGCCTCGATCGTGACGCTCAGGCGACCGTCGCCGACCAGCTCGCGAAAAGGCGGCTGCCCGGCGATCGCCGCAGCGGAGCGGGCGAGCGCGCGGATCGCAAAATCATGGGTGCATTGTGCCACCAGCAGCGACACCAGGCCGTCGCCGGCCAGCTGCAAAGTCAAGGTGCCGTGAAATTTGAGAGTCGCCGCCAGCAGTACGCATGCGGTCACGGCCTCGCCCAGCAGCGCCTCGACGCTCGGCGCGTAGCGCTGGTGCCTGCGCAGCTCGCGCCAGGCTTCGTCGAGCCGAATCCAGAAGCCGCGCACCGGATGGTGCTCGAGAATGAACCGCCGCAGCTGGCCGGCGCTGCAGCCCCGCCGCTCAGCCACCGAGCTTCTTCTTGAGCAGCTCGTTCAGGCGCGCTGGGTTGGCTTTTCCGGCGGTGGCCTTCATGACCTGGCCGACGAAGAACCCGAACAGCTTGTCCTTGCCGGCGCGATAATCGGCCAGCTGCGAGGGATTTGCGGCCATGACCGTGTCGATGGCGCGCTCGATCGCCGACTCATCGGTAATCTGACGAAGTCCGCGCGCCTCGATGATCGCATCGGCCTGGGCGCCGTCCTGCCACATGGCTTCGAGCACCTCTTTGGCGATCTTGCCCGAGATCGTACTGTCGGTTACTCGCCTGAGCAGTGCCGCGAGGCTGTGGGCATCGACGCGGGATTCGTCGATTTCCACGCCATCGCGATTGAGCAACCCGGCCAGCTCCCCCATGACGGTGTTGGCAGCGAGCTTGGCATGGCCGCGGAGATCCCGCACGACTAGCTCGTAATAGTCCGCAAGCTCGGCGCTGGCCGTCAGCACGCCGGCATCGTAGGCCGATAGGGCGTATTCGTGGATGAATCGCTGCGCCTTCTGATCCGGCAACTCCGGCAGGCTCGCGGCCACACTGTCGATATAGTGCTGATCGATTTCCAGCGGCAGCAGGTCCGGATCGGGGAAATAACGGTAGTCGTTGGCCTCTTCTTTCGAGCGCATCGAACGCGTCTCGCCGCGGTCGGCATCGTACAGACGCGTCTCCTGCGCTACTTTGCCGCCGCTCTCGCGCAGCTCGATCTGGCGTGTCACCTCGTAGTTGATCGCCTTTTCCACGAAGCGGAAGGAGTTAAGATTCTTGATCTCGGCGCGGGTACCCAGAATCGTAGCGCCACGCGCGCGCACCGACACGTTGGCATCGCATCGGAACGATCCCTCCTGCATATTGCCATCGCAGATACTCAGGTAGCGCACCAGCGTGTGCACTTTCTTGAGGTAGGCGACCGCCTCCCGGGCGGAGCGCATGTGCGGCTCGGACACGATTTCTATGAGGGGCGTGCCGGCACGGTTGAGGTCAATGCCGGTCAGCCCGGCGAGCCCCTCGTGCAACGACTTGCCAGCGTCCTCTTCGAGGTGCGCGCGGGTAACGCCGATACGCTTGAAGGTGCCGTCCTCCAGCACGATGTCAACCGCCCCGCCGCAGACGATCGGCAACTCATACTGGCTGATCTGATAGCCCTTGGGCAGGTCGGGATAAAAATAATTCTTGCGCGCGAAGATCGAACGACGCATGACGCGCGCATTGATCGCCAAACCGAACTTCACTGCCATGCGGACCGCCTCGGCGTTGAGCACCGGCAGCACGCCCGGATAGGCCAGATCGATCAGGTCGGTCTGCGCATTCGGCGACGCTCCGTACGCGGTAGCGGCACCGGAAAAGATCTTCGAGCGCGTCGAGAGCTGCGCGTGAATCTCGAGCCCGATGACAGTTTCCCACTCCATCAGGAGAACCCCGGGGGTGCGCGCCGATGCCAGTCCGTCTCCTGCTGGTAGCGATGAGCCACGTTGAGCAGCTTGGGCTCGGCAAAATGCGGGCCGACGATCTGCAGACCGACCGGCAGGCCCTGCACCAGGCCGCAGGGCACGGAAATCGCCGGCAGTCCCGCGAGATTGGCACCGATCGTGTAGATGTCGTTCAGATACATCGTGACGGGATTCGAAGTCTTGGCTCCGAGCTCAAACGCTGGTGTCGGCGTCGTCGGGCCGATCAGCACGTCGACCTCGTGAAAGGCGCGTTCGAAATCGGCGCTGATGAGTGCACGCACGCGCTGCGCCTTGAGGTAGTAGGCATCGTAGTAGCCGGCCGACAGCACGTAGGTGCCCGTCATGATGCGCCGCTTGACCTCGGCACCGAATCCTTCCCCGCGCGAGCGCTGATACAGATCGAGCAGATCGCGCGGATTGTCGCAGCGATAGCCAAAGCGCACGCCGTCGTAGCGCGCGAGATTCGAGGAGCACTCGGCCGGAGCTACCACGTAATAGGTCGGTACCGACAAGGGCAGATGCGGCAGACTGACTTCCCTGAGCGTCGCGCCCTGCTGGTGCAGAACCTCGAGCGCATCGCGAATACGCTGCGCAGTGTCGGCATCGAGTCCGTCATCGAAGAATTCCTTCAGCAGACCGATCTTCAAGCCCTTGAGCGGCTGCTCGAGCGTTGCGGCATAGTCCGGAACCGGCAGCTCGACACTGGTGGAATCGCGCTCATCGAATCCGGCCATCGCGCTCAGCAGCAGCGCCGAGTCCTCGGCGCTGCGCGTCAGCAATCCGCCCTGATCCAGACTCGAGGCAAAGGCGATCATGCCGAAGCGCGAGACCCTGCCATAGGTGGGCTTGATGCCGGTGATACCGCACAGCGCCGCCGGCTGGCGAATCGAACCGCCGGTATCGGTGGCAGTCGCCGCGGGCGTCAGTCGCGCCGCCACCGCGGCCGCTGAGCCGCCCGAGGAGCCGCCGGGCACACGCGTCAGGTCCCAGGGATTGCGTACCGGCCCGAAGTAACTGGTTTCATTGGAAGAGCCCATGGCGAACTCGTCCATGTTGGTCTTGCCGAGAGTCACCACGCCGGCGGCGCGCAACCGCGCGACGACCGTGGCATCGTAGGGAGAGACGAAGTCAGCCAGCATGCGCGAGCCGCAGGTAGTCTTGTGGCCCTGGGTGCAGAAGATGTCTTTGTGCGCCAGCGGCACACCAATGAGCGCTCCCGCCTCCCCAAGGCGCAGCCGCGCGTCGGCGCGCTGCGCCTCGGCGAGCGCGGTATCGTATAAAATGCTGATGAAGGCATTGAGCTTGCCCTGATGCTGCTCGATGCGCGCCAGGAAGGCTCGAGTGAGCTCGACACTCGATAGCCCCCGCGTACGCAGGGCCTTGGACAGCTCGGCAACGCTCAGTTCATGCAGCGCGGTCATTCAATCACTCGCGGCACCAGGTAGAGACCGGCCTCCACTTGCGGCGCGTTGCGCTGGTAGAGCTCGTGCTGATCGGTCGCAGTCACGGCATCGGCACGCAGCCGCTGGCGCTGCCCCGGCAGCGGATGCGCCATGGGCTCCACCTGATTGGTCTCGGCGCGCTCGAGCTCTCCGACCAGCGCCAAGATCCGCGAGAGATTCTCCACGTACGCCGGGATCTCGCTCTCGGTGAGCGCGAGCCGCGCCAGGTGCGCGATCTTATCGATGTCTTGGCGACTGAGGCTCATATGTGAGAGCGTTCAAAATCTACAGAAAAAACGGCGCGAAATCATACACCTCGCCTTGTGGAATGTCCTCTCGGTTGCTAGATTAGCGCCCGCTTTAGTTAAGCCCACTCGAAAGGTCCGCCGTCCTCATGTTCAAACGCCTGCGCGGCTATTTCTCCAGCGATCTTTCGATCGATCTGGGAACCGCCAATACGCTCATCTACGTGCGTGACAAGGGCATCGTCCTCAACGAGCCCTCGGTGGTCGCGGTCCAGGATGAGCCCTCGCGCGGCGGCAAGATCATCGTCGCTGTCGGTGCCGAAGCCAAGGGCATGCTCGGCCGCACTCCGGGACACATTACC
The DNA here is from genome assembly GCA_035605115.1 of Steroidobacteraceae bacterium. Lineage (GTDB taxonomy): Bacteria > Pseudomonadota > Gammaproteobacteria > Steroidobacterales > Steroidobacteraceae > FEN-1191. The sequence goes on along the minus strand of DATNHF010000013.1, from coordinate 116,243 downwards.
GCGGTACGCCCCATGAAGGACGGAGTCATTGCCGACTTCACCTACACCGAGAAGATGCTGCAGTACTTCATCAATAAAGTACATGGCAATCGCTTTCTGAAGCCCTCGCCGCGGGTGCTGGTGTGTGTGCCGTTCGGCTCGACCCAGGTGGAGCGGCGCGCCATCCGGGAGTCCGCCGAGGGCGCCGGTGCGCGCAATGTCGCGATCGTGAGCGAGCCGATGGCCGCTGCGGTGGGCGCCGGCCTGCCGGTGCAGGAGGCTCGAGGCTCCATGGTGCTCGATATCGGTGGCGGCACCAGCGAGGTGGCAGTGCTGTCGCTCAACGGCATCGTCTACGCCAACTCTGCCCGCATCGGCGGCGATCGCTTCGATGATGCGATCATGAACTACGTCCGGCGAAACTACGGCATTCTGATCGGCGAGGCGACTGCGGAGCGCATCAAGATCGAGATCGGGTCGGCCTACCCCGGATCGCAGGTGCGAGAGCTGTCGGTCAAGGGCCGCAACCTGTCGGAAGGCGTACCGCGCAGCTTTACGCTCAACAGCAATGAAATACTCGAAGCGCTGCAGGAACCGCTGCAGGGCATCGTCAGCGCCGTCAAGCAGGCGCTCGAGCAGACGCCGCCCGAGCTCGGCGCCGACGTGGCCGAGCGCGGCATCGTACTGACCGGGGGTGGCGCATTGCTGCGCGATGTCGACAAACTGCTGATGGAAGAGACCGGACTGCCGGTCGTGGTCGCCGACGATCCGCTGACCTGCGTAGCGCGCGGCGGCGGGCGTATTCTCGAGCTCATGGATCAGATGGGGCCAGGACATTTCGGTCTGGAGTGACCGGCGCATGCGCCGCGCCGGCACAGGCTACTAGGGTCGCGCCGTGGCGGTCTTCGGCACCGAAGTGGATCGTCCGCTGTACGGACGCGGGCCCTCGCCGGGGCTGCGCTTCACAGGCTATGCGGTGCTCGCGGTCGTGCTCATGTACTACGACCGGCACGGTCATTGGGAGCAGCGCCTGCGCTACGCGCTGCAGGCGGCCACCTATCCGGTACAGGTCGTGGTCAACTCCCCGAGCGCGGGTTGGCGCGCACTGAAAGAAAATTTTCAGAGCCGCGAGCAGTTACGCGCCGAAAACGAGCGCCTGCGTGCGCACGAGCGCGAGCTCGAGCTCGAGCTCATGCGCGAGGCGGCGCTCGAGCAGGAGAACGCCGAGCTCAGGCAATTGCATGCCTCGCTGCTGCCGCCACTCATCAAGAGATCGCTGCTGGCCGAAGTCATCAGCGTGGAGACCGATCCGCTGCGACAGCGCATCGTCGTCAACAAGGGCGCGCGCGACGGCGTCAGTCTCAATCAGGCCGTGGTCGACGGCAATGGCGTGGTCGGCCAGGTCGCGCGCCTGGGTCCGTGGAGCGCGGAAGTCATCCTCGTGACCGATCCGGAACACGCCATTCCGGTCGAGATTACGCGCAACAGTCTGCGTTCGATCGCGGTCGGCTCGGGCAGCTCCGGGGAGCTGCTGCTGCCTTATCTGGCCATCAACTCGGACGTCAAGAGCGGCGACCTGCTGGTCAGTTCCGGCTTGGGTGGGGTATTTCCCGCCGGCCTGCCGGTCGCGCGTATCAGTGGTGTGCGACGCGAAAGCAATCAGCTGTTGGCACAGGTACGCGCCCAGCCTCTGGCGAATATCGAACGCGACCGTGAAGTCATTCTGCTCGAGTTCGAGCCGAAGCATCCGGATGCTCCCGCGCCGAACCCGCCGATCGCTCCGACTCCCACGACGCCGGCAAAGCCACCGCCGAAGATCCCGGACAACGACGAATGAGCGACCGCAATCCCCGCCTGATCATCTGGCTGACCGCCAGCATCGCTCTGGTGCTCACCGTGCTGCCGCTGCCGAGCTGGTTGGCGATCGCACGCCCGAACTTTCTCGTGATCTCGGTGCTCTATTGGTCCATCATGATCCCGCGCGGCGGCGGCCTGCTGCTCGGCTTCGCCGGCGGCGTCGCACTGGATGTGCTGCAGGGCACATTGCTGGGCGAACATGCGCTGGCGCTGGCATTCGTTACTTATCTGGCCATCCGCCTGCATTTACTGGTCCGAGCCAAGCCGCTGTTCGAGCAATCGCTGTTTGTATTCGCGGCGCTGATGGTTTATGAATTCCTGCTCTGGGTGATCGACGGCTGGAGCGGACACCCGCTCTCCATTCCAACGCGCTGGGTGCATACCCTGACCGGCGGCCTGATCTGGCCGGTCGTGGTCGGATTACTCGGCCGGTTCCATTCGACACGCTGATGATATCGTGAGCTCGCGCGTCCGCATCAAAGACCAATGGAACGAGCAGCGCATATTCTCGCAGCGCACGCTCGGGGCCCTGCTCGTCATCGCAGTGCTGGTGGTGGCGCTGCTGGCGCGGCTGAGCTATCTGCAGGTGCTGCGCCACGGCTACTACATGGAGCTTTCGCAGGGTAACCGCGTGCGGCTCGACCCGATCCCGGCCAGTCGCGGCCTGATCGTCGATCGCAACGGCAATGTGCTGGCCAACAACGAGCCCGCCTACCAGCTCGAGCTGATCCGCGAACAGGTGCCGAATCTCACCGACACCCTCAAGCGCCTGGTGGAACTGCGCCTGATCGATCCGGACGAGCTCGAGGACACACGGCGCGTAATCTTCTCGCGGCGCAGCTTCGACAGCGTGCCAGTGCGGCTGCGGCTCACGGACGATGAGATCGGCCGCTTCGCCGTGCATCGCTACGAATTTCCCGGCGTCGATCTGGCAACGCGACAGACCCGGCACTACCCCTATGGATCCCTGGGCGTGCATGCGCTCGGCTACGTCAGCGCCATCAGCGAGCAGGATCTCGAGCGCATCGACCGCGCGAGCTACGCTGGAACCACCCTGATCGGCAAACTAGGCGTGGAGAGCGCATTCGAGCCGCAGCTGCACGGTCACAACGGCTTTCGCCAGATCCTGGTCAATGCCCAGGGACGCTCGGTGCAGCGTCAAGGGGCGTACGCACCGGTGCTGCACTCTCAGCCGCCCACGCCTGGCGAGGACCTGATTCTGTCGATCGATCTGACGGCTCAAGAGGCCGCCGAAGATGGCCTGGGCGATCATCGCGGCGCGGTGGTCGCGATCGATCCCAGGAACGGCGATGTGCTGGCACTGGCAAGCAAGCCGGGCTTCGACCCGGCCGAGTTCGCCCGCGGCATCTCGCGCAGCGAGTACGCCGAGTTGTCCGACAGCATCGACAAGCCCCTGTTCAATCGCGCCCTGCGCGGCACCTATCCCTCCGGCTCGACCATCAAGCCGGTGATTGCCCTCGCGGGGCTGACCTACCATCTGGTGGACCCGAACAAGCCGGAGTTCTGCGCCGGCGTGTTTCACCTGCCCGGCAGCAGCCTGCTGTTCCGCGAGGGCAAGACCGGCCGACACGGCTGGCTCGATCTGACCCATGCGATTGCCAAGTCCTGCGACGTCTACTTTTATGGTCTCGCCGCCACGGTCGGCGCCGAGCGCATCGCGGCCTTCATGGCCCCGTTCGGTTATGGCGAGCTGACCGGTATCGACATCAGCGGCGAGAAACCGGGTTTGTTGCCGTCGCCGGAATGGAAGAAGAAGACCTTCAAGCGTCCAGAGGATCAGGTCTGGTTCCCCGGTGAAACGGTGAACTTCGGCGTCGGACAGGGCTATTTGCTGGTCACGCCGCTGCAGCTGGCGCACGTGGCTTCGGTACTGGCCGAGCGAGGCAAGAGCTTTCGGCCGCGACTGGTGACCGCAGTGCGCGACGTTGGCGGCCAGCTCGAGCCGATCGCCCCCATCGCCAACCCTGCGATTCAAGGCGTCAGCAGCGCCGACTGGGACTTGGTGATCAACGGCATGGTCGGCGCGGCCACCTATGGCACCGCGGCGGCCATCAGCAAGGGATCGAGTTACGCGATTGCCGGCAAGACCGGCACCGCGCAGGTATTTACGGTCTCGCGCAGTGAACGCCTGACGCAGAAAGTGGCCGAGCGGCTCAAGGACCATGCCTGGTTCATCGCCTTCGCCCCAGTCGAAGCCCCGCGCATCGCCGTCGCCGTGCTGGTCGAAAACGGCGGCTTCGGCGCCAGCGCCGCGGCGCCGATCGCGCGCAAGGTCATGGACGCCTATCTGCTGCGTCAGAACACTGCGGCCGAGACTGCGACGCCGGAGTCGGAAGCGGCTGATTGAGGCACGATGGAAGATACAGGCTACGCACGCACGCGCCGAACGCTGTTCTCCTCCGCGAGACTGCTGTCGGTACTGAATCTCGACGGTCCGCTGCTCGTCGGATTGGCTTTGCTCGCGATCTATGGGCTCGCCATCCTGTACAGTGCTTCGGGTCAGAGCATCGACACGGTCGTGCGCACCGTCATGCGTCTGGCCCTGGGTACCGCGGCCATGCTGGCCTTGACGCACGCTAGCCCCAATTTCCTGCGGCGCATCGCGCCGTGGCTTTATCTATTCGGCATCGCGCTGCTGGTCGTGGTCGAGGTGACGGGCGTGATCGGCAAGGGCGCACAACGCTGGCTGAATCTCGGGCTATTCAAGTTCCAACCCTCTGAGATCATGAAGCTCGCCGTGCCGATGCTGGCAGCCTGGTATCTGCACGATCGCCCGCTGCCACCCGACTGGAAATCGCTCGCTGTGCTGGCAGTGATCATTTTTCTGCCGGCCGGGCTCGTGGCCGTCCAGCCCGATCTCGGCACCGCGGCGTTGATTGCGGCCAGCGGCGCCCTGCTGGTGCTCATGGCCGGGCTGTCGATGCGCATCGTACTCGCGCTGCTGCTCGCCGCAGCCGCAGCCGCGGTGCTGGGCTGGAATTTCCTGCACGATTATCAGCGCGCGCGCGTCCTGACTTTCCTCAACCCACAGACCGATCCACTGGGGGCCGGCTACCACATTATCCAGAGTCAGATCGCTCTGGGTTCGGGAGGGCTCTTCGGCAAAGGCTGGATGAACGGCAGCCAGGCGCAGCTGGAATTTCTGCCCGAGCGGTCCACGGATTTTATCTTTGCGGTAGTCGGTGAGGAATTCGGTCTCATCGGACTGATCGGTCTGCTGGCGCTGTACTTGTTCATCGTTGCGCGCTCGGTCTGGCTCGCAACGCAGACCAACGATACCTTCTCGCGATTACTGGCTCTGTGCCTGGCGCTGACGTTCTTCGTTTATGTGTTCATCAACGCCGGCATGGTCAGCGGCCTGCTGCCGGTGGTCGGCGTGCCGCTGCCGCTGGTGAGCTACGGCGGCACGTCGGTGGTCACGCTGCTGGCGGGCTTCGGTATTCTGATGGGGCTTTATTCGCACCGAAAACTGGTCGGCACATGAGAGCGGCAGCACTCTTACTGGTGTGCGGACTGTCCTGGGCACTGGCTGCGGGAGACCCCACGGTGGGCGAGCCGGCCGCGGCACCGGCGCCGCCCGTGACGCCCGTGACGCCCGTGACGCCCGTGACGCTCCCGCCGCCCGCGACGCCCGTGACGCTCCCGCCGCCCGCGACGCCCGCGACGCCCGCTGCGCCGTCCCCGACTGCGCCTGCCCAGGCGCCCTCGATCCAGGCGCCGCCGCCGCAACTGCAGCCGCTGATCGAGCACGGCCACTTCGATCTGACGCGGCCCGAGATTCAGGCCTTCATCGATCAGCTTGTGACCCTCGGGCTCGATCGCAGTTCGGTGACGGCCGTGCTCGGCGCCGCCGAAGCGCAATCCAAGATCATCGAGGCCATGGATCGGCCGGCCGAGAAGACCCTTCAATGGTGGGAATATCGAGCTCGCATGTTGACGCCGCTGCGCATCGATGCCGGCGTACAGCTCTGGCGCGATCACAAGGAGCTGCTCGATCAGGTCGCGATCGAATACCAGGTCGCTCCGGAGTATCTGCTCGCGGTATTGGGCGTGGAGACCCAGTATGGACGCACGACTGGCCGCTATCGCGTGATCGACGCGCTCACGACCTTGAGCTTCGACTATCCGCCGCGCGCCAGCTATTTTCGCAAGGAGCTCAGCGAGTATTTGTTGTTGGCGCGCGAAGATGGCTTTGATCCATTGAACGTCCGCGGCTCCTATGCCGGCGCGATGGGCGCACTGCAATTCATGCCCTCGAGTTATCGGCGCTACGCCGTCAGCGCACAGCACGCCGCCCACCGTGATCTGTGGAACGATTGGGCCGACATCTTTGCCAGTGTTGCCAACTATCTGCATCAGTACGGCTGGCAGTACGGCGCGCCGGTGCTGGCCGACGCTCAGCTGCTTGGCACTGCGAGCCTCACGCCACCCGAGCACGTCGCGCTCAACGACACCCTGGGCAGCTTGCGTGCGCGCGGCTTGAGCATCGACACGACGTTGCCGGACTCGACCCCGGCACTGCTGCTTGCAGCGCCACAGCAGGATGGCATGGGCTACCGCGTCGGCTTCCAGAATTTCTACGTGATCACGCGCTACAACACCAGTCCGCTGTACGCCATGGCCGTGCACGATCTGGCGCAAGCCATCAAGCAGCAGGTACAGCGGGAGGCCGCACTTTGAGGGTGGTCGGCGCGACGCTGCGCGCCGCGCCGCGCGCACTGCTGCTGCTCAGCGCCATAGTGCTGGCGGCCTGCGCCCATGCGCCGCGCGCCCCCAACCCTGCGGCGCCGAGCATGCTGCCGGCGCAGCCTGCGGACATTGCGGGTATTCCCGAGCCGGTGCCGCGGCCCGAGCCGCGCAGTGCTTCCGGCAATCCGCCCTTCTACGATGTGGCCGGTCACCGCTACATCGTGCTGGCCAGCGCCGCCGGATACCACGAACGCGGCGTCGCCTCCTGGTACGGCACCGATTTTCATGGGCTGCGCACGGCCACCGGCGAGCGCTACGACATGTTTGCAATGACTGCAGCGCATAAGACGCTGCCTATTCCCTGCTACGCCCGCGTCACCAACCTCTCGAACGGCCGCAGCGTAGTCGTACGCATCAACGATCGTGGTCCCTTCGTTGCCACTCGTATCATCGACCTGTCGTACACGGCCGCGGCCAAGCTCGACATGATTCGCAGTGGCACCGCCTTTGTCGAGGTCGAGGCGCTCACGCCGGCTACTGCGCCGGCAGCGGCGACATTGCCGGCCACGACCGCAGCCGCCTCGGCGGCGAGCGTGGGCGTGAGCAGCGTGCCGCCCGTGACTGCGCCGCTGCCACCGGTGGCGCCGGCTGCCGCGACCCCTGCCGCGACCGCTACGACGACTGTCATGGGGCACTTCTACATACAGATCGGGGCCTATTCACAGCAGGCCAATGCGAATCGGGCGGCGCAAAGACTGCGGGACGCTGGTCTTGAGCGCGTCTTTACGTTGAGCCCGTCGGCGGATCAGCCGCTGCAGCGCGTGCGTATCGGCCCCATTTCCAGCGTGCAGGAGTTCGATCAGTTGATTGCGCGTCTGTCCGCGCTCGGCTTCCCCGAGGCGCGGCTCGCACAAGACTGAACAGTGCCGCTACACTTGTTGTTTAGCTGGAGATCCGAAGCCGCATGAAACCGAGTGCTTTACTGTTCGTCGCAGCCCTAGCCTCGCTGTCGCTGCTGGGCCGAGCAGCCAGCTCGATGGCTGCCACTCACAAACCGAACACCAGTGCACCCGCCGCGGCGCCGACAGCCGCGCCGGCGGCAGCGCCGGCGCCAGCGACCGCCGGGGTTTCGGGCATGCCCAGCCCGCCGGAGGTCGACGCCCGCGCTTACATCCTCGTTGACTATACGAGTGGCAAGGTGCTGGCCGAGCGCAATGCAGATGCGCGTCTCGAGCCGGCGAGCCTGACTAAGCTCATGACCTGCTACGTGGTGTTCCAGGCGCTCAAGACCGGTACCCTCAAGCTCAACGAGCTGGTCACTATCAGCGAGCACGCCTGGCGTGCCGAAGGCTCGCGCACATTCGTGCAGGTCGGCAGTCAGGTCCCGGCCGACGTGCTCGTCAAGGGCATGATCGTGCAGTCGGGCAACGACGCCACGATCGCGCTGGCCGAGCGCGTCGGCGGCACCGAGGCGGCGTTCGTGCAGCTCATGAATCAGAATGCGCAGCGTCTGGGGTTGACCGGCACCCACTTCGACGATAGCAGCGGCCTGCCCTCCCCCACCCACTACACCACGGCGCGCGACCTGGCGAGACTCGGCGCCGCGCTGGTACAAGACTTTCCGGAATACTACGCGTGGTTCTCGCTTCGGGAGTTCGTCTGGAACAACATCAAGCAGCAGAACCGCAATGGTCTGCTGGAACGCGACCCGACTGTCGATGGCATGAAGACCGGACACACCGACAGTGCCGGCTTCTGCCTCGTGACCTCGGCGATGCGCCAGAACATGCGTCTGATCGCGGTCGTGCTCGGCTCGCGGGATATCAAAGGACGCGAGGACGCGAGCGCCGCCCTCATCAACTATGGCTATACGTTCTACGAGACCGTGAACGTTAAGCAACGCGGCACGGTGGTGCTCAAGCCTCGCGTGTTCAAATCCACCGACGAATATGTAGCGGTGGGCCCCGCAGCGGATATCAATATCGTCGTGTCGCGGGGCCAAGCCGGCAGCATTCAAACCACTGCGAGTGTGCGCCATCCGCTGATCGCACCGCTGAGCACCACGACCGCCGTCGGCGAGCTGCAGGTGACGGTCGATGGCAAGCTCATGACTTCAGTGCCTTTGTACCCAACGCTGAACGTGCCCCTGGGCGGCATTTGGAGCCGACTCAGCGACAGCGTGCTGTTGTGGTTCCAGAAGTAGCGTGCCGTGGCTGACCCGTTGCCGCTGTGCTATCTCAATGGCAGCGTGCTGCCGTTGCGCGAGGCACGAATCTCACCGCTTGACCGCAGCTTCCTGTTCGGCGATGGCGTCTACGAGGTCATCGCCGTGCGGCGCGGGCAAGCGCGGCGGCTCGGCGCCAATCTGGCGCGACTGACGCGTAGCCTGCGCGAGCTTCGAATCCGCAACCCGCACGATGCGCTGCAATGGCGAGAGCTCATCGAGCAGCTTATCGAGGCCAACGGCAGCGGCGATCTCTACGTCTATCTGCAAGTCTCGCGTGGCGCCGAAAACGGCCGTAATCACGCGCCGCTGCCCGACATCGAACCCACCGTGTTCGCCTTCTGTGCGCCGCTGCCGGTGTCGAGCGCCGAAGCGCTGGAACGCGGCATCGCCTGTATCACGGCGCTCGACACGCGCTGGGCACGCTGCGACATCAAGTCGGTGGCGCTACTCGCCAATGTGCTGCTGCGCCAACAGGCGGTCGAGGCCGGTGCTGCCGAGACCATTCTGCTGCGCGAGGGCTGGCTCACCGACGCCAGCGCATCAACGGTGTACGTGATCATCGACCAGCAGATTCGCGTGCCTCCCAACTCGACACGCCTGCTGCCCGGCACGACACGCAGTTTGCTCGAGGAACTGGCGGATCGCCATGGCATCGCCCGGCGCAGCGTCGCCGTCAGCGAGTCGGAGTTGCGCTGTGCCGATGAAATTTGGCTCACGGCCGCGACCCGCGGCGTCCTCTCGGTGACACAACTCGACGGCAGGCCGGTCGGCACGGGTCGGCCCGGAGCGCTTTGGCGCCGCATGTACGAGCTCATCGAGGGATACTGGACCGATTAGATGAAAATCATCGGCCTGATCGGCGGCTTGAGCTGGGAATCGACTGTTCCCTATTACTGCCAGATCAATCAAGCCATTAAGCAGCGGCTCGGCGGACTGCACTCGGCCCGGCTGGTTCTCTACAGCGTCGACTTCCATGACCTCGAGCGGCATATGCAGGCGGGCGAATGGGACGCCGCCGGCGCACTGCTGGCTGCGGCGGCCCGCGCGCTCGAGGCCGCAGGCGCGCAGGCCGTGGTCCTATGCACCAACACGCTTCACCAGGTCGCGAGCCAGATTGAAGCGGCGGTCGGCATCCCGCTGCTGCACATCGTCGATGCCACGGCCGACGAGATCGTGCGCTGCGGAGTCACCACGGTCGGCCTGCTCGGGACCCGCTTCACGATGGAACAGCCGTTCTATCGAGAGCGGCTCGTCACGAAGTACGGCCTGAACGTTCTCACGCCCGGGCGATCCGAGCGCGATGTGCTGCATCGAGTCATCTTCGAGGAACTGTGCCTTGGCCGACTGATCCCTGCCTCGCGCGAAGCCTGTCGGCAGATCATGCAGCAGCTGGTGGCGCGCGGCGCCGAGGCCATCATTCTCGGCTGCACCGAGCTCTCGGGACTCATCGCGACTGCTGATGCCGCCGTGCCGCTGTTCGACACCACCGCGATTCACGCCCGCACAGCCGCCGAATGGTCACTGTCGGCGGATTGAGCCGCGGCCTCACTGCGCCCTCAGCAGGGGCCGGCCCTGCGCCAGACACTGGCAAGCCATGGTTGCTGCTCGCGCGGCAGGCCGCTCGGCCTGTAGTAATGCTCGAGCTCGGTGAAGTTCGCAGCCGAGAGGTAGCGGCGCCAAGTCGGCAAATCGTGGTAAGCGCCGTAGCGGCCGCGAACCCAACCCTCCTCGTTCGTGCCATGCGGATTGGAACTGAACAGCACGCCCTGCGGGCGCAGCGCGGCATGCAATTGCAGTAGCACCTGCGGCAGGATCGCGGACGGAACATGGAAAAGCGCAGCGTTGGCGAAAATGCCGTCGAAGCGGCTGCGCGGCAGGGTCAGACTCATGAAGTCCTGCTGCCAGACTTCGCAGCCGCTTTCGCGCGCCATGGCTACGAAGGACGCGACGCCTTCCAGGCCGATAGCGGTGTGTCCCAGGGCGGTGAAGGCCTTGAGATCGCGCCCCGGTCCACATCCGAAGTCGAGGATCGTGAACGGCGGTGTGCCGACGATATGACGCAACAGGGCAGCGATATTCTGGCTGACATCATGATCGCGGGTACCGGCGCGAAACTGCTGCGCGATCTGCTCGTAGTGCTGCAGAGTGCCGCGGGAGATCATCTCCCACTCAAGCGGTTCAAGCGCTTTGCTGTTCATTGCGGTCGATCCGTCGGCGGCGCCGGTCGATGCCGGTATTGTGCCTGCAGCGCCTATAATGGCGCATGATTCCGCAACTGTCCGCCCTCGAGGCGCGCGTCATCGGCAGTCTGATCGAAAAGCAGATCACGACGCCCGAGCAATACCCGCTGTCCTTGAATGCCCTGGTGCTGGCCTGCAACCAAAGGAGCAATCGCGATCCGGTAGTGGAGCTGACCGATCGCGCCGTGCAGGAACTCGTCGATGGCCTCATGCGCCGTCACCTGGTGCTCGAGAAGTCAGGGTTTGGCAGTCGGGTCGCCAAGTATCAGCAGCGCTTCTGCAATACCGAGTTCAGCACGCTGCAATTTACGCCGCAGGAGCGCGCGATCGTCTGCGAGCTGCTGCTGCGAGGACCTCAGACGCCGGGTGAACTGCGCGCGCGGGCCAGCCGTATGGCCGAAATTACCGACGTGAGCCAGGTGGAGACGGCGCTGGAGCAGCTGGCGCAGCGTGCGGGCGGTGCGTGCGTCGTGCGGTTGGCGCGCGAACCAGGCAAGCGCGAAACCCGCTACGCGCAGCTGTGCAGCACTCAGAGCGAGAGCCCTGCCAGCTCTGCCGTCCCATTAGCGGCCCCGCCCAGCCCGCCGTCGGCTGACGCCGACGCCGGATCGCTGGATCGGCTCGGGGCACTCGAGCAGCAGGTGCGCGAGCTGCGCGCAGAGCTGCAGGCGCTGCGCGCGGCGGTACAGGCGCGCGTCGATAGCTAGGCCTCGCTGTCGGTCCCGGTGCGCTCGAACTGCAATGCCCGCAGCTCCAGGCTTGCGATTTCCTGCAGCGACTTGCCGGCGATGCCCTGCAGATCGCCATACATCCCCACCGTGGCGTTCATGACGCGCTCGATCTGCTCCTCGCGCTTGGCCCATTGCTTCAGGATGGCTCTGCGCTCCCGGTCCAGATCCTCCTGCATGCCGGTGAAGGCCTCGACGATACCCTCGACGCGCTGACGAAAACGCGGCCCCGTCAGGTACTGATAGACCATCTCGGTCTTGGTCTGCTGTCCCTCCGACATCTGCCGCGCCGCGCGCAGCTGCTGCAGCATCTGGCGCAGCACCGTGGCCACCGGCAGTGCAGCGCGCGGATGGGTGACCCAGATGCCGTCGATGATGTCGAACGTCTCCACTCCCTTCGGCAGCGCCTGGCTGACGAGCACGGCAAATTCCGCCTTGGCGCCGCGCTGATCTTCGCGCAGCTTGGCGAGCCAGCCGTCGCTCCAGTGGCGCGTGCGCTTGCACTCCCAGAGAATCGCGCCGCACTGCGCACCATTGCTGCCGCTGACAACCTGCAGCGCATCGCCGCCGAATTCTCCCTTGGGTACCGGTTCGATCGCATCGAACGGGAATTTCAAGCGCAGCAGGCTCTCGAGCTCGAGCTCCTGCACCTCACCCTGCAGCTGCTGCGAGCCCTGCTCGGCGCGTCGCTTGAGCTCCTCGATCTTCTGCTGCATCGAGGCAATGGTCTGATCCTTCTCCAGTACTCGGAGCTTGAGGCCCTCCTCGGCCTCGCGCCGGGCCAGCGAGCGCGCCTCGGCGAGCCCGTCGTTCACCCGGCGCTCGACCGTGAGGTCGAGCTCGCGCTGCGAATCCTCGAGCTGCCGTTGAAGGCGCATCAGCTCGGCCTGCGCCTGTTGCGCTTCGGCCAGCTTATGTTCACGCACCTCGAGAATCGCCTGCAGCTCGGACACCTCGCGGCGGCGCGCCTCGAGCTCCGCGGCACTGACCAGCCGGGCCTTCCTCGCCTCCTCGGCGGCCACATCGGCACGCTCCTGCTCGAGCTGACGTTCCACCCGCTCGGCGATCTGTTGCTCGATGCCACGGCGCGCCTGCCCGAGCAGCCGCTCCTGCTCGCGCACGGCCTGCTCGCGCTGCAGGATCAGCGCATCCTTCTGCGACAGCTGCTGCTCGAATTGCGCGCGCGTCGCCGCAATCAACGGTGCCGCCAGCGACTCGGTCAGCCGGATTTCGCTGCGGCAGTTCGGGCACTGGACGGTCGGCTCAGCCATCGCTCGCACCCTCGCCCATGCGGGAGGCGGCGCCGGCGACTTGCTGTTCCCAATGCTGGCCATCGAACGCCCTCACGCGCATCGCGCTGACGGTACCGTCATCGAGACAGCGGGCGTTGACGCTGTAGCCGTCAGGGTGCGAACGGGGCACATAGAAGGATTTGATGCCGCAAACGGCGCAAAACAGGTGCCGGGCGGTGCCGGTGTTGAACTGATAGCTGGTGAGCTGCTCGGCGCCGGACAGCAGTTGGAACTGCGAGCGCGGCACGATCAGATGCAGGTAACCGGACTTGGCGCAGATCGAGCAGTTGCAGTCGAAGACCTGCAGCTGCGCGGGCGCGAGCACCTCGAAACGAACGCGGCCGCAATGGCAGCCACCGGCATGGCGGATCATGGCGCTCATCCTAGAGCGTGAAGCAAAGGCGCGCCAGCACGGCGAGCAGCAGCACGAGCGCGAGTTTGAACAGGCCGCGCAAAAGTCCATTCAGCTCGGACTGCCAGTTCTGCAGTACACGCCAGAGGCAGTAGAGCAGCGCCAAAGCGGCACTCAGCGGCACTCCCCACGCCATCAACCGCAACCGCACGGGGTGCGACAGCGCCGCAGCATCGAGCCTGACGATCACCGCCGCGATGAGCCCCACGAACACCACTCCGAGCAAAGCCCATAGCAGCGTCGCAGTCATGCGTGCTCAAAAGAGGCCGCGCCTAATGAGCCAGTTGCGGCCGACGTTGTGCCGAGCGGAGCATGTGTGCCAGATACGCCGCAATGAGCACGTTGAGCGCCAGCGTCGCGGCCACGGTCCATTTGCGGCCCGAGGAACGCGTGATGAGCTCCCAGAGCTCGAACGGAATCAGTGAGGTCGTTGCGATTACAGTCACCCACTCCGCCCAACGCCGGCGCAACCACAGCCCCGTCCCCTCGACCAGCACCACTGCGGTATAGGCGACCGTCACGGCGATCACGAGGTGGAGCTTATCGGCGCCCAGTCCCTCCACCCAGCTGAGCGCGCGCAGGATCAGCCGCTGGTCGACCCGGTCAGTGACGGTCGCCGACCAGATGCGGATCTTCTCGACCAGCTGAGGATCGAGCAGCTTGTGTACGCCGTAGCTCGTGAGGATCAGCAGTGACGCTTTGACGAACTTGAACAGTGCGATGATCCGCAGGCCGTCGATTTTCTTCGGCGGCCTGGAGCTGAATGCATTGGGGGCGCCGGTTTCGCTCGCAGAGACCATAACCGCAATCGTTGGGGACAGACCGATACCCTAAGCGATCGCGCGGCCCGGCGCCATGAGGACTGGCGAGCACTAAAAACCGACCGATCGCCTGCGCGCGATCGGCGCGCAGGGCTCTAAAACTCTCCCGGCACGGGTGCGGGTTGTGCGTGCGCGGCGTCAAGAACTGTGCCGCTCTGGCCGATAGGTCTTGAGCGCTGATCCGTCTGCAGAAGGACGGCTCAGCGCTCGATCGGCGTGTCCTGCCGTGCGCCCCACTCCGTCCACGAGCCATCGTAGAGCGCACCGCTGGGCAGTCCCGCCAGCTCGAGGCCCAGACTGAGCACTGCCGCAGTCAGACCCGAGCCGCAACAAGTGACGACAGCCGTGTCGGGACCGACGCCGGCAGCGGCGAAGCGCTCCCGCAGCGCGGCGGCGGGTAGCAGCGTCTCGCCATTGGCGAGCAGCTCCGTGTACGGCAGATTGCGGCTGCCTGGGATGTGTCCGCCGCGCAAACCGGGCCGCGGCTCGGGCACGCGCGCAAAGAAACGGTCCGCCGAGCGGGCATCGAGCAGCAGCTCGCGCCGCTGCGGCAGATTCGCCAGGATGTCTCCGAGTCCGCGCAGGTAGCGTGCGCAATAGGCGGCCTTGAAGGTGCCGGTCGCGGCCGTCGGTTCCTCGCCCGTGCTCAGGGCGCGGCCTTCGCGCCGCCACCTCGGCAGGCCGCCATCGAGCACTGCAGCGTCCTGATGACCGAATAGGCGCATGAGCCACCAGCCGCGAGCGGCCGAGAACAGCCCCTTCTGATCATAGAACACGATCCGTTTATCGTTACCGATGCCCAGCGCGGCGGCCAGGCGCTCGAAGCGGGCAGGACTGGGCGCCATATGCGGCAGCGTCGAGTCACTGTCGGCGACCGCGTCGACGTCGAAGAATCGCGCCGTGGGCAGATGCGCCTGGCGATACAGCGATTGCGCATCGCGCTGCTCCCCCGGCAGGTACAGCGTCGCATCGAACACCAACAGATCCGGCGCCCCGATCTGCTGCGCAAGCCACTGCGTGCTGACCAGTGATTGCACTGTCGACTCCTGCCAAAGCCCGATGATGCCTGCTGGCGTCGCCGTGCGGTAGCGCGTGAATCCGCTCAGTGCGGCGGCAGCGACCGGGCCGCCGTGAACGGATTGAAGCCCGTCGGCAGCGCTGCGGTCCAGGTTCCGCCGCCGGCCTCGCTGTAGGCATAGCCACCGGAGGCGGCGGCGAGGCGCGGCAGGGTCAGCGACAGAACCTCGGCGTACCGAATCGCCGCGCCCGGTAAGGCCAGCAGCGGCCAGACCTGGGGGCTGCCCGCTGATGGTCCGGGTCAGGTACTGGCAGGCGCTGTCGGCCGCGCGGACTGCACTCGCCGTGCTCGCCAGCACGCCGAGGGCCGCGAGTGCGACCGCGCAACGCCGGCTCGTGCGCTCAGGACGCCTCGACAATGACGTCATGCACAAATCGCAGTTTGTCAATCGCCGGCATCGATAGTACGAAGGGATAGCCGTCGGCCAGACCCATGCTGCGATTCAGATTGTTGAGGATGTAAGTCAACGGAAACCAACTGGCAATCAGGCGCTCGAAGGGTTGCTCGGTCCCACTGCGGGTGCGCAGCAGAACCGGCTCGTCGCGCCGCCGCGGGATCAGCGACAGCCCGCAATCGGCTGCGGTCTCCAACATGTCGCTCATGTGCAGGTAGTGCGCCCAGCTTTCGGCCCAGTCCTCCCATGGATGTGAGCTCGCATAGGCACTGACGAAGCTCTGTGCCCAGTTGACGGGCGGACCATTCTGGTAGTACGCGTGCAATGCTGCCGCATAGCGGGCGCGCTCATCGCCGAACAAGCTCCGGAACTGTTCCAGCCGGCTGCTGTTGTGGTGCACCAGCCGCTCCCAATAATAGTGGCCGACCTCGTGGCGAAAGTGCCCGAGCAGCGTGCGGTAAGGTTCTCCCATCTGCAGTCGCCGCCGCTCACGCTCGGCGTCATCGGCCTCGGCGATGTTGACGGTCACGACGCCGTGCGCATGCCCGGTGAGCACGGGACTTTCGGCATCGGCATCACTGAGGAACTCATACGCCAGACCGCCGGCGGGATTCTCCAGCCGGGTTTCAATGGGACAGCCCAGCTGCATGAGTGAGTAGATCAGCCGCCGCTTGGCCGCCTCGAGCTTGAACCAGGCCTCGCGATTGCCATCGATTGCAAGATTGGGGATGACCTGCGTCAGACGGCACGATTCGCACAACCGCTGCGGATCCTCGGCGGCGACCGCCCAGTTGCAGATATTTTCCTGAGCGTAGTTCTGGCACAGGCGATATCGGCGCCGGGCCGGCGCGCGTACCGGCATGCGCCACAGTCCGTCCGCCAGCGGTTCCATCGCCACCACGGCCGACAGGTTCGGCACATAGGCGAGCGTATGGCCGCAGTTGACGCAGTGGGTGTTCTCGAAAAAGACCACATGGCGGCAGTGGCTGCAGTGGAAGACCTTCATCGCTGTGAAGTTCGACGCGCGAGCCGCCGAGTCAGGTGGTGGCCAGCGGCTGCTTGACCCGCGGTGGCGGGAAGGCCGCGTCGAGCTCTGCCAGCTCGGCTGGGTCGAGCTGCAGCTGCGCCGCCTGCAGATTCTGCTCGATGCGCTGCGGCTGTACCGACTTTGGTATCGCGATCACATCAGGCTCGCGCACGGTCCAGGCGAGCGCGATCTGCGCGGCGCTGACCGCGCGCGCACGCGCCATACGCTCCAGTACCGGATGATGGGCGAGCGCACCCTGACCCAACGGCGAGTACGCCATGGTCTGGATGCCGCGCTGCCGCTGCCACGGCAGCAGCGTGAACTCGATGGCCCGCGACTCAAGACAGTAGTAGAGCTGATTGCATTGCGTGGTGGCGCCGCTCGCCAGCGCTTTTTCCGCATCGAGCCATTGCTTGAGCTCACTCACATCGAGATTGCTGACACCGAAGTGACGGATGAGTCCGCGCTCTGTGAGATCCTCGAAGCCGCGCAGCGTCTCGCTGAACGGCTGCGCGCCACGCCAGTGCAGCAAATACAGATCCAGATAGTCGCAGCCCATGCGCTCGATCGAAGACTCGCACGCACGAATGGTTCCCTCGCGCGAGGCGTGCTGGGGCAACACCTTGCTGACGATGAACAATTCGCCGCGCCGCGAGCGCCCAAAGCCCTTCAACGCGCTGCCGATGATGCGCTCGGCACCGCCGTCGGCGTACATCTCGGCGGTATCGAGCAGCCGATAGCCGACTGCCAGCGCGTGCGAGACGGCCGCCACCTCGCGCGCGCGCTCGGCGCGAGCCGCGCCCATCTTCCAGGTGCCTAAGCCGATGCGGCCGGGAAATTGCAGTGGGTGGCCGGATGCGAGCATATCGAGTTCCTTTGCCCTCCCTGCGGCGCGAGCATAACGCGTTGCGCCGCTGCAGATAACCTCATGGCCGCCGGCGGGCGCAATCGCTGGTCGAAAAAAAACAGGCCCGGGTCGCCCCGGGCCTGTTTTCGCGTTCAGTGAATCGCGCGCGCTTACCAGCGCCCGCCACCACCGCCGCCGCCGTTGCCTCGGAAGCCGCCACCGCCGCCACCCGGACGACCGCCGCCAGTGCGCGGCTTGTCCTGAGCTTCGTTAACACGCAGCGGACGACCATTCATCGAATACCCATTCAAGCTCTGGATCGCACGAGCGGCGTCGGCCTGGCTCATCTCGACAAATCCAAAGCCACGCGGTCGACCGGTCTCGCGATCGGTCGGCAGCGACACAGCTTCCACAGTGCCATGCTGTGCGAACAGAGTTCGCACATCGGCCTCACTGGCCGTGAACGGTAGGTTGCCTACATAAATCTTCGCCATAAAAATCACACTCTCCGGAACAGTTCGATCTTTGAAGATCGTATAACACGGCAGGAACAACAACTCAGGTCAGGGAGAGAGCGTCTCACGAGCCGTCGAAGCGTAGATCCTGTCACCATGATCGCAGGCGGTTCGGCTCCTCGACAAACGAAACACGGACGGTCGACGATCGGCGGCGAGTGTAGCACAACCGCCTGAATTTCAAGTGCAACTATGTCAGAGGAGTCCTACAGCGACGATTGAAGGTCATAATATCCGCAGGCCCGCTGTATGACCCCCGAGACCCCTGAGCAGCTGACATTCCCCTGCGACTACCCCATCAAGGTCATGGTCCGCGCCCACCCTTGGCGCCGTTCGCGGCCCTCAAGCTCGGTCCGCAGGTGCTGCTGGTACTCTAGCGCGGTGGGGGCCAGCTGTTGGCTTCGCGGGCGAACTGCGCCGTGACGACCCGTACGACACAGAAGCGCTGCCCGGTCGGCGCCTCCATGACCCACCAGGTCTTGATCTGGGCGATGCGCCGGGCACCGAGCCCCTCGAGCCGGCGAACCTCGGCTTCGATATCGTCGGTCTCGATATCCAGATGCACGCGACTGTCATGTTCGACCGACTGCACCTCCACGTGCACGTGATCCAGCGGATCGACCAGCTGCAGGTACTGCTGGGCCTGCTCTGACGGCAACTCTCGAGTGGTCATGCCCAGTGCGGCACCCCAAAACGCCGCCGCCGCCTGCAAGTCAGCGCTCTGACAATCGATGATGAACCCTGCCAATTTGCTCTTATGCATGGCGGCTTCGGGCGCGAGTCGCGGCCAGGGCCACGAACTCACCGACAAAATGTCCTGCCACCTCCCCGCCGCACAACAGCCGCGCAGACACCGCAATCCGCGCGCGCGAACGTCGTTCGAGCGTGCGCAGAAATAGCGGCCATTGGGCGGTGGGCGCAAGCTCGGCGCGCGCGCTGAAGGTGGCCGCGATTGGCCGTTCGTAGCGCATCGAGCCGCTCTGCAACACCACGCTCGCCGGCGGCTGCCGCGACTTAAGCCGACAACACAGCAATGACCAGGCGGCCAGCGTCGCCAATGTGTAGGCGCTGCCACCGAACACCGTTCCGCAATGATTCACATTTGGCGCGAGCGGCGCGCGTAGCAACACGTGATCCTCAGCGGCTTCGAGCACCACTACCTGCATGGCTCGGGATAGTGGGATGGCTGCGTGCAGGTGGCGCTCGAGTTCCTGTGCGGCCAGCCGATTCGCGGCCTCGGCGACCTCGGCGCTGTGCCGCTCTTGACTTTCGGTCATCGTCGCCGCCCGCATCGATCGATCTGCCACGCGCTACAGCCGCGAGGCGCGAGGGTACATCAGCGAGCTGGCGACCAGATTGAACAGACCGAGCAGCACGGCCGCTACGAGCGCCGATACGAAACTGGCCACCATGAAACCGGGCACCAGGGCGCTCGTCAGCATAAGCATCAGTGCGTTGACGACGATCAGGAACAATCCAAGCGTCAGAATGGTAACGGGCAGCGTGATCAGAATCAGAATCGGGCGCACCAGGAAATTCACCACGCCGAGCACCAGCGCAGCAAGCAGCGCCGCGCCAAATCCGCTGAAATGAATGCCCGTCACGAACTGGCTGACCAGCCACAGCAGCAACGCGCTGACGACCAAGTGAACCAGCAACTTTGTCATGCGCGGATGCTACGCTGCAGCGCCCATTGCTTCAACGCACTCATGCGCCGCCGCGGATGACTCAGTCTTCGGCCCCTTGCAGGACACGTTCGATGCGCCGATCGGGCACCAGCCATAGCAGCGCCACGAACAGGTACAGCGCCGCGGCAATCCAGTGCGAGAGGAACGCCGCGGGTATGGCCAGCAGATAGAACACCGGCGAGAGCTTGCCCTTCCAGTCGCTGCCGACCGCCTTGCGCAGTAATGAGTGCGGGCCCTGCGATCGGATGATGCATAGCTGCAGGATCCAGAAGGCGATTGCCGCCATGAGCAGCAGGTGCAGGTTGGCCCACAGGATCGGCCCGGTCACCGCTCGCGTGGCGTGGAACATGTGATGATGATTGTTCCAAGAGATGCCCAGATACAGAAAACTCAGGACGTAGCTCGAAAGCACCGGCCACAGCGGCAGCAGTGTCTCGAAGCTCTCGCCGATCGGTGGCCGCAGGTCCAGCACCATGATCGTGATGAGGATCGCGATCACACCATCACTGAATGCCTCGAGCCGAGTAGTTCCCACGGCTCATCGACCTCCGTTACAGTGGCGGCAGGTGCAGCGCGAGGTGGAGTCTCTTCTCCAGCCGCAGCGCATCGACCGTACCACGATAGTAGCGGGCGATCCGGCCGGCTTCCCGAAAGCCCTGCTTACGATAGAAGCCGAGGGCATTGGGATTGTCCGCGCGCGCCTCGAGTCGGATGCGCTCGATTCCGGCGATCAGCGCCGGCTTCTCGAGCCAGGCCATGAGGGCTGTGCCGAGCCCGCGCTGCTGCTGGTTCGGTCGAACCGCCAGCAGTGCCAGATGCGCCACGTCGTCGCCGTAGTGCATGATGCCAAAAGCGGCGATCTGCCCGCCCGTATCGACGACAGCGGTGTTGGTGGCGCGCTCGACGATCGCTGCGAGCACTCGCACGGGCGTCCAGCTCCAACCCAGACCATATTCGATGTAATCGCGCGACATCTCGGCGATCATGGTCGCGTCGTGCGCGCCTGCGAGTCTGATGGGCGGCAGTGACAACATCGGCGTGTCGCTAGATGGCCCAGACGTTACCTGGGCCGGAAGCAACGAACCAGAAGTGCGCCATGAGCCAGATCCCCGCCAGCGAGACGATGAGCGCGATGATCGTCAGACCCAGCGCGCCGGCCAGCGTGGTCCCGAGCAGGTAGCGAATCGCGACGATGAATCCCACAAACGAGGCCAGCGATCCACCGATCAGGCCGCCGAACACGCGCGCGGCGATGTGGCCGGCCAACACGCCGACCACGGCTGCCAGTGCACACCACAGCAAACCCTTGCGCCGCGCATCGGCCAGGTGAGCCCCGACCTTGATCGGTATCGCCACCAGCAGCACCAGCAGCAACAGCGCCAGCAACAGTTCAGCGGAATAGCCCAATATCGTCATCGACGCAGCTTGGCTGACAGCAACGGCGCGAACTCGGACGCCACCGCCGCGACCTCGTGCGGACCGCCGAGCTGCGACAACTGCGTCATTTCGAGCCCGGCATAGCCACAGGGATTGATACGCCGAAACGGCTCGAGATCCATGTTCACGTTGAGCGCGAGCCCGTGATAGCTGCCGCCGCGGCGGATCCGCAATCCCACGCTCGCGAACTTGCGGTCCTCGACGTAAACCCCCGGCGCATTGGCGCGGCATTGCGCCCGGATGCCGAACCGCGCGGCGTATTCGATCACGCTGCGCTCCAGCGCGTTAAGAAGATCGCGCACGCCGAGACCCGCGCGACGCATGTCGATCAGCGCATAGACCACGAGCTGCCCAGGCCCGTGATAGGTCACCTGGCCGCCGCGGTCTATCTGCACCACCGGAATGTCGCCGGGCGCAAGCACGTGCGAGAGATTGGCATTCATGCCGAGCGTGAACACCGGCTCGTGCTCGAGCAGCCAGATCTGATCGGGCGAATCGGCGCCGCGCTGCAGCGTGTAGCGCTGCATGGC
Organism: Steroidobacteraceae bacterium; assembly: GCA_035605115.1. GTDB lineage: Bacteria > Pseudomonadota > Gammaproteobacteria > Steroidobacterales > Steroidobacteraceae > FEN-1191. The sequence goes on along the minus strand of DATNHF010000013.1, from coordinate 94,461 downwards.
GCGCCAAGTCGGCTCGTAGGCGACGCGCCCGAGCCAATGAATCTCCGGTCCCGAGAGCGTTACCGGCGGCACCAGAGCCGGGCGCGCACTGTTCACAATGCCGTGCCCGGCGTGCCAGCGCTGCTCAGGCTCAAACCCACATTGTCGCCTGCCAGCACCCGTTCGGCGCGGTAGCTCGATCGCACCAGGGGACCGGCGACGCACTCGCGGAAGCCGCGCGCCAGCCCCCAGCTGCGATAGCGTTCGAACTGCTCGGGGCTGACGAATCGCTCGACGCGCAGATGATGCGGCGTCGGGCGCAGATACTGACCGAGCGTGAGCACATCGACGCCCACTGCCCGCAGATCGGCCATGCAATCGAGAATTTCCTGATCGGTTTCACCGAGCCCGAGCATGAGGCTGGTCTTGGTGAGCATCTGCGGCCGCTGCCGCTTGGCGTGCCGCAGCACCGTGAGCGTCTGCTGGTAGCCGGCGCGCGGGTCACGCACCGGATGCGTCAGTCGCCGTACGGTCTCGATGTTCTGCGCGAACACCTCCGGTCCCGCATCGATCACGCTGTCCACATCGTGCAGCACCCCTTGAAAATCCGGCGTCAGCGCCTCGACAGCGATCGTGGCATCGCGCTGCTTGATGGCCCGAATGCAGGCTGCGTAGTGCGCAGCCCCGCCATCGGGCAGGTCGTCACGATTGACCGAGGTCAAAACCACGTATTTGAGCCGCATCAGCGCCACGCTATCGGCGAGATTGCCGGGCTCCGCGGCATCGAGCCAGCCGTGGGGGTTACCCGTGTCGACGGCACAGAAGCGACAGGCGCGCGTACAGACCGCTCCCATGAGCATGACCGTGGCGGTACCGGCGTTCCAGCACTCACCGATATTGGGGCATCTGGCTTCCTCGCAGACGGTCGACAGCCCATGCTCGCGCACCGTGCGGCGCACGAAATCATAGCCCTCGCCGACCGTGATCGCTGCCCGTAGCCAGCGCGGCTTGCCGGTCAGTTCGCGCCGATCGCTGCTCGCGTGCGGCTTGATGCCGTCCTTGATCGCGCTAAAGCCCTGCGGTGTCTGATATTTTTCGCCACTACGCACCGCACCGCCCGCGGCGGCGTCGGTCGTGATCGGAATTCCTTTGAGGGTGCTCATGAGGATTCGCTGGCAATTTTAGCTCAATGGCCCGGCGCGCGCCGCGCGCCTTATTGCAGCGCCTCGAGACGCTCAACGGTCCCGACGTCGCTCCACAGGCCGGTGTAGATCTGCCCGTGCAGGCGTTGCCTGGCAATCGCCCGCTGCAACAGCGGCAACAATGCAAAACGCCCGGGCTGACAGCCATGAAACAATTCCGGCCGATACAGGCCGATGCCGGAATAAGTCCAACGCGGTGCGCCCTGCCTGAGCACACGACCGTGCTCGAGCGCAAAATCGCCACCGGGATGATGTAGCGGATTGGGCACCAGCAGCAGGTGCGCCCAGGCATCGCTCGCCATCTGCAGTGCGCCGAAATCGAAGTCCGTGTAGACATCGGCGTTGATGACCAGAAACGGTTCGCTGCCGAGCCACGGCAACGCCTGGAAGATGCCGCCGCCGGTCTCGAGCGCCTGCGACCCCTCATCGCTGTAGCGGATCGACACCCCGTAGGCGCTGCCGTCGCCGAGCGCGGAGCGAATCTGTGCCCCGAGCCAGGCGAGGTTGATGACGATGTCTCGCACCCCGCAGCACGCCAGCCGCTCGAGGTGATAGACGATCAGGGGCTTGCCGCGCACTGGCAGCAACGGCTTGGGCGTCTGATCCGTCAGCGGACGCATGCGCACTCCGCGACCGGCCGCGAGCAGCATGGCGCGCCGCGCCGGCTGCGGCGCGCGATCCGCGCCGCCGTCGCTCAAGATAGCCCTCCGGCGAGGGCGCGGGCGTTGGCGTGCTCGAGCCTCGGCAGCAGCCGCCGCTGCACCCACTGCGAGAACTGCCGCAGCTCCGCATAGCGCCGCGCGGTATCGCACACATAGTCGAGCGTACGCGGCAGATCGCGCAGGTAGCCGTGCTTGCCATCCCGATACCACAGCCGCGCAAAGATGCCGAGGACTTTAATGTGCCGTTGCAAGCCGGCCAGATCGAACCAGCGCAGAAACAGTCCCTCATCGCTGCCGCCCTCGCCCCCGGCCGCCAGCAGCCGCATACGATAGCCTCTAACCCACGCCTCGACGCGCTCGCGCGGCCAATCGATGTAGCAGTCCTTGAGCAGTGACACCAGGTCATAGCCGCTCGGCCCGGCAAGGGCATCCTGGAAATCGATGACACCTGGGCTATCGCGCTCGAGCACCATGAGATTGCGCGAATGATAATCGCGATGCACGAACACTGTCGGCTGCGCTAGCGCTTCGAGAATCAGGAACTCGAAGGTGGTATCGATGAGGATGCGCTCGGACTGCTCGAGTTCGAGTCCGAGGTGGCGCTCGCAGAACCATTCGGGCATCAGCGCCATTTCGCGCCCGAGCGCGCTGCGGTCGTAGGCCGGCAGCTCGCGAGCGGCCTCACGTCCCTTGATCTGGATGCGCAGCAGCGTCTGCAGCGCATCGGCATAGAGTGCGTCGGCATCGCCGCCGGCTTGCAGCCGCGATAGATACGAAGTCGAGCCGAGGTCTTCGAGCAGCACGAAGCCGAGCCGCGCATCGCTGGCTTCCACTCGCGGCACGTGCACGTCGCAGCCGGCCAGCAGCGCCGAGACGCGCAGATAGGGCCGGATATCCTCCCTGTCCGGCGGCGCATCCATGACGATGAGGCTCGCGCCGGCCGCGTCCCAGACGCGGAAATAGCGGCGAAAACTTGCATCGGCCGAGGCGCTCGCCACGCGTGCGAGCGGCCAGCGCAGCTCACTGCGCAACCAATTCTGAAGTTGATCGAGGCGAGAATCGCTGCTGCTCATGTGCGCGGGCAAACCTTATGCTGCAGTGGGTCATTATAATGAGGACCGCATGAGTTCTTCCCCGCCTCTGCGCGCGCTGTGGGGCGCGGCGCTGTGCTGCGCACTGCCGCTCGTCGCGCGGGCTGCGGAGGGACCGTGCATCGAGCCATGGCAGAGCGCGCCGGTGCTGTTGGCCGCCGCTGCCCAGACGGCGCCGGCCACTGCCCCGGCGAGCCCGGTGCACTCGCTGCTCGGCAAGGGCCAGGGCACTTTTACCGGTGACATTAGCACCAGCTCCGACGAGCTCAGCGCGACCGCCGACGGCCTGACGAGACTGTCCGGTCATGTCGACGTGCACATGGGCGAGCGCGAAATCCAGGCAGACCAGCTGACCTACGACCGCAACGCCAACACCCTGTCCGCCAGTGGGGCGGTGCGTTACCGCGATCCGATCGTGCTGCTGCAAGGGGACACGGGACACTACAGCGATCTGGGTGCCGACTTCAGCCACGGCCAGTTCGAGCTGCTCAAGCAGTCCGGCCACGGCTCGGCCGATGAGATCTCGATGGCGCCGAACAAGGTCATCACCCTGCGGCACGTGACCTACAGCAGCTGTCCGCCGCCGCGCTCGGACTGGCAGATCCGCGCGCGCGCGCTGACGCTCGATACCAACGCGAGTCGCGGCGTCGGTCACGGCACGACGGTCGATTTCGAAGGCGTGCCCATCCTGTATCTGCCCTGGATTTCCTTTCCGCTCAGCGCTGCACGTCAGAGCGGCGTGTTGTTTCCGAATTTCGGCAGCTCCGGACTGAGCGGCGCGTTCCTCGGCGTGCCGTGGTACTGGAACATCGCACCGAATCAGGATGCCACCTTCACGCCGACGATCTATTCGACCCGCGGCGTCGACCTGGGCGCCGAGTATCGCCTGCTGACCGAGGAGACGCGCGGCAGCGTCGACGCCAATCTGATGCCCTACGACCGCCAGACCGGCGGCGATCGCAGCTTCCTGCGCCTGACCGATCGCTACCAGCTTGATTGGAATACGCGCATCGACACCAACATCGAGAACGTCAGTGACGACGCCTATTTCGAGGACTTTACTCAGGGTACGGAAAGCACCAGCACGCCATTCCTGCCGCGCAGCCTGGCCATTGGCCACCGCGACGACATCTGGAACCTGCGGGCCGAGATGGTCGGCTACCAGACCCTCGATTACACGCTGCCAGTGGACGAGCGACCCTATATTCAGCTGCCGCGGCTATCCGCGGTCGGATTGTGGTCGCCGAAGGCATGGCCGCAGCTGCAGACCGGCTTCGACACCGAATTGGTCAACTTCACGCGCGCGGGCTGCAATCCCTGCACTGCGAGCGGCGATTGCACCATCCCCAATCCGTGCAATCTGGGCAATACAGCGCTGGACCCGATGGCGAATGTGAGTGGCTGGCGTCTCGATGCGATGCCGCGCCTCGGCCTGGACATCAGTGGACCGGGCTATTTCCTGCGGCCCGATCTCGCCTGGGAGCTCACGCAGTACGAGCTGCGCGATGAGGCTGGCGCGGACACTTCGCCCGAGCGCATTCTGCCGATCGTCAGCGTCGACAGCGGACTGGAGTTCGAACGCCTGAGCGGCTCGGGGGGCACCCGCAGCATTACGCTCGAGCCGCGCGCGATGTATGTCTATATCCCCTATCGCAACCAGAATCAGCTGCCGGTTTTTGATTCCGGCATACCCGATCCGAACTTGATCGAACTGTTCCGTCCCAACCGCTTCGTCGGCATCGATCGCATCGGTGATGAGAACGGGCTCACGCTTGGCTTGACCAGCCAGACGTTCGATACCGCCAGCGGCACGCGCTATCTGAGCGCGACCATCGGTCAGGCGATCTACTTCGATCCGGCACGCGTGACGCTGCCCGGCCAAGCGCTACAATCGGTCGGCACCTCGAGCCTGATTGCCGAGGTGATTCTGAGTGCGTATCGCAACTGGAACTTGCAGTTCGACATCGCCTCCAATCCAACCGTTTCAGCGATCGAGCAGGATGAGGTGACGCTGCAGTACCACGCCAGCAACCAACAGGTGGCGAACATCAGCTATCGCTACCGCAGCGGTGAGCTCGCCCAGATCGACAGCTCGGTAGCCTGGCCGATCGCAAGCCACTGGGACCTCTATGCGCGCGCGGTTTACTCCCTGTTCGACAATCCCGCCGCCACGCCGGCTATTCATCCCGAGTGGATCGAGGATTTTGCCGGCTTCCAATATCGCGGGGCCTGCTGGAACATCCGCGCGGTCTGGCAGCGCTCGGTCAGCACGCGCACGGGTGCCCAGAGCAGCGGCGTATCGTTCCAGCTGGAACTCACCGGCCTGTCGAGTGTCGGAAGCCAGGTCACATCTTTCCTTGAGCAGTCGATTCGAGGATACTCGAGCTCGGCCAACCGGCAACCCCTTTTCTGAGTTTAACCCTCTGAGCTGAATGGAAATTTAATGCCCGCTGCGTACCTTCAGAGCAATCACAGGACCGCCAGACTCCTGCCCCTCGGCTGCGCGGCGCTGCTGGCGGCACTGGCCGCGGCCGGCGCCCGCGCCGATGGCACCAGCACCAGCACGAGGACCGGTACCAGCACCGGTACCAGCACCGGTACCAGTGCCAATGCCAATGCCAGCTCCAGCGCCGACACCGCTCACAAGGAGATCTCGAGCCACGGCCAGCTGCTCGATCGAGTGGTCGCGCTGGTCAATGACGGCCTCGTACTCGAGAGCGAACTCGATCTGCAGACCCGCGAGATCAGCGCGCGCCTGCGCGCCCAGAATGTGACGCTGCCGAGCTTCGATGTGATGCGCCAGCAGGTACTCGACCGGCTGGTGCTCGAGGAGATCCAGGCGCAACGCGCCGACCGCGCCGGCATCAAGGTGTCGGACGAGCAGATCAACGCCGCCATGGATGACATCGCCAAACGGCAGAACATAACGCTCGAGCAGCTGCCCGCGAAACTCGCCGCCGATGGCATCGGCTACGCCGAATATCGCATCGATCTCAAACGTGAAATCTCGCGCCAGATTCTGCGCTCGCGCGATGTGATTCAGCGCATTACGATCACGCCGCACGAGCTCGATCAGTACCTCGAGCACGAGCGGAAAACCGCCTCGGCGGCCAACGAGTACAACGTTTCGCACATCCTGATCCCAGTGGCGCAGGATGCGACCCCAACACAGCTCGCACAAATCAGTAAACGTGCGCAGGACATCGACGATCGGGCCCACAGCGGCGAGAACTTCGGCAAGCTCGCGATCACCTATTCGGCCAGTGAAACCGCGCTCGACGGCGGCGCGCTCGGCTGGCGCAAGGGCACCGAACTTCCGACCTTTCTAGCCGATGTCATCGCCCGCATGAAGCCCGGTGATATCAGCGAGGTCATGCAGACGCCGAGCGGCTTTCACATCGTGAAACTCAATGAGACGCGTGCCGCCGGCGGCCCGCAGATCATCCAGCAGGTGCATCTACGGCACATCCTACTCAAGACGAGCGAGATCGAAGACGACGCCACAGTGCGGCAGAAACTTACGCACATGCGCGATCAGATCGTCTCGGGCAAGGACGACTTTGCGGTGCTCGCGAAGATCAATTCGCAGGATCCGAGCTCCGCCGTCAATGGCGGGGATCTCGGCTGGATGCAGGCCGACCAGTTCGTGCCCGAATTCGCCGCGGTCGCCGATTCTCTCAAGCCCGAGGAGATCAGCCAGCCGTTCCGCACGCAGTACGGCTGGCACATCATGCAGATGCTGGGACATCGCAATTTCGACAACTCCGCCGATGCGGCGCGCGAGCGCGCCTTCGAGGCCCTGCGCGATAGCCGCGTCGAGGAGGCTACGGAGCTGTGGCTGCAGCAGATCCGCGACGAATCCTACGTCGAGCTGCGTCTCTGACGCCCACCGCCGCGATCGCGCTGACCTCGGGCGAACCGGCCGGCATCGGCCCTGATCTTTGCCTTGCGCTCGCCGCTCAGCCGCGTACCTGGCCGCTGGTATGCCTGGCGGATCGTGCGCTGCTGAGCCAGCGGGCACGCCTGCTCGGCATCGAGGTCGAGCTGCACGACTACCGGCCGGGCGCCGAGATTGCACGCGCCGCCGGGCAATTGTGCCTGCTGCATCAGCCGCTCGCGGCTGCGAGCATTCCCGGACGACTCGATCGGGCCAACGCCGCGGCGGTGCTGGCGCTGATCGATCGCGCCGTCGACGGCTCTCTGGCGGGCGAGTTCTGCGCCGTCGTGACCGCCCCGGTGCAGAAGAGTCTCATCAACGAGGCCGGCATCGCCTTCACAGGCCACACCGAATACATCGCCGCGCGCACGCACGCGGCCCTGCCTGTGATGATGCTGGTCGCGGGCCGCCTGCGTGTGGCGCTTGCGACCACGCATCTGCCGCTGCGCGCCGTCAGCGATGCGCTCTGTACTCCCGGCCTGCTGCAGGTGCTGCGCATAGTGTCGCAAGATCTGCAGCGCTTCTGGGGACTGGCACGACCGCGTATCGCCGTCTGCGGCCTCAATCCCCACGCCGGGGAGAGCGGTCATCTCGGCGATGAGGAGCAGCGCATCATCGGCCCCGCGATCGAGCAGGCCCGGGCGCTCGGGCTGGACATCGACGGCCCGCTGCCTGCCGATACAGTGTTCGTGCCGCGCCATCTGGCAGCGTACGATGCCGTGCTGGCCATGTATCACGATCAGGGGCTGCCGGTGCTCAAACATGCCGGTTTCGGCCATGCGGTCAACGTGACACTCGGACTGCCGATCGTGCGCACATCGGTTGATCACGGCACGGCACTGGATTTGGCCGGCAGCGGCCGCGCCGATGCCGGCAGCCTGATGGCGGCGATCGCACTGGCGGCGGACATGGCCGCGCGCCAGCACTGACGGCGAGGCACGTGCCGTGTTCCGCGCCCGCAGGCGCTTCGGCCAGCACTTTCTGCACGATCCAGCGGTCGTCGAGCGCATCATCGATGCCATCGATCTGCGGCCCGGCGACGCCGCGGTCGAGATCGGTCCCGGGCGCGGTGCATTGACCTCGCGCTTGCTGGCGGCGGCCGGACAACTCGATGCGATCGAGATCGATCGCGACCTGGCAGCGGAACTGCGCATCCGCTTTGCCTGCGCGCCGGGCTGGCTGCTGCATGAAGCTGACGCGCTCGAGGTCGACTGGCGCGCGCTGTCGGCCGCGCGCGCAGCGCGGCTGCGCGTCATCGGCAATCTGCCGTACAACATCGCAACAAAGCTGCTGTTCCGGCTGCTCGCGGCCACCGACGCCATTCGCGACATGCATTTCATGCTGCAAAAAGAGCTCGTCGATCGCATGGTCGCGGTTCCCGGCAGCCGCGACTACGGCCGCCTGACCGTGATGCTGGCCCCGCACGTTCGGGTCACGCGTCTGCTCGATGTCGGTGCCGGCGCATTCCGGCCGGCACCGAAGGTCAACTCGGCTGTGGTGCGTATGACGGTCAACGACAGCCCGCCGGATTGGGCACGCCTCGCGTTGTACGGCCCGGTCGTGAGCGCCGCCTTTGGCCAGCGGCGCAAGACCCTGCGCAATGCGTTGCGGCAGTTTCTGACGGCAGAGGACATTCACGCGCTCGGCATCGACCCAGGCGCCCGAGCCGAGACGCTCGCGCCGGCGCAATTTGGCGCGCTGGCACAGGCGGCGGGGGTCGCGCGCGCGCCCATCGCGACGATCCGCTAAGCTTGCGGCTACGAATCTGCCGTCCGCCGCTCGGAGCGCTCATGACCGCCTATCGCCGCATTCTGGCTGCCCTCGACCTGACCGAGGACAGTCGCGCCGTGGCGGCGCGCGCCTGCGAACTGGCGCAGAGCGAGGCCGGCGTGGTGAAGTTGCTGCATGTGGTCGAGTTCGTACCGATCGAGCCCATGAGCGACTCGTTGGTCCCGGTGATGCAGATCGACGATCAGATCATCGCGCGTGCGCAAGCGCAGATTCAAAGCCTGGCTCGCGAACTCGGCTTGCCGCCGAGCGCCGGCAGCGTCGAAGCCGGCAGTGCCAAGATGGAGATCCTGCGCTATGCGCGCGAGCAGAACAGCGATCTGATCGTGCTCGGTAGTCGCGAGCGCCATGGGCTGTCCATTCTGATTCACCGCACCGAAGATTCGGTGCTGCACGGCGCGCCATGCGACGTGCTGGCCGTACGCGTGCGCTGACGTTGATGCAAGGGCCGAGGGCGTGACTGTATTGCGTCACAAGATCAGCGTCGAGGTGCAGACCGCCTATCTGGAGGATCAGTCCGAGCCACGCGAGCGGCGCTACGTGTTCTCCTACACCATAACGATCCGCAATGAAGGCGAAGTGCCCGCCAAGCTGCTGACGCGCCACTGGGTAATCACCGATGCCAACGGTCGCGTGCAGGAAGTGCGCGGCGACGGGGTCGTGGGCGAGCAACCGTATCTCAAGCCGGGCCAGGGATTTCGCTACTCCAGTGGCGCCGTGCTGGAAACGCCCGTCGGTGCCATGCAGGGCAGCTATCAGATGGTCGCCGACGATGGCGCCACATTCGATGCGGCCATTCCGGCGTTTCGTCTGGCCATGCCTGGAATGCTGCATTGAGCGCGCGCGCGCGCCGCTGAGCCGCATGGCGCGCTGGGCCATCGGCGACGTGCAGGGCTGTGCGATCGAGCTGCGAGAACTGCTTGATCGCATCGGCTTTAAGCTCGACCGCGATCAGCTGTGGTTCGTCGGCGATCTGGTCAATCGTGGCCCTGCCTCGCTCGAAGTTCTCCGACTGGTGCGCAGCCTCGGCGACAACGCCTGCTGTGTGCTCGGCAATCATGACCTGCATTTGCTCGCCGTCGCGCTGGTACAGGCGAAAGTGCGCAAGACCGACACGCTCGAGGAGATTCTGCGAGCGCCTGACCGTGATGCATTGATCGAATGGCTGTTGCAGCGTCCGCTGGCGCACTTTGCGCGCCAGCATGGCGATCTGCTGTTGCACGCCGGCGTGGTGCCGCAGTGGAGCCTGGAGGATACCCTCGAGCTCGCAGCCGAAGTCGAGCGCTCGCTGCGGACCGATCCGCGCGAACTGCTGTCGCAGATGTATGGCGATCAACCTGACCGCTGGCAGCCCTCGCTCAAGGGCAGCGAGCGGCTGCGTTTTGCCGTCAACGTTTTCACCAGGCTGCGATTCTGCGCACCCGACGGGCGCATCGACTTCGGACTCAAGGGCAAGCCCGATTCGGCTCCACCACCGTGGATACCGTGGTTCAAGGCGCCGCTCCGCGCCAGCCGAGGCGTGCGCATCGTCTTCGGCCACTGGTCGGCGCTGGGCTTTTACCGGGCCGACGACCTGGTGGCGCTCGATACCGGCTGCGTCTGGGGCGGCGCGCTGACGGCTCTGGATCTCGACTCGGCGCAGGCGCCGCCGGTCAGCGTGCCGAGTCGGCAGCCGCGCTCCATCGAAGAATGATCTGCGCCGTATCGCGCAGGTACGCGCCCGCAGCGAGCTTGAGCAGCAACGCCGCTCCCTGCCCCGGCACCTCGTAGACGACACGCACGCGCCCCTGCACTTCCAGGCGTGCGATGCTGCCCGGCTGCACGCGAAACTCCAGTCGAACCGGCCAGCCACGATCCGGCGCGGCGCGCAAGGCGGCTGCACCATCACCGCGCTGCGCCGTCAGATCCAGCAGCAGCGTGTTGCGGTCCCAGAATTGCAGGATCGGCGCATTGGCAGCGCCCGCAGAGTCGCCGATCGGCTCGATCGACAGCTCGCGCACCGGCTGTGGTGCCGGTAGCGCTCGATGCCTCCACGGCCAATGCACACCGCAGCCGGCGAGCGCGCAGCAGAGCAACAGTGCCACCGCAGCGGCGCGGCTGGGCCCAGCCGCGGCAAGTCGCGCCGCTACCGGCTGTTTCGCGATCTGATGACCGAATCCATGCGACATATGCGCGTCCTAAAGTCGCCACCCCGCGGCAATGCGCTTAACATACGCGAATCGGGCCGCTTGCGGACAATGTCGGAAATCGTCGACATGAACCCCCTCCATGCCATCGACTTCAAGCAATGGATCGACGCCAACCGTCATCTATTGCGTCCGCCGGTAGGCAACAAGCTCGTCTATCGGGACACGGAGTTCATCGTCATGGTGGTGGGCGGACCCAATAGCCGCAAGGACTTCCATGTCGATCCAGCTGAGGAATTTTTCCACCAGCTCGAGGGCCGCCTGGTATTGCGCGTGGTGCAGGACGGGCGCATCAGCGACCTGGCGCTCAGCGCGGGTGAGATTCTGCTGCTGCCCCCGAAGATCCCGCATTCACCGCAGCGCTTCGCCAATTCGGTCGGTCTGGTGATCGAGCGCCGGCGGCGTCCCGGGGAACTGGATGGCCTGCAGTGGTATTGCGAAAACTGTCAGCGCTTGTTGTACGAGGAGTTCTTCGCCCTCACCGACATCGAGCAGCAATTCCCGCCGGTATTCAACCGCTTTTTCGCTAGCCTGTCTTTGCGCACCTGCAAACACTGTAGCGCCGTCATGGAGCCGCCGGTGCCGGCGGGCGCCGCACATGGCTCGCAATGAACGCGCACAGTGGGCACGCCTGGACATCGACGGCGTGGCGTTACTGGCGGATCTGGCCGCGGGCTTGAGTCTGGCTCGCGTCGTGGACTTTCATGGGCCCCAATTGCGCTGTTTCGGCGCCTCGGCCGCCAGCAGTGTGCCGCTCGAGGTCGGCGATTTCACTGGCCGCGTGCATCGCGGCGCCAGCTGCAACTGCAGCGTCCTGACCCTCACGCCGCACGCCAACGGCACTCATACCGAAAGTGTCGGCCATCTGACGGTTGAGCCGGTTGATGTCCACGGGCTCATTCCCCAGCGGCTGCTGCTCGCTGTGCTGTTGACCGTCGAGCCCGAGCTCGCCGGGGACAGCATCGATGACAGCCTGCCGCAGCCGCGGCCAGCGGATCTGCTGATCACGCGCGCGCGAATCGAGCAGGCGTGGCCGGCGCCACCATCGCCGCGGCTGGCGGCTCGCGCTACCGTGATCCGCACGCAGCCCAATGATCGGCTCAAATTCGCGGAAGACCGCGCGGCCGCGGCGCCGTTCTTATCGATGCAGGCGGCGAGCGCACTGGTGGAGCGCGGCATCGAGCATCTTGTTCTCGATGTGCCCTCGGCCGATCGCGCCAACGATGGTGGCGCACTGACGGCGCACCGTATTCTGTTCGGACTGCCGGCAGGCAGCACGCAGCTGGCCCAGGCGCGGCGCCGTGACTGCACTATCACGGAGCTGGCTTACATCGCCGATTCGATTGCGGACGGCTGGTACTGGCTGGCGCTGCACGCGCCGGCCCTGGCCGGCGACGCCGTACCGTCGCGGCCGATGCTCTACCCCTTGCGGGCGGCCTAGCGGCGCATGCCGCCTGCAGTGCACGCAGCGTTCGAGTCTTACCTGCCCTGGGCACGTGCTCAGGACCAGAGCGATGCGCTCGCCTGCCTGCGCCAGCGCTTCGCGCTGCCGTGCGCCGCCGATGGTCGACCGCTGGTCTATCTGTGCGGGCATTCTTTGGGCCCGGCACCGCTCGGCGCGCGCGCCTTGGTGGACGCTGAGATCGAGGATTGGGAGCGGCTCGGGGTACTGGGTCATGAGCACGCCCGCTCAGCCTGGATCGGCTACGCCGAACAGCTGCAATCGCCGTTGGCGCTGTTGAGCGGCGCATTGCCTCAGGAAGTAATCGCGATGAACTCCCTGAGCGTAAATCTTCACCTGCTGCTGGCCAGTTTCTATCGCCCCAGCGCAACCCGCAGCGCCATTCTGATCGAGGCGGGCGCCTTCTCCTCCGACCGCCACGTGGTCGCCTCGCAGATTGCCTGGCACGGCTTGGATCCGGGGCGCGAACTCATCGAGCTCGCGCCACGCCCCGGCGAGGCAGTGCTGCGCGCCGAGGACATCGAGCAGCGCATCGCGGCCAGCGGGCCGGCACTGGCGCTGGTGCTATGGCCAGGAGTGCAATTTCGCACCGGACAATCTTTCGATCTGCAACGCATCGTGCGCGCCGCGCATGCCGCCGGCGCGACCGTCGGGCTCGACCTGGCGCACGCCATCGGCAACGTACCCCTGTCGCTGCACGACCATGACGCCGATTTTGCGGTCTGGTGCAGCTACAAATATCTCAACGGCGGCCCGGGCGCGATCGGCGGAGCCTTCGTGCACGAGCGGCATCATCGGCGTAGCGATCTGCCGCGCCTCACCGGCTGGTGGGGCCACGAAGCGGCCACACGCTTCCAGATGCGGCCCGAATTCGCCGCCGCGGCCGGCGCTGCCGGCTGGGCCGTCAGCAACCCGCCGATCCTTTCGACCGCGCCGCTGCGCGCCGCATTGCCGCTGTTCGCGCAGGCCGGTATGCAGGCGCTGCGGTCGAAATCCCTGGCCTTGACCGACTACCTCGAGTCGCTGCTGCTGCAGCTCGCGGGGGCCGAGCTCGAGGTCATCACTCCGAGCGAGCGAGCGCAGCGCGGCTGCCAGCTGTCGCTGCGCGTGCGAGCCGGCGCGCAGCTCGGCCGCCGCGTTTTCCAGGCGCTGGGTCGACGCGGCGTGTTGTGCGACTGGCGCGAGCCGGACCTCATGCGCCTGGCGCCGGTACCGCTCTACAACAGTTTCGAAGACGTACTGCGCGCCGCTTGCCAGCTGACCGAAGCATTTCGCAATGGCAGCGCCTGAAGGCAGGCGCTGACGGCCCGACGCATGCAGCCCCTGCCCCACCATACGCTGATCGGCGCCGGCCCGGTCGGCACGCTCATGGCTCTGCTGCTGGCCGCTCGTGGTCACGCCGTGCGGCTGATCGAGCGCCGTGCCGACCCGCGGCAAGCCTCTGCGCAGCGCGGCCGTTCGATCAACCTGGCCATGGCTGCGCGCGGCATCGTTGCACTCGAACAGGCCCGAGTGGCCGTACGCATCGCCCCGGCGATGATGCCGATGCCGGGCCGCATGCTGCACGATGAGCGCGGAACGCTGCAATTCCTGCGCTACGGACAGAACCCGCAAGAGATCATCCACGCGCTGAGCCGCGAGCGACTCAACCGCATCCTGATCGAGGCGGCGGCCGAATGCCCGGGTGTCGAGCTGCGATTCGATACCCGCTGTCTCGATGTCGACGTCAATGCCGGCAGCGTCGCACTGCGCGATGATCGCAGCGGCCACACGTACAGCGAGGATTTCGAAGTGCTGCTCGGTACCGACGGCGCCGGCTCGGCAGTACGCAGCGCTTTGCTCGCACGCGGCTATCTGCAGGCGCACGAACAACCGCTCGATCACGACTACAAGGAACTGACGATCCCGGCCGATACACGCCACCCCGGAGGTTTTGCCTTCGAGCCGCAGGCACTGCACATCTGGCCGCGCGGCGGCTTCATGCTGATCGCGCTGCCCAATACCGACAGCACGTTCACGGCGACGTTGTTTCTGGCTCGCCGCGGGGACAGCGCCCGCGGCGAGCCTGGATTCGATCATCTGCAGAGCCAGCAAGCCGTCGCTGAGTTCTTCGAGACGCAGTTTGCCGATGCCGCAGTCGCAATTCCTGATCTGCGTGAGCAATTTGCCACCAACCCTCAGAGTCGGCTCGGCACGTTGTATTGCGGGCGCTGGCAGGTCGACGGGCGGGTACTGCTGCTTGGCGATGCGGCGCATGCCATCGTGCCGTTTCATGGCCAGGGATTGAATTGCGGATTCGAGGACTGCCGCCTGCTCGACCGACTGCTTCGGACCCGCCCGGCCAGCGACGTGTGCGAGCGCGCGGCTCTGTTCCGGCAGTTCGAAAGCGAGCGCCGGCCCGATACCACCGCCATCGCCGCGATGGCACTGGAAAACTACCAGGAGATGCGCGACACCGTGCGCTCACCGCAATTTGCGCGCCGCCAGGCGCTCGCGGCCGCGCTGGAACGCCGCTTCCCGGGACGCTTCATCCCGCGCTACTCGATGGTGATGTTCCACCCGGAGATCGGCTACGCCGAGGCGCAGCGCCGTGGCGCCGCGCAGCAGCGCGTGCTCGATGCGCTCGTGGCCGATGGCAGCCCGCCCAACGTTGAAACGCTGCTCGAGCAGGCGCAGCTGTAGAATGTCAGTCCATCCCCGCCGCACTGGAGTTGCGATGCGTTCTGAGGCTAAAACCCTGCCCAATACCGACTCACTGTGGATGCCGTTCACCGCCAACCGCCAATTCAAGGCGGCGCCGCGTCTGCTGGTCGGTGCGCGCGGCATGTACTACTGGGCGCACGACGGTCGACGCGTGCTCGACGGCACCGCTGGGCTGTGGTGCGTGAACGCCGGTCACTGCCGCCCGGAAATCGCCGATGCGATCGCGCGCCAGAGCCGGGAGCTCGACTACGCACCGGGTTTCCAGATGGGCCATCCAGCAGCCTTCGAGGCCGCGAGCCGCGTCGCGCGTCTCATGCCGTCGGGCCTGGACCGCATCTTCTTCACCAACTCCGGCTCCGAAGCGGTCGATACCGCGCTCAAGATCGCTCTGGCCTATCATCGTGCGCGCGGCGAGCCGCAGCGCATGCGATTCATCGGACGCGAACGCGGCTATCACGGCGTTGGATTCGGCGGCATTTCGGTCGGCGGCATCGCTGCCAACCGCAAGACTTTCACCGCCAATCTGATGCCCGGCGTCGATCACCTGCCGCATACGCTCAACCTCGCCGAGGCGGCCTTCTCGCGCGGCCAGCCCGCCTGGGGCGCCCACCTGGCCGACGAGCTCGAAAGGATCGTGGCGCTGCACGATGCCTCGAGCATCGCCGCTGTCATCATCGAGCCGCTCTCCGGCTCCACCGGCGTGCTCGTGCCACCGCAGGGCTATCTCGAGCGGTTGCATGCCATCTGCACCCGGCACGGGCTGCTGCTCATATTCGACGAAGTCATCACCGGCTTTGGCCGGCTCGGCGCGGCCACCGCCAGCGATTACTTCGGCGTCCAACCCGACATGATCACGCTTGCCAAGGGCATCAACAACGCTTCAATCCCACTCGGAGCGGTAGCGGTCAAGCGCGCGCTTTATGACACGGTGGTCAATGCCGCAAACCCGCAGAGCATCGAGCTGTTTCACGGCTACACCTATTCGGCGCACCCGGTAGCCGCGGCCGCGACCATCGCCGCACTCGATCTCTACGAGCGCGAAGGCCTGTTCGAGCGTGCCAGATCTTTGTCGACGCAGTTCGAGCAGGCCGCGCACGCGCTGCGCGACGCCCCGCACGTGCGCGACATCCGCAACCTCGGCCTGGTCGCGGGCATCGAGCTCGAGCCGCGCCAGGGCAGCCCCGGCAGCCGCGCCTATGAGGTATTCCTGGGGTGCCTGGAGCGCGGCGTCCTGATTCGCTACACCGCCGATACGCTGGCCTTCTCGCCGCCGTTGATCGTCGAGCCGGCGCAGATCGAGCAGATCTTCGCCGCCGTGTCCGAGACGCTGCGACACGTCCGCTGACGGCCGGCCACCGGCGGTGTTGCTGCTGCAGTTGAAGACGTTGGTACGCCAGCTGCTGCTGCCTCCGAGCGGCCCGTTACTGCTCGCCTTTGCCGGGCTGTTGCTGCTGCGGTGGCGAGCGCGGCTGGCGCGGGCACTGCTGGCGCTCGGCCTGGTCTCGTTGTGGCTGCTCGCGACCCCGCTGATTGCCGAAGCGCTCACCCAGCTGGCGGAGCATTACCCATCGCTCGACCTGGATCGACTGAACGGTGCGCAGGCGATCGTCATCCTGGGCGGCGGTGGCGAGCGTCCCTGGGCACCGGAATACGGCGCTGCCGCTGCGGACCCGCGATTGCTCGAGAAGCTCGCATACGGCGCCTACCTTGCGCGCCGCACCGGGCTGCCCATTCTCATAACAGGCTACCGGGTCGAGGCGAGCGCGATGCGCGCGACGCTGCGTAGAAACTTCGACCTCGAGCCGCGCTGGGTGGACGATCAGGCGTACGACACCTTTGAGAACGCCCGCAATGCCGCCAGCCTTCTCGAGCACGATGGCATTCATAGCGTCATATTGCTGACGCGCGCGACCCACATGTTGCGCTCGGTCCACGAATTTACTGCCGCCGGCATCGATGTCACCGCCGCGCCGGTCGACTTGTACGCGCCGCGCGACCTCGGGGTATTGGAATACCTACCGAGTGCGGATGCTTTGAACCGCTCCTACGAGGCGAGCTACGAATTGATCGGCGAGCCGGTACGCAGGCTGCTGGCGGCCGCGCATCTGCGCTACCACTGACTGCCGGCCAACGCAGTCAGGGCGTGTTGGCACGATCGTAGCGCCGCGCTCAACGCTCAAGCGTCACAAAGCTCATGGCGTATGCGTGACGCGCATCCACGGGATGCTCGCGCCGCTCGATCTCGCGCCAGAGCGCGGCATCCCACGCCGGAAAGCGCACATCGCCGCGGACCGCGCCATGCACGCGCGTCAGGTAGATGCGGGACGCCAACGGCAGCGACTGCGCATACAGCGTTGCACCGCCGATGACGCAAAGCTCCGCGGCGTCCGGCACCCGGGCCCGCGCCGCCTCGATGCTCGTCACGGTCTCGACCCCCGCCGGCAGCGGCGTAGTGCCGCTCGTCAGCACCAGATTGCGCCGCTCGGGCAGCGCTCGGCCGATCGATTCGTAAGTGCGACGCCCCATGAGCACCGGCTTGCCGAGAGTGATCGCCTTGAAGTGCTTGAGATCATCGGGCAGGTGCCACGGCAGTCTGCCGCCATCTCCAATGACGCCGTTATCCGCCATGGCCACCACGAGCGCGATGCGCGCCGCCACTGCTCAGAGCTCGACCTGCGTGGCCAGCACGATCACGCGCCGTTCGGGCATGCGGAAGAATTCGACCGCCTGCGTATTGCTTCGCTGCATCCAGGCGAACAGCCGGCGGCGCACGCCCTCGTAGCCACCGCGCGGCCGCGGCGCGACCAGATGCCAGCCGAGAAAGAAAGAGCAGTCCTGGCCGAACAGCTTCAGGCCGCGCACGCGACATTGCTTGAGCGCCTCGCTGACATCCGGAGTCTCCATGAAGCCAAAGCGCGCCGTGATGGTATAGATCTCCGGCATCAGCACGGCGATGCGGACCCGATCGGTCGGATCCTGGCGCGGCGTACGCATGATCTCGACATTCAGGAATACGATGCGCTCGTGAGCGACATGATTGTGCTCGAGATTGCGCAGCAGTGCGGTCGGCACGCGGTCAGGGTCGCTGGCGAGGAACACCGCGGTACCGGGTACACGCGGGACATCGGCCAGCAGACTCGGCAGCTGCGACAGCGGTACCGCCACCGCGCGCAGCGCCCGACGTAACAGACGTCGCCCGCCGCGCCAGATCATGAAAATAGAGAACAGGATGGTCGCGAGCGTCAGCGGCACCCACGCACCTTGCGTAAATTTCGTCAGATTGCCCGTCAGATAGATCAAATCGACCAGCATCAACGGACCAAACGTCGCCGCCGCACGCCAGTGCGGCCAGCGCCACTGGGCTAGCGAGAGCTGCGCGCCGAGCAGCGTCGTGATGAACATCGTTCCGGCCACGGCCGCCCCGTAAGCCGCGCCAAGCGCGTCCGAGGAGCGGAACCCCAGAACGAACGTGCACACTGCGAGCAGCACCAGCCAGTTCACTGCCGGCACGTAGATCTGGCTGTGCTCGTGCGCCGATGTCTGCCGAATGCGCAGCCGCGGCAGCAGATCGAGCTGGATGCATTGGCGCGTGACCGAAAATGCCCCGGTGATCGTAGCCTGTGAGGCGATGATGGTGGCCGCGGTCGCGAGCAGCACCATCAGCGGCAGAACGGCGACCGGCACCAGCTGGTAGAGCGGCAGATGCGCGGCTTCGGGCTTGGCGAGAATCAGCGCGCCCTGCCCGAAGTAATTGAGCACCAGCGACGGCCAGACCACTGCAAACCAGGCGACCCGCACCGGTTTCTTGCCGAAGTGTCCCATGTCGGCATAAAGCGCCTCACCGCCGGTCATGGCGAGAAACACGCCGCCGAGTATCGCCAGCGCGACTCCGGGGCGCTGCAGCAGCAGCCATAATCCATAGCTCGGACTCAAGGCCACCAGAACCGACGGCTGCTGCTTCAGGGCCCACAAGCCGGTGACCGCGAGCACCACGAACCACAACACCATGATCGGACCAAACAGTCGGCCGACGCGCTCGGTGCCGCGATGCTGGATCGCGAACAGAGCGATGATGATCAGCAGCGTGACGGGCACGACCGCCTGCGCCATGGCAGGATTGAGATTCTCGAGCCCCTCGACCGCGCTCAACACGGATATCGCCGGCGTGATGAGCGCATCGCAATAGAACAGCGCCGCCCCGAGTGCTGCCAGCATGACGATGATGCGCTGCCAGCGGGTACCGGCCGTCAAAGTGCGTTCCACGAGCGCGAACAGCGACAAGATGCCGCCCTCACCCTCGTTATCGGCGCTCATGATCAGCACCACGTACTTGAGCGTGACCACGACCAGCAAGCTCCAAAAAATCAGCGATAGCACGCCCAATATGGCCAGGCGCTGCAGTGGCGGGCCGGCAGCGTGCAGCGATGCCTCGAGCGCATACAGGGGACTGGTGCCGATATCGCCGTAGACGACGCCCATGGCACCGATTACCGCCGCGCGCGATAGCTGCTGCGTCTTCACGTTGCCTTCGAACGTGACTTGCGCCTGGCGGGCCAGAGCATCGAGCCGCGACAACTGCGCGCGCCGCAGCGGCAGGCGAAGATTACATCGACGTTCGGTGGATCTTGCTTGTCGCGCCCGATCTGGTAGTCGTAGGTGAGCTCCTCGCCCGGCTGAATGGTGCGAATCGCCTCGATGAATACCCGACGATCGTCGATCACGGACTCGCAGTTGGGATCGCAGGAGTGGTTGATGAACCGGGCGTCGTTGCCATTGGCGCCGCCATCGATCACGATGGCGCGATCGACGATGAACAGGAAAGTGTGACTGTCGTCGAGCGCCTTGTCGCGGTAGCGCTCATCCGCTTCGCCGTGCGACACGCGGTCGCCGAGGTACTCGATAATGCGCGTACCCCTGCGTATGCGGCGCAGCGCAAATGCGCCGCGGCCGTGCAGCCTCGAACGGCGCACTCGCAGCATGTCCGGCCGCGCCGCAACGGCCGGTACGATTTGTGAATTGGCTTTTCGCTTGGCAGCAGGTTTATGCTCGGCCCGACGCTGTTTGTTACGTGCCAGGTTCATTCTCGGCATCTGTTCATGTGGCGGTTGCGAATTGTACAGAACATGCGAGGCGCCGGTGGACGATCATCGTGTGCCGCGGCGCGGGCCAACTCGGGCTCGCGACAGCGCATCCATCCGCCGTGCTGCGAATAAGCGATCCAGCGCAGCGCGCGCAGGCTCCACAAGCGACGGTTGCCGAGCTGCGCGTCGCACGTGACATCCAGGACAGTCTGCGATGAAGATGGCTGAGAAGTTGATCGTCACCGATGCGGCTCAACCGCGTCCGAGCGCGCGTTGCGTTGCCGGCAGGCTGTGAAGAATATCCACTGAGCCAGTGCATGGAATGAGGTGTTATGACTACCCGATTGGAAAAGCCGTTGAAACGCGAAATCAGCGTCGGTGGCAAACCCTATATCGTGACGCTGACGCCTGAGGGCCTGAAGCTCACGGCCAAAGGCAAGCGCAAGGGCCAGGAACTCACCTGGGAGGCACTGCTCAACGGCAATGCGGGACTCGCCGCGGCCTTGAACGCCTCAGTGCAGCAGCCGCGTTGACTGCGGCAAGAAAACCGGGTCCCGCGGCAAACTCTCGATCCAGCGCGGCATACGGGCGCGCGCGCCTACTTGGCAATCGGTGCTGCAATATGCGCATGCGGCTCGTATCCCACGATCTCGAAGTCGTCGAATCGATAGTCGAGTATCGATTCCGGCCTGCGCTTGAGCAGCAATCGGGGCAGTGCTCGCGGCACGCGCGCAATCTGCAATCGAGCCTGCTCGAGGTGATTCGAGTACAGGTGCGCGTCACCTAAGGCGTAAATGACCTCGCCCGGCTCAAGATCGCACTGCTGCGCGACCATACAGGTCAGCAAGGCGGTGCTGGCGGCATTGTAGGGCAGGCCCAGGAATACATCGCAGCTGCGCTGAGTGAGCATGCAGCTTAAGGAGCCGTCCAGTACGTAGAACTGGTAGATGACGTGACAGGGAGCCAGCGCCATTTTGCCTGCGGCAACGTTGAGCTGGGGCGATCTTGCTTCATCCGGCAGATCCGCGACGTTCCAGGCGCTGATGATGTGCCGGCGACTGTCGGGCTTGCTGCGAATGCGCTCGATCAGCGCCGCGACCTGGTCGACGGTGTCGCCCGAAGGCGTCCTCCAGGCGCGCCATTGCGCGCCGTACACCGGGCCGAGTTCGCCGTCCGGCGTGGCCCATTCGTCCCAGATCGACACGCCGTGCTCATTGAGGAAACGGACGTTGGTGCCACCGCCGAGAAACCACAGCAGTTCATATACGATCGACTTGACGTGCAGCCGCTTGGTCGTGAGCAGCGGGAAGCCGTCGCGAAGATCGTGGCGCAACAGGCGACCAAACACCGACAGGGTTCCGGTACCCGTGCGATCAGCTTTCCGGGCGCCATGCTCGAGGATCTCCCGCAGCAGGCTTAGGTAGGCCTGATCCATGGACTGCCCCGCCCTATCACGTCGCCGGCACAAAATTGCCCGATGAGCTGCGCTGGCGGTATGCAGTCAGCAACATCGCGATGCCGAGAATCAGCATCGGCAGCGACAGCAACTGACCCATCGTGAACCAGCCCCCGGCGAGGTAACCGATCTGCACGTCCGGCTCGCGTACGAACTCCACGGCAATGCGCGCCACCGAGTAGCAGATCAGAAACAGGCCCGATGGTGCGTAGCGCGGCCGCGGTCGACTGCTGTACAGCCACAGTATGATGAACAGCACCAGTCCTTCGAGCGTAGCCTCGTAGAGCTGCGAGGCATGGCGCGCCACGGCGGGGCCGCCGTTAGGGTCAGGCACGAGCATCGCCCATGGCACGTCCGTGGGCCGGCCCCAGAGCTCGCCGTTGATGAAATTGCCGATGCGCACGAAAAATATGCCCACGCCCGGCAATGGCGCGGCGAAGTCGAAAACGTCGCCGAGGCGCCGCGCGCGCTGACGCGCGAAGATCGCGGCGGCGGTGATCACGCCCAATAGCCCGCCGTGAAAAGACATGCCGCCTTCCCAGATCTTGAGCGGATAAAGCGCATCCGCGCGCCACAGCGGCAGACCGTAGAAGAACACGTAACCTATGCGGCCGCCCAGGATCACACCGAGCATGGCGTAGAACACGAAGTCGTCGACGTCCACGGATTTCCAGCTGGAAGCTGGCTGCGCGGCGCGCCGCCGTGCGAGCCACCAGGCAGCGGCGAAGCCGACCAGATACATGATGCCGTACCAGTGGATGCGCACCGGCCCCAGGCTCACGGCGATCGGGTCGATATGAGGGTAGCGAAGCATCCGGCAATTCTAGCGGGTTGCGGCAGCTGCTGCTGTGCCGGTCAAGCGCTCATTCGCGCGTCGCGCGACAGAAGAAGGCCTTGAGGTAGCGCGTCTCGGGAATCGCCGGGTGCAGCGGATGGTCCGGTGCCTGGCCACCACTGTAGAGGATCTGCACGAACCGGCCAGTGTGCCGCGCCGCCGATTGGATCAGTCCGAGCAGCTCGTCGGCAGCCAGATGATAGGAACACGAACAGCTCACGAGCAAGGCGTCGCGTTCCAGCAGCCGCATGGCCAGCTGATTGAGCTTGCGATAGGCAGCCTGGCCGCGCGCGATGTCCTTTTTGCGCTTGATGAACGCCGGCGGATCGAGCACGATCGCATCGAAGTGCTCACCGCCGCGCACCAGCTCGTCGAGCACTTCGAACGCATCGCCGCACCGAGTCCCGATCGCAACGCCGTTGGCGGACGCATTGCGGGCCGCCACCGCCAAGGCCGCCGCCGATGCATCGACGCACAGAGCGCTGGCCGCCCCGCGCGACAAGGCGACGATGGCCCAGGCGCCCGCGTAGCTGCACACATCGAGCACGCGCGCGCCCGGTGCGATCATACTGCGCCACTGCTCGCGGTTAGCACGCTGGTCATAGAACCAGCCGGTCTTTTGCGCCGACACCAGCGGCAGCGTGAAGTTGAGACCCAGTTCGAGCACCTGCAGCTCCTCCGGCGCTCGACCGATCGGTGTCAGCAGCTGGCGCGGCAGCTGCTCGAGCTCACGCGCGCTGCCATCGTTCTTCCAGACCAGTGCGCGCGGCTGCATAACGCAGGCGATCGCGGCCTCGATTTCGCAGCGCATCGCCTCCATGCCGGCGGTGGCGATTTGACCGACGAGGATTTCACCGTATCGGTCCAACACCAGGCCGGGCAGGCCATCGGATTCACCAAACACCCAGCGGTAGTACGGCGCACTGTAGAGGCGTTCGCGCAAGGCGAGAGCGACCTTGAGCCGATGGACCAGCAGCGATCGATCGGGCGGATGCACCGGGCTGCGACTCAATATGCGCGCGCAGATCAATGCATGCGGATTGACGTAGGCGTAGCCGAGAAACTGATCGCGATCCGACAGCACCCGTACCAGGGCGCCGACCGCGAACGCCGTCAGCGGTGTGGCATCGTTGTCCACCTCGTTGGAGAACACCCACAGGTGCCCGGCTCGCAGCCGGCGGTCCTCCCCGCGCTTGAGGCGCAGCAGCGGCAGGCCGGCTGCGGGGCCCGGGGCGCTCTCAGAGTCAACCTCGACTGACATCACGCGTGGGTGTGTTCCGTTATAGTGGCGCGCCATTATTACTGGAAATCCGCCGGCCCCCAATGGACGAGCAGGCTCCGCTGCGGCCGAATCGGCTCGCGAATCAGGCGAGCCCGTACCTGCGGCAGCACGCATTCAATCCGGTGGACTGGTATCCCTGGGGCAACGAGGCGCTCGAGCTGGCACGGCGCGAACTCAAGCCCATTTTGCTGTCGATCGGCTATGCCGCTTGCCACTGGTGCCACGTGATGGCGCACGAATCGTTTGAGGATACCGAGACCGCGGCGCTGATGAACCGGCTCTATGTCAACATCAAGGTCGACCGCGAGCAGCGCCCCGATCTCGATCGCATCTACCAGCTCAGCCAGCAGATGCTGACCGGCCGCGCTGGGGGCTGGCCGCTGACGATGTTTCTGATGCACCAGGATCAGCGGCCTTTCTTCGGCGGAACCTACTTCCCGCGCGAAGCGCGCTTCGGACTGCCCTCGTTCGCGGACGTGCTGCGGCGGGTCGCGAGCTACTATCACGAGCACCTTGAGGCGCTGCGGCACAGTGCCGCCCGCATCGTCGCCGCGCTCGGTGAGCTCAACCCGAACCCGGCCGATGTCGCGGCACTCAATGCCCAGCCGCTGCGCAGCTGCCGCGCCCGCTTGGCGCACAGCTTCGATCGCCAGTACGGCGGCTTTGGCGCGGCGCCGAAATTTCCGCACACCACGGCACTGTCGCGCTTGCTGCGCGACTGGCACGCCAGCGTCGCGCGCGCCGACGCCGACCTGCAGGCGCTGGAGATGGTGCAGCACTCGCTCAAGAGCATGGCGGAGGGCGGCCTGTTCGATCAGCTCGGCGGCGGCTTCTTCCGCTATTCGGTCGATGAGCGCTGGGAAATACCGCATTTCGAGAAGATGTTGTACGACAACGCCCTGCTGCTGGCTGTGTACGCCGAGGCGGCTGCGGCCGGCGGCCAGAGTTGTTTCGCCGAAACCGCCAGCCAGACGGCCGACTGGATGCTGCGCGAATTCGCCAATGGCGAGGGCGGGCTGTATTCGAGCCTGGATGCCGACTCCGAAGGTCACGAAGGCGCCTTCTACCTCTGGCAGCGCCAGGCCGTGCAGCAGGCTCTGGACGGGCGGGAGTGGGCGGTGTTCGCGCCGCGTTTCGGCCTGGACCAGGGGCCGAACTTCGAAGGCCGGTGGCATCTGCGCGTCAGTAGCAGCCTCGAGCGGCTCATCGGCTCCGAGCCACTCGGGGCCGAGCAGGTGCGCAGCTCGCTCGCCAGCGCGCGTCTCAAGTTGTTGCAGCAGCGCTGCGCTCGCGAGCGACCGGGACTCGACGACAAGGTGCTGTGCAGCTGGAATGCGCTTGCCATCAGCGCACTGTCGACCGCGGCGCGATGCCTCGGACGCGACGATTATGCGGTCGCGGCCACGGCGGCGCTGCGCTTCCTCAAGCGCGTGCATTGGCGCGACGGTCGCCTGCTCGCCACGAGCGTCGGCGGTCTGGCGCAATTCGATGCCTACCTCGACGACTATGCCTGGCTGCTCGAGGCCATTCTCGAGCTGCAGGGCGTGCGCTTCCGACTCGAAGAGCTCAACTGGGCGATCGAGCTGACCGAGATCCTGCTGCGACACTTCGAGGATTCGCATTCGGGCGGATTTTTCTTTACGGCCGATGATCATGAAGCGCTGATCAGTCGCCCGAAATCTTTCGGCGACGAGGCCATCCCGGCCGGCAACGCTGCGGCGGCGCGCTCGTTGCTGCGCTTGGGGTATCTGCTCGGCGAGCCTCGTTATCTGCAGGCGGCCGAGCGCACACTGCGCGCCGCGTGGCCGGCGCTTGAGGCCAATCCCGAGACCCACGCCAGCATGCTGCAGGCGCTCGAGGAGTACCTCGATCCACCGCAGATCGTACTGCTGCGGGGCGAGCCGGCCATGATCGAGCCCTGGCACAGGCAACTCACCGCCGTATTTGCTCCGCGCCGCTGGACGATCGCGGTACCGTCCGAGCTGACCGGGCTACCGCCATCCATCGCCTCCAAAACAGCCGGCTACGGCGCCCTGGCGTACGTGTGCCGCGGCAGTGTTTGCGCCGCCCCCATCGACTCGCTCACGGCGCTGCTGCGCGTGCTCAACGGCCCGGCCAGCTAGGGATGATGAAGCCGGGGAATGTAGCCATCATTGCCGCCTGTGTCGGCAATCTGCTCGAGTCGTACGACTTGAGCGTCCTGACCCGGTTCACGCGTCAGGCGAATGGGTCAGCCATGGCCCCCGCGGCTTATGTCATGTCGGCCGCCTTCGTCGCGCTGCTGACAATGCCGTTCTTCGAGCGCCGGCGTGCGGCCGCTGGCACCGCTGCCTCACAAGTTCCGGCGTGAGCAGCCCAGCGCAGCATTGGGTCGCCAACGCTCGAATGTATTCGGTGTCCACGACCGCCGCCGCCGCGTGGGCCGAGCTGCTGTCGCGTGTGGCACGGCGCGCCCGCCTGCCGCTGCAGATGCTCGATTATCCCGCGCCGGCGCCCCTGGCCGAGCTCTGGGCGCGTCCGGACAAGGCGGCCGTATTCATGTGTGGTCTGCCCTTCACGCGCGCCCAGCCTCGCCCGCACCTGCTTGCCGCCCCCGTGCCCTCGCCGCCGGAATTTCGCGGCCAGCCACTGTATTGGAGCGAATTCGTGGTGCGCAGCAACAGCCCCCATCGTTCACTCAGCGACACGTTCGGGCAGCGCATCGCCTTTACGAGCCCCGAATCGCAGTCCGGATTTGCCGCCCCACTGCGGCACTTGCGCAGCGCCGGCGGGCCACGACCGCTGTTTCTCGAGGTGATCGCGCCGCAGATGACGCCCCAGGGGGCACTTGCCGCCGTGGCCGAAGGCCGTGCCGACGTGGCGGCCATCGACTCCTACAGTCTGCATCTGCTGCGTCGCTACGCCCCGGAGCTTGTCGGGCGCATCCGCGTGGTGGATCGAACCGAGCCACGGCCGATTCCGCCGCTGGTGGCCTCGAGCGCGCTGGAGCCCTTGGCGCAGGCGCTGGTGGAGGCGCAGCACGATGCGGCACTGCAACCACTGTTGGCCGACCTGCGGCTGCATCGGTTCGTGCGCGCCGAGCCGGCCGCCTACGAGTGCCTGCTCGGCGAATTCGAGAGCAGTCTGGACTATTGGCGCACACGCCCGTTGGCGCTCGACGTGCACCCCATATTTCGCGGGTTGACGCCCAAGGCTGGCGCAGAGTAGACAGGGCTCCAGCATGAGCAGCTTCCGCAAGCACGACGGTCCGACCATCCTCGTGGCCGTCGCCATATACGCGGGATGGTTCGGCCTGATTTGCTACAACGCGATGCTGCCGTGGTGGCTGATCGTGCCGATCGGCGCCTATCTGCTCGCCTGGCACTTCTCGCTGCAGCACGAGGCCATCCATTCGTTTCGCGGCATACCCGCGTGGCTACGCTACGCCATCGTCTTTCCGCCTTTGGGTCTGTGGTTCCCGTTCCCGCTCTACCGCAACAGCCATACCATCCATCACCGCGACCAGAACCTGACGGTTCCCGGGCAGGATACGGAGTCGTACTTCGTGTTGCGCTCGGAGTGGCAACGCATGGGCGCCGTGCAACGTGCTCTGCTGCTGTTCAATCAAACACTGTTGGGTCGCCTGACGATTGGGCCGTTGTTGCGTCTGACGATTCTGGTGCGCAGGGAGTGCGCGCGGCTCGCACGCCGCGACTTCGCTCATGTGCCGACCTGGATCGTGCACTTTGCGGCCGTGGCGTGCTTGCTCTGGCTCTGTGAACGCTGGGGGTTGGCCTGGTGGAAGTACCTGCTGCTGATCGCTTATCCGGGCATGAGCTTAGGTCTGCTGCGCGCCTTTACCGAGCACCGCGCGGCGCCGGGGCCTGACGAGCGCACCGCATCGGTGGAGTCCAACACGCTCTTTGGCCTGCTGTTTCTCTATAACAACCTGCACATCGCGCATCATCTGCAGCCGACGATGCCGTGGTTCAAGCTACCGGCCTACTACCGCCAGAACCGCGAGGCGCTGCTGAGCACCAATGGTCACTTCGTATTTCGCGGCTACGCGCAAATTGCGCGCCGTTATCTGCTGCGCCCGGTGTTTCATCCCGTACACCCGCTGCTGTGATTCAAATCGGCGCCGGCTCGGGCGAACCGCTGTCCCCGGCGCGACGATTCACCGCCACGACCGTCGCCCTGGGGAAGAAATTAAAATCCGACGCGCTGGCCCAGGTATAGGCTCCCATGGCTCGGCCCACGATCAGGTCGCCGGCTTTGAGCTGCGGCAGCATCAGGTTCTCCGCAATGACATCGATGCTGTCGCAGGTGGGACCTGCCAGGACCGACGGCAGCCGCGGTTCGCCCTGCCGTAACGACTCGACCGGGTAGTGGGCATGATCATAGATCTGTCCGCTGTAGGAGCCGTATAAGCCGTCGTCGAGGTAGTACCACCAGTGCCCTTCACGACGCGCGCGACCCATGATGGTAGCGACGCTAATGGCCGCAGGGCCGGCAATGAATCGTCCCGGCTCGGCCAGCACGCGCACGCGCGCGGGCAGCCGGGCCAAAGCCGCGCGAATCGGTGCGCAGAATGCCCGAATGTCCAGCGCGCGCTGCAGGTAATCGATCGGAAAGCCACCGCCCATATCGAGCGTGTCGAGCGTGCCGAGCCGCTCGCGCCTGGCGCGAGCGAGCAAGCCTCGGCAGACCTCGATCGCCTCGACATGCTTCAGAGCGTCCGCAGCCTGCGAACCGACGTGAAAGGAAAAACCCTGCACGTCGATGCCGAGCGAGGCCGCGAGCCGCGCCAATGCGACCGCATCCTCCGGATCGCAGCCGAATTTGCGCGACAGGTCGCAGACCGCGCCCGGACTGCGGAACGATACGCGCAATAACAGCGATACACGCTCGCCGTAGCGCTTGAACTTGCGCACCTCATCGACGTTGTCGGCGACGAAAGTGCGCACGCCGTATTCGAGCGCATTGCGGATGTCGCGTTCGCGCTTGATGGGGTGCGTATCGATGCAGCGCCGCGGATCGACGCCCAGCGCTGAGGCCAGCTGCACTTCGCCGCTCGTAGCCAGATCGAGCGCGCCGCCCTCCTCGATGATGGTGCGCGCGACGGCCGCGTGCGGCAGAGGCTTGAGCGCGTAGTGCAGAGCCACGTGCGGCAGCGCCCGGCGCAGCTTGCGGTACTGGGTGCGCACACGGGCACAATCCACGATCAGCAAGGGTGAGCCGAATTCGCGCACCAGCCGCTGGACGTGCTGCGGTTCGAACGGATCGATGAAGTGCGGCATCAGCAGGACAGATTCACGGCAGCACGTTCACTGCCAGGGCGTCGTCATCATCGTGCTCTTCGCCAACACTGTCGGCGAGACTGGCGCTGGCCGCGCGCGCGAGCCGATCGCGCACCGCGTCCCAGCGCTCATCGCCGGGCACTTCCTGCACCAGGATGCGTACGCAACCGGATCGGTCGAGCGCCCGCAGGCGCGCATACAGATCGTGCGCATAGGCATCCGGGCGCTGCCCGGCGTTGATCCAGGTCACGAACTGATGGGCGCGCATCGGCGCACGCTGGGCCAGCACCGCGACTCGATTGCCGGCTGCCGACAGCTCATCGGCGAGCTGCTCGATCTGCTCGGAGCCGGCGATCGACAGCGGCGTCGTCGGCGCATAGTGGGTCCGCTCGTTGCCGGGTGCGCGCGGCGCCGCCGGCGACAGTTGCGTCAGCACCTCGCCGCCGATGGCATGCCGCAGCTGCGAGAGGCCGATCGATCCGGGCCGCAGCAGTCGCACCGTGTCGTCCAGGCAGGCGACGATGGTCGATTCGAGGCCGATCTTGCAGTCCCCGCCATCCAAAACGACGCGCACGGCATCACCGAACTCTTCGCGCACATGCTCGGCCCGCGTCGGGCTCACGCGCCCATAGCGATTGGCCGAGGGAGCGGCAATACCGCCGCCGAAGGCAGTGAGCAGCTGCTGCGCCATCGGGTGCGCCGGGATGCGCACGGCCACGGTGTCCTGGCCGCCGGTGACCAGCGGATGTACGTTCGGCGCCCGAGGCAATACCAGCGTCAGCGGACCAGGCCAGAAGCTCGCGGCGAGCCGCTCGGCCGCGGCGGGCACTTCGCGCGCCCAGCGGGTCAGGTAACGCACACTGTCCAGATGCACGATGAGCGGATGCGAGGTGGGTCGGCCTTTGAGCTCGAACACCCTGCGCAGCGCCGCCGGATGGCCCGCGTGCGCGCCGAGCCCGTAAACCGTTTCGGTCGGAAAGGCCACGAGCTCGCCGTCGCGCAGCGCCTGCACGGCGGCGTCGAGCTCAAGATGCGTCGCCCGCAGCACTTTGACCATGACGCCAATTGTACCGGCGCCAGGTGACGCTATTCGAGCGAATGTCGCTCCCAACCCACAGTTGTGCGCTGGATCTCGTAAGCCGGCCAATAATGGCGGTCCAGCTTCAAAGTGATCACTTCTGGTGCACCGTTCCAACTTAGGGTCTTGATTCGCAAGGACGAGCGATCCGGTCGGCCACTGACCTGTCGCAAAAATGCATCAAGATTGGGTGTCAATTGCCCATCGACTTCGACAATGCGACGGCCCGGCACCAGACCATAGCGCGACGCCGGGGAGCCGAATTCGAAGTATGCGACATAAACCCCGTCGGGGGCGATGCCACGCTGGGCGCTGATGGCTCGATGCGGCGCCTGCAGCGTGGCCCCGGCCCACTCCACGACGCGATCGATATCGCTGCCCGACAGGCTGGCCGTTTTCACGCGCAACGTCTTCTCGCCGCCGACCCGCCAGATCGTAGCGGTGACTTCCTCTTTTTTCGCCACGGCGCGCTCGACGTCGCGGAACTGTGTGACCGGCTTGTCATCGATCGCCAGCAGGATGTCCCCGGGCCGCAGCAACCGGGCCGCATCCGAGCCACCCACCAGCCGCGCGACGCTGAGCACTGCGCGCGCCGCCTGGTTGGCCTGAGAGATGCGCTGCACCCAGTCCTCGCCGAGTCCCAGGCGGCGCGCATCGGCCAGCGTTTGCAGCACGAATTCGGCCTCAAGGGAATGCAATGGCATCTGTTCGCGGACGATGTCGAGCGTTTCGGCCACCAGGTCGCTCGAGATGCCGCGGCTCTCCTGCACCAGCTCCCGGCCATTGTCGGACGCGAAGCTCGCCCACAGGCCGCGCACTTGCCCGGCATTGTCCGACATCACGCCAACGACATCCTCGGGCGCATTGACCAGCGAGGCGACTTCCAAATTGCTCTCGCGAAACATGACCGATCGCGACAGCGACAGCTGCAGGGGATTCACGTCGGAAATCGTAGTCGTACGGGATCTGATCACCCCGTTGCCGTCCATGCCGACGACATTGACGGTCTCGCCGGACTTGAACTCCTCATTCGAGAGCTTGGCCGCGCGTACCGGCGTTGTGCCGATGAGCTTGGGATCGTAGTGGATCACGGCAAGATTGTGCAGCGGATGCACGTAGACAATATCGCCCGGAATCTCGAGCGTGCCCGCGAACGTCAGGCGCACGTCACCCATCGACACCGGCACCGTGTTGCGGTCGGTGATCAGCAGCCCGCGCTCGGCGTCGATGATCAGGCCCACGCCGTGGTAATTGCGCTCGGTCACTCCCGAGATCGAATAGGGCATGTCGAAGGTGACGAATACCAGCGATGGGGCAATTTCCGCCGCGTGCCTGTCATCGATGCGCGGCAACTGCGTCGAAGCACTCGCCGGCGCCGGCACTGGCGGCAGCGCCGGCAGCTCAGCGCATTGCCAGTAGCCCGCACGATCATCGCGCCGGCACTGCCGCGCGGGAAACCAGCGCCGGTCGATACGTATCGAGCGCAGTTGGCTGCCGTTCGGATCATCGATGGTCGAATAGCGGACCGCGACCTGCGCGCCGTCGCCGAGCCCGGCGATGCCCGTGGCGAAGTCCGCCAGATCATCGACTTTCCTGGAGTTGAGCTCGCTGATCACCGCGCCCCGCGGTATGCCGGCGCCGTCGAAGACATAGCCCGAGGCGGCGACGAAAACCCCGCGCACAGGCCGATGGAATGCGCGCGCCTCCTGATACGACAGGCTATGCACGACGGCGTCACCGAATTCCAGATACACCGCCGGCGTGATCGAATCCAGATCATCCACCCTGAGCCTGGCCGTGTAGAGTTTGCCGCCGCGCTGTAATTGCAGATCCACGGTGGCGCCGACCGACCCATCCAGCACCGCCTCGAGCGGCTCGAAGCGCGTCACCAGCGCGCCGTTGACCCGCACCAGCACGTCGCCGGGCAGCATGACGCCATCGCTGGCCGAGCCCGGTTGCACGTCGGAGACCACCAGCATTCCAGTGCCTTCGGGCTGCGCCTTGCGCACTTCCGCCTCCGTGGCGCTCTGCAGGCCCAGCCGCCGCAACTCATCATACGGTCGATAGCGGAACTCGGTCTGCAGCGTGCCGCGCGTCACCGGCTTGCCCTGCTGGATCAACTGCAGCGCACGGCGCACGCGATCGAGCGGAAGATAGAAGCTCGAGGCCGCACCGGTCGCACCGCCGGCGTTGAGCGCCACCACCCGGCCACGAATGTCGATCACCGGCGATCCGGACGAGCCCCCGGAGGTGCCCGAGGCGGCTTGAATGTAAAAGGTGTTGAAGTCGTTGTAGCGGCCCAAGCCGTATTCGGGCGCTTCGCGATCCAGGCGCGCCAGCGTGCCGGCGAGGATCGAAAGCTGCTCGCCGGCATTGTTGCCGACCACACGTATTTCGCGCCCGACCTGTGCCGCCTGCGGCGCCAATGGCAGCGCCTTGGGCGTGATGAAGCGCAGTTTGCTCGGATCGTAGCGGTAGAAACCGAAGTCGTGCACCGGGTCGCGGTATACCGGATAGAGCTGCACTTCCTCGTGGTTCAGAAAGGTCGCTTCGGCCATCACCGGACCCGGTGTCACCACGTGGCGGTTGGTCAGGATCAGACCGCGTTCGGCATCGACGACGAATCCCGTGGCCTGTGCGGAGATGTTGCGCTCCGTATCGAATGAACGCGCCTGGTCAAGCTGGATCGCCACCACACTGCCGGCGATGCGCTCGAGTGTTGCCGCCCAATCCGCCGCCGAGGAGGCCTCGCCGGCGGGAATCGGCACCGCTATGGCCGCAGCGGCGGGCAGCTGCGAGCTCGGCGCGCCGGCAGCTGCCGGCTCCATTGCCATGAGCGGCGATGAACCCAGCGCCACGCAGACCAGACAGGCAAGCCGCACGATGCCGAACGTCAATTTCATAATGCATATCCAAAGGCCGCATGAAAACGCTGCTTGAACTCATCTTGAGTCAGGCGATGCTGCTGCGTGCCGTGATGCTCGATCTTGATGGCAGCCAGCAACGCCGCGATGCGTCCGGTCGTCGCCCAATCCAGGCCGCGCTCGAGCCCGAACAGCAGGCCGGCGCGATAGGCATCACCGCAACCGGTCGGATCGGCCACGCGCGCCGCGACCGCGACCGGTATCTCGAGCCGTTCGCGGCCGACAAAGATCCATGAGCCTTCGGCCCCGCGCGTGACGATCAAGGCTCGCACCCGCGATGCGATTTGCTCGAGCGACCAGCCGGTGCGCTCCGAGAGCAGGCTTGCCTCATAGTCGTTGACCGCCACCCAGGCCGCGCGCTCGATGAAGTGCCGCAACTCGGCGCCGCCGAACATCGGTAGCCCCTGACCCGGATCGAACAGGTAAGGCAGCCCTGCCTCTGCAAACTGCACGGCATGCTCGAGCATGCCCTCGCGCCCGTCGGGGGCCACGATGCCGAGCTTCACACCGCTGCTATCACTGACCCGATTCAGCTGCGAATGGTTCATTGCGCCAGGATGAAAGGCTGTGATCTGGTTGTTGTCGAGGTCGGTCGTGATATAGGCCTGAGCCGTGAATTCACTCTGGACGATGCGCACGTGGGTGCGCGCCACGCCGCAGCGATCGAGCCAATCGGCGTATGCAGCGAAATCGTGGCCCACGGTGGCCATGATGAGGCCGTCGCCACCGAGCAGTTTGAGGTTATAGGCGATGTTGCCTGCGCAGCCGCCGAAATTGCGCCGCATCGCCGGCGCCAGAAACGATACGTTGATCATGTGGAGCTTATCGGCCAGGATGTGGTCGCGAAATCGCCCTTCGAACATCATGACCGTGTCGTAGGCCATCGAGCCGCATATCAATGCTGTCATCGCATTAGAATCCTTCAGTCGACAGGTAAATGTGCGGCAGACGGCCGCGCGCGGATTCAAGCCGTTTCATCGACCGCTGAGCACGAGCAACCAGATTACCCCGAGTAGGATGAACGACAGCATGACCGCCGCCGAGCCGATGTCCTTGGCGAGCCCGGCGAGCACGTGACGCTCCATGCCGATGCGGTCAACCGTGGCCTCGATGGCGCTGTTGAGCAGTTCGACGACCAGGATCAGCAGCACCGGCGCTCCCAGTAAAGCACGTTCGACCCCGCTGCGGCCGAGCCACAGCGCCAGGGGCAAGGCGATGCCGGCGAACACCAGTTCCTGCCGGAACGCCTGCTCCTCGCGAAATGCCCCGGCAAAGCCCTTGGCGCTCGAGCGAAACGCCTGCAGCATGCGGCTCATGCCCAGAATCTTCTGGCGCTGCATCAGCCGTCAGTGCTCTTGTAGGTCAGATCGAGCTCGCGTGCCGCGCGCACATCGTCCAGGCGGCGCACCGGCAGACTGTGCGGAGCGCGACGCAATTGCTCCGGTTCCTGCTGCGCTTCCCGCAGCACTTGAGCCATCGCCGCCACGAACGCATCGAGTGTCTGCTTGCTCTCGGTCTCGGTCGGTTCGATCAGCAGGCACTCGCTGATCAGCAGCGGGAAATAAGTCGTGGGGGCATGGAAACCCAGATCGAGCAGTCGCTTGGCCACGTCCATGGCCGTGATGCCGCATTCGTGCGCCTGCCGCTTGAGCGTCAGGATGAATTCGTGGCTGGCGCGACGCTGCGGGTAGGCGGCGTCGTATCCGAGTTGCGTCAAGCGCGCCGCCAGATAATTCGCATTCAGCGTGGCGTACTCACCCACTCGCTGCATGCCTTCACGGCCGAGCATGCGCATATAGACGTAGGCGCGCAGCAGCACGCCGGCGTTGCCGGCGAAGCTCGTGAGCCGGCCGATCGACTGCGGCAAGTCGCGCTCGGTCAGCCAGCGATAGCTGGCCGCAGTCCCATTCTCGGCGCTGCTCTCACGCGCGACGATCGGTACCGGCAGAAACGGCGTCAGGCGCGCCGCGACGCCCACCGCGCCCGCACCAGGGCCGCCGCCGCCGTGCGGGGTAGAGAAGGTCTTGTGCAGATTCATATGAATGGCATCGAATGCCATATCGCCCGGGCGCACCTTGCCGAGAATTGCATTCAGATTCGCGCCATCGTAGTAGAGCAAACCGCCGGCCTGGTGCACGATGCGTGCGACCTCCTCGATGCGCCGTTCGAACACGCCGAGCGTGGACGGGTTGGTCAACATGATGCCGGCGGTCTTCGCTCCTACGGCGGCGCTCAACGCGGCTAGATCCACATCGCCGTCGGGTCCGACGGCGACTTCGCGGGCGATACAGCCACACATGCTGGCCGTCGCCGGGTTGGTGCCGTGGGCGGCTTGCGGCACGATGATCTCATTGCGCTGCATATCACTGCGCGAGCGGTGGTAGGCGCGGATCATCGCCACCCCCGCGAACTCGCCATGCGCACCGGCCAGCGGGCTTAGGGCCACGCCACGCATGCCGGTCACACTCATGAGCATCTCCTGCAGTTCGTACAGGCACGCCAGGAAGCCCTGCCCCGAAGCCGGGCTCGACAGCGGATGCCTGCCCGCGAACTCCGGCAGCATGGCCGCGGCGTTGCAGGCCCTGGGGTTGTACTTCATCGTGCAGGAGCCGAGTGGATAGAAGTGCGTGTCGATCGAGTAGTTCAACTGCGATAGACGCGTGTAGTGCCGCACCACATCGAGCTCACTGACTTCCGGCAGCAGCGGTCGTTGCGTGCGCCGCAGGCCCTCGGGCACGGCCGGCGCGCTGACAGTCGGCGGCCATTGCGCGCGGGCGCCGCGTCCCGGACGCGAAAGTTGGAATATCAGCGGCTCGCGCATCGGCAAATCCATAGTCAGGCCGCGCGCGCCGCGCGCAGCACCTCGGACAGCGCGTGCGCGTAGCTGTCGATGTCGGCCGCGCTCTTGGTTTCAGTGGCGCAAGTGAGCAGCGCGGGGCCGAGTTCGGGATAGTAGTCGCTGAGGTCGAGACCGCCTTCGATGCCGCGCGCGCCGAGTGCTTGCAGCACCGGCGCCACGGGTCGATCGAGCGAGAGCACGACCTCATGGAAGCAGGCGCCTGCGAACACGCGCTTGACGCCCGCAACGGCCGTGAGGGCTCGCGAGAGTTCCGCGGTGCGCTGCATCGATAGCGAGGCGACGCGCTCGAGCCCTTCGGCGCCCAACAGCGCCAGATAAACCGTGCCGGCCAGCATCAGCAGTCCTTGATTGGTGCAGATGTTGGAAGTTGCCTTGGCACGGCGTATGTGCTGCTCGCGCGCCTGCAAGGTGAGTGTAAAGCCAGGCCGGCCGTCGACATCCACCGTGCGCCCGACGATGCGCCCCGGCATCTGTCTGACATGCTCGAGGCGCGTCGTCATGAAACCGAAGTAAGGGCCGCCCGAGGACAACGGGCAGCCGAGCGGCTGGCCCTCGCCGACCACGATGTTCACGCCCTTTGCGCCCCATTGCCCGGGCGGCTTGAGCAGTGCCAGCGCAATCGGATTGACCGCGGCGATCACCAGCGCGCCATGAGCGTGGGCGAAATCGGTCAGCGCATCGACGTCCTCGAGCACCCCGAAAAAGTTCGGCTGCGCGATGACCAGAGCGCTGAAATCCTGACCGGTGAACCGCGACAGCGCCTCGAGCGAGGTCTGCCCGGTCCCGCGCTCGTACGGCAGCTGCTCGAACTGCAGGCCCTGGTTACTGGCGCTTGCGAGTGCGACCGCCCGATAGTGCGGGTGCAGGTTGCGCGGCATCAGAATACGCGCGGCCGTGCTGCGCCGGTTGGCTCGCACCGCCATGAGCACCGCTTCAGCCAGCGCGGTTGCGCCGTCGTACAGCGAGGCATTGCAAACTTCCATGCCGGTCAGACTCGCCATCATCGTCTGGTATTCGTAGATGCTCTGCAGCGTGCCCTGGCTGGCTTCCGCCTGATAGGGGGTATAGGCGCTGTAGAACTCCCCGCGCGTGACGATCGACCATACAGCGGCCGGGATGTGGTGCTCATACGCCCCGGCTCCGATGAAGCTCAGCGGTCGCCCGTCCTGGCGCGCGCGGGCGGCCATGAGTTGCATGACCTCTAATTCGCTCAGACCCGGCGGCACATCCGGCAGCGCCGCAACGCGCAGACCACTCGGGATTTCATCGAACAGCGCTTCGATGCTGGGCGCGCCGATCGCCGCGAGCATCTCGCGCACATCCTGCTCGGTGTGCGGAATGAATGGCATGACGATTCAGCCTTGCGCGACCAATGCACCGTACTGGCTGGCGGACATCAGACCGGACTCGGCCCCGCCCGCCACCGGACGCAGCCGCAGCAGCCAGCCGCCGCCGTACGGCTCGCGATTGATGAGCTCCGGGGTATGGCGCAGCTGATCGTTGACCGCCACGACGGTGCCGGCGAGCGGCGCATAGACATCGGAGGCCGCCTTGACCGATTCCACGACCGCGCAGGTCTCGCCCGCACCGAGTGCGCGGCCAACCTCCGGCAATTCGACGAAAACCAAGTCGCCCAGGGCATGCTGGGCGTGATCGCTGATGCCGACCTCGGTAATGCCCTCAGGCAGCTGTTTGACCCATTCGTGGCTGCGCGTGTACTTCAGCTCCAGCGGGATATTGCTCATCATCACCCCTTCGTTCTAGTCAAACTAACGAAATCAACGCCTTGCCGTGGCGAACGAACGGCAGAGGCACGACGCGCGCGGGCAGAACTCGACCGCGCAGTTCAACCTGCACCGACGTGCCCGTCGCGACCGGCACGCGCGCCAGACCGATCGATCGCTCCAGCGTCGGCGAGTAGGTCCCGCTGGTGACCTCGCCCTCGCCGACGCCCGGGACCAGCACGCGCTGATGACTGCGCAGCACGGCGCGCTCATCGAGCACCAGACCGACGAGCTTGCGCTCAACGCCGCGTGCGCGGATGGCTTCGAGCGCGGCGCGACCGACAAAATTACGCTCCGGTGGATCGAACGCCACAGTCCATGCAAGGCCCGATTCAAGCGGGTTGGTATCCTGGTTCATATCGTTGCCGTACAGATTCAGGCCGGCCTCGAGCCGCAGCGTGTCGCGCGCGCCGAGACCGCAGGAGCGCACTCCGGCAGCATTGAGCCGCTGCCACACCGATACCGCCTCGCTGGTCGGCAACATGATCTCGAAGCCGTCCTCGCCGGTGTAGCCGGTTCGCGCCACGAACCATTCACCGATTTGCGCGCCAAAGAACGGCTGCAGCTCCAGCACCGCCCAGGCCGCCTCGGCGGTTAGCAATGCCGCGCTGCGCTCGCGCGCCTGCGGACCCTGGATGGCCAGCATGGCCAGATCCCGCCGCTCGAGCAGCTTGAGCTCATAGCCTTCGGCCTGCGCTCTGATCCACGCCAGATCCGTCTCGCGGGTGCC
This sequence comes from Steroidobacteraceae bacterium, assembly GCA_035605115.1. Lineage (GTDB taxonomy): Bacteria > Pseudomonadota > Gammaproteobacteria > Steroidobacterales > Steroidobacteraceae > FEN-1191. Next base: position 56,142 of record DATNHF010000013.1, on the reverse strand, counting down.
GGCATTGACGACCACACGGAAATAATCATCCTCGAGGTAGTAGACGATCAGATCGTCGATGACTGCGCCGCGATCATTGAGCATGCAGCTGTAGAGTGCCTTACCGGGCATGTTCAGCCGCGCCACATCGTTCGCCAGCAGTGCGCGCAAGAGCTCGCGGCTGCGCGGGCCGCGCAGATCGGCAATGCCCATGTGCGAGACGTCGAACACACCGGCGCTGCGCCGCACGGCGTGGTGCTCCTCGATCTGTGAGCCGTAGGCAACCGGCATGTCCCAACCGCCAAAGTCGATCAGGCGTGCGCCGAGTGCCACGTGCAAATCAAATAAACAGGTGTGCCTGCCCACCCAGCTCTCCACTTGGGGCCGATCCGAATAACGGCGGCAGGCACGACTCGCCTGCCGCTCCCCGTCCTGTTACGACAGTGACTGCGAGTGTATCGACCGGTGGCTGAATCATAGCAGTGCGGGCCGCTTTCCCACACCGGTTTGCAGCTGCACTACAATAGTGGCATGGGATCCAAGCGCCATTTCAGCCGCGCCGTGCAGGTCGGGCGCGTGACGATCGGCGGCAATGCCCCGATCGTCGTGCAGTCGATGACCAACACCGATACGGCCGATATCGCCGCGACCGCGAATCAGTGCGCGCAGCTGGCGGCGGTCGGCTCGGAACTGGTGCGCATTACGGTCAATAGCGCGCAGGCCGCCGCCGCCGTGCCGCATATTCGCAATCGGCTTGACGCGCTCGGCTGCGCCGTGCCCCTGATCGGCGATTTCCACTTCAACGGCCACAAGTTGCTGCTGGAGCACCCTGACTGTGCCGCGGCGCTGGCCAAATACCGCATCAATCCCGGTAACGTCGGCCGCGGGTCCAAGCGCGATACTCAGTTCGCCGAGATGATCCGGATCGCCTGCGCCAATCAAAAGCCGGTCCGTATCGGTGTGAACTGGGGCAGCCTCGATCAGGAGCTGCTGGCGCGTCTCATGGACGACAACAGCCGCTGTGCGCAGCCGCAGTCTGCGCAGCAGGTCATGCGCGAGGCGATCGTGCGCTCCGCGCTCGAAAGCGCCGAACGCGCGGTCGAGCTCGGCATGCCGCGCGAGCGCATCGTGCTGTCGGCCAAGGTCAGCGCGGTACAGGATCTCGTGGCCGTGTATGGCGAGCTTGCCGCGCGCTGCGATTTCGCCCTGCATCTGGGCCTCACCGAGGCCGGCATGGGTTCCAAGGGAATTGTAGCCTCGGCGGCGGCCATGGGGATTCTGCTGCAGCAGGGCATCGGCGATACCATTCGCGTGTCGCTCACGCCCGAGCCCGGCGGCGATCGCAGCCGCGAAGTCATCGTCGCGCAGGAACTGTTGCAGACGATGGGGCTGCGCTCATTTACGCCGCTCGTGACCGCGTGTCCCGGCTGCGGCCGCACGACCAGCACCTATTTCCAGACCCTCGCCGATCGCATCCAGCGCCATCTGCGCGAGCGCATGCCGCAATGGCGCAGCGCTTACGAGGATGTGGAGAACATGACCGTCGCCGTCATGGGCTGCGTGGTCAACGGGCCGGGTGAGAGCAAGCACGCGAATATCGGCATCAGCCTGCCTGGTACCGGCGAGCGTCCGGTGGCACCCGTGTACGAGGACGGGGCCAAGACCGTGACGCTCAAGGGCGATCAGATCGCCGAGGAATTCCAGGAGCTGGTCGAACGCTACGTCGCGCGTACTTTTGCGCGCAGGGCACGGCCGTGACGCGGCCGGCGCAGGGCGAGGGACTGACCGAACGCCGCTGCAAACCGTGCGAGGGCGGCGTGCCTGCGCTGTCGCCCAGCGAAGCGCAACAGGCCATGCAGCAGCTCTCGGGCGACTGGCAGCTGGTCGAGGAGGGCAAGGCGATTCGGCGCGAATTCGCGTTCCGCGATTTCTATCGCACCATGAGCTTCCTCAACGCGCTGGCTCATATCGCCAATCTCGAAGACCATCACCCCGATCTCGAAGTCGGCTACAACTATTGCCGCGTGCGCTATTCGACGCATGCTATCGGCGGCTTGAGCGAGAACGACCTGATCTGCGCGGCCAAGATCGATCGCATTCCGACCCGCTAGCAGCCCAGCTCAGCTTCGTAGCCGAGCTCTCGGACAGTTACGCTGCCGTGGCGCGCGCCATCCGGGGCAACTCCCCGGCGAGTCCCAGCGCTTGGCGCGCAAAGACGCGCTTGAGCGCATGACTGCGATTGACCGCGGTCAGGCCGCCATTGATGAGCCAGGCCGCGGGACCGCGCGCGGCAGCGAACCCTCGTTGGAACAGGCTCATGGCCGCATCCATGGCGAGATTGTGCGTGCGCCGCTGCTGCTCGTAACGGCGCAGCAGGCGCAGGGCGCCCGGATCCTCCTGCTGCGCGGGAGCCGCGGCGATCGCCTCGCACAGCGCTGCGGCGTCGAGCAATCCAAGGTTGGCACCCTGCCCCGCGAGCGGATGAATCACGTGCGCGGCATCGCCGATCAGTGCACAGCGGGCGGCGACGTAGCTATCCGCTGCGACGCTGCGCAGCGGGAAGCTGGCGCGTTCGCTCACTAGCCGTGTGGCGCCCAGCGCCTGCGCCGAGGCCGCATCGAGCCGTTGCTCGAAAAGGCGGGCATCGCAATCGCCAAGCTCCTGCGCTACCGCCAGATCGAGCGACCAGACGATCGAGCAGCAGCCATCGAACAGCGGCAAAAAGGCGAGCGGACCTGTACTCAAGAAGCGCTGCCAGGCGGTATACGCATGCGGCCGCTCGGTCGCGACCGTGGCAACGATCGCTCGCTGCCGATAGTCGTGCGAACGCACTGCCAGGCCCGCGCCCGCGCGCACCGCGGAATGTGCACCATCGGCGCCAATCACGACCCGAGCCTCGAGAACCCGGTTGACACACTCGAGCCGCGCGAGCTCCCGGCCGAAGCCCAAACGCTCGAGCGTGTCCTCGATGAGCTCGCCGCCGGCTTCGCAGAAGCTGTCGATGCAAGCGCGCTGCAGTGCGCTGATCTCGGCGATGTGGCCGAGATTGGGCTCACCGACATCCGCCGCATCGAAACATAGCGCCGCCGCACCGAAGGGCAGCGCCGACTCGTGCCAGACACGCATGCGCTCGTACGGACACAGCCGCGAGGCGTCCAGGCGCTGCCAGGCGCGCGCCGCATGCAGCACGCGCTCGCTGGCGCGCGAGATCGCGGCCACGCGCAGCTGCGGCGGAGCATCGGAGCTCGGCGACGCGGGCAACTCCTGGCATAGCAGCGCGACGCGATGCGGTGCGATCCGAGCGTGGCGCACCAACAGCGCCGCGGCGCAGGCCCCGGCAAGTCCGGCGCCGACCACGACCGCTTCGAATTGCCTGCTCACGGGGCGGGGAACCGCGGCAGCAACGGCAGGCCGCGCGACAGCCGCGGCAGGCCGCCGCCGAATCCCATGGAGAGGCGCGCGAGTGCACGCTTGGCCGGTGGGTTGAGGTCAAACAGCAGTAGCCCGAGATTGCGCGACGCGACCGCGGCGGCGCGCCGGTCGCCGAACAATTTCACGAGACTGTCGGTAAAGGCAATCATGCCGCGGCGGTCGGCCGCGCGGCGCGCGCCGAATTGCGACAGCAGCTCGGCTGCGCCGGGATCGCTCGCCGCCGCAATGAGCTCGGCGAGCACCGCGGCATCCCGCAGTCCGAGATTGAATCCCTGCGCCGCAATCGGGTGCAGCGCCTGTGCAGCGTTACCGATCAGCGCCGCCCGCGAGGCCGCGGGTTCGAGAGCTCGCACCAGCGACAGTCGGTAGCCAGCGCGGCGTCCGGATTGGAGAATCCGGCCGGCGCGCCAGCCGAAGGCGGCCTGCAGCTGCTCGCAGAACTGCGAGCACGAGCAGGCCTGCAGGGTTTCGGCCCGATCGGGCGCGAGCGACCAGACGATGGTGTAGTGGCCAGAGCCCAGCGGCAGCAGCGCCATGGGCCCGTTCTCGGCAAAGCGCTCGTAAGCGACGCCGCTGGCGGCACGGTCGGTGCGGACGTTGGCCACCAGCGCCACTTGCCCATAGTCGCTGTCACTCGAGGCGATGCCCGCGGCTTGTTTGACCAGAGAGTGTGCGCCGTCGGCGGCCACCACGAGGGCCGCCTGTACCCGGCGCTCGCCACCGCTCGCCTCGGCGATCCTCACTTGCGCGCTGTCGGCCCCGAGCTGCACCTCGAGCACCCGCGCTGGGCAGGCGAGGCAGACTCGGGCGCGTTCACGCAACGCCTGCCACAGCACGGCACCGATATGCCGGTTGCTGACCGTGTAGCCGAACGCCGCAAGCTCATGCTCGGCCGCTTCGAGACGCGCGAAGCCGAAACGCCCGGCGTCAGACACGTGGATAGTGCGGATGGCGGCCGCCCCGGCCGCGATCTGCGGCCAGACACCCAGCGAGGTGAGGATACGGCGCGCACCATTGCCGAGCGCCGTGGTGCGATCATCGAAGCTCGGCTGCGCGGCGCTCTCGGGCTCTACCGCCTCGATCAACATCACCTTCAGCGGCGTGTCCTGCAGTGCCAGTGCAAGACTCGCACCCACCATGCCACCGCCAACGATCACTACATCGCTGCGTGTGGTGCTGCGGCTCATGTAGCTGCCGTCATGCAGCGACCATCAACGCTTCGATCTCATCGGGCGCCTTGGGCACGTCGCTGGTGAGCAGCTCGCATCCGGCGCGCGTGACCACGACGTCGTCCTCGATGCGCACGCCGATATTCCAGAAGCGCCGCGAGACGCTGCGAGTTCCGGCCGCGATATAAATGCCGGGCTCGACCGTGAGCACCATGCCCGGCTCGAACACGCGCCATTCGTCGCCGACCTTGTAGTCACCGACGTCGTGCACGTCCATGCCGAGCCAGTGACCGGTGCGATGCATGAAGAACTTCTTGTACGCGCCGCTGCGGATCAGGCTTGCGACCGAGCCACGCAGCAATCCGATGCGAACCAGCCCCTGCGTTATGGCGCGCACCGCCGCATCGTGCGGCTCGTTCCAGTGGTTACCCGGCTTGACCTTGGCGATCGCGGCCTGCTGGGCATCGAGCACGATCTCGTAGACCGCGCGCTGCTCGCTCGTGAAGCGACCATTGACCGGATAGGTGCGGGTGATGTCGGAGGCGTAATAACCATACTCGCAGCCAGCATCGACCAGCAGCAGATCGCCGTCATTAAGGCGCGCGCTGTTGTCGCGGTAGTGCAGCACGCAGCAATTGGCTCCACCGCCCACGATCGGGTGGTAGGAGATATCCGCGCCGTGGCGGTTGAACTCGTGCAGCAGTTCGGCCATGACTTCGTATTCCATGCGCCCGGGACGACAGAAGCGCATGCCGCGGACGTGCGCTTCGGCGGCAATCTGTCCGGCGCGGCGCATCAGAGCGATCTCGCCGCGGCTCTTGAAGAGCCGCATGTCGTGCAGCACGTGATCGAGCGCGACGAATTCCTGCGGCGGATGCCGTCCGTTGCGTGCCTGCGCGCGCAGCGTATTGACCCAGCTGACCACGCGCTGATCGAACTCCTGATACCGCCCCATGGTGTAGAACACACGCTCGCGATTTTCGAGCATGCCGGGCAGGATCTCGTCGATGTCGGCCATGGGAAAGGCATCATCGGCGCCGTACTGCTCGACGGCGCCGTCGGGCCCGGCGCGCTTGCCGTCCCAGATCTCCCGCTCGCGGTTGCGCTCACGCACGAACAGCACGTACTCGGCAGCTTCACGCCCTGGAATCAGCACCGCGACGGCCTCTGGCTCGATGAAGCCAGTCAGGTAATAAAAATCGCTGTCCTGACGGTAGTTGTACTCGACGTCGTTGTTCCGCTGCCGCACCGGTGCCGAGGGCACGACGGCGATGGCATCATGGCCCATGATGCGCATGAGCGCGCGCCGGCGGCGGACGTATTCGACCTTGGATGCTTCGGCCATGGGTGCCTCAATGCTCGAATCGGGTGATAGAGATGAATCAGGCGCTAGCGCCTGGCCAGCATAAGGTAAATCGCCAACGCCGCGCGCATCAGTGCAGCACCCGCCCGGGGGGCGTGTGGCGCTCGCGCAGCGGCTCGAGCTCGTCGAACACCATCTGCACGCCGACGCGCACGAACTCGACCAGCTCGGCCAGCGCGCTTTCGTTGGCCTCGACCGTGTCGGTGGCATCGACGTCGGCGCGCGTAATCTCGGTAAGATCGCGCACGATTTCGCCCAAATCACCGGGCAGGCGCTGAGGATCCGCGGCGCCATTACTGCCCAGGCCGTACAGGAAGCCGCTGCACCAGGAGGTCAGCGCGTGGGTACGCTCCTCGATCGGCCGATCATCCCCTGGAATCAGCAGATCGAAATCCATCTGCCGTCCCGACAGCGCGGCGACCGTCGCCTCGTAGAGCGTTTGCAGCGCCGGATCGGCACTGGCATCGGCCACGCCTTCGGGCAGAATTTCGGCCAGCCAGTCCTCGAGCCGGTAGGGGACCAGTGCGCATAACGCCCCGGCCAGCGTGCCGTGCGCCTCGGCCGCATCGGCCAGCGCATGCGAAGCGGCGAGCGTGCTTTGGATCTGCGAGTAGTCGTGCTGACCGGTCACGTCAAAATGGTATTGCAGCCATTGTGCCTGCCGCAACACAAACCGATCGGCCGAGGGCCGCCGGTTTGCGCGAGCGGCCGCGCCCGGGGCGGGGCGCGCAGCCGTATTTGCAGGTTTACATTGACCATTCTGTCAGCGTGGAACTATAGTTTTGGCATGACAGAAGCCACCCGCTCCTCCACGGTCGATCTCGAGCTCAAGCGCCTCGAGAAGCGTATTGATGAACTGCTGGCGACGATGCACCAGCTCAAGGATGAGAATCGGGCGCTGCGAGCGCGCCAGGAAACCCTGGCGTCCGAAAAGACCTCGCTGCTGCACCGTAATGAGCAGGTCCGCACGCGCGTGGAAGCCATGATCGGCCGACTCAAATCGATGGAGCACAGTGCATGAACGACCGCGAGGCGCGTCCGTTGAGCGTGCGCATCCTGGAGAAGGAGTACATGGTCGCCTGCGCTCCCGAAGAGCGCACCGAGCTGCTCGACAGCGCCGAGTTTCTCAATGGCCGCATGCGCGAAATTCGCGACAGCGGCAAGATCGTCGGGCTCGATCGCATCGCAGTCATGGCGGCGCTGAATCTGGCCCACGAGCTCATTACGCTACGGGCGCGTGAAACCGGCACTGAGCAAGAGCTGGGCCACCGCCTCAAGACCATGCGCGAGCGTGTCGAGACTTCACTGCAGAGCGGACAGCAGCTCGAGCTCTGAGCTTATCCGGACCGTGAGCTGTGTCCTACGACAGCAGCCCGGGCTTTGGTGTAGAGTCACTGCAAGCGTCGCCTGCGGTGTTCGATAAGTGGACTGGGTTACCTCTCGACCCTAATTGAAACACCCACGGGATCGATAGCCTTGCCGACAGCATTGTGCAGGTCTGCCTTGCAGCAGAAAGCCTTACCTGTCGCAGGTGATCCCACTTGTTGCTCCGGTCGAGAGCAACGGTTCGCACCGGCATTTGCGGGTGACGCCCCTTGAATTTCACGTCCGACGCCGACCCAGCCGACGCCATGCCGCCGGTTGCGGGCGCTTGCCGCGCCTCACGCGATGCGCTGCGGCGGCAGCTGCGCTCGCGCCGCCGTGAATTCGGTCCCGCGCGGCGGGCCGCCGCCGCGCAGGCCATCACCCGACATGTCGCCGATACACGCTGGCTACACGGTGCCCGGCCCATTGGACTGTACGTTTCGGTCGGACTCGAAGTCAGTACCGACAGTCTTCGCAACCTGGCACGCCGGCGCGGTTGTCCAGTCTACTTGCCGCGCATCAGCGATTACCGACGACGCAGCATGCAATTCGCTCGCGAACGCGACGAGCTGTGCCTGCTCAATCGCCATGGCATTCCCGAGCCTGCCATCGCCGAGGTGTTGCCCGCGCGCGCGCTGTCGGTGGTATTCATGCCGCTGCTCGGCTTCGATGGCAGCGGCGCGCGACTCGGGTCCGGCGCCGGATACTACGACCGCATGTTCGCATTCCGCCGCCATCGACACAGCTGGCATCGGCCGCTGCTGGTCGGCCTGGCCTATCGCTGCCAGCGGCTCGATCACATCGAGGTCAGCCCACACGACGTGCCGCTCGACGCGGTCGTGACCGAAGACGGCGTGGAGTACTTTTGAAGCATTGGCTGCTCAAGACCGAGCCCGCAGTGTTCGGCATCGAGGATCTGCAGGCCGCAGCACGCAGGACCACGAGCTGGGAAGGCGTGCGCAATTACCAGGCTCGCAATTTGATCCGCGACCAGATCCGCCAAGGCGATCTGGCCTTTTTTTACCACTCGAGCTGCGAGCAGCCGGGCGTTGCGGGCATCGTGCGCGTGGTGCGCGCCGCCTACCCCGACCGCAGCGCTAGCGACGCGCGCGACCCGCATTACGATCCGGCGAGCAGCGCGGCCGAACCGCGCTGGTACACGTTCGACGTGCAGCTCGTGCGCCGCTGCAAACGCGTGATCGGGCTCGATGAGCTGCGCAAGCACGCCAAAGACGCGCTCGCGGGCATGCTGCTCCTGCGTGCAGGCAATCGCCTGTCGATCACAGCGGTTGAAGATGCGCACTGGCGATTCATTCTCTCGCTCGAGTGACTCGCGCATGCGCTATGTGAGGAAGATCACAGATGCCGGATCGCATACTCGCTTGCTTGTAATTTTGCAACGCGTGTATATACTCGGACCCCGGACTAACCTGACATGGAGATCTAGTCATGGCGAAAGCAAAGAAGAAGGCCAAAAAGAAAGCTTCGAAAAAGAAGTAAGGCCTTCATCAGCGGCGAGCTTGGATGACCTCCTAGCTCGCCGCACTTCAAAGCTTCAAGTCAGTGCCCGCCTAAGCGGGCACTGTCATATCAAACATGAGCAAAACGCCCGACCCCGCCACCGATTCAGCGCAGCAGCGCAAGCAGCGCGCTGCGCGCGCGGCCCTCGCGCACGTGCGCGACGACATGATTCTCGGGATTGGTACCGGTTCGACCGTCAACGTGCTGATCGAGCTGCTCGCGCCGCAAGTCAGTCGATTGCGGCTGCGCGGTGCGGTCTCGAGCTCGGAAGCGAGCAGCGCGCGGCTGCGCGCCCAGGGCATCACGCTGCTGGATCTGAACGATCTCAGCGAGCTGCCGCTCTACATCGATGGCGCCGACGAGGCGACTCGTGCCCGAGAGCTCATCAAGGGTGGCGGCGGCGCGCTGACGCGCGAGAAGATCATCGCCGCGGCGGCCGAGCGCTTCATCTGCATCCTTGATGACAGCAAGCTGGTCGACACCCTCGGACGATTTCCGCTACCGGTCGAGGTGATTCCGATGGCGCGCAATTACGTTGCCCGCCGCCTCGCGCAGCTCGGTGGCCGGCCGGTCTGGCGGCGCGGGATCATCACCGACAACGGTAACGAGATTCTCGATGTGCACGACTGGACGATCGCCGACGCCTGCGCCATGGAGACTGCCATCGATCAGATCGCCGGCGTCGTGACTGCGGGGCTGTTCGCTCTGCGGCCGGCCGACCTGCTGATCGTCGGCACGGCGCAGGGGATCAGCACGATCTAGCCGGGTTGCTATGGCCCGGGCGGGCCAGTGCAGGTGGCTGGGGGACTAGGATTCGAACCTAGGTTAGCGGAGTCAGAGTCCGCGGTCCTACCACTAGACGATCCCCCAGCAGTATCGAGCGGCGCACTGAAGGTTACGTCAACGCTTGGAGTATTGCGTACCGCGGCGAGCCTTGCGGCGGCCGACCTTCTTGCGTTCGACCTCGCGCGCATCGCGTGTGACGAAGCCCGCCTGCCGCAGCGGCTTGCGCAGTGTTTCGTCGTAACTGATCAGCGCCCGGGCGATGCCGTGCCGGATCGCGCCCGCCTGGCCGGTGATGCCACCGCCGTCGACCTGCACCGTGATGTCGAACGTCGAGGCCAGCTGCACCAGCTCCAGAGGCTGCCGCACAATCATTCTTCCCGTCTCACGACCGAAGAATTCGTCGATCGGACGCTCATTGATCGTGATGCGGCCCTTGCCGGGCTGCAAATGGACCCGTGCTGTGGCGCTTTTGCGTCGACCGGTGCCGTAGTTCGTGGATGCTGCCATAGCGCCTGTGCTCGTCCTCAAAGGTCCAAAGGTTTGGGCTGTTGGGCCACGTGCGGGTGCTTGCCGCCCGCGAATACATGGAGCTTGCGGTACATCTTTCTGCCCAGCGTGGTCTTCGGCAGCATGCCCTTGACCGCAAACTGGATCGCCCGTTCGGGGTGCTCCTTGAGCAGCGTGCCGAGCGCAATCGACTTCAGATTGCCCAGATGGCCCGTGTGATGGTGATACATCTTGTCGTCGAGCTTGTTGCCCGTCACCGCAATCTTGTCTGCGTGCAGCACGACGATGTGATCGCCCATGTCCACATGGGGGCTGTAATCCGGCTTGTGTTTGCCCTTGAGCCGAAGCGCGATCCGCGAGGCCAGTCGGCCCAATGTTTTACCACTGGCGTCAATGACATACCAGTCACCGCGAACGGTCGCGGGTTGGGCGAATTCGGTCTTCATCTCATCGATCCTCGAGACACTCGCCGGCTATCGGAAAAAAGGGCGCGAGAGTTTACTCAAGGCGCCGCTGCTTTGCAAAAAGGCCCCATTCGGCACGGTGGCGACCGGCCTGCGCACTGTCGGGCAGCAGGCCCATGCGAGTCGCCGGCCCCGGTCGCCCCGTCGTATGACATATAATGCTGCCATGGTGGCCAGTGAATTGTTCGAATCGGTGCTCAACGTTGCGGATCAGACCTTGCGCACGCTGTTTGCACCGGCTCGCAGTGCCCGTCAGCCCGATCTGCCGGCTGACGAGGGTGCGCTGAGCCTAAGCGAGAAGCGCCATGCCGCCGCCCTCATGCGCGTCAATCACGCCGGCGAGATCGCCGCTCAAGGGCTGTACCGCGGTCAGGCCGCACTGTCGCGCTCGCCCGAGACGCGCGCATTCTTGGAGCGCGCTGCAGCAGAGGAGGCCGATCACCTGGCCTGGTGCGAATCGAGGCTCCGCGAACTCGGTTCAAGGCCGAGCTGGCTCAATCCCCTGTGGTATCTGAGCTCCTTCGGCCTGGGCGCTGCGGCGGCGGTGCTTGGCGACGCCGTCAGCTTGGGGCTGGTGACCGAGACCGAAACGCAGGTCGAGGGTCATCTGGGCAGTCATTTGGATCGCTTGCCGGCAGCGGATCTGCGCAGCCGCAAGATCGTCGAGATCATGAAATCCGAAGAGGCGGGGCACGGCCAGGCGGCACGTGCACGCGGCGCGACCGAGCTGCCCGCGCCGATTCCGTCACTGATGCGCATGGCCGCGCGCGTCATGACGGGAAGCTCCTACTGGCTTTGAACAGCACCATCGGACACTTCTCACTTGCGGCCGACACAAATTGTGTAATAAAAGGCCGCCAGCAACGTCGCTTTTATAACGAGTGAAGGCCAGCCAATCATGGAAGAGAATGTCAGACCCTTAAGCGACATTCCGGCAATCAACCGCTTTCTGAGCTACTGCCGCATACGTACAGTGCCATCCAAGACCGTGCTGATTCACGCCGGCGATTTGCCCGACGTCCTGTACTACATCATCAGCGGCTCAGTCGAGGTCATGATCGAGGACGAGGAAGGCAACGAGATGGTCCTGGCCTACCTCAACAAGGGACAGTTCTTCGGCGAGATGGGGTTGTTCTACGAACAGCCGACCCGCAGCGCCTGGGTGCGTACGCGCAATGCCTGCGAGCTGGCCGAAATGACCTACCCGCGTTTCCGTCAGGTAGCGACCGAAAGCCCCGGCTTGATCTTCGAGCTGGCAACACAGCTCGCGACTCGTCTGGACCGCACCAATCGCAAGCTCGGCGATCTCGCCTTCGTCGACGTCACCGGCCGTGTCGCGCATGCCATCACGGGCCTGTGCGAAGAGCCGGACGCGATGACGCACCCCGAGGGCATGCAGATCAAGGTCTCCCGGCAGGAGCTCTCGCGCCTGGTGGGCTGCTCGCGTGAAATGGCAGGGCGCGTGCTCAAGGTGCTCGAAGATCAGGGGCTATTGCGCGCCACGGGCAAGACCATCGTGGTGTTCAATGCGCGCCCGAAGATGAAGACCCGTCCCGTGATCGTGCCGGCCAAGCCGATGCGCGATCGCCCGCAGGAGCGGCCGAAAGCCGCGGCGCCCGTCGATGAGGATGATGATCTCGACGACGAGGAAGATTAGCCGAGCCGCGTATAGGCCGGGCCGCCGCCAGAGCCCCGCTCAGCCCAGCGCCGCGCGCATGGCACGGATCGTGGCGGCGTAGTCCTTGCTGCCAAAAATCGCGGAACCGGCGACGAACATGTCTGCGCCCGCCTTGGCCACGGCGGCGATGTTGTCGATCTTGATGCCGCCGTCGACTTCCACACGCACGTCGCGACCGCTGGCCGCGACGCGTCGCCGCACTTCGGTAATCTTGGGCAGCACGCCGGGAATGAACGTCTGCCCGCCAAAGCCTGGATTGACGGACATCAGTAGTACGAGATCGAGCTGCTCGAGGGTGTAGTCGAGCCAGTTAAGCGGCGTCGCCGGGTTGAATACCAGGCCCGGTTTGCAGCCATGCTCGCGAATCAGGGCGATGGTGCGATCGATGTGCTCACTCGCTTCGGGGTGGAAGCTGATGTAGTTCGCTCCGGCCGCGGCAAAATCCGGCACGATGCGGTCGACCGGCCGCACCATGAGATGTACATCGATCGGCGCCTTGATGCCATAGCGGCGCAGCGCCTCGCACACGACCGGGCCGATCGTGAGATTGGGCACGTAGTGGTTGTCCATGACATCGAAATGCACCACATCCGCACCGGCGTCGATCGCCGCTTCGACCTGCGCTCCGAGCCGCGCGAAGTCTGCCGACAAAATCGAGGGAGCAATCCACTGCATGGGCGCTAGTCTAGCGCATACCGCGTCTGGCGCGAATGGCCTCGTACGCCGCCTGGATCTGCTGCGTGCGCTCCTTGGCGCGCTCGAGCATGGAGTCCGGCAGGCCGTTGGCCTTGAGTTTGTCGGGATGGTGGCGGCTCATCTGGCGGCGGTAAGCCTTGACAATCTGCTCATCGCTCATGCGTGGCTCGGCTTCCAGCACGCTATAGGCGTGCGCAATCCGCTCCTCGCCGGTGAAGCCGGGTCCGGTTCCCGCGGCGCTCTCTGCGCCGCCTGCCGCCCCGCCGCGCGTGCCCGCACTGCTCTGGCTCCAGCGCAATATGCTCTCGAGACGTGCGAACTGCGCCGGCTGCAGCCCGAGCAGCTGCGCCACCCGTCGTAATCGCGCCCGCGGCAGCTCCGACAAGCCATCACCGGCAAGCGCCGCCTGCAGTTGGATCTCGACAAAAAAGTTGGCTAACTCAGGATGGGGCGCAATGGCAGTGCGCAGCTGCAGCAAAGCCGGGTCCAACTGAAAGCCGGGTTGTTTGCCCTCATTGAAATAGCCCATCGCCGAGAGCATCTGCGCCTGGTCCAGGTGCAACGCGTGCATGACCGCGCGCGCCGAGGCGATCTCCTGCTCGGAAACGCGGCCGTCGGCCTTGGCGATATGCCCCATGACGCGGAAGGTAGTCGGAAAGAACAAAGCGTTGACCCGCGCCGGATCGGCGCGGCCGGCAAAGGCGCCGTCGCCCAGCAGCGAGCCGAATCCGCCACCGGAATCGAATTGGTGCCCGATGAATGCGCCGAGCACTGCGCCCCACGGGCCCATGGCCGCAAGCCCCAGCACCCCGCCGATGATTTTCCCAGCCCAGTTCATGAATCGGTATGTCAACCCGCTTGACCCTGTTGCAGTCGGAGCGGCAAGATGCGCGCCCCTTCAAGTCGCCGGGTATGGTAGCAAGCCTTGGCCACAACACCTGCCACGCTCGAGCAAAGCACCGTCTACGCTACGGATCTCAAGGGCCTGCAGCGGCTGCATCGCGGCAAGGTACGCGACATCTACGCGCTCGACGATCAGCGGCTGCTACTTGTGGCCACCGATCGGCTGTCCGCGTTCGACGTCGTATTGCCCGATCCGATTCCAGGCAAGGGCCGCGTGCTCGATGAGATTTCGCGCTTCTGGTTCGCTCGTACAAGCTCAATCATCCCGAACCACCTGACCGGCCAGCCGCTCTCAAGCGTGGTGAGCGCGGCGGACGAGCTGGCGATGCTCGAAGGCCGCGCCGTGATCGTCCGGCGCCTGCAAGCACTGCCGCTCGAAGCGGTGGTGCGCGGCTACCTCATCGGCTCGGGTTGGAAGGACTACCAGGCCGGCGGCAGGCTGTGCGGCATGGCACTGCCAGCGGGTCTGAAACAGGCACAGGCGCTGCCGGCGCCGCTGTTTACACCGGCAACCAAAGCCGCCGCCGGTGATCACGATCAGAACATTTCCTTTGAGGAGGTGGTCCGCCTGATCGGGGCGCCGCTTGCCTCGGCGGTGCGCGAGGCGTCGCTGGCGCTCTATCAATACGCCGCAGCGCATGCGCACAGGCGCGGCATCATCATCGCCGACACCAAATTCGAATTCGGACTGGACGCAGCCGGCAAACTCACTTTGATCGACGAAGTGCTGACGCCCGACTCCTCGCGCTTCTGGCCAGCCGACAGCTGGCGGGTGGGCCGCAGCCCGCCGTCGTTTGACAAGCAGTTCGTGCGCGACTATCTGGAAACGCTCGACTGGAACAAGCGCGCCCCGGGCCCGCACCTGCCCGCCAGCATCATCAGCCGCACCAGCGAAAAATACCGCGAGGCACTGCGGCGCTTGACCGGCCCCGAAACCCTCTGAGCGTCGGTATGGGGCGATTTCACTCCCCGGCAATGGTCATGGCCTCGATCAATACGGAACCGGTGCGGATCGCTCCCTGCGCGTCGAGGTCGCTGCCTACCGCGACAATGCCGCGCAGCATGTGGCGCAGATTGCCCGCGATGGTGACTTCGTGCACCGGGTAGGCGATAGCGCCCTGCTCGACCCAGAAGCCGCTGGCGCCACGCGAGTAATCGCCGGTCACCCCATTCACGCCTGGCCCCATGAGCTCGGTTACCATCAATCCTTCGCCCATGCGGTGCAGC
Source organism: Steroidobacteraceae bacterium (assembly GCA_035605115.1). Taxonomy (GTDB): domain Bacteria; phylum Pseudomonadota; class Gammaproteobacteria; order Steroidobacterales; family Steroidobacteraceae; genus FEN-1191. The sequence goes on along the minus strand of DATNHF010000013.1, from coordinate 41,052 downwards.
AGCTGCTCGAAAGTGCCGCTGCAGGTCGCGGCAGTGTCGGCGGCAACCGCCACCAGAAGATTGTGAACGCCGCCGGCATTTCCGGTGGTCGTTAGCCCGAGCTTGCGTGCCGAATAGCTGCCGAGCACATAGCCCTGCAGGACGCCGGCGCTGACCAGCTCGCGGTCGCGGGTGGCCACGCCCTCGGCATCGAACGGGCTGCTGGCCAGGCCCTGCAGCAAATGCGGCCGTTCGGCAATGTTGAGGAATGTGGGAAATATCTGCGTGCCGGCGGCTTCAAGCAGGAACGAGGAGCGCCGATACTGGCTCGGACCGCGGATAGCGCCCACGAAGTGCCCAAACAATCCACGTGCCAGCTCCGGCACGAACAGCACCGGTGCGCGCCGCGTGGACAATTGCCGCGCGCCGAGGCGGCGCACAGCGCGATGCGCCGCGTGCCGTCCGATCGTAGCCACATCCTCGAGTGCCTCGGCTTGGCGCGCGACCGAATACCAGTAATCGCGCTGCATGTCCTCGTTCTGCTGCGCGACGAGCGCGCAGCTCACGCTATGGCTGGTGCTCGGATAGCCCTGCAGAAAGCCGTGACTGTTGCCGTAGACGCGCACGCCGCTGTGCGTCGTGACGGTCGCGCCCTCGGAATTCTTGAGCCGAGCGTCGCACGCGAGGCCGGCCGATTCGCACTCACGCGCCAGCAGCACCGCCTGCTCCGGAGCGAGATCCCAGGGGTGATACAGATCGAGATCCGGCACTTCGCGCGCCAGCGCCTCGGGATCGGCCAGGCCGGCACACTCGTCGGCGGCGGTGTGCCGTGCTATCGCTGTGGCCTTTTGCGCGATCTCACGCACTGCCGCCGGCCGCAGATCAGCCGAGCTGGCCGAGCCCTTCGACTGGCCAACATACACCGTGAGCGACAGGCCGCGGTCACGGTGATATTCGATGGTATCGACTTCGCCCAGCCGCACCGTCACGGTCAGGCCACGCTGCAGACTGGCATCCGCCTCGGCGTGACTCGCACCGCTCGCGCGCGCTTCGGCAAGCGCGCCGGCCACGATTTGCTCGAGCTCGCTGATACGTGAGGCATCGACCTGCTGCGACATCCGGCTTCCCCTGCGGCAAGTTCGCGTGCGCTATGCCATGATCCGGCTTCGATTGTAGCAGCGCGCCACCGGCGCCCCTTTAGATATGGACTCATGAACGAGCCTCGCGTCCCCGACGAGGAACGGCCGAGCCGCTCGGCGCGCAAGCGCACTGCCGAGGCGTTGCAGCGGCTCGGCGAGCGGCTGCTGGGGCTCAAACCGCAACAGCTGCAGCGGCTGGACTTGCCGACGCTGCTGCTCGAGGCGCTGCTCGAAACGCAGCGCCTGCGTAGCCGTTCGGCGCATGCGCGTGCACGCCAATACATCGGCCGGCTCATGCGGGAGGTCGACCCCGCTCCGATCGAGCAGGCACTGGCCCTGCACGCCGCCGCCCTCAAAGCACGTGATGGTAAAATGCCGCGATGAAAGCCCTGGTCGGCATCATCATGGGATCGTCTTCGGATTGGGAGACGATGAGCGCGGCCGCGGACGGCCTCGACAAGCTTGGCATCGGCTACGAGATCCGAGTGGTTTCGGCCCACCGCACGCCGGATTTGCTGTTCGAGTACGCCGCGGGCGCAGCGGCGCGCGGTCTCGAAGTGCTCATTGCCGGCGCGGGCGGCGCCGCGCATCTGCCGGGCATGACCGCCGCCAAGACCAGCTTGCCGGTGCTCGGGGTTCCGGTGCAGACGCGCGCCTTCAATGGTCTGGACTCCCTGCTGTCCATCGTGCAGATGCCGGCTGGCGTGCCGGTCGCGACCTTCGCGGTCGGCAGCGCCGGCGCCGCCAACGCCGCGCTGTTCGCGGCTGCGATCTTAGGGGGGCGCTATCCGGCAATCGCCGAGGCGCTCGAGCGCTCGCGCAAGGCACAGACGGCGGCGGTGCTGGCGAACCCCGATCCGCGCGTGACGGGCTAGCGGTGAGCATCGGCGTGGTGGGCGCCGGTCAGCTCGGAGCGATGCTGGGGCTGGCGGGTATTCCGCTGGGGCTCGATTTCCTGTTTCTCGACCGCAGCGCCGATACGCCTGCGGGCCGGTTTGCACCGGTACTGACCGGGGATTTCGCCGATCAGTCGCTGCTGCGCCAGTTGGCCGAACGCAGCGAGGTCATCACTTTCGATTGGGAGAATATTTCGGTCGAGGCGTTGCGCTCCGCGACGCGCTCGACCCGGACCCGGATCGCGCCGCCACTCAGAGCGCTGGCCGCAGCTCAGGATCGCCTGGTTGAGAAACGCACCTTCGAGCGCTTAAGTATCGCCACCACGCGTTTCGCGCCGGTGGATTCGCGCCGCATGCTCGAGCGTGCAATCGCGCGCATCGGCCTGCCGGGCGTACTCAAGACGCGGCGATTCGGCTACGACGGCAAGGGACAGCTGCTGTTGCGCCGGCCGCAGGATTGCGATCAGGCCTGGCAGCGACTCGGCAGTGCGCCGCTGCTCTACGAGCAGTTCGTACCTTTCGACTACGAAGTTTCGATCCTGGGCGTACGCGGCCGCCGCGGTGAGACTGCGATCTACCCGCTCAATCGCAACTATCACGCCGACGGCATCCTGCGTCTGACGCTCTCGCCGTGGCAGGCCCCGCAGCTGTTGCGAGCAGCCGCCGCGCACCTCAAACGCGTGCTCGAGGCGTTCGATTATGTCGGCGTCCTGGCCATCGAATTCTTCGTGCACCAGGGACGCCTGATCGCGAATGAAATGGCTCCGCGAGTACACAACTCGGGCCATTGGAGCATCGAGGGAGCGCTCACCAGCCAATTCGAGAACCACGTACGCGCCATCGCCGGCCTGCCGCTTGGATCCACCGCGGCGCGTGGGCACGCCCTCATGATCAATCTGATCGGGCAGATGCCGCCGCGCGACGCGCTGCTGTCGGAGCCGGGTTTGCATCTGCACGACTACGGCAAGGAGCCGCGTCACGGACGCAAGCTCGGACATTGCACCGTGGTGGAAACCAGCGCCGCCCGGCGCAATTCCCGTGCACGAGCGCTGCTGCGGCGGCTTTATCCGCAACTATCATTCAAGGCGTAGTATCCTTTGCATAATAAGACTGCGGAACCGGCCAACGTCGATGTACCTTGAGCTGTTCAAACTGCGGGAGCTGCCGTTTCGGCTCAGCCCGGACCCAGAATTCCTCTACTTGAGCCAGGCGCACGCACGCGCCAAGGCCTACATGGAATCGACCGTGTGGTTCACCGACGCCTTCGTCGTGATCACCGGTGAGATCGGCTGCGGCAAGACCACGTTGATTGAGACCTTTGTGCGCGAGCTCGAGAAGGACGTGCTGGTCGCGCAGATCAACCAGACGCAGGTGTCGTCAATCGAATTCCTGCAGTCGGTGCTGGTGGCATTCGGTTTCAAGCCATTTCGCATGAAGAAAGCCGAGCTGCTGGCGACGCTCAACGACTTCCTGATCGAGCAATACAACGCCGGCCGCAAGATCATGCTCGTGATCGACGAGGCGCAGAACCTCTCGGAGCGCGTGCTCGAAGAGGTGCGGCTGCTGTCGGGGGTCGAAACCACCAAGGACAAGGTATTGCGCATCATCCTGGCGGGGCAGCCGGAGCTCAATCAAAAGCTCGATGCGCCCGAGCTCGAACAGCTCACGCAGCGAGTGCGCCTGCGTTTTCACCTGCCGGCGCTGTCAGACGCGGAGATGCATGCCTATATTCTGCATCGGCTGGAAGTTGCCGGATCGCAGGGTCGTGAGATCTTTGCTCCGGACACTTTCGAACTGATCTTCCGCTATACCGGCGGCGTACCGCGCCTCATCAACACGCTGTGCGACACGGCGATGCTTTCGGCGTCGACCAAGGAGCGCGACATCATCAGCCTGGAGGAGGTGCGCGCCGCGATCAACGAGCTGCAATGGGTCGAATACGCCTCGAGGACCGGCACTCGGCTGATGCGCGTGCGTAACGAGCGGCCCGCCAGTGCGCCACCGACGGACAGCGGCTCCACCGAGGCCCCACCGGCGGAAAACGCCGCGAGCGCACCGCTCGCGCGCATACTGCTGGCAACCAGCGGCCAGACCGTCAGCGAGCACGAACTGTTCCCGGGCCGCTTGATTATCGGCCGTACGCCGGCCAACGATCTGCAGATCGACAGCCGCTTCGTGAGCCGTCACCACTGCCAGATCGTGACGACGGCGCAGAGCTGCGTGATCGAGGATCTCAACAGCACCAACGGCATCTTCCTGCAGTCCAAGCGTGTGCGCTATCACAACCTCAACGACGGCGACGTCGTGACGATCGGGCAGCATGAGCTGCTCTACATCGACGAGCGCGCACGGCCGCGCCAGAGCGCCGAACACCACCACGCCGCAACCTCGGTGCTGAGCGATCGCACCTCGGGCAGCTAGCGCGCCGCCAGATCGCGCGGCGTCTAGGCGGTACCGCCCACCGTGATCCCGTCGATGCGTAGTGTCGGCTGGCCCACGCCCACGGGCACGCTCTGGCCCTCCTTGCCGCAAACGCCGATGCCGTCGTCGAGCTTGAGATCGTTGCCCACCATGGCCACTCGCAGCAGCACGTCCGGACCGTTGCCCACGAGCGTCGCGCCCTTGATCGCCGGTCCGATCCGACCGTTTTCGATCAGATACGCCTCGCTGGCCGAGAACACGAATTTGCCCGATGTGATGTCGACCTGCCCGCCGCCAAAATTCACCGCATAGATGCCGCGCTGAACCGAGGCCAGGATTTCAGCCGGGTCATGCGGGCCGGCCCGCATGTAAGTATTGGTCATGCGAGGCATCGTCACGTGCGCGAAAGACTCACGGCGACCGTTGCCGGTCGAGCAGCCGCCCATGAGGCGCGCATTGAGCCGATCCTGCATATAGCCGCGCAGCACGCCATCCTCGATCAGCGTGGTGCATTGGGTCGGCGTACCCTCATCATCGATGTTGAGCGATCCGCGGCGCCTGGCCATTGCGCCGTCATCGACCACAGTGCAGCCGCTGGCAGCTACGCGCTCACCGATGCGCCCGCTGAAGGCCGAAGTCCCCTTGCGATTGAAATCGCCCTCAAGACCGTGTCCGACCGCCTCATGCAACAGCACGCCGGGCCAGCCTGGTCCGAGCACCACGGTCATGGTGCCGGCGGGCGCCGGCACCGCCTCCAGATTGACCAGTCCCTGACGCACCGCCTCGCGCGCCAGGATGAGCGGGCGATCGCCGCTCAGCAGCTCAGCGAGTGTGTAGCGGCCGCCGCAGCCGGCATATCCCTGCTCGCGCCGCCCCTCGTGCTCGACGATCACGCTGACGTTCATGCGCACCAACGGCCGCACATCGCCGGCCAATACACCCTCGCTCGAGGCAATCATGATGAGCTCGTGCACGGCGTGCACGCTGGCCATGACCTGCACCACGCGCGTATCCATGCGCCGCGTCTCGCGATCAATGCGCTCGAGCCACGCGATCTTGACCTCATCGGGCAGGCTCACGAGTGGATCGGCCGGCAGGTACAGCTGTCGAGTGGGCAGCACCTGCCGCCAGGCCTGCACCGCCCCACTGCCGCGCTGTACTGCGATCGCTCGCGCTGCGCGCGCCGCCTCCTCGAGCGCCGGCATCATGATTTCGTCGGAGTAGGCAAACCCGGTCTTCTCCCCGGCAAGCGCCCGCACGCCGACGCCCTGCTCGATGCTGGATGTGCCCTCCTTGACGATGCCATCCTCGAGTCCCCAGCTCTCCTCACGCGAAAGCTGGAAATACAGATCGGCTGAATCGACCGCGGCTCCGAGCACCAAGCCGAGAGCCTGCTCGATCCGCCGCACGTCCAGTCCCGCGGGCGCAAGGATTGCATCGCTCGCGAGGCGCAGTGGATCGGGCATGGCGAGGGCGGTGGATTGCGTCACGGGGAAACCTCTAGCAGTCACAATGCCCGATGCGAGAGCGCCGGGAAATCGCGCCTGGCCGTGCGCTGCGCCTCGAGGTCAAGGCTGGCGACGATCACGCCCTGGCCGCTGCGCAATCGCGCCAGCACGCTGCCCCAATAGTCGATGATCATACTGTCGCCGTAGGTCTGTCTGCCGCTCTCATGCCGACCCCACTGCGCTGCCGCGACCACGAAGCTCAAGTTCTCGATCGCACGCGCGCGCAGCAACACCTCCCAGTGAGCGCGACCGGTCGGCACCGTGAACGCCGAGGGCACGGTGAAGCATTGCGCTCCGGCGGCCGACATCGGCCGATACAGCTCCGGGAAGCGCATGTCATAGCAGACCGACAATCCCAGCAGCCCCGCAGGGCTCGGCACCAACGCCCGGCGCGAGCCTGGCACGATATGAGCCGACTCGCGATATTTTTCGTCCCGTCCCGGAATATCGACGTCGAACAGATGAATCTTGTCGTAGCGCGCGACGCGCTGGCCCTGAGCGTCGTAGACCAGGCAGGCGGCCGCGACGCGCTCACCCGGCACCTCGCAGATCGGCGTCGTGCCGGCAACGATCCACAGCTGCAGCTCGCGCGCACGGCGGCTCAGGAATTCCTGCACCGGACCATTCCCGTCGCGCTCCGCCACCGCTCGCTTATCGCTGTCGCGCCGGCCCATGAACGAAAAATTCTCGGGCAACAGGGCTACGCGAGCGCCCTGTTGCGCCGCGCGCTCGAGCAACTCGGAGGCCGTCTTCAGGTTGGCACTCACCTCCGCCGCCGAGGTCATTTGTACGGCGGCAACGGTGACCGGTGCGAGCGGGGAATCGGCCGTCGTGCTCATAGGTCGCTCAAGCTTGCCACACCGGCACGCCCGCTGCCGCCAGCAGCGCTGCGGTCTCAAACAACGGCAAGCCCATGACTGCGGAATAGCTGCCCTGCAGCGTTGCAACAAACACCGCGCCGAGGCCCTGAATGGCGTAACCGCCCGCCTTGCCGCGCGGCTCGCCGGTAGCCCAGTAGGCTTCGCACTCGGCTCGATCGAGCACCCGCAAGCGCACCAGGCTGCGGCTGAGCCTGGAGTGCACAGTGCCGCCGTGCGCAAGCGCCACGGCAGAAATGACCGCGTGCTCGCGCCCCGAGAGCCGTGCGAGCATCTCGAGCCCCTCGGTGCGATCGCGCGGCTTGCCGAGCATTGCCTCATCGATGACGACCGCCGTGTCGGCACCGAGGACCGGCAGCGCATTGCCGGCCCGCGCATCGACCGCCGGGGCGGCATCGCGCAGCTGACTGGAGACATGCAGTGCCTTCTGCTCAGCCAGGCGCCGCACGCAGTGCTCGACCGACTCGGCTGCCCCGCGTCGCTCTTCGATGTGCGCGTGCACGATGCGATGCGGCACGCCGATCTGGCTCAGCAAAGCACTGCGGCGCGGCGAGGCCGAGGCCAGTATCAGCAACGGCGGCGGTGGGGCCACGGTTCAGGCACGGTGATAGGGATGCCCCGCCAGCACGCTGGCGGCGCGGTAGAGCTGCTCGACCAGCACCACGCGCACCAGCGCATGTGGCAGGGTCAGGCGCGACAGAGACCAGCACTTGCGGCCTCGAGCCAAAACCTCGGGGCTCAGACCGTCGGGCCCGCCGATCACGAAGGCCAGGCGTTGAGCGCTCGTACGCTGCAGGTCGAGCCAATGCGCCAGCTCGAGTGTGCTGAACTGCTCGCCGTGTTCGTCCAGCGGCACCACCAGATCGCGTGCTGTCAGCAACGCCAGTATGCGCCTGGCCTCGAGCGCCTTGGCGGCCTCGCCGCCACCGCTCTGGCGGCGGCTGGCCGGTGCCAGAGCGTGCAGCTCGAGCCGGAAGCTGCCGCTCAGGCGGCGCGCATAGTCCTCGAAAGCCGCATCGACCCAATCGGGCACACGGGTACCGACTGCAATCACACGCAGCTGCACGGCTAGGCGCGCCCGCGAACGATCCTCATTGCGCTGCGGCGCGGGGGCTGGCACCGCGGCGCCGGCGCGGCGCGGCATTGCGGCGAGTCGGGCTCACCGCAGCCGACGTCGGCGCCGTCTCCCAAAGCTGCTCGATGGCGTAGAACTCGCGCACGCGGGGCAACATGACGTGCACGAGCACGTCCTGCAGATCGACCAGCACCCACTCGTTGTCTCGGGTGCCTTCGACTCCGAGGGGCCGGCGGCCCGATTCGCGCGCCTTTTCGATCACGCGGTCGGCGATCGCGCGTACATGACGGTCGGAATTGCCCGAGGCCACAATCATGGCGTCGGTGATGTCGGTCAGCCCGCGGACGTCCAGCAATTTGACATTAACTGCTTTCATGTCATCCAGCGCCGCGAGCAGCAGCTTTTCCAGGGCGCAATTGCGTCGCGGTGCGCGGCGCGGACGAGCGGTGTTGGTCATGCGGCTTAGGGTCATCCTCCTCGAGGCCTCAACGGCTGGACGGAGCATAGCACCCGGTGCGGACGATGAGATCGCGCACCGCATCCGGCACCAGGTAGCGCAGGTCGCGGCCGGATACAATCAGCGCACGCAGGTCGGTCGAGGCGATTTCAAGCTGAGTGACTGCGTGTACATGGATATGGCCCGCGATCGAGCCGTGCAGCTCGCGCACGCTACCGGTTCCGCGGTCAACCATCTCCTCGCCGAGCGGGCCGGTGATCGGAGCCTTCCAGCCCGGACGGTGGGCGACCACCACATGCGCCAGCGCGAAGATCTCGCGCCAACGGTGCCAGGTCGGCATACCGAGAAACGCGTCCATGCCGAGCAAGAGGCACAGCGAGCGCTGCGGATATTCGCCCCTGAGCTCCGTGAGCGTGTCGACCGAGTAGGACACACCGCTGCGACGGATCTCGCGGTCATCGACCGCAAAGCCGGGCTGGCCTGCCACCGCGGCTCGCACCATTTCAAGTCGCAGCTCGCTCGAGGCGAGCGGCGCCTCCCGGTGTGCGGGATTGCCCGTGGGCAGAAAGCGCACCTGCGCGAGTTTGAGCAACTGCCAGAGCTCAAACGCCGTGCGCAGATGGCCATAGTGGATGGGATCGAAAGTGCCACCGAAGAGTCCTATGGGTTCTGACATCTCGGCGGCCTCCTAGCCCGCGCGCGGCAATGGCAACGTGCGTAGACCGCACAGCTCGACGGCCAGCAACGCCAGCTCGTCCCAGGGATCGCCGAGCATCAAGCCTTTGGCCATGCGATCGACGCGGCCGGCGCGAGCCGCCAAGCGCGCTTGCGGCGCGCGCGGCGCGAAAGTCTGCGAGGCTCGCATTTCGCGCAGCAGCCCCCAGAGCACGAGCACCGGCTCAGCCCCCTCGGCCTGCAGTCCCGCGAGGATTCGCAATGAGCGCGCAGCATCGGCATTGCGCACCGCTTCCCCGAGCTGGAACACATCGAAGCGCGCGCTGTCGGCGCTGCTGGCGGCGACATCCCCGGCGCTCACGGCCGCTCCGCGCGGCAGCAGCAGCGCAAGCTTTTCGATCTCCTGCTGCGCCGCCAGCAGATTGCCCTCGCAACGCTCAGCCAGCATCGCAGCGGCGTCCTCGCCGAGCGTGAGCTGCGCGTTGCGAGCACGCTGCCGCAGCCACTGCGGCAACCGCGCCCGCTCGATTGGCCAGATCGGCAGCCATGCGCCGCGCTCTTGCAGGACCCGTACCCAGGCGGCGCCCTGCGTCTCTCGCTCGAGCTTGCCGCTTACGATCAGCAACAGCAGATCATCGCCAGCGGCGGTAATCAGTCGCTGCAACGCCTGACCACCACTGACTCCGGCCTTTCCGGTCGGCAGCCGCACCTCGAGCATGCGGCGGCTGGCAAACAATGACAGCGATTGCGCAGAACGCTGCACGTCCTCCCAGATCGAGCTCGCGCGCTCGATGAAGAACACCTCGCGCTCGCTGAAGCCGGCGGCACGGGCGCGTGCCCGGATCAGATCGGTCGCCTCCCCGACCCGCAGCGGTTCATCGCCGCAGACCAGGTAGGCCGGCAGCAACCGCTCGGCCAGCTGCGCCGGCAGGCTCTCGAGGGTGAGCTTCATCGGTTGTGCTCCATCGCGGCGATATCTTAAGCTGAACCGGACGAATACACCGACGGGCGGGCGGTCTATGGCTACACTGTTCGAACGCATCATCCAGGGCGAGCTGCCGGCTACGATCGTCTATCGGGACGAGCGCGTCACGGCTTTTCGCGACATCCATCCACGAGCGCCCACGCACGTGCTCATCGTGCCGAACAAGCCGATTGCCACCGCCAATGACGTGACCAGCGCCGATGAAGCGCTGCTCGGCCACATGTTCCTGGTCGCCGCCGAGATTGCCGGCCGTGAGGGCATCGCCGAGGATGGTTACCGCCTGATCGTCAACTGCAACGCGCACGGCGGCCAGGAAGTGTATCACCTGCACCTGCATTTGCTGGGTGGCAAGCCACTGGGGCCCATGGTCAGCGTCTGATGGCCCGAGCCAAGGTCCGAGCTAGCGCCAAACGTAAGGCGCGTGCGGCCCGCGCAACGCCGAGTGCCGACGCGCTCTACCCCGCCATCCGGCCGTTCCAGAAGGCGCGGCTGCGCGTTTCCGCTCTGCACGAGCTGTACTACGAGCAGAGCGGCAACCCGCAAGGCAAGCCGGCCGTGTTTCTGCACGGCGGCCCGGGTGGGGGTACCGATCCGGCCATGCGCCGCTTCTTCGATCCCCAACGCTACCGCATCGTGCTGTTTGATCAGCGCGGCTGCGGCGCCAGCCGTCCGCACGCGGAGCTGCGGGAAAACACCACCTGGGATCTGGTCAGCGACATCGAAGCGCTGCGCACGCTGCTCGGCATCGATCGCTGGCTCGTGTTCGGTGGCTCATGGGGATCAACGCTCGCCCTCGCCTATGGCCAGCGCCATCCCGAGCGCGTGACGGAACTGGTGCTGCGGGGCATTTTTCTGCTGCGTCGATCCGAGCTGGCATGGTTTTATCAGGATCCACTCGGCGCCGGCTCGATATTTCCCGACCTTTGGGAGCAGTACGTGGCGGTCATTCCCGCCTCCGAGCGCCACGACATGATGCAGGCCTATTACCGCCGCCTGACTTCGCAGGACGAGGCGACGCGCGCCGTTGCGGCGCGCGCCTGGGCGACGTGGGAGGGCGCGACCAGTTACCTGCGCCTCAATGCGAACTACGTGGCGAGATTCGACAATCCCGAGTATGCCGCGGCCTTCGCCCGCATCGAAGCGCATTACTTCGTCAATCGGGGCTTTCTGCAGGCTGACGATCAGCTGTTGCGCGAGGTCGGCCGCATCCGCGACATTCCCGCCGTGATCGTGCAGGGCCGCTACGACATGGTGTGCCCGATGCGCAGCGCCTGGGAGCTGCACCGGGCCTGGCCCGAGGCGGATCTGCGCATCGTGCCCGACGCCGGTCATTCGGCCTTCGAGGCCGGTATAACGCGCGAGCTGATCGCTGCGACCGATCGGTTCGCGCGCCGCACAGCCCGGCGCTAGATCCGCAGCGCACCGGTCAGGCTCGAGTGCGCATCGATGATGCCGCGCTGCTGCAGCCACAGCCGCGCATCCTGCGCATCGCGCTCGAACCAGAGCTGAGCCGAGCCGAGCCGAAAGCTGTAGCCCCAGTCATCCATATCGGCGAACAGACGCTCGCGCCCGATGCCCGCGAGCGCATCGGCGAGCAGCAGCTGCAAATAGCACACCGCGCATTCCTCGGCATCATCGCCGCCGGCATCGCGATCCAGTCCGGCGCGCCGTTCCGGGCTCATGCAGATGTAATGCGCCGCCTCATGCAGGATCGAATGCAATGGCGTGTCATGGCGCGCGAACAGAGTATTACCGCGTAGGCCGGCCTCGCTATCGCCCCAGTACGAACCCGCGATCGGCTCGCCGGCGGCCAGCACGCGCGTATCGAGTCCATAGCCGGCGAGTAGCCGCGCCACGGCCGGACGGTCCACGTTCGAGAGCCGCAGCATGCGCACCGGCCGCGTTGCGATCAAAGGCTCGACAGACGCCGCATGACGACCGTCACCAGATCGTGCGCCAGCGCCTCGATGAGCACGCGCTGTTCACGCTCTTTGGCGAGCAGCTGGCTTTCGCTGAAGTTGTAGTCGCGCACCAGCACGTGCGATTCCGCCGGTATCAGATCGCGCCCCGTGGAGGTCACCGAAAACTTGACCTGATAGCTGAGCTCGTACTCAGTGGGCTGGTTCAACGCCGAGACTGTCAGAATGCGCTGCGCGGTCGAATCACCCAGCACGTGAATGACCGTCGCCGAATCGTCGTGTCCGTCCTCGTCGATGCGCGCACCCGCAGCCAGCAACGCCTTGCGCAATCCGAAGTAGAAGTCTGATTCGGTGTCGCTGCTCTCGATGCGCACGACGGCGATCGATCGCGGCAGTCGGACGCTGCCCTGCAGATGAAAGCCGCAGGCCGCTGCCGCGCCGGTCAGCAGCACTGTCAGCAGCGCGCGCGCGCCCGCGCGCTTTACCTGCGCGCTCATGAGCGCGCGTTCACACCACGAGATTGAGCAGCTTATCGGGCACATGAATCGCCTTGCGCACGGCTTTGCCGGCGACGAAGCGCTGCACCCGCGGATCGGCCAGCGCCGCGTCCAGCGCGCGCTCGCGCGCCGCGCCGACCGGCAGCTGCAGCCGCGCGCGCAGCTTGCCGTTGACCTGCACCACGAGTTCCACCAGCGACTGGGCCAGTGCCTGCGAATCCGGTTCGGGCCAGCGCTCATCGATGATCGCCGTGGTGTGCCCCAGCGCGAACCAGAGGCTGTGGCAGATATGCGGCACGATCGGCGAGAGCACTAACACCGCGATCTCGAGTGCCTCGTGCCGCACGGCGTGGGGCACCTCGCCGCGCTCCTGATAGTGGCCCACGGCGTTGAGCAGCTCCATGACCGCGGCGATGGCAGTGTTGAAGGTGCGCCGGCGCGAGATGTCGGCGGTGACCTTGGCCAGCGTCTGATGGGCTGCGCGGCGCAGCGTCCGCCCGGCTTCCGAGGGCGCTGATTCGCCGGCGAGGCTGCGCAGATCGAGCCGCGGCAGGTTGTCCTCGCCGACGTGGTCGTAGACCGCCTTCCACAGGCGACGCAGAAAGCGGTACTGTCCCTGCACGCCCTCATCCGACCACTCGAGCGACTGCTCCGGCGGTGCGGCGAACATCGTAAACAAGCGCGCCGTGTCGGCACCGTACTTCTCGACCAGGGTCTGCGGATCGACGCCGTTGTTCTTCGACTTCGACATCGTGCCGAGGCCGCCGTATTCGACCGGCGCGTCGTCCTTGAGCGATACCGCGCCGACACGGGCGCCGCTGGCATCGAACTGCGGCTCGACATCGGCCGGATTGAGGTACTGCCTGCGGCCATCGGCGAGAGTGCGGTAATAGATCTGGTTCAATACCATGCCCTGCGTCAGCAGGTTCGCAAACGGTTCGGATAGCGGCAGCAGCTGCAGATCGCGCACGACGCGCGTCCAGAAGCGCGAATACAGCAGGTGCAGAATCGCATGCTCGATTCCACCGATGTACTGATCCACGGGCAACCAATAGCGCGCCCGCTCATCGAGCGGCGCGCGATCCTGGTCGGTGCAGGTGTAGCGCAGGAAGTACCACGAGGAATCGACGAAGGTATCCATCGTGTCGGTCTCGCGCCGGGCGGGGCCGCGGCAGCGCGGACACTCGCAGTTCACGAACTCACTGAGGCGCGCGAGCGGATTGCCGCTGCCGTCGGGCACCAGGTGCTCGGGCAGCACCACCGGCAGCTGCTCGTCGGGCACCGCTACCTCGCCGCATCGCGGACAGTGGATCAGCGGAATCGGACATCCCCAGTAGCGCTGGCGTGAGATGCCCCAGTCCCGCAGCCGCCATTGCACGCGCTTGCGTCCCAGGCCTTTCCCCGCCAGCACCGCGGCAATCGCATCGACGGCGGCGCTGGAACGCAGGCCGCTGAATTCGCCCGAATCGATCAACACGCCGTGCTCGCCATACTCGGGTTGCCAGCTCGAGCCGACGGTCTCATAGGCGCCATGGCTCGAGGCGACCACGGTACGGATGGCGATGCCGTAGCGCTGCGCGAACGCGAAGTCGCGCTCATCGTGCGCCGGCACGCCCATGACCGCACCGCCACCGTAGGCCATGAGCACGTAGTTGGCGACCCAGATCGCGACGTTCTGTCCGCTCAGCGGATGGCGCACGTGCAGTCCGGTCGCCATGCCGCGCTTCTCTGCGCTCGCGACGTCGGCTTCCATAGTCGAGCCGTGACGGCACTGCTCGACGAAGGCCGCGAGCGCAGAGTTACCCGCGGCAGCCGCCGCGGCCAGCGGATGCTCGGCCGAGATCGCCATGAAAGTCACGCCGTAAAGGGTGTCGGCGCGCGTGGTAAAGACGTTGAGCGTGCCCTCGCTGCCAAGCAACGCACGCGTATCCTCGGCATAGGGAAACGCCAGCTCCACACCCTCGCTGCGGCCGATCCAGTTGGCCTGCATCACGCGCACGCGCTCGGGCCAGCCGGGTAGTTGATCGAGCGCCTCAAGCAATTCCTCGGCGTAATCGGTGATGCGCAGGTAATACATCGGGATCTCGCGCTTCTCGACCGGCGCTCCGGTACGCCAGCCGCGGCCGTCGATGACCTGCTCGTTCGCCAGTACGGTCTGATCGACCGGGTCCCAGTTTACGACCCCGGTTTTCTTGTAGGCGATGCCACGCTCGAGCATGCGCAGGAACAACCATTGATTCCAGCGGTAGTAGCTCGGATCGCAGGTGGCCAGCTCGCGCGTCCAGTCGATGGCAAAGCCGAGCGAGCGCAGCTGCCTGCGCATGTAGGCGATGTTCTCGCGCGTCCAGGTCGCCGGCGGCACACCGTTGGCGATCGCCGCGTTCTCGGCCGGCAGCCCGAAGGCGTCCCACCCCATCGGCTGCAGCACGTTCAGACCCTGCATACGCATGAAACGCGCGAGCACGTCGCCGATGGTGTAATTGCGCACATGGCCCATGTGCAGCCGGCCGGAAGGGTACGGAAACATCGACAGGCAATAATACTTCGCGCGGTTCGGGTCTTCGCGCGCTTCGAAACTGCCTTGAGCGTCCCAATAATCCTGCGCCGCGCGCTCGACCACGCCGGCCTCGTAGCGTTCCTGCATGCCTGAAGAATACACGAAGCGCAGCGCGGTTCCGTCCCTGGCAGCGCGCGTGGCCGGTAACGACCCGGCCCTACTGCAGCGTGATGGTCACTATCGACTGCTGGGCATCGCGTTGAACCAGCAAGGTCGCCGAATGACCGGCGTTCTTTACCGCATTCTGGAACTGCTCGACGCTCGTGGCCGACTCGCGGTTGACACTCAGGATCACATCACCCTCGCGGACGCCCGCCTCGGCCGCCGGCCCGTTCGCATCCACCACGACGATGCTGCCGCGCGTCTTGAGCTGGCTCTTCTCCTGAGCGGTGAGGGCGCGCACCGACAGCCCGATACGGTTGACGACTGCGGCCTCACCCTGCGCGCCGCCGCCGCGGCGGTTGCTCGCCACCGAGGACTTCTCCTTGAGCTCCTCGACCGTGACGCTGATGCGTTTGACGGCCTTGTCGCGCCAGACCTCGAGCGAAGCTGCCTGACCAGGTTTGATCTCGGCAATCATCGGTGGCAGCTGATCTGAAGTATCGACCGGCCTGCCGTTGACGCTCAGGATGATGTCGAGCGGCTCGATGCCCGCCTTGTCCGCCGGTCCGCCGGACTCGACGGACGCTACGGCGGCACCGCGCGGTCGATCGAGGCCGAAGTTCTCGGCGGTGGCGGCCGTGACTTCCTGAATCGTCACGCCGATGCGGCCGCGGCTCACGTGGCCGTTCTTGACCAACTGCTCCGCGACGTTGTTGGCCACGTCGATCGGTATGGCGAAGGAGATGCCTTCGTAGCCGCCGCTGCGGCTGTAGATCTGCGAATTGATGCCGACGACTTCACCCTCGAGATTGAACAGCGGTCCGCCGGAATTGCCTGGATTGACCGCGACGTCGGACTGAATGAACGGTACGTAGCCGTTGCCGCCCTCGCCGACGTTGCTGCGCGCCGTGGCGCTGACCACGCCGGCGGTCACGCTGTTCTCGAAGCCGAACGGCGAGCCGATAGCCAGCACCCACTGGCCCGGGCGTAACTTGCTCGAATCACCGATGCGCACCACCGGCAGATTGCCCTTGGCGTTGATCTTGATGACGGCGACGTCGGTGCGCTCGTCGACGCCGATGACCCTGCCTTCGAACTCGCGTCGATCGGTCAGCTTTACGGTGATTTTCGAGGCGTTAGTGACCACGTGGGCGTTGGTGAGGATGTAGCCGTCGGCACTGATGATGAAACCCGAGCCGATGCCGTGCACCGGCGCGAAGTTGCGCGGTTGCTGCGGAATGCCGCCGCGCGGAATACCGAAATGGCGGAAGAAATCACCGAATGGATCGTCCTGATCTTCCTCGTTGTCGGAATCGCTGTTGGCGCTGCCGGCGGGCTTTTCAACCACCTGCACATTGACGACCGCGGGACCGACTTGGGCGACGAGATCGGCAAAGTCGGGCATCCCGCGTACGGCTGTGGGGCTTGCGAGCGGCGCTGCCGGCGCCGCCGCGGCGGCGATCTGCAGCGGCGCGGGCGCCGGGCGATCGCCCGGGGCGGCGGCCGTCGAGGGTTGCGGCGAGCAGGCAGCGAACAGTGTGACGAGCGCAATGACGCCCAGCAGCCGGGGGCCCACGTCCTGATGCGACATATCTGGTCTACTCCGATCCATTGGATAACAGGTGCATGATAGACCCGGAAAGCACTAGGCGGTTCCGGTTCCGCTGCCAGAACCGGATCCGGATCCGGATCCGGTCCGAGGAGGGCCCTTGAGGCGCCAACGGCGCGGTTCCTGGGCGGCGGCCAACCCGGCGCCGAGCAATGCCAAAATTACAATCAGAGCATTACCGATTCGCGCATAGGGGGGTAGACCCGCTCGCGGCTGGACCGTTCCAGGCAGCACCATGCTCTTGAACTGCGTAGCCTGCGCCAACACCTCGCCGCGCATGCCGACCAGGGCCGAGATGCCGTCGTTGGCCGCCCGTACCAGCGGGCGCTGCGCCTCGATGGCGCGCATGCGGGCGATCTGGAAGTGCTGATAGCGCGCCCAGGAGCGCCCGAACCAGGCATCGTTGGTGACGTTGACCAGCAGCCGCGCCTGCGCCAGCACCGGCAGGTCGGCGCTGCCGTAGGCGTCCTCATAGCAAATGCTCAGCGCCAGCAGCGTGCCACCGGCCGCGACCGCCGGTTGAGCGGCCGCACCGGGCGTGAAATCCGAATACGGCAGATTCATGAGCCGCAGCCAGGAGCGAATGAACCAGGGCACCGGGAAGTATTCCGCAAACGGCACCAGATGGCGCTTGCTGTAGAAACTGACGTGATCGGACAGCGTCATGATCGAGTTGTAGTAATTGTCATTGTCGTCGGCGCGGATGATGCCCATGACGATGTCCGAGCCATGCAGGCGCGCGCGCGAATAGATCTCACCGAGATACTGCGGCACTTCGTTGGCCAGTTGCGGCAGCGCGGACTCGGGCCACACGATCAGTTGCGCGCCGAGCGCCTGTTCGTTCAGCTGCGTGTAGAGCTCGCGTGTCGGCTCGATATTGTCCGCCTGCCACTTGAGGTCCTGCGAAATCGCACCCTGCAGAATCGCGACCGTGACCGGCGGGCCGGCAGGATGAGTCCAATCGATGCGGCCGAGTACTGCGCCGAGCGGCCAGGGCAGCAGCGCGAGCGCCACCGCCAGCAGCCGCAGCCGTGGCGGTCCACGCCACAGAGCCAGCAGCGCACCGCTCCCAATCAACAGCAATGCCGAGACGCCATAGACCCCGACGATCGGGGCAAAGCCCTTGAGCCAGGTATCGGTCTGCGATAGCCCGAGCGCCAGCCACGGAAAGCCCGACAGAAACCAGCCGCGCCACCATTCCACGAGCAGCCACACCGCGGGCAACCCCACGAGATAGCGCCAGAGGCTGCGCTGAGGCAGAAAACGCACTGCCAGGTAGCCCGTCAGGGCGTGATACGCCGCCATGATGCCGACCAGCCCGAGCACGATAAACAGCGTCAGCCATAGCGGTGCACCGCCAAAGCCATGGACGCTGATGTACAGCCACCAGGCACCGAGTCCAAACGTGCCGGCACCGAAGCAGAAACCCGTCCAGGCCGCCGACTGCGGACTGCTGTCCTCCCATAACCACATCAGCGCCGCCGGGCACAGCAGTGCGAGCGGCCAGAGACTCAACGGTGCAAATGCGCACGCCAGCAATGCGCCGGCTGCCAGCGCCAGCGCGCCGCTCAGCGCCGGAGATCTCGGGGCTCTCACTCCGCGGGCGCTGCCGAATGAATATGCGGCGGGATCGTCACCCGCAGGCTGTCGATGCGGCGTCGATCGGTGCGCATGACGCGAAATTCGAACATTCCGAGCATGACCGTCTCGCCACGCCGCGGCATGCGGCCGAGCTGCTTCATGACCAGGCCCGCCACCGTGTCGAATTGCCCTTCCGGCAGCTCGGCATGGAAGTATTGATTGAACTCGTCGATGCGGGTGCTGCCGCGTACGCTGAACTGCCGTTCGCCCTCGCGACGAATGTTCTGATCATCCTCGACGTCGAACTCGTCGCCGATGTCGCCGACGATCTGCTCGATCACGTCTTCGATCGTAACCAGTCCGGCAACGCCGCCGTACTCATCGACCACGATCGCCATGTGGTTGCGGCTGTCGCGGAATTCGCGCAGCAGCACATTCAGACGCTTCGCTTCCGGCACGAACACGGCCGGCCGCAGATACTCGCGCATGTCGAATGTGGCCGGCATGCCGCCGGCAAACAGCCGCAGCAGATCTTTCGCGAGCAGGATGCCAGCGACGTCGTCACGATCACCGTCCAGCACCGGGAAGCGCGAATGCCGCGATTCGACCACCGCCGGCAGGATGCGCGAGATCGGATCTTCGCGCCGCAGACAAACCATCTGCGTGCGCGGGATCATGATGTCGCGCACCTGCAGGTCCGCGACCGCGAGTGCTCCCTCGAGCATGGCAAAGGCTTCCGCATCGAGCACGCCGCGCTGCTGCGACTCGGCCAGCATCTCGAGCAATTGCGCGCGATCCTTGACGCCGGCGGCCAGTGTGCGCGTGAAGCGCGAGCGCCAGCGGCCGCTCGCGCCGGTGCCGCCGGGATTGCCGGGTGTGCCCTTAGCCATCGGCGTCAGTGCTGCGCGCGGCCGCGGCGCGCAGACCTGGCCCGCGGGGCGATGCGGTACGGATTGGCGATGCCGAGCCGGCGCAAGGTGCGAATCTCGCGTCGCTCCATGCGGCGTGCCGCGGCAGGCAGTTCATGATCGTAGCCTGCCAGGTGCAGCACACCGTGCACCACCATGTGTGCCCAGTGCGCCCGCTCGCGCTTGTGCTGCGCGCGCGCCTCGGCCCGCAGCACAGCCGGGCAGATCACGAGCTCGCCGAGCAATCCGCTGACCGCGGCCGCATCGGCCGGTGCGGGAAAGGACAGCACATTGGTCGCACGGTCGCGGCCTCGATAGCGTGCGTTGAGCGCGCGGCTGCGCGCGCGCCCCGCCAGCAGCACCGACAGCTCGCGGCCCGCGGCTGCGCGCCCGAGCGCCGCGGCTGCCCAACCGCGCAATTGCTGCGCCGGCGGCAGCCAGCCGGCGCGAACTGCACGCCGCACGCTGATCCTCATGGCTGACTCGTGCGCTCATGCGACTCGTAGGCCTGCACGATGCGTTGTACCAGCGGATGGCGCACCACATCGCCGGCATCGAAGAAGGTGAAGACCACGCCGGCCACGCCGCGCAGGATGAGCTGCGCATGCTGCAGGCCCGACATGCGTCCGCTCGGCAGATCGGTCTGCGTCAGATCGCCGGTGACTACGGCACGCGAACCAAAGCCGATCCGCGTCAGAAACATCTTCATCTGCTCGATGGTCGTGTTCTGCGCTTCATCGAGAATGATGAACGATTCATTCAACGAGCGGCCGCGCATGAAGGCAAGCGGTGCGACTTCGATGGCGTTGCGCTCGATGAAGCGCGCCACGCGGTCGAAGCCCATCATTTCGTAGAGTGCGTCGTACATGGGCCGCAGGTACGGATCGACCTTCTGCGCCATGTCGCCGGGCAGAAAACCGAGCCGCTCACCGGCCTCCACGGCCGGTCGCACCAGCACGATGCGGCTCACGCGCTCGGACAGCAGCGCCTCGACGGCACAGGCGACCGCGAGATAGGTCTTACCGGTGCCCGCCGGACCGATGCCGAAGCTGAGGTCATGGTCGCGGATATGAGCCAGGTACTCGCGCTGATGCGCGCCGCGGGCACGAATGCTGTCGCGGCGGCCGTGACCGGCGCGCTCGCTCTCGCCGCCGCCCGCGTGTCGCGCGGCATGCGCAGGCGGCGTGATGACGATACTGTCCACGCTCTCCTCGTCGATGCCGTTGGCGTGTTCGACCAGGCACAGATGCACCTGCTCGGGTGAGAGCTGGCGATGCTCGGTTTGCGCAAACAGATCCTTGAGCACGGCCTCGCTCGCGCCCGCCCGCTCGCCCTGGATGCGAAACGACTGCCCGCGGCGCCGGATCCTGACGTCCAGCCGCGATTCGATCAGACGCAGATTTGAGTCGAGCGGCCCGCACAGGCTCGCCAGTCGCGCATTGTCCTCGGGCTCGAGGGCGAATTCGCGTGCCGCTGCGGCTATGGGGCTCACGCGACGTGAAGCCGGCCGCGCAACGAATGCGGCCGGGCCTCGGTGACCACGACGTCGACGAAATGCTGCAGCAGGGAGCTCGGGCCCGGGAAATTGATCCAGCGGTTGTTCTCCGTGCGCCCGGCGAGATCCCCGCCGCCCTTCTTGGCGTGGCGCTCGACCAGCACGCGCTGCACGCTGCCGACCATCGCCGAGCTGATGGCGAGCGCCTGGGCATCGAGCTGCGCCTGCAGCACTTTGAGACGCCGCTGCTTGACCTCGAGCGACACATCGTCGGGCAGCGCGGCGGCAGGCGTGCCCGGCCGGCGGCTGTAGAGGAAGCAAAACGATTGGTCGAAGCCCACAGCGGCCGTGAGCTTGAGCGTGGCCTCGAAGTCGCGCGCGGTCTCGCCGGGGAAGCCGACGATGATGTCGCTCGACACGGCGATGTCGGGCCGAACGGCGCGCAGCGCGCGTACGCGCTCCTTGTATTCGAGTGTGGTATAGCCGCGCTTCATGAGCGCGAGAATGCGGTCCGAACCACTCTGTACCGGTAGGTGCAGATGATTGGCCAGCTGCGGTAGGCTGGCGTAGGCCTCGATCAGACTGTCGCTGAACTCGAGCGGGTGCGAGGTGGTGAAGCGGATGCGTTCGATGCCCGCCACCGCCGCGACGTGGTGCATGAGGGTCGATAGATCCACCGTGGCACCGTCGTGCATCGCGCCGGCGTAGGCGTTGACGTTCTGGCCGAGCAGCACGAGTTCGCGCACGCCCTGCCGCGCCAGCGCACGCACCTCGGCCAGCACCGAATCGAAGTCGCGACTGATTTCCTCGCCGCGCGTATAAGGCACGACACAGAAGCTGCAGTACTTGCTGCAGCCTTCCATGACCGAGACATAGGCGCGCGCCCCTGAAGCGCGCGGCGCGGGCAACGTGTCGAATTTCTCGATCTCGGGAAAACCCACGTCCACGACCGCACGGCCATGGCGCTTGAGCTCATCGAGCATCTGCGGCAAGCGATGCAGCGTCTGGGGTCCGAAGACCAGATCCACGAACGGCGCCCGTTCGGTAATGGCATCGCCCTCCTGACTGGCGACGCAGCCGCCGACTCCGATGATGATCTCGGGCCGCAGGCCTTTGAGCGCCCGCCATTCGCCGAGCAGCGAGTACACCTTGTCCTGTGCCTTCTCCCGCACTGAACAGGTATTCATGAGCAGCAGATCTGCCTCGCCGGGCTCCTCGGTGGCATCGAGACCCAGGCGGGCGCGCAGCACGTCCGCCAGGCGCGCGGAGTCGTACTCGTTCATCTGACAACCAAAGGTCTTGATGTAGTAGCGGCCAGCCATGAAGTTACGCTATGCAGCCCTAGAGGGTAGCGGTTTTGCACGGCCCGGGAAACGCGATACGCGGCGAGAACGTGGCTCGCCAGCTAATTTATACAATAGAATCAATTAGTTATTTTTTGTGGGGCGTACTCTAGAAAGGAATATCATCATCGAATTCCTCGCGTGACGCACCGGCACCGGCCGGGGCATTTTCGGCCACATCGCCGCGCGCGGTCGGCTCGGACAGACCGCTGCCGCCCGAGGCACCGCCGCCGCCCGCCGCGCCACCGCCGCGGCCGCCGAGCATCTGCATCTCGCTGCCGACGATCTCGGTGGTATAGCGGTCGCGGCCTTCCTTGTCCTGCCACTTGCGAGTGCGCAATCGGCCCTCAATATAGACTTGGGAGCCTTTGCGCAGGTATTCGGCGGCGATCTCGCCGAGCCGGCCGAACAGGGCAACGTTGTGCCATTCGGTACGCTCCTGCTGCTCTCCGGACTGCTTGTCCTTCCAGCTCTCCGTGGTTGCCAGCCGCAGGTTGGCCACCGTCATGCCGGAGGGCATCGCCCGAGTCTCCGGATCGGCGCCCAGATGACCGATGAGGATTACTTTATTGATGCCCCGAGCCATGGACCGCCTCGTCGTGAATGCCGCCTTGAGTATCGGCCATTGTAGTGTTTTTGGGTCTAGCACGTCGCTGCGTTTATAGTGGTTCTTTGCCCTTTTGCCTTAACAGCACCGCCACCTGCCATGCAGACCATCCGCATCCGCGGCGCCCGCACCCACAATCTGGCCAATATCAATCTCGATCTGCCGCGCGAGCGGCTCATCGTGTTCACGGGACTGTCGGGCTCGGGCAAATCCTCCCTGGCCTTCGACACCCTCTATGCCGAGGGACAGCGCCGCTACGTCGAGTCGCTGTCGGCGTATGCACGCCAGTTCCTGGCGGTCATGGACAAGCCCGACGTCGACAGCATCGAGGGGCTTTCCCCCGCGATCGCGATCGAGCAGAAGAGCGGCTCGCACAATCCACGCTCCACCGTCGGTACGGTCACCGAGATCTACGATTACCTGCGGCTGCTGTACGCGCGTGCCGGTCTGCCCCGCTGTCCTCGCCACGGCATCGACCTGGCCGCGCAGACCGTAAGTCAGATGGTCGACCAGTCGCTGCAGGCGCCCCACGGCGAGCTGGCCCTGCTGCTCGCCCCGCTGGTGGAGGCGCGACGCGGTGAGCACGCACAATGCATCGCCGAGCTTGCCGGCAAGGGTTTCGTGCGGGTGCGCATCGACGGCAGCGTCTACGAGATCGACGCGGTGCCTAAGCTGGATTCCAAGGCGCGCCACACCATCGAGGCGGTGGTGGATCGCTTTCGGGTGCGTGCGGAGGCGAGCCAGCGCCTGGCTGAGTCTTTCGAGACGGCGATCCAACTCGGTAACGGCATTGCCGAAGTGGTGTTCCCGGACAATCCGGTGCTCACCCCGCTGCTGTTCTCGAGCCGGCACGCCTGTCCGGAATGCGGCTTTTCGGTGCCGACGCTCGAGCCGCGCATGTTTTCCTTCAACAATCCGGCCGGCGCCTGCCCGACCTGCGATGGTCTGGGATTCCAGGAGTTCTTCGACCCCGAGCGCGTCATCGTGCATCCGCATCTGTCGCTCGCAGGCGGCGCGGTGCGCGGCTGGGACCGTCGCAATGCGCATTATTTCCAGCTGTTGCAGTCGCTCGAGCGCCACTATCACTTCGACCTCGAAATGCCCTGGAGCGAGCTGCCTGAGGCCGTGCAGCGACTGCTGCTCTACGGCAGCGGCCAGGAACAGATCGAATTTCGCTATCGCGAGGGCATGAGCCGCGGCACACGCAAGCGCCATACCTTCGAGGGCATCGTGCCCAACCTCGAGCGGCGCTACCGCGAGACCGACTCGCAGGCCGTGCGCGAGGAGCTGCGCAAGTACCTCGGTACGCGCGCCTGCGTCGACTGCGCAGGGGCGCGGCTCAACGAGGCCGCGCGCTCGGTACTCATCGATGGCCACAATCTGCCCGCGGTGACGCGCCTGACCGTCGGTCAGGCGAGTGAGTATTTCGCGGCCCTCAAGCTCAAGGGTTGGCGCGCCGAGGTTGCCGCCCGCATCGTGCGTGAGGTCAGCGAACGACTGCGCTTCCTGGTCGATGTCGGCCTGGACTATCTCGGACTCGATCGCGGCGCCGGCACGCTCTCCGGCGGCGAGGCACAGCGAATCCGCCTAGCAAGCCAGGTGGGTTCAGGACTCACGGGCGTCATGTACATTCTCGATGAGCCCTCCATCGGGCTGCACCAGCGCGACAACCAACGCCTGCTCGGTACGCTCAAGCGCCTGCGCGATCTGGGCAATACCGTGATCGTCGTCGAGCACGACGAGGATGCGATACGGGCCGCGGACCACGTCGTGGATCTAGGTCCCGGCGCCGGCGCGCACGGCGGGCACATCGTCTCCGAGGGCACGCCGGCCCAGATCGAGGCCGACCCGGCTTCTCTGACCGGCGACTACCTCAGCGGCCGCGAGCGCATTCCGCTGCCGGCACGCCGGCGCGGGGCCACCGGCGATCAATGGATCACGATTCGAGGCGCCCGCGGCAACAACCTGCGCGACATCACTCTGGCATTGCCGGTCGGCACGCTGATCTGCGTGACCGGCGTATCCGGATCGGGCAAGTCGACGCTGGTCGAAGACACCTTGTACCGCCACGCGGCGGTGCGCCTCAACGGCGCCAGCGCCGATGGCGCCGCCCCCTGCGACGGCATCGACGGGCTCGAGCGCTTCGAGCGCGTGATCGAGATCGACCAGAACCCGATCGGCCGCACGCCGCGTTCCAATCCTGCGACCTACACCGGCCTGTTCGCACCCGTGCGCGAATTATTTGCCGCCGTGCCGGAAGCGCGTGCGCGCGGCTACGATGCCGGTCGCTTCAGCTTCAACGTCAAGGGCGGCCGCTGTGAAGCCTGTCAGGGCGATGGCGTGATCCGCGTGGAGATGCACTTCCTGCCCGACGTGTACGTCCCCTGCGATGTCTGCCGCGCTCGCCGCTACAACCGCGAGACGCTCGAGATCCTGTACCGCGGCCGCAATATCCACGAAGTGCTCGACACCACGGTCGAGGAGGCGCAACGGCTGTTCGAAAACGTACCGGCCATCGCAGCCAAGCTGCGCACGCTCATGGAAGTCGGCCTTTCCTACGTGCGGCTCGGGCAGAATGCCACCACCCTCTCGGGGGGCGAGGCACAGCGCGTCAAGCTCGCACGTGAGCTGGCCAAGCGCGGCCTCGGCCGCACGCTCTACATACTCGATGAGCCCACTACCGGGCTGCATTTTCATGACATCGCGCAGCTGCTGCGCGTACTGCATCAATTGCGCGATGCCGGCAACACCCTGGTGGTCATCGAGCACAATCTCGAGGTCATCAAGACGGCCGACTACATCGTGGATCTGGGCCCCGGCGGCGGCGAGCATGGCGGCCGAGTGGTCGCGAGCGGCACGCCCGAAGCCGTCGGCGCGGTCAGGGAATCGGTGACGGGCCTATACCTCAGGGCGCTGCTCGAGCGCGTTGCGGCGCCTCGAGCGGTACGCGCGGCTCTGGCCTGATCGCGCGCTAGCGCCGTTGCGGACCGGACTCGAAGTGCTGCTGCACCTCACCGTTGAGGATGCGCTCCTGATACTTGCCGCACGTATAGGCGGCGACCACGCCGCGCCAGAACTCGACCGCGCCGGTGTTGCGCTGGTGCTCGGTAATCAGCCAGCGACCGTTGAAGCGGTCGAATAGCAGCCGCACGGCCTGGGCTCCGATACCGCGTCGGCGCCAGGGACGCGCTATGAAAAACTCCGCCATCGAGAACTCGGAGACGGCCTGTGCGCCGGCGTCCGCGGGCGCACCGAAGCCGCTGCCGGCAGCGGGCGAGCGGCGGCGTACCATGGCAAACCCGACGGGCTGCTCGTTGTAAAGAATCGTCAGCACCTGCGCGCTGCGATCGCCGAACCAGAGCACCAGCTGATCCGGCTCGCGATGTCCGATCTCCCCGAGCGCCGGAAAGATGCCCGTAGCGGCCGGGGCCAGATCGTTCAGGTAGTCGCGATAGACGCCTTCAATCCAGCGCCGATCATTGCGCGCGCTACGACTGTCCCGGAGACTGACTTGATGCATGGTGAAGATGAGAAACAGGAAAGCCCGGCAGACCGGATGGTTCCGGCCTGCACGGGCTTTCCCACGAGCGCGTCGCTCGTCGGCCTATAGCGGCTCCGACGTCTGACTTATTTCGACGACGAAGACGAGCCCGACATGGGAGGTGCGGACGACATGGCGCCACCGCTGCTGCTCTCAGCGGGAGCTGCCGGGGCCGCGCTGCTGTCAGCCGGCGGCGATGCCATCGGGGCTGCCGGCGGGGCAGCGGCGGGGGCCGTGGAATCTTGGCTGCTGCTGCAAGCGGAGAGCACCAGCGCCGCTGCAATAGCGCTAAGAACAAGCTTTGTATTCATCGATGAATCCCCAGAAGGTATGTAAGTAGAGCAATCTAAATCAACAACGCCAACAGTCGGCAGGCGCAAGAATACGTCCCGCCTTCAGATTCTATAGAGTCTCGTCCACATTTTAAACTCTGCCCGGGGCGGTGAGGGAATTTGTAGGACACTGCCCGACTGGCGCGCCAAGCGTGCGGTGCGCACTCAGGCCGCAGCAGCTTTGCGCCTTCGTGGACGCGAACTGCTCTCCCCGGCAGCGTCGGCAGACTTTTTCGGCGCCTTTTTGCGCGCCCGCTTGCCAGCAGCAGCCTCGGCAGTCGCAGCGGCCGCCTGCGCGGCGCTCGCCGGACCCTCGACCAGTTGCATGAGCGCCATCGGCGCCGCATCGCCGGGCCTCGGCAGCATGTGCAGGATACGCGTGTAGCCGCCCGGACGTGCCTTAAATCGCGGCCCCAGATCACCGAACAGCTTCGTCACCACCTCGCTGTCGCGCAGCCGCGCCAGTGCCAGCCGGCGGCGCGATTCCGTATCGGTCTTCGCCAACGTGATGAGCGGCTCGACGACCCGCCGCAGCTCTTTGGCCTTCGGTAACGTGGTGCGGATGGTCTCATGCCGCAGCAGCGATGCGGCCATATTGCGCAGCATCGCATGGCGGTGAGGGCTGTTGCGGGACAGCTGGCGGCCGGAAAGCTTGTGACGCATGACTCTCTCTCAATGACCAATCAGATCAACCCGCTGCTCTCTTCTTCGTGCTTCAGTCCCGCAGGCGGCCAGCCGTCCAGCCGCATGCCGAGCATGAGCCCATGGCTCTGCAACACTTCCTTGATCTCGGTTAGAGACTTCTTGCCGAGATTCGGCGTACGCAGCAGTTCCACTTCGGTACGCTGTACCAGATCGCCGATGTAGTGAATATTCTCGGCCTTGAGGCAGTTCGCGCTGCGCACCGTGAGCTCCAGCTCATCGACCGGCCGCAGCAGGATCGGATCGAATTGCATCTCCGTCGTCTTGGCGACGGCCTCGTCCTCGCCCTGCAGATCGACGAACACCGACAGCTGATCCTTGAGAATGCCGCCGGCGCGACGAATAGCCTCTTCGGGCTCGATCGTGCCGTTGGTTTCGATGTCGATGATGAGCTTGTCGAGATCAGTGCGCTGCTCGACGCGCGCCGCCTCGACCGAGTAGGTGACGCGGCGCACCGGGCTGAAGGAGGCATCGAGCAGTAGCCGGCCGATGGGCCGGCTCTGCTCCTCGAACGCCACGCGCTGCACCGCCGGCCGATAGCCGCGGCCACGCTCGATCTTCAGCAGCATGTTGAGCTCACCGGCCTTGGTGAGGTTGGCGATGATGAACTCCGGGTTCACTACTTCGATATCGTGATCGGTCTGAATGTCGCCGGCGGTGACCGGCCCGGGGCCCTTCTTGTGCAGCCGCAGCTCGGCGCTGTTGCGCGCATGCATGCGAAGCGCCACCGACTTGAGATTGAGCAGCACATCGACGACATCCTCCTGCACGCCTTCGATGCTGGTGTATTCGTGCAGCACGCCGTCGATCTCCACCTCGGTGATGGCGGCACCGGGCATTGAGGAGAGCAGCACGCGCCGCAGCGCATTACCGAGCGTATGGCCGAAGCCGCGCTCGAAGGGCTCGATCACCACGCGCGCCTGACGCGGGGCCACGGGCTGGACCTTGACCACCCGGGGCTTCAGGAATTCCGATATTGATGCTTGCATAGCTACGGTACCCCAAACTTGAAATGCATAAGAGCGAGCGCTGCCGCGTATCGTACGCAGCAGCCGATCACTTCGAATAGAGCTCGACGACCAGATTCTCGTTGATGTCAGGCAGCACGTCCTCGCGCGCCGGCACCGTCTTGAATACGCCGCGGAACTCCTTGTCGTTGACCTCGAGCCAGTCCGGCAAGCCGACCTGCGCCGCAACCGCCAGCGCACTTTGAATGCGCAACTGCTTACGCGCCTTCTCGCGGATCTCGATCACATCGCCGGCGCGGCACTGATACGAGGGCACGCTGACGACCTGGCCATTGACGCTGACCGACTTGTGCCCGACCAACTGCCGGGCCTCGGCGCGCGTGGCCGCAAAACCCATGCGATAGACGACGTTGTCCAGACGGCTCTCGAGCAGCTTCAGCAGCGTCTCGCCGGTGGCGCCGGTGCGCCGCGCCGCAGCCTGGTAGTAGTTGCGGAACTGACGCTCGAGCACGCCGTACATGCGGCGCAGCTTCTGCTTCTCGCGTAACTGCAGACCGTAGTCCGACAGCCGCTGCCGGCGTTCGCCCTTGATGCCGCCCGGCGGCACCTGCAGCTTGCATTTGCTCTCGAGCGGCTTGGCGCCGCTCTTGAGGAATAGATCCGTGCCCTCGCGACGGGCGAGTTTGCAGGTTGGACCAATGTATCGCGCCATGGTGCTTGCGTTCCTTGGCCGCGCTTAAACGCGGCGCTTCTTCGGCGGACGACAGCCGTTGTGCGGAATCGGCGTGACGTCGGCAATGCTGGTGATCTTCAAACCGCAGGCGTTGAGCGCACGCACTGCCGACTCGCGCCCGGGGCCCGGTCCGCCCACCCGGACCTCGACGTTCTTGACGCCGTGCTCCTGGGCTGCAGTGCCGGCTTTTTCGGCGGCCACCTGCGCCGCGAACGGCGTGCTCTTGCGCGAACCGCGGAAACCGCAGCCGCCCGAAGTGGCCCACGACAAGGTATTGCCCTGCCGGTCAGTGATCGTGATGATGGTGTTGTTGAACGATGCATGCACGTGCGCGATCGCATCGAGCACGTTCTTGCGCGCCTTTTTGGGTTTCTTGCCCGCGCCGGCGCCGGCCTGTTGCTGCGATGTCTTCGGATCAGCCATAGATGTGGTCGCCTATCTGCAATCTCAAGGTCGAAAAGGAATGCTGCGCCCGGGTCGGTCGCATCAGGCCTTACCCGGCGGCGCGTTGAGCTTCACGGCCTGCTTGCGCGGCCCCTTGCGGGTGCGCGCATTGGTACGCGTGCGCTGGCCTCGCACCGGCAGGCCCTTGCGATGCCGCATGCCCCGCCAGGTGCCGAGGTCCATGAGGCGCTTGATGTTCATCGACACCTCGCGCCGCAGATCGCCTTCGACCGGCCACTTGGCGATCTGCGAGCGGATGGCTGCGACCTCGGTGTCTGTGAGGTCCTTGACGCGCGTGGTCGCAGCGATGCCTGCACCCTCCAGGATCTGCAATGCGCGCGAACGGCCGATGCCGAAGATGTGAGTCAGCCCGATGCTGACGTGCTTGTTCATCGGAATGTTGATGCCGGCTATGCGTGCCATGATGCGTTACCTCAACCCTGGCGCTGCTTGTGGCGCGCGTCGGTACTGCAGATCACGAATACCACGCCGCGGCGGCGCACGATCTTGCAGTTCTTGCAGATTTTCTTGACTGATGGACGTACTTTCATGGCACACCTGCGCTAGAAGCGACTCAAGGCGATAAGTCTCACGCGGAGCCACCACGGCCGCCGCCCAGCAGATTCGCCTTCTTCATTAGGCCCGGATAGTGATGCGACATCATGTGCGCCTGCAGCTGCGCCATGAAGTCCATCACCACAACAACGACAATCAGCAGTGAGGTACCGCCGAATTGGAACGGCACTCCCTGCGAAGACACCAAGATCTCGGGCACCAGGCAGACCGCCATGATGTAGATCGCGCCCCAGAGGGTCAGGCGCGTAAGCACCTTGTCGATGTACTCGCCGGTCTGCTGCCCCGGGCGGATGCCGGGAATGAATGCGCCGGACTTCTTGAGATTATCCGCCGTTTCGCGCGAATTGAACACCAGCGCCGTGTAGAAAAAGCAGAAGAACACGATCAGCGTCGCGTACAGCACCAGGTGCAACGGCTGGCCGTAGCCGAGCGAGGTGGCAATGTTCTGCAGCACCTCGCTGAGCTTGGAATCCGGATTTGAGCCGAAGAAGCTGGCAATCGTGGCCGGAAACAGCAACAGGCTCGAGGCAAAGATCGGTGGAATTACGCCCGACATGTTGAGCTTGAAAGGCAGGTGGCTGCTCTGACCTGCATATAGGCGGCGGCCTACCTGGCGCTTGGCGTAATTGACCGTAATGCGCCGCTGGGCGCGCTCGACGAACACGCAGAAGCCGGTGACGCCGACGACGATGCCGATCAGCAGAATGGCGAACAGGGGATTCATCTCGCCCGTGCTGACCGACTCGAAGGTGCGGCCGACGGCACCGGGCAGCCCCGCCACGATGCCAGACAGGATGAGCATCGAGATGCCGTTGCCGATGCCGCGCTCGGTGATCTGCTCGCCGAGCCACATCAGGAACATGGTACCGGTGGTCATCGTGATGGTTGCGGGCAGCAGCCAGTCGAACAATCCCTTGGCGTTGGTCATGCCACCGTTGCCCAGGGCGACCGCCGCGCCGAACGATTGGAACAGCGCGAGCCCGACCGTCACATAGCGCGTGAGCTGAGTGATGCGGCGGCGGCCCGACTCGCCCTCCTTGCGCGCCTCCATGAGCGAGGGCACGACCATCGACAGCATCTGGATGATGATCGAGGCGGAGATGTAGGGCATCACGCCCATGGCGAAGATCGACAGGCGCTGCAGCGCGCCGCCCGAGAACATATTGACCACGCCGAGGATGGTGTTCGACTGGTCGTTGAAGTACCGCGACACCGCTTCCGGATTGATGCCCGGCACCGGAATGAAGGTACCGATGCGATAGACCACCAGCGCGCCGACCAGGAATAGCAGACGGCCGCGGATCTCGCCGAGGCGTCCTGCTTCGGCGAGTGCAGCGGCTGGATTCGACAGCGCGGAGTTGGCCATTTCAGTCCTCGATCCTGCCGCCCGCGGCGGCGATGGCCGCACGCGCGCCCTTGGTGACGGCGACACCCTTGAGCGTCACCGCCTTCTTGAGCTCACCGGACAGCACGACCTTGGCGCGGCCTGCGAACGCCGAGACGATGCCGGCCCGCTTGAGCGCCGGCAGATCGATCACGGGCGCATCCACCAGGGCGAGCTCGTGCAAGCGCACCTCCGCGCGCGCGCGCTTCATGGCCGATCGAAACCCGACCTTGGGCAGGCGGCGCTGCAACGGCATCTGGCCGCCTTCGAACCCGACCTTGTGATAGCCGCCCTTGCGGGCGCGCTGACCCTTGACACCGCGGCCGCAGGTCTTGCCCTGGCCTGCCGAGGCGCCGCGGCCGACACGCAGCCGGGGACGGCGCGAGCCAGGCTCCGGTCGGAGATTGTTCAGTCGCATGACGCTCATGTCAGTTCGACTCCACTTTGAGCAGATGCCCGGCGGTGCGAATCATGCCGCGATTGGCCGCCGTATCGGCCACCGTCACGCTCTGATGCCGGCGTCGCAGTCCCAGGCCGCGTACCGAGGCGGCGATGTGCCTGAGCTGACCGTGCACGCTGCGCAGCAGCGTCACCTTGACCTGCTTGTGGCTGTCGGTGGCGGCGCTCATCAGGCACTCCCGAGGATGTCTTCGAGGCTCTTGCCACGCTTGGCGGCAATCTCCTCCGGCGAGCGCACGCTGGCCAACGCGTTGACGGTGGCGCGCACGACGTTGATCGGATTGCGTGAGCCGTAGCTCTTGGCAAGCACGTTGCGCACGCCGGCGCATTCGAGCACCGCGCGCATGCCACCGCCGGCAATAACGCCGGTACCTTCGGAGGCCGGCAGCATGAACACGCGCGTCGCGCCGTGCGTGCCGTTGACCGCATAGTGCAGGGTGTCGTTGCGCAGACTCACGACCACCATGTTCTTGCGCGCCTGCGCCATGGCTTTGGAGATCGCCACGGGCACTTCGCGCGCCTTGCCGAAACCGAAGCCGACGCGCCCAGCGCCGTCCCCGACCACGGTGAGCGCGGTAAAGCCGAACTGCCGCCCGCCCTTCACGACCTTCGCGGTGCGGTTCACGGCGACAAGCTTTTCCACCAGCTCATCCGCGCTCTGCGTTTTTTCCATTCTTGCCATAGATACGTGCCTGCAATAATCCGCTGCCTAGAACTCAAGACCCGCTGCGCGGGCCGCCTCGGCCAGCGCCTTGACGCGGCCGTGATACTGAAAGCCGGCGCGATCGAATGCGACCCGGGTAATGCCGGCGGCCTTGGCGCGCTCGGCAATGGCGCGACCCACGGCCTGCGCGGCGGCAATGTTGCCGGTGCCCTTGAGTCCCTCGGTCACATCCTTCTGCACCGTGGAGGCAGCTGCCAGCACCTTTTCACCCTTGCCGTCGAACAGTTGCGCGTAGATATGTCGCGGGGTTCGATGCACGGTCAAGCGCTCGAGTTTGAGCGCGCGGATCTGTGCCCGGGTCTTGACTGCGCGGCGCTGGCGCCGCTGTTTCTTGGTGATGTGCATGAATCTCTCGTCGCGCTACTTCTTCTTGCCTTCTTTGAGGACGATCTGCTCATCCGAGTAGCGCACGCCCTTGCCCTTGTAGGGCTCGGGTGGACGGATGTCGCGGATCTCCGCCGCTGTCTGACCGACACGCTGCCGGTCATTGCCCTTGATCAGAATCTCGGTCTGGCTCGGCGTCTCGATCGTGATGCCTTCCGGTATCGGATAGCTCACGGGATGGGAGAAGCCCAGCGTGAGATTGAGCGCCTTGCCGGCGACCTGCGCACGGAAGCCGACGCCCACGAGCTCGAGCTTGCGATCATAGCCACGGGTCACACCCTGCACCATGTTCGCGAGGTGCGCGCGGGTGGCACCGGCGCGCATGCGCACGGCGTCGTCACCCTGATACTTGACCGACAGCGTCTTGTCCTGCTGCACGACCGATACGCCAGCGCCGAGCGTCAGGATCAGCGCGCCGCGTGCGCCTTTGATGGTCACGGCCGCGCTCGTCACGCTCACGGTCACGCCGGAAGGCAGATCGATGATTCGATTGGCGACTCTGGACATGTTCAGCTTACCCTGTGACCTCGTGGCAGTGGCCCGCGCATCAGGCGACGATGCAAAGCACTTCGCCGCCCTGACCGATCGCGTGTGCCGCCTTGTCAGTCATGACGCCCTTGGGCGTGGAGACAATCACGGTACCCATGCCGCCGAGCACCCGCGGAATCTCGCCCTTGCCGCGATAGATCCGCAGGCCCGGGCGACTGACACGCTCGATGCGGTCGATGACCGGCCGACCTTCGTAATACTTCAGATCGATGGTCAGTACGGGCTTGCCCTCGTCGCTCGAGCGATTGAAGTCGGCGATGTAGCCCTCGTCCTTCAGTACCGCGAGGATCGCCGTCTTCAGCTTCGAAGAGGCAACCGTCACGCTCGCCTTGCGAGCGGACTGGCCATTGCGGATTCGGGTCAGCAGATCGGCGATCGGATCGGTCATGCTCATCGTTAAGCTCCTACCAGCTCGCCTTGCCTAGCCCTGGAATCTCGCCGCGCATTGCCACCTCGCGGATCTTGACGCGCGCCAGACCGAACTTGCGGTACACGCCGCGCGATCGGCCCGTGATTTGGCAGCGGTTGCGATGACGGCTCACGCTGGCATCGCGCGGCTGGCTCTGCAGCGCGGCCTGAGCGGCCACGCGCTGCTCCGGCGTCGACTTCGGACTGCGGATGATTTCCTTGAGCGCAGCGCGCCTGGTGGCGTACTTCTTCACGATTCGTGAACGGCGCTTCTCGCGCTCCACCATGTTGGTCTTGGCCATTGCGTTTATTCCTTGAAGCCCGCTGCGTTGCCTATTTGCGGAACGGAAAGCTGAATGCGTCCAGCAGGGCGCGGCCGTGCCGGTTGTCGCGAGCCGTCGTCGTGATCGTGATGTCCATGCCGCGCAGCTGATCGATCTGGTCGTACTGGATCTCGGGGAAGATGATCTGCTCGCGCACGCCCATGCTGTAGTTGCCGCGGCCATCGAAGCCGCGCGGCGAAATGCCGCGGAAATCGCGGATACGCGGCATCGCCACGCTGATCAGTCGATCCAGAAACTCGTACATGCGCTCGCCGCGCAAGGTCACCTTGCAGCCGATCGGCAGTCCCTCGCGCACCTTGAAGGTGGCGATAGCCTTCCTGGACTTGCAGATCTGCGGCTTCTGGCCGGTGATCTTGGCCATGTCGCCGGCCGCGGCGTCGATGACCTTGCGGTCGGCCACGGCCTCGCCCACGCCCATGTTAACCGTGATCTTGCTGATGCGCGGCACTTGCATGACGTTCGACAGCTTGAGTTCCGCCATAAGCTTCGGAACCACTGTCTCGCGATAAAACTGTTGTAGCCTTGCCATACTCCGTTACGGCGTCGCCGGACGCCTCTCCACTGCGGCCCTCAGGCGTCGATGACTTCGCCGTTGGATTTAAAAAAACGCACTTTTCTGCCATCGCCCAATTTCTTGACGCCGACCCGGTCCGCCCGTTTGGAGGCCGGATTCCACAGCGCGACCTTGCCGATCGGCAACGGCATCTCTTTCTCGATGATGCCGCCAGGCTTGTTGGCGTGCGGATTGGCCTTGGTGTGCCGTTTGACGCGATTGACGTTCTCAACCACGACTTCGGTCCCCGCCACACGGATCACGGCTCCTCGTCGGCCTTTGTCGCGCCCCGAGAGCACCACTACCTGATCGCCCTTTCTGATTTTTTCCATGACTGCCTACCGCTTGTTCGCTCACAGCACTTCGGGGGCGAGCGAAATGATCTTCATGAACTGCACCGTCCGCAGCTCGCGAGTGACCGGCCCGAAGATGCGGGTGCCGATCGGCTCGAGCTTGTTGGTCAGCAGCACGGCCGCGTTGCCGTCAAACTTGATGAGCGAACCGTCCGGGCGGCGCACACCGCGGCGTGTGCGCACCACCACCGCGTCGTAGACCTCGCCCTTCTTGACCTTGCCGCGCGGAATTGCGTCCTTCACGCTGACCTTGATGACATCGCCGACGGAGGCATAGCGGCGGCGCGTGCCACCGAGCACCTTGATACACATCAGGGTGCGCGCGCCGCTGTTGTCGGCGGCATTGAGCATCGTGCGTAGCTGGATCATGGCTGCCCGCTCAACCCTGGCTTGCGCGCTCGACGACCGCGAGCAGGCGCCACGATTTGTGCCGCGACAGCGGCCGGCAGGGCGTGATCGACACGGTATCACCCTCGCGCGCCTCGTTCTTTTCATCGTGCGCCAGCAGCTTGGTCGTGCGGCGCACGAACTTGCCGTAGGTCGGATGGCGCACCACGCGCTCGATCTCGACCGCAATGGTCTTGTCCATCTTGTTGCTGACGACCTGTCCCGTGAGCGTACGGACGGACTTGCGCTCACTCGTGATTTCCGTGCTCATGTCTTGCCTTTAGCGCGCTTGGCGCGCTGCACCGTCTTGACGCGCGCAATGTTCTTGCGCACCTTGCCAAATTGATCGGGCTTCACGGCCTGTCCGGTCGCACGCTGCAATCGCAGTGCGAACTGCTCCTTGCGCAGCGACAGCATCTCGTTGTGCAATTCGCTCACTGATTTCTTGTGCAGCTCACTGGCTTTCATCAGCGCACCTGTCGCTTCACGAAGCTGGTCGATACCGAGAGTTTGGCGCCGGCCAGGCGGAAGGCTTCACGTGCGATCTGCTCGCTGACGCCTTCCATCTCGAACAGCACCTTGCCCGGCCTGACCTTGGCAATCCAATACTCGACGTTGCCCTTGCCGCTGCCCATGCGCACCTCGAGCGGCTTCTTGGTGATCGGCACGTCCGGAAACACGCGGATCCAGATCTGGCCGCCGCGCTTGACGTAGCGTGCCATCGCGCGTCGCGCCGCCTCGATCTCGCGCGCGGTCATGCGCGCCCGGTCGGTCGCCTTGAGCCCGAAATCGCCGAAGGCCACGGTATTGCCGCGCAGCGCGAGGCCGCCATTGTGGCCCTTGAACTGCTTGCGGTACTTGGTTCGCTTTGGTTGCAACATGATGCGTTACTGCGTTGGGATCGGCCTCAGGCCCCCGCCTCCGGCGTCGGTGCTGCCGCCACCGACGGTGCAACCGGCACTGCTGCGGCAGTGACCGCGGCCGCAGCGGCCGCCGCCGCGGCGGCATTCGCGGCCTCGCCCTGCGCCGCGTTTTCGGCCTGACGGTCGAGCTGCGCCTGGTCGAACACTTCGCCCTTGAATATCCAGACCTTGATGCCGATGACGCCGTAGGTGGTGTGAGCCTCAGCCAGGCCGTAGTCAATGTCGGCGCGAAAGGTGTGCAATGGCACGCGGCCTTCGCGGTACCACTCGGTGCGCGCGATCTCCGAGCCGTTGAGGCGGCCGGACATGCGCACCTTGATGCCGAGCGCGCCGCTACGCATCGTGCTCATGACCGCGCGCTTCATCGCGCGGCGGAACATCACGCGCTTTTCGATCTGCTGCGCAATGCTTTCGGCCACGAGCTGGGCATCGAGCTCGGGCTTGCGGATCTCTGAGATGTTCAGGCGCACGTCGAGCATGGCCATGCCCAGAAGCTTCGCGGTCTCGCCGCGCAGCTTCTCGATGTCCTCGCCCTTCTTGCCGATCACGATGCCCGGACGCGCGGTCTGGATCGTGATGTTGACCTTCTTGGCCGCGCGCTCGATCAACACACGGCTGACCGAGGCATCGGCCAGTCTCTTCTTCAGGAACTCGCGCACCAGGAAATCGGTATGCACCAGCATCGGGAACTGCTTCTTGCTGGCATACCACTTCGAGGTCCAATCGCGCGTGATCCCAAGCCGTATGCCCAGCGGATTGACTTTCTGGCCCATAACTAGTCCTTCCTGCCGTCGCTGACCTGAATCGTGATGTGGCTGTTGCGCTTGACGATGCGGCTGCCGCGGCCCTTGGCTCGGGCCGCAAAGCGCTTGAGCACCGGCGCCGCATCGATTTCGATGCGCTGTACCTTGAGCTCATCAATATCGGCACCGAGATTGTTCTCGGCGTTGGCGATGGCCGATTGCAACACCTTCAGCACCAGCGCCGCGCTCTTCTTCGGCATGAACTTCAGCGTCGCGAGCGCATTGCCCACGCCCTTGCCACGCACCGTGTCGGCGACTAGCCGGCATTTCTGCGGCGAGATGCGCGCATGGCGCAGTCGAGCGGTTACCTGCATCGCATCACTCCGCCGTGGTCACTTTGCGATCGCCCGAATGCGACTTGAACAACCGCGTCGGGGAGAATTCGCCGAGCTTGTGGCCCACCATGTTCTCGGTCACGAGCACCGGGATATGCTGCTTGCCGTTGTGGATCGCGAGCGTGAGCCCGACCATGTCGGGAATCACCATCGAGCGGCGCGACCAGGTCTTGATCGGCCGGCGATCGCTCTTCTGCACCGCGACCTGCACCTTCTTGGCAAGATGCAGATCCACGAACGGACCTTTCTTCAACGAACGAGGCACGTTTATTTCCTCCGCTGCACGATCATGTTGCTCGTGCGCTTGTTACGGCGCGTCTTCTTGCCCTTGGTCTGCAAGCCCCAGGGCGACACCGGGTGCGGGTTGCCCTGGCCGGACTTGCCTTCGCCGCCGCCGTGCGGGTGATCGACCGGATTCATCGCCAGGCCTCGCACCGTCGGGCGGATGCCGAGCCAGCGCTTTGCACCGGCCTTGCCGTACTGGCGCAGGTTGTGCTCATCGTTGGCGAGCTCGCCGATGGTGGCGCGGCAATCGATGTGCACCTTGCGCGTCTCGCCGGACTTGAGCCGCAGATACGCATGCGCGCCCTCGCGCGAGGTGTAGGAGGCGGAGCTCCCGGCGCTGCGCGAGAGCTGACCGCCGCGGCCCGGCTTGAGTTCGATGTTGTGCACCAGCGAGCCGACCGGAATGTGCCGCAGTGCCATCGCACTGCCGGGCTTGATCGGCGCCTCGCTGCCCGAGCGGATCTCATCGCCATCCTTCACGCCCTTGGGCGCGAGAATGTAGCGCCGCTCGCCGTCGCTATAGAGCACCAGCGCGATGTGGGCCGTGCGGTTCGGATCGTATTCGATGCGTTCGACCACTCCGGCAACGCCGTCCTTGTCGCGCCGGAAGTCGATCAGGCGATATTTCTGGCGCGATCCGCCGCCGATGTGGCGCGTGGTGATGCGGCCGAAATGATTGCGCGCGCCGGTACGGTCCTGCGCGACCGTGAGCGGCTCGTGGGGGCCACCCTTGTAGAGGTGACTCTTGCTGACGCGCACCTGGAAGCGCGTACCCGGCGAGGTCGGCTTGAGTTTGATCAGGGCCATGGATTTGCGTACCTCAAAGTCTTCAGCGCTTGGCCTGCGCTTCGTAGTCGATGCTCTGGCCCGCCGCGAGACGCACATAGGCCTTCTTCCAGTCCTGCGTGCGGCCGGTGCGCGCGGCGAAACGGCGCTTCTTGCCCAACTGGTTGACCACTTGCACGCCCTCGACCTTGACGTCGAACATGAGCTCGACGGCGCGGCGCACGTCGGTGCGGGTCGCATCGCGACGCACTCGAAATGCGTACTGATTGCGCTCCTGCAGCGACAGCGAGGTCTTCTCGGTCACGTGCGGGGCGAGCAACACGTTCATGAGCCCTTCCCGTCCCAGCGGCTTGCGCGTTGCAGTCATTGCAGGCGCTCCTCGAGCAGCTTCACGGCACCAACGGTCGCCAAGACTTTGTCGTGACGCGCCAGGCTCACGGGGTTTACGGCCGCGGCCGGCAGCAATTCCACATGCGGCAGATTGCGCGCCGCGAGTTCGAGCTTGTCGTCGCTCGCCTCAACAATGATCAGCACGTTCTCGAGCGACAGCGATTTGAGCTGCGCGGCCAGCAAGCGCGTCTTGGGTGCATCGATGGCGAGCGAGGCCGTCACGACCAGCCGGTCCTGGCGCACGAGCTCGGACAGCATCGATCGCATGGCGCCGCGGTACATCTTGCGATTGACCTTCTGCGAAAAGTCGCGGGGCTGTGCCGCAAACGCACGTCCACCCCCGACCCAGATGGGACTGCGGATGGAGCCCGCGCGCGCCGAGCCCGTGCCCTTCTGGTTCCAGGGCTTCTTGCCACCACCGCGAACTTCGGCTCGCGTCTTTTGCGCCTTGGTGCCCGAACGACCCGAGGCGAGGTAGGCGTTGACGACCTGGAACACCAGGGCCTGGTTGAATTCGCGGCCGAAGTTCTCGTCCGAGACGGGAAGATCGGTACCGCCATTGGCAACTTTCAGTTTCATGGCCATCACTTTTTGGGCGGCGCTGCGCTCTTCGGTGCCGCTGCAGCCTTATGGGGGGCGACGACCTTATGGGGGACGACGACCTTGCGCGCTGAATGCCGCGCCGCTTTCACCGAGGCGCGAACGATCACATTGCCGCCTTGCGAGCCCGGCACAGCGCCGCGGATCAGCAGCAGATTGCGCGGTGCATCGACGCCGACGACGCGCAGATTCTCGGTCGTGCGTCGCACGACGCCCATATGGCCCGACATGCGCTTGCCCGGGAAGACGCGGCCCGGAGTCTGGCGCTGACCGATCGAGCCCGGAACACGGTGCGACAGCGAAGCGCCATGACTGGCCATGCCGCCGGCAAAGTTGTGCCGCTTCATGACGCCCGCATAGCCCTTACCGATCGTGACACCCGTGACATCGACCACCTGACCCTCGGAGAAGAGGTCGACTTTGAGCTCGCTGCCGGGCTTGAGGTCGGCGCCGTCGTTACCGCTCAGGCGGAACTCGATCAGCCCGCGGCCCGGCTCAACCTTGGCCTTGGCAAAGTGGCCGGCGGCCGCCTTGCTGAGCAACTGCGGTCGGCGTATGCCGAAAGTCACCTGCACGGCCCGGTAGCCGTCGTGGTCGACCGACTTGACCTGCGTGACCCGATTCGGGAGCACTTCGAGCACGGTCACGGGCACGGATTCGCCAGCGTCCGTGAAAATGCGTGTCATGCCGCATTTGCGGCCGACCAGACCGATTGCCATCTGTTAAGCCCTCTCCAATGGCACACACGCCGATGGGTGCATGCCGGTTCGCGTGCGCGGAACGAAACATCACAGGAGGGCAGCGCGCCCGGCGCCGTTGCTCTCGAGTGGTCTTGGGGCCAGCCAATAGCGGCCCCAACCTCGCCCGATGCGCGCTTTCGCGCAAGATTCCGCCCCTCGGGGCATTGCGCCCGGGGGCGAGAAGGCCGCGCAGTATATAGGCGACTGGCCTTTGGAGCAATACGCCCTCACCGACGCGACCGGCTTTGCCGGTCCGCTGAAATCAGTTCAGGCGGATCTGCACATCCACGCCGGCCGGCAACTCCAGGCGCATCAGCGCGTCCACTGTCTTGTCGGTGGGATTGAGGATGTCCATGAGGCGCTTGTGCGTGCGCAGCTCGTACTGATCGCGCGCGTCCTTGTCGGCATGCGGCGAAATCAGCAGCGTGAAGCGCTCCATCTTGGTCGGCAGCGGCACCGGACCGCGCACGGTGGCGCCGGTGCGGCGCGCCGTCTCGACGATCTCGCGGGCAGAATTGTCGATCAACCGATGGTCGAAGGCCTTGAGGCGGATGCGAATGTTTTGATTAGCCATAGGTCACTTCAGAATCTTCGATACGACACCGGCCCCGACGGTGCGGCCGCCCTCGCGGATCGCAAAGCGCAGGCCCTCCTCCATGGCGATCGGGGCAATCAGATCCACGGTCATCTTGATGTTGTCCCCGGGCATGACCATCTC
>DATNHF010000012.1:0-36368 GCA_035605115.1 Steroidobacteraceae bacterium | reverse complement strand
CTGCGCGCAGCCCCGGAATAGTGATCGTGATCGATGCGCCGGCGCCCACGTGCTGCCTCGGCAAACTTCGCCTGCCCAATAGCGGCCGGAGAATCCGCACCAATACTCGAAAATGGGAAAGTAGCCTCCCGCCGACGCAATCGGAAGCCATTAGAGCGACGTGCGCGATCGACCCCTGGCTCTCCCCTTCCCCGTCGGCGGCTCTCCAACGCTTCGAGGCGCCGACGGTAAAAAATTGTCGCGTTTGAGGAGACGTAAAGGAGACAGGGCATACGCGAACGGTCCAAAGCCTTGATTGAAAATCGGCTTCGCCGACAGTCGGTCCAATCCATCATCGGAGCCACCGCCAGACGGCGATCGATGTCGACGGGTTCGTCAGAGAGCAGCGTCATTTTTTCCCTAGCCGTGCCGGCTCGTGATCGATGCCGTCCTACAGGTTAACCACACTCTGGTATTTACACTCGCGTCCGGTCTGGAAACAAATGGGGCAAATGCGGTCTGCAGCACGAGCGCTGCCTGGGGACATGGATCCCTGCCCCGACGCCGCGAGGTCGATCTGCGCTATCGGCGCCTCGGGCGGCGGGGTCGAGGCCGTCTTGCGCCCCCTGCACGGCGTGACCATGGCGGCGGCCGCGGCTCTTGCGGCCACGCACGAGTATCGCCCGGAAATCGCAGTCCTGGACCTGTCCACGCCGGATATGAGCGGGCTCGAGGTCACGCGGCGCCTGCGCCAGAGATTTCCTGCGAGTGAATTGACGCTGGTCGCCGTGACGGGCAAAAATGGCAGAGCTTACGGCGAAGCGCGTGACGGCAACTTTGCGCAGCAGCTGTTGAAGTCCGTTACCACCGACACGCTGGTCGCGCTGCGGAATTGCGCGACGCTGGCGCATCACCGAACAGGCGCACCTAGCTGGCCTTGAGCGCCGGCGTTGACGGCAGCGCCTGCTCGGCGTCGTGCAGCGCGTGCGACGCCATGCCGGGCCGCAGGCTTTCGATCGAGGCTGGTTTGGCAATGAAGTAGCCTTGAGCGAATTCCACCCGCAGGCGCTTGAGTTCGGCGAAAACGGCCGCGGACTCCACCTTTTCGGCGATCGTGGCGATGCCAAGCGTGCGCCCCACGTGACTGATGGCTTCCACCATGCTGCGATCGACCGCGTCGGTCGTGACGCTGCCGATGAACTGCCCGTCGATCTTGAGGAAATCGACCGGCAGGTTCTTGAGGTAGTGGAATGACGACAAGCCGCTGCCGAAATCATCGAGCGCGAAGCGGCAGCCCCGCTTCCTGAGCTCGCGCATGAAATACACGGCTTCCGTCATGCTGGAGATCACGGCCGTCTCGGTGATCTCGAAGCACAGGCCACGCGCGATGCGCGGATCCTCGGTCAGCGTCAGCACGAAATCCAGGAAGCTGCGATCGCCGAGCGACATGCCCGACAGATTCAGCGCGAACAGGAACGGCGGCTCCTCGCCGGTCGCATGCTCGCGCAACGCCTTGACCGCGCGCTGCACCACCCAGCGGTCGATCGCTGCAACCATGTTGTAGCGTTCGGCGGCCGGAATGAATTCGCCCGGCAACACCAGTTCGCCGCCGTCGTCGCGCAGACGCACCAGCAGTTCATAGAAGGCCGGCAGCGACGGTGCGGCTTGGCTGGTGGGCGTAATCTCCTGGTAGTAAAGCTCGAGCCGGCCTTCATCCACGGCTCGCGTCACGCGGCTGACCCAGTACATCTCGCGGTGCCGGCCGGATACTTCATTCGAATCGTACAGGTGCACGCGATTGCGCCCGGAATCCTTGGCTGCATAACAAGCGATATCGGCCGCGCTCAACAAGTTGGCCGCGCTTTGGCTCTCGCTCGTGATCTCGACCACGCCGATGCTCGCCCCGATCCCGGTTGTGTTCTGCTCCCACGTGAAGCGGTAATCGCGAATCCCCTGACGGATGTTTTCAGCAATCTTGGCGCCCTGCTCGGCCGTGCAGCTGCGCACCAGGATGCCGAACTCGTCGCCACCGAGGCGGGCGATGGTATCGGCGGCGCGCACATGCGCCTGCAACAACCCGGTAACGTCGCGCAGCAGCCGGTCGCCGGCCGAATGTCCGCAGGTATCGTTGACCACCTTGAACTGATCCAGATCCACATACAGCAATGCATGCGGCCCCTCATCGCGCTGCGCGCTAAGGAGCGCTTCCGCCAGCCGGTTGTCGAATTCGCGCCGGTTGATGAGGCCGGTCAACGCGTCATGGCTCGCCTGGTAGGACAATGCGCGCTTGAGACGCCGCTCCTTGGTGACGTCCCGAAACACCACCACCGCCCCGACGATGGCGCCGCCGCGATCGCGGATGGGGGCCGCCGAATCCTGGATCGCGATTTCCTGCCCGAGGCGGTTGAGCAGCACACAGTGCTCGGCGAAATGCACCAGCTGCCCTTCACGCAGGCACCGCACCAACGGGTTCTCGAGCTTCTCGTGCGTGACCTCGTCGAGCAGCCGCAGCACGGTACCCAGGTTTTCGCCGCGTGCCTCCTCCTTGCCCCAGCCCGAGAGTTGCTCAGCGACCGGATTCATGTAATCGATGCGGCCTTCGCCATCGGTGGTAATGACCGCATCGCCGATCGACTGCAGGGTAACCTGCGCCCGCTCCTTCTCGGCGAACATAGCCTGCTCGACGCGCTTGCGCTCGCTGATGTTGGCCATCGTACCTTCATAGGCCACGACGCGCTGTTCGGCATCGCGTATGACGCGCGCGCTCTCCAGCACCACCAGGCGCGAGCCATCGCGGCAACGCAGCTCGAACTCAGCGTTGCGGATCTCGCCATGAAGCTGCAGCGAGCACTCGAACTCGGCGCGTTCTGCCGGGTTCCAGCACAGCACGGACAGTCCGCGAAGAGCATAGATCTCTTCCGCGCGCTCGAAGCCCAACATCTTGACGAAGGCGGGATTGACTTCGAGCACGCGCCCGTCGGCCGCGCACTGGTACACGCCTTCGAGCATGCGGTCATACAAACTGCGAAATTTGGCTTCGCTCGCCCGCAGTGCCTCCTCGCCGCGACGGCGCTCGATGGCGATGCCCGCCAAGCGTGCGGCGTGTGCCATCAGATCGATATCGCGTGCCAGCGGGGCGCCCGCCTGCGGGCGATAGATGGTCAAGGCGCCGAGCACGCGCCCGCCGGCAGTCTTGATGGGCACGGCCCAGGCTGCGCGGAAACCCGCCTCGAGCGCCAGATCGCGTCGACGTTGCCAGAACGCGTCGCACTCGACGTCGGCGACAAGCACATGGCGCCCCAGGTACACGGCCGCGGCGCTCGAGCCGTTACGGATGTCGACCGTGAGATTCTGCTCGAGCTTGCGCCACTGCGGTTGGATGCGACGGCCAATGACCTCGGTG
The DNA here is from genome assembly GCA_035605115.1 of Steroidobacteraceae bacterium. Classification (GTDB taxonomy): domain Bacteria; phylum Pseudomonadota; class Gammaproteobacteria; order Steroidobacterales; family Steroidobacteraceae; genus FEN-1191. The sequence goes on along the minus strand of DATNHF010000012.1, from coordinate 32,986 downwards.
AAACTCTGACCGTCGGCGGCCAAGAGGCCGATCGTGGCGGTAAAGCCGCGGCTGATCGATTCGATCAGGTCCGCAATCGATTCGAGCACCTCGGTCAACGGCGCGTCGGCTGCGATACGCTCGAACACGTTGCGCTCGCCGGCCGTGATGCGTTCGGCGCGGCGCCGCGCGGCGATGTCCGTGACGCTTGCGCGCAGCAGATGGTCTGCGCCCGGCAGCGCCATGAGCCGCACTTCCGTCTCGACCTCGTGCCCCTGAGCGTCGCGGTGCAGCCACTCGAAGGCCTGCGGCTTGCCGGCCGCAGCCCGCGCGCACAGATCGGCGAACAACTCCGCGGCCGCGGCACCACCCTCCTGTAGCGGCGCCGACAGATCGACGGCCGTGAGCTTGAGCATGCGCTCGCGGCTGACGCCGAAAAAACGTAGCGCATTGTCATTGGCGTCGACGAACTGCCCGGATTTTGGATCGAGCACAACGATGAGTTCGGGCGCACTCTCGACCAGGGTGCGGTAACGTGCTTCACTGTCGCGCAGGGCCTCCTCGGCACGCACACGTTCACTGATATCCCGCAGACAGATCACGTAGACGCAGCGGCGATTGATGTGCACGCAGCTGACGATCAGCTCGGCCGGGAAGCGGTGCCCGTCCTGGTGGCGCGCGCTCATCTCGTGCGGCCGCAGGTCGCCACGGGACTGATCGGCACGCGCGGCGAGCGCCTGCAGGCCCTGCTCAACCGAGCCGCGCAACCGCAGATCGGGCAGCAATCGCGTAATCGATTGGCCGATAATCTCTGTGCGCGAATAGCCGAAGATACGCTCGCCGGTCGGGTTGAAAATCTTCACCGCGCCCTCGGCCCCTACGGTGATCACGACGTCCTTGATGTGATCGAGAATCACCTGCCAATGCCCGGCGTCGACCCCACCGAGTCCTTCACCGTAGGCGCGGGCCTCATCAGCAATCAGCTGCATCGATCGCACGATGCCGCGCCGCTCATCGTCGAGCTGCTCGTAGTAGGAACTGATCAGGGGCAACAGCTGGCCCAACTCCAGCATCCCCGCATTGGCCTTTTGCGCCTGCACCAGTTGCTCGCGCAGGCGCGGGTGCAGCTCCTGCAGCGGCATCCGGCCACGCTTGGCGGCTGTCGGCTGCAGGACTGGTACGGCGTCCAATGCCACCGGCTGTTGTGACATAACATCCGATTATGGGAAGGCTGCCCTCATCATACGAAGGCCCCATCGGGCGGCGCGTGAAGCACTGCCGATTTCCACAAGAGCGCGCGCTGCGCGCGGCTCAGGAGGCGTTATTGGCCGCAATCAACGGGATAACGTAGGTACGCGCGATCGAGACGTCGTCGTAGTCGATGACGAGAATGGCATTGAGGCTCAGCACGCCGCTGCGCTGGGGCACGACGGTAACGTCCTGCTCGAGCGGTTCGGTGCCCTGCGGGGCATCGATGTCGAAGCTGTCCGCCGATTGCAGCTGCAGGCCATCGGCGCTCTGCAGCGCGCCATGGATGTGGCTGATCTCGATGCCGGGACTGGGAATCAGCGCCAGCACCAGCTGCGCCGGCATGCCGACCACGGGTCGGGTGTCGAGTCGGAACTTGAGCCCCAGCGGTGGGCCCGAGCCGCCGGAGCTCACGGCCGACACCAGGTCCTGATCGGCGGAGTTCCCCGCTTGAGCGTGGGGCTGATGTCGCGAGTCGGACCGCGCCGAACCTGCAGCTCCGGGCGATTTCGAGGAGCCGCAGGCGCACAGCAGCGCCAGCAGCGCTACCCCACACAGCGGCTTCAACCCGTTCGACATGGATGCTCGATTCCGCAGCACAGCAACCCTGATTGAAACATTAGCACAATTCCGGCAGAAGCCCGGCCAGCTGCGGCGGCTCGTCGAGCACATCACATTGCTGCATGAGATCGCCGACGTAGCCCTCCCAGAAGCGCGCCTGACCGGCCCACGGAAAGGCGCGTGGAAAGGCCGGATCCGCCCAGCGCTCCGCAATCCAGGCCGCGTGATTGAGCATGCGCGCCGCGCGCAGCGCCTCGATCAAACGCAGCTCGCCATGGTCGATCGCGCCAAATTGGCCATAGCCCTGCATGATCTCGCTCCACTGGCGCCGCTGCTCATCGGCATTGCCGGACAGAAACATCCACAGGTCCTGGATGCGCGGGCCATTGAGGCAATCGTCCAGGTCCACCAGCAGCGCTCCACGCTCGTTCCAGAGAATATTGCCCAAGTGGCAGTCGCCATGCAGCCGGATCGAGCCAACCGGCGCGGCGGCGGCAAAGGCGGCGCCGATTTTCTCCAGCAGCGCTGCGCTGATCTCGCCGTACTGCTGCTGCATGTGCCCGGGCAGAAATCCCGAATGCAGCAGCGAGCGACGCGCTCGCTCACCCCATTGCTCCGGCCCGAGGGAGAGCCGAAACTCGAAGCGACGCCGCGCGCCCACGGCGTGAACGCGCGCCAGCGTGCGCCCGAGCAGCTCACGCGCCCCGGGTTGATCGAGCTCCGGTGCCGTTCCGGCACACAGGGGAAACACGGTCAGACGAAACCCCGCATGCCGGTGCAGGGTGGCCCCCTGCAGCACCAACGGCGGCGCGACCGGAATCTCCTGCTCGGCGAGCTCCAAGGCGAAGCCGTGCTCCTCGAGGATCTGCTGATCCGACCAGCGTCCGCTACGGTAAAATTTAATGATCACTGCGCTCGCATCGCTGCGCCCGACGCGGTAAACGCGATTCTCGTAGCTGTTGAGTGCAAACTGGCGGCCGTCCGGCTCGAGCCCGAGCGCTTCGGCCGCATCCATGACCACATCGGGCGTGAGGCCCGCAAACGGCGCCTCCGCGCCCTTGGCCGCGGTATCGCCCGCACTCCCCGTGCGGCGCGTCGTGTCGGAATTCATTCGCCGTCCGCAGCGAGCACGTTGGCAGCGATCATTTTCCCATCATCCCGTTCATATCCACCGCATCGAACCTGGTCTCGCGACCAGCCATGCTCAGCGCCGAGGTGCAGGCTATATCGGCACGACACCGGGCGCCATCGCCGAGTTGCGTGGCGTGAGCTTTCGTGACGGCCGGCATCAGCATCGTGCCACGTAGTGGCTTAGAATGATTCGATGCGCTGGCTGCTGCCCAAATCGCTGAATGGCTTCCTGCTGCTCGGTCTGTGCGTGCTGGCAGGGCCGCTGCTGTTTGCCATTCTCAATGCCACCGTACAAATGCGGCGCCTGGCTGACACCAGCCAGCGGCTGGTCGGCCACAGCGTGCAGACTACCCGGCTGTCGCAGGACGTGTACGCGCAAATTGCGCTGCTCGAGCGTTCGGCACGGCTGTACGAGGTGCTGGGCGACCCCACGGTCCTGGCGGCGTTTCACGAGCACGACCAGCAGCTCAGCGGCATCGTCGCGTTATTGATCAGCCAAATTCGGGCCGCCGATGCACAGGCGCAATTGTCGCGACTGATCGAGCAGCAGACCCAGATCCGTACGCTGGTGCTCAATACCAAAGCCCCCTCAGCCGAGTCGAGCGCACTGGCCGCGGGATTCGTCGCCCTCGGCGATCTGGCGTCCACCGCCGCCAGCTTGAGCAATCAGCAGATCGACTCGGACGTTGCGGCGCTGAAGAGCCAGACCGACCGGGCGCGACGCGAGTTGTTCCTCGAGTCCTCGCTGCTGCTGCCGCTGGTGCTGATCGCGGTGCTGCTGTTTGCGTTGCGGCTTAGCAGGCCGCTGCGGCAAATCGACCGCGCCATCGGTGAACTCGGACGCGGCAACTTTTCGCATGAGATCGCGGTCAGAGGACCCGTGGACCTCGAGCGTCTCGGCCATCAGCTCGAATGGCTGCGCAACCGGCTGCTGGAGTTGGCGCAGGAGCGCAATCGATTCCTGCGCCACATGTCGCACGAACTCAAGACGCCGTTGGCCAACATCCGCGAGGGCACCGAGCTGCTGATCGACGGCGCGGTGGGCGAGCTCAACACCGGTCAGCGCGAAGTGACCGGGATTTTGCGCGACAACGGCATCAAACTTCAGCGCTTGATCGAAAATCTGCTGGGTTTCAGCGCCTGGCAAAGCAACAGCACCGGGCTCGAGATCTCCGAATTCAGGCTTCGACCGGTCGTCAGACAGGTGCTCGAGAACCAGCAGCTCACGCTGGTATCGCAGCGGGTTCGGCTCGATGTGCACATTGAGGATCTCACGCTGACGGCGGATCGCGGCAAAATTCGGCTGATCCTCGAGAATCTGCTCTCGAACGCCATCAAATACTCCCCGCGGGGCGGGATCATCAATTTGCGGGCCCTGGCGAACGGCGAGGAGCTGATACTGGAAGTGGCGGACTCCGGCCCCGGCGTACCTTTGGAGGAGCGCGCGCGCATCTTCGAGGCTTTCTACACCGGCCGCGGGGCCGGCGGGCGTGTGCCGGGGACGGGTATCGGACTTTCGGTCGTCAACGAGTTCGTGAACGTACACCAGGGAACCGTGGAAATCGTCGACGGCGAATTCACCGGTGCGCATTTCCGCATCCGCATGCCGCTGCGGGTCGCGCCGCCGCTGCCGGTCAAGAGGCAGGCCGATGCGGCGTAACATCGCAAGCCTGGGAGCGCTCGCCGCGTTGCTGTGCGGCTGCGCGAATATCGATGCGCTTCGAGCCCCGCCACCGGCCCCGCGTAGCGACAACACGGCCGAGGACCGCGACACGGTGGCCGCCGTCATGATGGCAAGTACTTTCCAGAGCATGCAGCATCTGACGCAGGCGGGCCCGGCGGAGCAGGCCGAAATCGTTGCCGCGGCACGCGAAGCGTTCCAACGCTCGCCACAGGGCAGCGCCAAGCTGCGCTATGCTCTGATGCTGGCAACACCGGGACATCCAGCACGCGACCCGGCAATGGCGCAGCGGCTGCTGCGCGAGCTGGCGGCGCAGCCCGAAACACTACTGCCCATCGAGCGCGCGGTGGCGCTGGTGGAGCTGGCGCAGCTCGACAGCGAGCTGGGGCTCGCGGCCGAGAACGGCCGCCTAGTGCAAAGTGGCGAGCAGCACGCGGACCGCGATCGCAACGCCAGCACGCAGCGGCGGCTGCAGACCGAGCTCGATGAGAATGCCAGGCTGCGCAAACAGCTCGAGGATGCTCAAGCCAAACTCGATGCCATCGCCAACATCGAACGCAATCTGACGGAACGTAAACCCGCTAACGAGGGAGGGCAACCGTGAACCAGCCTGTGAAACGCAAGGCCCGGATCTTGGTAGTGGACGATGATCCTGGACTGCTGCGCCTGCTGACGATCCGCCTGCGCGCCGAGAACTACGACGTCGAGGCCGTGGAAAACGGGGTGCAGGCGTTGGGCTCCGTCAGCCGCTTCCGGCCCGATCTGGTGATCTCCGATCTGCGCATGGATCAGCTGGATGGCATCGGACTGCTCAAGGAATTGCAGAACCGGTGGCCCGGACTGAAGGTCATTCTGCTGACCGCGCACGGCACGATTCCGGATGCGGTGCAGGCCACGCAGATGGGCGCCTTCGGCTTCTTGACCAAGCCGGTCGAAAAGCAGGAGTTGCTCGATCAGGTGCAGAAAGCGCTCAAGATCTCGGGCTTTGCCGACACCGATCAGGATTGGCGCGCCGATCTGATCACGCGCAGTCCGCTCATGGAGGAAAAGCTGGCGCAGGCCCACATGGTCGCAGGCACCGACGCGCGGGTGCTGATCACCGGTGAGAGCGGCACCGGCAAGGAGCTGCTGGCGCGCGCCATTCACAAGGCGAGTCCGCGCCGCAATCGCCCGTTCGTGGCGATCAACTGCAGCGCCATGGCGGAGAATGCGCTCGAGAGCGAATTGTTTGGCCACGCCAAGGGCGCCTTCCCCGGTGCCACCGGCGAGCACCGCGGCCTGTTTCAGACCGCCGAGGGCGGAACTCTACTGCTCGATGAAGTCGGCGACATGCCGATGCGGCTGCAGGTCACGCTGATGCGCGTGCTGCAGGACAACCTGGTGCGCCCGGTCGGAAGTACCGAGGCGATTGCGACCAATGTGCGGGTATTGTCCTCGACCCACGTCGATCTGCTGCAGCTGCTCGCCAGCGGCCAATTCCGCGAAGATCTCTATTACCGCCTCAACGTGGTGCATATCGAGATGCCTGCGCTCAATCGCCGGCGCGAGGACATTCCGCTGCTGGTGGCGCATTTTCTTGCCGCCATCGCCCAGGAGAGCGGCAGCCGCAAGATCTACGCGCCCGAGGCCGTGGAATTGCTGGCGACCAGCGACTGGCCCGGGAATGTGCGGCAGCTGCAAAATGTCGTGCGGCAGAACGTCGCCCTGTCGCAGACGTCGATCATCCCGGTGGAGTCGGTACAGCAGACCATCGGCGGGGCGCAGGGAAAACTGCCGTCCTTTGACGAGGCGCGCGATGAGTTCACGCGCAGCTACCTGTCGCAGATTCTGCAGATCACGGGCGGCAACGTCAGTCAGGCCGCCCGACTGGCCAAGCGCAACCGCACGGATTTCTACAAGCTGCTCGGGCGGCACCTGCTGGTGCCGGACGATTTCAAGGGCCGATAGACCTCGGCGGCGACGCCCGCAGTGGGAGATGCAATCGGCGTTCTCAGCAGTAGAAGGCGGCGATCTGATCGACCACGTACTGCAGCTGAGCCTGTTCGAGCTCCGGATAGACCGGCAATGCCAGGGTCTCGGCGGCCGCCTGTTCCGCGACTGGAAAGTCGCCAGCGGCATATTCGAGGTAGGCAAAGCATTGCTGCCGATGCAACGGCACGGGATAGTAGATCTCCGTGCCGACGCCGCGCTCGCCCAGGAAGCGCTTGAGCTCGTCGCGTCGCTCGGCGCGGACGACGTACTGGTTCCAGATGTGGCGCGAGCCGGGCAGCGCTCGCGGCAGGACCAGGCGCGCTTCCAGACCGGCGCGAGCGAACGCCGAGGCATAGTACGCGGCGTTGCGCTGCCGCCCGGCGGTCCACTGGTCCAGATACTTGAGCTTGATGCCAAGCACCGCGGCCTGTATCTCATCGATGCGGAAATTGCCGCCGATGAAGGCATGATAGTACTTGGGCTCACCGCCATGCACGCGCAGCACGCGCATGTGCTGCGCCAGCGCCGGATCCTGCGTGGTGCACATACCAGCATCGCCGAATGCACCCAGGTTCTTGCTCGGAAAGAAGGACAGGCAGCCGACGTCGCCCATGCTGCCGGCGCGGCGACCTTCCGGATCGTCGGCGCCGATGGCCTGCGCCGCATCTTCGATGACCGCCAGGCCGTATTCGCGGCAAAGCTCGAGCAACGGTGTCATCTGCGCGCACTGACCGTACAGATGCACCGGCATGAGCGCGCGCACCCTGCCGCCGGTTACGCGATTGAACAGCCGTCCGTCGCGCCGCTCGCAATGGCGCCCGATGAAATTGCGAACCTCGTCGGGCTGCAGGTTATAGGTCGCGGGATCCACGTCACAGAAGACCGGTCTGGCACCGGCACGCGCGATCGTGCCGGCGGTAGCAAAAAACGTGTATGGCGTCGTGATGACCTCATCACCGGGACCGATCGCCAGGGCCATGAGGGCCAGGAGCAGTGCGTCAGTGCCCGAAGAAACCCCCACCGCGCTCTCACAGCGACAGTACTGCGCCGCCGTAACTTCGAAATCGGTCACATATCGACCGAGAATAAATTGCTGGCTTGCGCAAACTGCCTCGAGAACTGGAATAATTTCAGCCGCTAACGCGTGGTATTGTCCCTTGAGGTCCAATAGGGGCACTTGCATCGCGGGCGTTACTTCGGACACGGCTGCAATCCTTATGAAATCGGCAATTCATCGTACATTCAACGGCGTGATTCTATACAAGCGCGACCCGTCCGTCCGGCTCTTGCGCAGCCGCAACCGCCTTCCCGGACTGCGATGACCGAACCGGTTCTATTCCGCAGCAGCTTTTCGATAGCGCTCGTAACCGGCTTGCAGACGGTGGCGCCGCCGCTGGCGGCGCTGGCCTCGCTGTATGCCGTGGTGCTGCACTGGCACGTATCCTTCAGCAACTCCCCGGCGGCGCTGGCACTGGTCGTGACGCTCACAGTGTTGATCCTGACGCGGCCTGTGCCCGACCTGTCGGCGCAACTGTCGACACAGCGGCCGGTGGCGGCCACGGTCCTGGTGCAGTGGATGGTCGTCGTGGTGCTGTGCGTAGGGCTCGGTGCGGTCACCAAGTCGCTGACCGCCTATCCGCGCGCCGCGATTGCGGTATGGGCCATCGGCACGCCGATTGTGCTGCTCGCGATCACCTTGCTCACGCGAGAGATCATGCGGCGGCTGCTGATCGGGGCGGCCGACAATCGCCGCGTGATCGTCGCCGGTTACAACAACACCAGCATGGAGCTGGCGCAGCGGCTGCAGAGCAATCCCGCGTTGCCACTGACCGTCGAGGGTTTTTTCGACGACCGCGGGGCCGACCGGCTGCAGCTCGAGCCGAATATGCAGCTGCTCGGTGGCCTGGCGGAGCTCAGCGCTTACGCCAAGCAGAACGCCATCGATGTCATCTTCATCGCGCTGCCGATCCGCCACCTCAAGCGCGTGCTCGATCTGCTCGACGACCTGCGCGATACCACGGCTTCCATCTATTACGTTCCGGATATTTTCGTGTTTGATCTGATCCAGGCGCGATCGGGCGAATTGCGCGGGATTCCCGTGGTGGCGATGTGTGAAACGCCTTTTTACGGCTATCGTGGCGTCGCCAAACGCCTGACTGATGTGGTGCTGTCGCTGAGCGTTCTGCTGCTACTCTCGCCGCTGCTGGCGCTGGTGGCGCTGCTGGTGCGGCTGTCCTCGCCCGGCCCGGTGATATTCCGGCAGCGGCGCTACGGACTCGATGGCCGGGAAATCATCGTCTACAAATTTCGCACCATGACCGTCACCGAGGACGGACACGAGGTCCGTCAGGCCTCCAAAGACGACCGGCGCGTGACGCGGATCGGCGCGCTGCTGCGCCGCTCGTCGATCGACGAACTGCCGCAGCTCATCAATGTCCTTCAGGGGCGCATGAGTCTGGTCGGTCCGCGCCCACATGCAGTGGCGCACAACGAGCAGTACCGCAAGCTCATCAAGGGCTACATGGTGCGCCACAAAGTGCTACCGGGAATCACCGGCCTGGCGCAGGTCAATGGCTGCCGCGGCGAGACTTCAAATCTCGAGGACATGGAGGCGCGCGTGAAATACGATCTCGAGTACCTCCGCCACTGGTCGACGAGCCTCGATTTCAAAATCCTGGTGCTGACCTTGCTCAAACTGTTCCGCGACGATAAGGCGTACTGAGCGCGGCTCCGGCAGCGCGGCGCACGCAGCTCCCCCCGTACCGAGACCCCGACGGGATCGGCGGCCCAATGACGTGCAGGCATGCTAGGATCGTTGCCAGGACGAACCGTTTGACCACCAAATTGTCGGTGCGATCAAGCGCACCGGCACGGAGCAGTTGTTCAGTGCCAGGCAATCGCTCATCGCACGGGCGAGAGCTGTCAGCATTACTGGTGACTTGCGGCCGCCGGCGGCACCGAGCAAGAACGGTGCGGACCGGTGTTGCGGCGCAACATCCTCGGCCGCAGCCATGCCATGGCCTCCTATTCCCGCAGCAGAGCGCGCAGCGCCCGCCGAAGTTATGTGAGCGATGCACGGAACTCGCGCTGCCGAGACCTTATGATCGCTATTGCGCTGCAAGACGCGCCCGCCTTCGGCTTACCGAGCTATATGCAGTCAGGAACGATGATTGATGGCCGCACGCTATGATCTGATCATCGTCGGCACGAGCTTTGCCAGCGCATTCTTTTTAATGCGCTATCTGGAGCGTTCTGCCGCCACGCAACGCGTGCTGGTGCTCGAGCGCGGCGGCAGTGACGACAAATCCTGGCAGCTGACGAATCGACGCACCTGCAGCATCGCCCCGCAACAGGTGTTCCACAACCTCACGCCGGAGAAGGTGTGGTTCACGAGCCCCGGCTTTGGCGGCAATTCCAAGTGCTGGGCGGGGGGCGCTACCCGCATGATGCCGGGTGACTTCAAGCTCAGGTCGCGCTACGGCGTCGGTCTCGACTGGCCGATGTCCTATGACGATCTCGAGGAGCATTACTGCACGGTCGAGCAGGTCATGCTGGTGTCCGGGCCCACCGACAGCCCGATGCCGCGATCACGACCCTTTCCGCTGCCGCCGCATCGCTTCTCCGACCCGGAGGTTTTGCTGAAGAAGCGTTTTCCGGATGGCTGGTATCAAATGGCCACCGCGCGCGCCAGCGTGGCGACCGGCAAGCGCGGCGTGTGCTGCGCGACCGGGGTGTGCGAGCTTTGTCCGGTGGACGCCAAGTTCACCATCCAGAACGGCCTGGCCTGGGTCTACTCCGATCCGCGCGTCACGTTGCAACTGCATTCGGCCGTGGACACGGTCGATACCGCAGCCGGCATCGCCCGCGGCGTCAGCTACACCCGTAACGGCCAGAGCGAGCGCGCCGAGGCCGACCTTGTAGTGCTGGCCGCCAGTGCCCTGTTCAATCCCCACATCCTCCTGCGCTCGGGTATCACTCATCCGCTGCTGGGCAAGCGTCTGCATGAGCAGATGCCCATCGACGTGGCGATCGATCTGGCCGGAGTCAAATCCTATAACGGCAGTACCCTTCTGAGCGGACTGGGATACCTGTTCTATGAGGGTGAACACCGCCGCGACTATGCAGCATGCATGATAGAAACCTGGAATTCGCCCTTCGCCTACTGGCCTGGGGCGCTGCGTTCGGAATCGGGCCGCTGGAACGAGCGCCTGCTGTTGCGATTTCTATTCGATGACCTGCCACGCGATGACAACACCGTCACCGTCAGTGCGGCGGATCCGCGCATGGCCGAGGCGCGCTTTACCGACTACTCCGACTATGCCAAGCGCGGCGCCGCACAGGTTCCGCGCATGCTCGATGAGCTGGCCACGGTGCTGCCGATCGAAAGAATTGTCTCGTCGAACATTGGCTCAACCGCCGCGCACATCCAGGGCACCGTGGTCATGGGAGACGATCCCGCCACCAGCATCGTCGACGGCTACCAGGTGCATCACCAATACCGCAACCTGCTGGTGCTCGGCGCCAGCGCGTTCCCAACGGCCAGTCCAGCCTACCCGACAGTGACCGTGTCGGCCCTGGCGCTCTGGGCGGCGGATCATGTACTCGGCAGCTCGAGAGCAGCGAGTTGAACACGCATGAAACGTAGATATTTTCTGCTTTCAGGATTTGCCGCGGCCTGTGGCCTGGTCGGCTGGCGATTCGCGCGCAGCACAGAAGAAGCCGCGATCGTCAAGGTACTGCATAAGAAGCTCGGATATCTGAAGCTCGATGCAGACGGTGTGCAACGCTTTGCGCGCGACCTGGCGGCGTCCAAGACTATCTCCGACGCCCGGCTGCGCATCCTCGATGCCGCCGGCGCGTTATATACCGGTTCCGAATTGTCCGCCCGCAACATGCTCGACAATGGCATCCACCGCGGCGAGGACAAGGTGGTCACCCTGTTCCTGCTCTCCAGCGACTTATTCAAGAATGGTGCCGACCAGACTCGCATCGTGCATTACCTGCGCTTCTACGATCCTGTGATCCCCTGCGGTAACCCCTTTGCCAGGCCGGTGATAACTTCGACCCCCGCATAAAGTGAGAACAGTTGTATGAACGCGAGCGTAATCGAGGCAACTGCCGAATCTGAGACGTCCCGGGCTTCGGCTCCCGGATGCCGGTTCTGCGGACAGGCACTGCGGACCACATTCGTCGATCTGGGCATGTCACCGTTGTGCCAGACTCACATCGAGCCGCATCAGCTCAATCATATGGAGCCGTTTTTTCCGCTGCACGCATGGGTATGTGAGCGCTGTTTTCTGGTGCAGTTGGAAGAATACGTGGCCCCGGCCAATATTTTCAGTGAGTACGCGTACTTTTCCTCGTACGCCGACAGCTGGGTGGAGCACGCACGCAAATACAGCCTACAGATGCGCGAGCGTTTCGGCATCGGTCGCGACAGCCTGGTCATGGAGATCGCGAGCAACGATGGCTACCTGCTGCAGCACTTCGTCGCTGCCAGCGTGCCGGTGCTCGGCATCGAACCGGCGGCCAACGTCGCCAAGGTGGCACAGGATAAGGGCATTCGCACCGAGGTGTGCTTTCATGGCCGCACCAGCGCCGACAAGATCGTCGCCAAGTATGGCCAGGCGGACCTGCTGCTCGGCAACAATGTGCTGGCACACGTACCGGATCTGAACGACTTCGTTGCCGGCATGAAGCGCCTGCTCAAGCCGAGCGGCGTCATCACCATGGAATTTCCGCACCTGCAGCGACTGATGGAGCAGAACCAGTTCGACACCATCTACCACGAGCACTTCAGTTACTTTTCGTTCTTCACTGTCGAGCAGGTATTCGCGGCGCATGGCCTGACGCTGTTCGACGTGGACGAGCTGTCGACCCATGGCGGCTCGATCCGCATCTACGCGCGCCATGCCGGCGATCATTCCAAGACGGTATCCGAGCGCGCGCAGCAACTGCGTGCACGCGAACTGGCACTGGGCTTTGACCGACTGCGGACCTATCAGAACTTCGCCGAGCAGGTTAAATCCACCAAGCGAAAAATCCTGTCGCTGCTAATCGATCTGAAGAACCGTGGCAAGAGCATCGTCGGCTACGGCGCGCCCGGCAAGGGCAATACGCTGCTGAACTATTGCGGCATTCGTACCGATCTGCTCAGCTACACCGTCGACCGCAACCCGTACAAGCAGGGTAAGTACACGCCGGGTACCCACATCCCGATACTCACACCCGACAGGATTCGCGACACCCGGCCGGACTACGTTTTCATCCTGCCGTGGAATCTGAAGGATGAGATCTGCGCGCAGATGAACTTCGTGCGTGAATGGGGCGGTCAATTCATCGTCCCCATTCCGGAACCACAGATTCTTTAGCGGCGGAGCGTAAGCGCGGCGCTTCGCCGTACGCGCCGGCATGCTAGCATCGCAGCTGTGATGATTCGCGACTCGCCGACGTTCAGCGTCGTCATCCCCACTCACAACCGAGCCGGCATCGTCGGACGGGCGCTGCGCAGCGTAGCCGCACAGAGCTTCGACAATTACGAGGTCATCGTGGTGGACGATGGCTCCTCGGATTCGACCCCGGCATTTCTGGAAACGATGCGCAGCCCGCGATGCCGCATCCTGAGGAACGAGCGCGGCCTCGGGGTCAGCGCCGCGCGCAATCGCGGGGCGGGCGCCGCCACCGGCCAATGGATTTCGTTCCTGGATGACGATGATGAGATGCGTCCCCAGGCACTCGCGGCTTTGCACGCCCGGTCGACTTCCGGCCCGCAGCTGGATTTCCTCTGGGGCGGCCGCCTGATTCATGAAAGGGATAACGCCGGCCGCGAGATCGCACGCCGCGAGGACGACTGGAGTCGCGTTCCATCGACGGTCAGCGGCTCCTCGTTCCTGAGCCTGGCGCTGCGGATCGCCACCAATTCCGTGTTCACGATTAGACGGGCCGTGTTCCAGGCCGTGGGTGGCTTCGATGAGCAGCTGCGCGTATCGGAGGATCGGGATCTGTTTATCGCCTTGGCTGAATTCGGCTACAAGGGTGCCGCGGTGGCACAGACGGTGGTGGATGTCGACGAGGGCAGCGCGAGCCTGAGTCGAGGTGCGAGCGGTCGCGGCGGCGCCGACATCGATCTGCGGGTCATCGACAAGCACCGCGAGTATCTGTGCCGTCCGGAGCACCGGGCATTCCTCGACGACTACCTGCTGGCTGTGTTTGCGGGCTACCTGCAGGAAGGAAACCGCAGCGCAGCCATGCGCATGATCGGCGAACTGCGACGGCGACGTGCGCTCGAATACAGGGTGCTGCGCAAATACGTGCGCCATGCACCCGAGTTTCGTGCGCTGAAGAGGCTGATTCGGTACGATCTGATCCGTCAGATCGCATACAACATCGGAAAAGCCCAGTCTTCGTGATGCGCGGCGCGCTGGGACGCCGCCTGGCCCGCCAACGGATCGTGCGCAGACTCTGTGCGGCGCAGGTCACTGAAGCAGGTGCAGCACCTGCTGTGCGATGGCCAGCGACGCCGTCAAGCCAGGCGACTCTATCCCGTACAGAGCAACGTATGGGCAGTGGCCGTGCTCGGACGGACCACGAATGGAAAAATCGGCGGCGGGCTGGCCCGCCGCGCTGATTTTGGGCCGGATGCCGGTATAGGCCGGCTGCAACCGCGAATCATCCAATCCTGGATAGTAAAGCCTGATTGCCTGGGCAAAGTCCGCTTTGCGTGTCTCGTCGAAGCCATAGTCGATAGCCTCGATCCAGTGCACGTCCGGACCAAAACGGGCGCCTCCGCTCATATCCAGCGTCAAGTGCGTACCGAGCCCGGCTGAGTTGCCGATCGGGTAGACCAGGTGCTGGAACGGCGAGCGCCCGGTCAATGAAAAGTAGTAGCCCTTGGCAAGAAAGCGCCTTGGTATGGCCTGGACCGGCACGCCCTGCAGGCGCCGTGAGACATCTTGCGCATCGAGTCCAGCACAGTTGACCACGCTAGCCGCGCGCACCGCCATGGGCGCCGCAGCGCCGATCTGCAGTTCGATCCCGCTCTCGTGCAGGCTGCCGCCCGTGACCGGGCTGTTGAGGGCGAGCACACCACCGTGAGCTTCCAGATCGGCCTCGTAGGCCAGCATCAGACCGTGGGAATCGACGATGCCGGTGGATGGAGACAGCAATGCCTCGGCACAGCGTACCTCCGGTTCCAGCCGTGCGGCCTCCTCGCTCGTGAGTCGCCGCAGATCGATCACGCCGTTGGCGCGGGCCTGAGCCTGGTATTTTGCCAGCGTCGGGATCTCCTCCGGCGACGTCGCCACGATCAGCTTGCCGACTCGCCGGTGCTCGACCGAGTTCAGGGCGCAGAACTGATACAGCAGCTCTCGCCCCTGCACGCACAAGCGCGCCTTGAGCGATCCGGACGGATAATAGATGCCGGCATGAATGACCTCGGAATTGCGGCTGCTGATGCCGGTGCCGATGCTGCCAGCGGACTCGAGCACGATGACCTCGCGGCCCGCAAGCGCCAGCGCCCGGGCAACCGCGAGGCCGACCACGCCAGCCCCGATCACCGCACAATCGATCTGCTCAGTCACTCGAGCAGAAACTTGCTGACGTGGAATCCTTCGGCCCAACCCGACCTGCCGCCGGATTCAATGCCGCGAAGACGCATCAGACCGCGAAAGGTATCGTCCGTGAACCAGCGTTTGGCACGCTGGCTGGGGTAGCTATTCCACAGGATCGATATCTTGCGTTCCACCTGCGCGCGCGACAGCGAGACATAGGCGGAAGGCGTCGTCAGGTCTCCCTCGTATTTTGGAATCTCGTATTCCAGAATCAGATGATTGCGAAAGGTGTTCCAGGTCAGCTCCGCGACAACGCGATGATCCTGGTGCAGATCGGCGCGATGATGACTGAACACGAGGTCGGGGTCGGGCAGCTGCTTCAGCGATTCGAATGCTTGCTTGATCGCGGCAAAATGCGCCG
This sequence comes from Steroidobacteraceae bacterium, assembly GCA_035605115.1. GTDB lineage: Bacteria > Pseudomonadota > Gammaproteobacteria > Steroidobacterales > Steroidobacteraceae > FEN-1191. The sequence continues at coordinate 17,445 of DATNHF010000012.1, read as the reverse complement.
GAAAGAACCCATCGCGGAACTTGTGCACAATCACCCGGGCATTGCCGGCCCGACGCAAAAAGCGCTTCGCGCTGCCTCTGAGCTCGCGCTCACGCACCGGGTTCGAGCCCATGACGACCCATGTGACTTCGGCCCCGCGATGGCGCTCGAGCAGACTGAGCATGGCGCCGCCGCAGCCGATGTCGATATCGTCACAATGCGCGCCTAGCGCAAGTATATGCGGTGGCCGGCGATGAATCCGGGGCTTGACGAGTTCAAGCGCGCGCATCATGGATTCCCGCGAGCATCATCGCCGCGCATCGCCCGGATTCGTGTTCCAGACCATCCACGGGCAGGCGCCGCGAGCCTCCATGCGATCGAGGGTGATCTTGTCCTTGAACGTATCCATACACTGCCAAAAGCCCTCCCACGGGTACGTCACCAGCTTGCGCTCGGCAATCAAACGCGTGAAAGGCTGCTCCACCAGTTCGTCGCCCTCGTTGATATAGTCGAAGATGCGGGATCGAAGCACGAAGTAGCCGCCATTGATCCTCAGCGACTGATCCGGCATGGCACCCAATGCAGTCACAAGCCCGTCGGCCTGGCTCTGCACCGAATGGAAACTCTGCGAGCTGCGTACGGCGATGAAGCTCGCGACCGCATCGCGCGCATTGAAATGTTCTATGTGGCGCTCCAGCGGCAGGTCAGACAGCCCGTCCGAGTAATTTGCGAGGAACACGTCTTCCCCCTGCAGATACTTGCGGGCGCGCAACAACCGCTGACCGATATTGCTGTGCAGGCCGGTGTCGACGAAGGTGATGCGCCAATCGTCGATGTTGCGGCCGTGTATTTCAACCTTGCGCCCGCCCTCGCTCCAGGTGAAATCAGTCGACATCGCCTCGGAATACTTGAGGAAATACTCCCTGATCATTTCGCCGCGGTAGCCCAGACAGAGGATGAAATCCTTGTGGCCGTAGTGCGCGTAGTAGCTCATCAGATGCCATAGCACCGGCCGGCTGCCGACATTGACCAGCGGCTTCGGAATGGTATCGGAATGTTCACGCAAACGCGTACCCAGTCCACCGCAAAAGAGCACTACCTTCATCGCTTCTCTCCACTGACCGCTTTTTTTGCACGAGCCCGCTTCGCGCGCCCGGCGGACGCTTTCCGCCGCTTGCTGTCCGGCTTTGCCGCCGCGAGCAACCCGGCGCCCGCAAGCTCCTCCGCGGCTTGTTGTATAGCCGCGTAGCTCAAGCTCGAGCGCTGCGCGATGTCGAGCAATGACGCACTGCCATCGGACTGATTGAGAATCCAGAGCATGGCGCGCTCCCGATCCGCCGGGCTGCGCCCGCCGATCGCGCCGTACAACCCGCGCTTGCCGAGCCTGGGCTCGCCTTTGGGCGACAAATTGACGTATCTGCGATTGCTCTCGAGCGTCTCCACCATTCGCTGGCACACTTCAAGACTGCGTTCCAATTGTCCGGCACTGATGAGCTCCAGGTCGTCGGCCGAACTGTGGTATTGGGGATAACCGTCGTTCACCGACCGGGTCAGGCGACCCACCGGCAGATCGAAACCCGGCGAGCACAGCTGACGCTCGTCGTAGCCGTAAGGCTCGAAATCGATAACCGTGCCGGGCGGATCAGCCTGCGATACCAGGTACGAGAGCAACTGGTCGATTTCGCAATCCCCGCGGCGGCTTCGCTTGTAGGTCAGCACGCCCGGATCGCCGAGCAGCCCCAGGACCAGCCCATGGCGCACGAATTTGAGCCGCTGCTCGTTGCGGCTGAGCCAGCAGAGCGATCCAATCGTGCCGGGCGCAAACACGAACCGGTAGCTGTAGCGGTGGGGCCGCGCGCCAATCCAGCTTGCCAGAAACGTGGCAATCGCCATACCACTGGTGTTGTCGTTTGCCAGCGATGGGTGGCACACGTGAGTGAAGAACAGAACCTCTTGCTTGCTTTGGCCGGGCAGCACACATTCCGCGTAGGACAGGCTACCTGGAGCGAGCGAGCTGTCGACGCGCACTTCGTAGCGCCCCGGACGCAGGGACTGCAGCTCTCGATCCCGCATGCAGAAGCCCCAGTCGCGCCGGTAGTAGCTGGTTCGATACGGGATCCAGTCGGGACGGCCGGGTAGACTGTATAGGTGCGGCCGGATTTCTTCGAACGCCAGAGTGCGATGTATCGGTTCCGAATAGCTGACGATATGCAGGTTGTGGGCGCGGAAATCCACTGCCCGATCGCCCTCCGGACCGACGACGCATGCGTCCTCGATATTCCACTCGAGCGGCACCTCCCAGTCGAACACCTTGGTGCCGCTCGGCACTTCGCATCGCTTGAGCTCGATTCTTCGTCCGATCAGATCCAATGTCTGGCGTACCCCGTCGCCGGTGATGCTGCGGCAGATCGGGTAGAGCTGCGAGGCAAAGGCGTGCAACGCCTGGCCGACGCCCGCGGCCGGCGTCGGCTTGCCCGGCGCCGACGGCGTGCCAGTCACCGAAGCGACGGCCCTCACGACGCTTTTTCCGGCTGCGCAAGACGCGAGCGGCGCAGCAGTTCGGCCTCGAATTCACCACGATTGAAATCCGGATACGCAGCATCGCGCTCGGAGATCGTCAATTGCGGCATCGCCACCCAGGATATTGAAAACGCCGGATCGTTCCAGCGCACACCGGCGACGAGTTCCGGCGCAAAGCGGTCGGTCATCTGATACAGCACTTCGGTGCCGGGCAGCAGCGTCTGGAAGCCGTGCGCAACGCCTGGCGGAATGAACACTGCGTCGCGATTGTCCTCATCCAGTGTCACCGCGACGTGCTGCAGATAGGTAGGCGATGGCGGCCGCAGATCGAGCAGGACATCTCGCAGGCGGCCGCGGATGCAACGCACCAATTTTCCCTCGCGTGAGGGCGGCCACTGAAAATGCATGCCGCGTACGCTGCCGGGGTGCTCGTTGTAGGACACACTGGCCTGCACCGCGTTCGTCGGCAGCCCCGCGGCTGCAAATTCGTCAACACAGAACGTACGCGCAAAGAACCCGCGGGAATCCGGACGCCGTTCGATCGCTACGAGCGCGGCTCCATCGATCGCCAGAGGCTCGAAGCGCATATCACCGCCAGAAGAAGTCGCCGTCGATCTGTCCGGTCCGAGACAGGTAGCGGATCTGCTTGAGCCGGGTGAAGGCCCGAAATTCGTACGTTTCCTTGTCGAACTCGATCTGCTCGAAGCGCGCGCGCAGCTCTTCCGCACCCAGGCGCGCGTTCCAGCCGCAGCTGAATCCGGGCAATTTGGTCGCGATCTTGTCGAACGAAACGCGGTAACTGCGATTGTCGGCGCTGGCCTTGCCAGTGCTCAGCTCGCACCCGGGAAACACATCGGCAACAATCTGCGCGATCTCGCGCACCCGATAGTTCTCCGAGTTCTGGCCAACATTGAAAGTCTCGCCATTGACCGCATCGGCCGGTGCATCAAGCACGCAGCGGATGGCGGCAGCGATGTCCTCGATGTGCACGATCGGCCGCCAGGGACTGCCGTCGCTGGTCATGGCGATGCGCTTATTGGTCCAGGCAAGCGCGCACAGATCGTTGAGCACGATATCGAAGCGCATGCGCGGCGATGCGCCGTAAGCGGTGGCATTGCGCAGGAAGGTGACGCAGAAGTCCGCATCCGCCAGCGGCTTGACGTCACGCTCCACCATGACTTTGCACTTGGCGTAGGCCGTCTGCGGGTTGACTGCGCTGCTCTCGTCGAGGAAATCGCCTGTGCCGACCCCGTAGACGCTGCAGGATGAGGCGTAGACGAAGCGGCGCACGCCGGCGGCTTTCGCCTTGCGAGCCAGCTCCAGCGATCCCTGATGATTGATCTGGTAGGTAATCTCCGGCCGATTCTCGCCGAGCGGGTCGTTGGACAGCTCCGCAAGATGCACCACCGCGTCGAATCCCTCAAAATCCTTCTGCTCGACGCGACGCAGATCCTTGATGATTGTTCGCGGTACCAACCCGAGTTGTCGCGGATCGCTATATAACCAGCCGTCGCGGTAGAAGCCTGCATCCAGCCCCACGATCTCGTGTCCGCGCGCCATCAGCAACGGCGCTAGGCGCGAACCGATATAGCCTTCCGTCCCTGTAATCAGTACCTTCATGCCGGGATGCACCTTCGCATAGATCTGGGGCGCTATGAATTTCGCAGCGCTGTGACGCATTTCTGACTGTGTTGCAGCCAGTAAACATTGCAGGGCGGTAGTGTATTGGCATTTGATCGGGGAAAGTAGGGAACAGCTCACATCCGCCGTCCGGGAGGCGATGCCCTCCAAGGCCCGCGATCTGGCCGCGGCCGCCTATCCCACTTCTGCAATGCCGGACCCGACGGCCGGCTCCGGTTGCTCTCTTTAGAGCCTGTCGCGCGCCGCCGCATCGATCCCTGGCAACCACACGGCTGGCCGCATCGCGTGCTCGCCGTATTGGCTGGCGTCGACCGGCTGCAGACGCTGAGTGCCACCCTCGGATACCAGCCGTACGAACAGCTGGCGGTGCCGCCAGCCTGCGGGGTCATCCGCGGATAGGCCGCTCCGATCAGGCGCGAAAGCGTCGGGGAGACGGTCGGCTTACAGGGAATCCCCCGTGCTGGGGCTTAAAGCCCGCGGCAAGGGAACGCGTGAAGCGGTCCACAGTCGTGCTACCCGGATGCTCTTGCCGCCAGCCAGCTGAAGTAAGATAGCCGGGTGCTCTGGCCCCCTGCGCCGGGTCACTTACCGAGGACAAAAGTGTTCGCAAAATCAACTGTCGGCGTTCTGTCCGTCCTGCTGCTGTCGTTGCTGTGGGGCGCACCGGCGCGGGCCGCACAGCCGGTCCCTCTGCCGGTACCCGCGGCGCCCGCGCCCGTTGCTGCCAACGCCGTCGGCCCACTGTCGCCGATGGGCCCGGGCGATTCGGTAACACTGCACGTCTTCGGGCAACCGGATATGGATACGGTGCTCGGGGTGGCGGATGACGGCACGATACGCGTGCCGTTGGCCGGCTCCATTCAGGTGGGGGGCTTGTCGCCCGAAAGTGCCGCAAGGCGGGTCGAGAAGGCGTTCAAGGACGGCGGCTTTTTTGTCGATCCCCATGTCACGCTCACCGTCACGCAATCGCTGAGCCAACGGGTGTCGGTGCTCGGCGAAGTACGGCTCCCAGGACGTTATCCGGTCGATGCCAAGACCTCGATCATCGATCTTCTTGCGCAAGCTGGCGGCGAGACCGAGTTTGCATCAGACACGGTGTACGTGCTGCGTACCGATGCCGCCGGAGCCGTCAAACGATATCCGATAAACGTGAAGAGCCTGATGGGCCCCGGCGCCTTGGCTCCAACGCAGCTGCTGCGCGCCGGGGACTCGGTGTTCGTACCGCGTGCGGAGCAGTTTTTCATTCTCGGCGAGGTCCAGAAGCCGAGCATGTACAAGCTCGAAGCCAATTTGACGGTCCTGCAGGCGATCTCGCTCGCCGGCGGCGTCACGGCGAAAGGCAGCGATCGGCGCGTGGAGATCAAACGCGTCGGCAAGGACGGCCAGCAGGTGGTCATTAAGCCCAAGCCCAACGACCTCGTGCAACCTGACGACGTGATCCGAGTCAAGGAGAGCATCTTTTGAGAATGTCCAGAAACTTGCCGATATTGGCACCCAACCCCCCGTCGCCGGTTTCCATGGTGCCGGCGGCATTCGCGCAGAGCTCTCTGTCAGTCGAGCAAATTCTGGCGCTGCTGCGGGCACACCTGAGGCAGGCGATCCTCATCTTCGTGGTGCTCGTTGTCGCGACGGTGATCATCATCAAGCAATTACCCAAGAGCTACACGGCGCAGGCCACAGTGCTGGTCAACTTCGAATCCAACGACGGCACACGCCAGGCGCCGCCCGACATGTACACCAACTATCTGCTGACGCAGGTGGCACTGTTGCAGAATCGCGAGGTGCTGTTGGCCGTCATCGATCGCCTGGGGTTGACCCGGGACCCGGAATTCACCGGCGGCTTCAAGAATGACGGCGTGAACACGCTGCGCGACTGGGTCGAGAAGAATTTGCGCAGCAACCTGGGAGTCGAACAAGGCAAAGGCTTGCAGCTGCTCTACGTATCGGCGACCTCCAAGGATCGTAACAAGGCGGCGCAAATCGCCAATACCCTCGTCGAGGTATACGAGGCCCGGGAGTCGAACCACGGCGATGATGCCAGCAGTGGCCGCGCGCACGAATATTCGCAGCAGCTGACGGACCTGAAGGCCAAGGTCACGGCGGCTGAACAGCAGATGGCGGAGTTCCGCCAGCGCACCGGCATCACCGACATCAAGGAGCAAAACGATGTCGAAACGCAGGCTCTGGCGGCGCTCGAGCAGCAGCTGCTGGCGACGCAGAATCTACGGCGCACGGCTGAATCCAAGAACACCGGGGATCAAGGCTCCAGCGACCCGGTGATGGGGTCGGCGCTGATTCAGAACCTCAAGAATCAACTCTCGACTCTGCAGGCACAATTGGCGCAGTCGACCACCACGCTCGGACCGAAGCATCCGCGGGTGCTGGAACTGCAATCGCAAATCGTGGCGGCCCGCCACGCACTCGATCACGAGATGCAGAACTTCTCGCAGAATAGTTCCACCACGGTCACCAGTGCCGCGCAGCTCGAGGGCAAGTTGAAGCGCGCGGTGGATGACCAGCGCGCAAAAGTGGTGAAGATTCGCCAGCTGCAGGATGAGGGTCAGAAATTGCAGCTCGAGCTCGATTCGGCGCAAACCGTCTACAAACGCGCCCTCGACAGCTATGACCAGGAGATGTTTGCATCTTCCAGCTTTGTGAGCCGCGCGACGCCGCCGCTGGCACCGAGCAAGCCGAATAAGATGCTGCTACTGGCCATCGGTGTTCTGCTCTCCGCACTGGTGAGTGTTGCCGGCCCGCTGGGCCATGAGATTATATTCAATCGCCGCCTGCACTGTCGCGACGACATCGAACGCGAGTTCGGCCTGCCGGTGCTGGCGGAACTCAACCGTATTCCTGCAGAGCCGAGATTCACATGAGTCCAGAAAGTGCCGAAGGGCTCGCGCGCCCCATCGATGCCGAACTCAGCGACGCGCTGATCGCGCATTGCAATCTATCGGGACAGGACATCGATCGCATTACCGAAGCGATGCGCGAACGGCGGCAGAGCTTCTACGAATCCGCGTTGCAACTCAACCTGGCGACGCGCGAAGACATAGATGACGTTTTGCACCGGATGCGCGAACGCTCCCGCGCATACCAGCCGAGCGTGATCGAGGCCGCCATTCGCAGCGCGAAGGGCGCTACCACCGCCCTGACGGTGCGCCAGGGCATGGCCCGGCTCAGCAGCGCGCTGATACATGCGCGCGATGCGGACAGCACGCGCAGCGAGAAAATTCGAGCGCTGCGGACCGATCTGATGCTGCTGAACGACTCGGCGCAGCGCGGCAATGTCTTTGCCCTGGTGAGTCCCGGACGCGGCGAGGGCCGCTCGCAGCTGTGCGCCGAACTCGCCATCGCGTTCGCTGAGCTCGGACGCCGAACGCTGTTGGTGGATGCCGACCTGCGCCACCCGCGCCAGCACGTGCTGTTCACTGCCGAAAATCAGTGGGGGCTGGCGCAATCCCTGGCGCTCGAGGAGGCACCGTATCTGCATAGCGTCCAAGGGCTGCCGGAATTGGCGGTGCTGACTTCCGGCCCCATTCCTCCGAACCCGCTCGAACTGGTGTCTAGCCGCCGCTTCGAGCGGTTAATCACGGCACTGCGGCGCCAGCATGATTTCATCGTCATCGATACACCCGCAGTGTCGCAATACGCCGATGCGCTGCAGGTCGCGACGCTCGCCCAGCGCGTGCTGGTGTTGAGCCGGTCCGAAGCCACCTCCCTGCAGAGCCTGAAGGACATGCTGCGCCGCCTGACCGTCACGGAATCGAGAATTCTAGGTGCGGTCATCAATAGGTTTTGAATCTCAGGCACTGCGTCCGATCGCCGTGCCACCGGCACCAAATCAGCTGCAGGCCTCGAAATGAAAGTCAGCGTCTGCATCGCCACCTATCGCCGCACCGAGCGCCTGCGAGCGGTACTCGAGGATTTGGCGCGGCAGAGCCGCCTGCCTGATCAGGTGGTAGTGGTCGACAACGACCTGGCTGGCAGCGCCCGACCCTCGATCGAGCAGGTACGCGCATCCGGTGTACCTTTCGTCATCGTCTATGACGTGCAGCCGGAGCGTAACATCGCCATGACGCGCAATCGGACCGTCAGCCTCGCCGACGGCGACTGGCTCGCGTTCATCGACGACGACGAGCGGGCACCGGAGAGCTGGCTGCAGCAGCTGCTCGAGGCGGCAGCAGCGTATGCCGCTGACGGGATTCTGGCGCCGGTTGAGCCGCGGCTGCCGTTGGATGCCCCACCCTGGATCCGCCGCGGCCGCTTCTACGATTTTGCACACCAGCGCAGCGGGGAGCCGGTACCGCTCAATCGCATGCGATTCGGCAACGTGCTGCTGCGCGGCAATCCGCTGCGTGCCGAGCCGGGCCCGTTCGATCCCAGTTACGGGCTCAGTACCGGCGAGGACGGCGATCTGCTGGTTCGTCTTGCCCGCAAGGGCCTCAGGATCATCTGGTGTGATGAAGCCATCGTCTGGGAACCGATCGAAGCAAGGCGCCTGTCGTTGCGCTGGCTGTTGATGCGCGCCTTGAGCGGCGGACAGGAATTCGCGCGCCAGACGGTCAACGGCAAGTATTGCCCGATCAACTGGCTCGGCCGCGCTGCCTTCTTTTGTCGTGCGTTACTGCAACTGCTGGTGGCCGCGGGCCTGGCGGCGCTGTCATGGCCAGGGGGGCGGCACCGGGCGGCGCGCTGGTTGATCACGGCATCCGCCAATCTCGGCAAGCTGTCGGTATTCTGGGGCTGGCGTTACCGCGCCTACGCCTGAAGGCGAACAACATGGCCCTGCTCAATCTGCTGATCGTGCTGGTGCTGCTGGCGCTGGCCGTGCCCGCCGCCCTGGCCTGCGCCTACCTGCTGGTGCAGACGCTGATGTCGGGCCCGCTGCCGCCGCCCGCGGCATCCGCGCGGCGGCTGCGTTTCGACATCGTGGTGCCGGCCCACAACGAGGCGGTCGGGATCGCTCATACGATCGCCAATCTGCGCCAGCTCGATTGGCCCACCGATCGGTACCGCATCCTGGTGGTCGCCGACAACTGCACCGACGCGACCGCGGCGATCGCCAGCGCAGCGGGCGCCCACGTGCTCGAGCGTCATGACCCGACGCTGCGCGGCAAGGGCTATGCGCTGCAATTCGCCTTTCAGCGCAGTCGTGCCGACGCCTGGGCCGACGCAATTGTCATAGTCGACGCCGATTCGGAAGTCACGCCGAACCTGCTCGAGGCCTTTGCGGCGCGGATCGAACAGGGGGCGCACGCGCTGCAGGCTCGTTATGGCGTGCTCAATCCATGGGGATCCTGGCGCACGCGTCTGCTGACGGTGGCGATAGGTGCAGTTGACACCGTGCGTTCGCGTGCCCGCGAGCGCTGGCGCGTCTCGTCCGGCCTGCGCGGCAACGGTTGGTGTGCCACCCGGAAACTGCTCGAGCAGGTCAGCTACAACGCCTTTTCTTTGACGGAGGACCTCGAATACGGCATCGCGCTGGGCCTGGCCGGCTATCGGGTGTACTACGCCGGTGAGGCCGAGGCGGCCCAGGATATGACGGCCAATCCGCAGGCCGCGCGCACGCAGCGCCGGCGCTGGGAGGTCGGCCGATTCCGGCTGATCCGCTCGCGCACGCTGCCGTTGCTGCGGACGGCGCTGCAACGTCGAAGTGTGGTCTGTCTGGACCTCGCCTTCGACCTGCTGTTGCTGCCACTCAGCTACGTGGCACTGGGTGTCGGCGCCCTGCTCGTTGTCGCGCTGCTGGCCGCTTGGTGGCACCCGGGATTCATGCCGTGGGTCTGGTTTTCCGTCGCGTGCGTACTAATTTTGGTCGCATATGTAATGCGCGGCTGGCGGCTCAGCGGTATCGGCGCGCGCGGCCTGCTGGATCTGCTGGGCGCGCCGGCGTTCGTGGTCTGGAAACTATTGCTGATGCTCAGTCGCAATCAACCCGAAGGCTGGGTTCGCACCGAACGGAAGCGCTCCTGACGGCCAACGCGCCGCCCTGTAGCGGGCGCGGCGGATTTTCGGCATCCTCGCAGCGCGCGCGCGCCCGAGCGGCGAGACGAATCCCCGAAAAAAATTGGCTCTGTCACCAAGTCGTGTTGGTACGCTACAAAGCGACCTTTTATTGACCAATAACATCCGGAAAACACGTTTACGTGCTCTGCTATTTTCTCGTTCACAAGCGGCTTTGACAAGGCTTCCGTTAAGGGCCTCGCTTGTTAATAAAGCGATATTTCACTCAACTCATTCATTTGATTTTTGATTCAAGCTCCACCCTCGGTAGAGCTTCGTTTTTCGCGCAGCTGATCCCAATCAACTAGGTGCCCCCCGATGCGTGACGACTGATCGCGCAGGTATTCATCAGATATGGTCACAGGCAGGCAACGCCCAACTTCCCCCGCAACCTGCTTGGTCGGCGCACCAGGCGCGTGGCGCCTGCCGGATAAGAGGACCCCGTGAAGACCAGAATCTCATCGAAGAACCCATTCGGAATAGACCATATGAATTGGGCTTACGGGTGGGAGTTTATAGGCGACAACAAGATGGTGTTGGATTATGGATGCTTCGATGGAAAGTTCATAAATGCACTCACCGAGTCCAAGCCTGTTCAGGTATTTGGCGCCGATAAGAATAAGGACATCGTCAATTCAACAAACCAAGATAATATCGTTCATATCCAGAAAGCACTTCCATTCAAGGACGGCTACTTTGATGTGGTGACGATGTTTGAAGTTCTGGAGCACGTTCATGATCAGAGATATGTGCTTACGGAAATACGCAGGGTTCTGAAGGACGGTGGCCTGTTGATCATGAGTGTTCCGCAAAAGCATGTTTTCTCTTTCCTGGATTACGGGAATTGGAAATATATCTTTCCGAAGGTACACAGGTATTGGTATACGAAAAGACATTCGGCAAGCGAGTATCATTATCGCTATGTCGATAATCCGAATGGTCTGATAGGTGATGTCGACAAAGAGAAAGCCTGGCATCAACATTTTGAGACAGGCGAGTTTTCGGACCTGTTGAAGTCATGTGGATTCGAGATAAAGGATCTGGATGGATACGGCATGTTTGCGTTACCGCTCGAGTTGATCAAAATGTCTCTGAAGATATCCCTGCCGAATTGGCTCGCACGCTGGGAGATGACCACTTTTCATCACGTGAAAATTCTGTGCGTGGCCCGAAAGATCTCCTGATTACGGTTGGTTTCCTTTCCCGTTGATTCGCGGCACACCCTCGGTGGGGCTTCGTTTTTTTAAGGGACAGCCGCTTGTAAAGTCCTCGGTGCACTTGTAAACCCAAGCGCTGTCTGCGGGAGTCTTGGTTTGAACGCCGCTCTCGCCATATTCCCAGATATTTTCGGATATTTCAGAGCTCGCCGCGCTCTGTAGTGGGTGCTGTGTGCATCACCAACACGGTTTGGTGACAGAGCCAAAAAATTTCCCAATCGCGCTCGATCGCTCGAGACCCACGGCCGCGCACGACGCACCGTCGGGCCGAGTGAGCACCCAGCGATTCGCCGCGGCGTGCACGCACTCACGTTTCTGCCCTATAAAAAGCGGCATTTATGGATTTTGGCGTGAGCAACGCCACAATTTCTGTCGGTCCCGCGTAGGAACATTCTGTCACGATTCTGCGACACGTAGCGGTGCGGAGACAGGTTGCCGCCTATAGACATGGCGATGAAGCTGCGATCACAGCAGTTTGCATTTAGACAGGGACCCGACAATGAATATTGTGGTACGAGGAGGCGCCTTGGGCGCGTTGCTCTGCATGCTCGCGGCGTGCGGCGGTTCCAACTCAAGCGATTCCTCGACCACCAGTACCAGTAGTAGCGTCTCCCCCACCTCCGCATCGAGTTCCGCCACGCCCCTGGTGGCGCTCACGGCATCGAGCTACAGCGTGGCACCGTCGTCGACCGCCGTCGTGGCAATTTATCGCAGCGGCAACGCCGCCGGAGCGGCTACGGTGAGCTACACCACCCTCAACGACAGCGCGATCGCCGGCACCGACTACACCGCCACCAGCGGCAGCGTGAGCTGGAGTGACGGTGAATCGGGCGTCAAGAGCATCTCCGTGCCCGTCACGAGCCACGCTGCCGGCAAGCAGTTCACCGTCGCGCTCACCAACGTGGAGGGCCAGGCGAGCTTCGGATCGCCGGCTGCGGCCACGGTCGCAGTCGCACTCACTGTCGGCAGCTCGAGCTCCTCGGGTGCGACGACTTCGGGTGCGACGACTTCGGCCAGCGGCAGCTCGAGCTCCTCGGGTGCGACTACTTCGGCCAACGGCAGTTTGATCTCCTCGAGTGCGACGACTTCGGCCACGAAGATCGTGGACAGTGCACACAATGTGTGGAGCGTCTCCTCTGGCGTGGTCAACGAGAACGGGACGGCCGCCGGAGTCACCTACAACGTCATCGCGCTGCTCTATTACGGCGGCACGATCTATCAGGAGAACACTTCGTGCCAGTGGTTTGCCTGGGCTGGCAACGCCTGGTCCGCCACCAGCAATCCTGATCCGAGCCAAACCCCAGCCTGCCCGAGCAAGTCCACATCGACGTCCAATTCCACTTCTACTTCCACGTCGACCTCTAATTCCACGACCTTCGGTGTGCGCGCGTGCGGCAACAAGCTGTGCAGCACGAAGGATGGCTCGCCGGTTACTCTGATCGGCGGCACCATGTCGGGGTGCGAATCCAATTTTGCACCGTCTCGCTGTGATGCCATTGTAGCTGCGGGCGAGAACTATTGGGCCACGACCTGGAAGACGCAGCATCCCGGCACCAATGCCGTGCGCCTCCATCTGGATACCTGCTCTTACCTGGATAACACCGCCTGCGCACCGAGCTCCAGGGGCAACATCGCGGGCGATGTCGACACTATCATTCAACAGGCCACCGCTGCGGGCCTCTACGTCATCCTGGACGAGCAATTTTCTGCGCCGGCCGGCCAGAAGTCCATCGGTCAACCGGGCTTCCCGGATGCCACGGAATCACCGGCTTTCTGGCAGGCAATTGCGAATGCATACGGTCATCAGCCCAACGTGATCTTCGACATATTCAATGAGCCCTATGGAGAAAACGTCTACGGCGACTGGATGGCCCCTAATGGCAAGGACGTGCCCATCGTCGCCAACGGAGGCACGTATCCGCGGTTCGTAACACAGAACAATTCCAACGGTAATGCCTTGGTGACGGTCGATGCCCCCTATCAAGTCGCAGGCGAGCTGCAGCTGCTCGACGTGGTGCGCAACGCGGGCGCGACCAACCTGGTGCTCCTCTCGCCGACCGGTTGGGCGGGTGAGATCGAAAACTGGCTGGCCAGCTACAACGTCAATGGAAATCCGGACCCGCTCAAGAACGTCGGTGCCTCTCAGCATGCCTACGGGTACAACAAGGGAAACGCACCGATCACGGCGGTGCTCAATGCCGGCTATCCCATCGTTGAGACTGAGTTCGAGGTTCCCGTGGGCAACATAGGTACCGCATCGCAGGTCCTAGGGCTCGGTGTGAGCGGGCTGATTGCGTGCTGTCCTCACAACTGGGGGGGTAGCGGAATCACACTCTCATTCGGCGCGGCTCAGAACCAGACCACGTGGTGAGCCGGACAGCTGCCCCGCCGATCGACCAGTTTCTGGCGGCGGGGCGGCTGCTGAGTTGGTGCTGAAGGTTCGGCGTGGGTATCCGAGCCAAGGCGAGGGGATGTACCAACGTTCTTACTCTCGAGTGCTCCCCTACACAAAGGCACCGCGCCCCCGCTGGCCGTGCTCGCCGCCGGCTTTCCGATCGCGGTCACTGAGACTTACGGCTGCGATGCTGCACTCGACGGCCACGCGAGCCCCAACGGCTACGCCTGGGCGGCCGCTCACGACATCGGCTACACCTGGTGCTGCTGGAACGACCGGGGCATGCAGTCGAGCCTTGCGGTTGCCTTTGCTGAGGAGGGCCCGCCGTGGTATATGGCCCCGGCGCCCTGAAATCCCCGTCCATTGCCACGGCGCCTGCCTCATGCCCCGCTGATCCGCAAGATCAGCGGGGCTTTTCTTTGGGCATCGACATCGCGCGAGCCGCAGCGATACACGTCGGTGGCGCTAGATGAAATGGACGCCGCCCTCTTCTGAGCGAGGAGGAACGGTACGGTGAGTAGACACAGGATAGAGGCGGACCCCCTTGAGCCGCAGTTCGTCCGACCGTTTGTCAAGAGGAACAAGACCGATGCCGCGGATGCCGAGGCGATCTGGGAAGCCGCGCAGCGTCCCGGAATGCGTTTTGTCGCGCTGAAGAGCGAGGAGCAGCAGGCGGTGCTGTAGTTGCACCGTATGCGGGCGCAGAAGGCACCGACCTGTCATAACATGGCGACAGGTTTATTCGGGCTTGAGAGAACGATCACAGCTTTGCCGCCCTTGCAGTCTCGATAATTGCCAACGTAGTGGGCCATGACGTACTCCCATCCGCGCCATGCAGGGGCGGGCATTCACACATAATTCTCGGCGACTCTCTAAGTCTGAGGGCCGCTCACTGGAGCTATAGCGCATGCATTCATTCTTAACGCGGCACCTGAGTCTGGCCTCCGTGCGCGCACTAACGTTGGCTGTCTGCGCCAGTTTCATGGTCGTCGCCTGCAGCGGCGGCAGTGGCAACACCACCGTCAGCAGTTCCAGCAGCTCGAGCAGCGGCTCGAGCAGCAGCTCCAGCTCCAGCAGCAGCTCGAGCAGCAGCGGTAGCTCGAGCAGCAGCAGTTCCAGTTCCAGTTCCAGTTCCAGCTCCAGCAGCAGTAGCAGCAGCGGCGGCCCCACGACTGTCACGGTAGGCGGCAGCATCAGCGGCCTGGCCAGTGCCGGCCTGGTACTCAAGGATACCGTCAGCGGCAACTCGGTGAGCCCGGTGTCAGGCGCCACCGCCTTCACGCTGCCGGCGGTCGCCACAGGTAGCAACTACGCAATCACCGTCATGACGCAGCCCAGCGCGCAGAACTGCGTGGTCACGAGCGGCGGCACCGGCACGGCCAACGCCAATGTCACCAACGTGGTGATCACCTGCACCAACACCTACACCATCGGCGGGACCATTACCGGCACCCTCACCGGCACCGGCCTGGTGCTGAAAGACGCCGTGAGCGGCAACACCACCACCGTGGCGGCGGGCGCGACGACCTTCACGATTACACCGGCCGTAATAGCCGGCTCCACCTACAACGTCGGTGTGATGACACAGCCTACGAACCCGACGGAAGTGTGCACCGTCACCGGAGGTTCTGGCACCGGCACGGCCAACAGCAATGTCACCACCGTGGTCGTCAACTGCGTCATCAGTACCTTCACGGTCGGCGGCACACTCACCGGCGCCACCGTAGGCACCGGCCTCACAGTGAAGGACACAATCAGCGGCCACACCAACACGGTGACCGCGGGCGCGGCGGCATTCACGATCAATCCCCCGGTCAACAGCGGTTCGGCCTACAACGTGACCATCACAGCCCAGCCGATCAACCCGAGCCAGACCTGCACGGTCAATGCCGGCACCGGCAGCGGCACGGTGACGACGGCGAACGTCACCAGCGTCGTCATCCACTGCACCACCAATACCTACACGGTGGGCGGCACGATCGTTGGCTATTACGCTGGAACCGGCCTGCAGCTGAAAGACACCGCGAACAACCATACGCTGAGCGTTTCGCCCGGCGGCACGTTCACGATCACCCCTGCGATCAACAGCGGCACGGCCTATAACGTCAGCGTGCTGACCCAGCCGACGGGCCCAATCGAAAACTGCGCGGTTACGGGCGGCACGGGCACCGGCACCGTCACCACTGCAAACGTCACCTCGGTGACGGTGAACTGTGCTGGCCGATACCTGTTCGTGGGCAACCGCTATGACGGCGCCACCGGCAGCATCGCCGCGTTTACAATCACGCCTGGAACCGGTGCGCTGTCGATGATCGGTGGTGCGCCTGTGGCACTCACCGACCAGCCTGTTGCGATAGCTTCGGATCCAACTGGCGCTTATGCCTACGTCACAAGCTATGGCAGCGGTGGCGACCCGCCGGACATCGACACCTACGGCCTCACCGCCGGCGCGGTGGGGACCCTCGCAAGTACGGCTGCATTGGCGGCCGGCGATGTACCGTATTCGATCGTCGTCGATCCCGCCGGTGCCAATGTGTACGTCGGCACTACCGTCACAGCGTCTAACAGCGTCATCGTGGCCTATCCGGTCAGTGGCGGGATTCTGGGGGCCCCTGTCAGCTCCGACACGACGTCGGGAGACGTCCCGTTCGGACTGGCCCTGGATCCGGCGGATGGGTTCCTGTACGAGTCCGATCAGTACTATTCGATCCTCGCCGGTGCGCTGACCGCGAAGGGCTCGCCCGGTTTGGGCTTGGCCGGGCCCTATGCCTTCGCGGTGTTCCCGACCGGCGGATACTTTTACGTCACCGACAATTCGATCTCGCCCGGCACAGTCAACGCCTACGCATACAGCAACACGGGTGCAGTGTCGGCAGTTACTGGAACCGGGCTAGCGGTGGCAACTGCCACGGTGGGCGTTAACCCCGAGAGTGTTGCGGTCGATCCGCAAGGCAGATTCTTGTACGTCGCGAACGCCGGTGATGGCACCACGACGGTGGGCTCGGTGTCGGGCTTCAAGATCCAGGCAGGCACCGGTGCGCTGACCAGCGTCGGGGCCGCGACGCCAAGCGGCGGCGGGCTATCGGGCGATCCCACCGCGCTGGTGGTCGACACCTCAGGTCAGTACCTCTATGTGGCTAATGGAGACGCCGGCACAGTCTCGACCTTCACGATAGATCAGAGCAGCGGCGTCCTGACCGCGGTCGGGAGTCCGATCTCGACGCTAATCAATTCAGGAGAAGGCGGACCTTCGGCGATTGCCGCCCAATAGCGCTCGCTGACGAGACGTTCAATATGCGCCAGTCCATCCGGACTGGCGCATTTTTTTGGAGCTGACGTCGCGGCGCCGCACCGCGCGCACAGGACCTAAGATCCGGGCTAGCGCGCGCGAAATGCGAACGCCGTCACGCTATGGCGACAGATTTAGTCACACTGAGACCGCGATCAGCGCTCGCGCGTCACGCAAATCCCAATAACCACGATTGCACGGTGGGTTGCTGCTGGGTCCCCGTGTCCACCGCGATTGAAGCGGTGGCGTACTCACACTGATTTCTTCGCTGTTGTTGCGACCTGGCGCAGCACGAATGGAGCCCCAACGCATGTATTCGATCGTTCCGCGGCAGCC
The DNA here is from genome assembly GCA_035605115.1 of Steroidobacteraceae bacterium. Lineage (GTDB taxonomy): Bacteria > Pseudomonadota > Gammaproteobacteria > Steroidobacterales > Steroidobacteraceae > FEN-1191. The sequence continues at coordinate 62 of DATNHF010000012.1, read as the reverse complement.
CAAGCTTCCGCGCAGACCCAGATCCAGACCTGCATCGTGCATCTGCTGCGCAACTCGATGGA
>DATNHF010000011.1:0-22522 GCA_035605115.1 Steroidobacteraceae bacterium | reverse complement strand
GAGATGGTCATGCCCGGGGACAACATCAAGATGACCGTGGATCTGATTGCCCCGATCGCCATGGAGGAGGGCCTGCGCTTTGCGATCCGCGAGGGCGGCCGCACCGTCGGGGCCGGTGTCGTATCGAAGATTCTGAAGTGATGACTTCAGGCCAGTAGCTCAATTGGCAGAGCGGCGGTCTCCAAAACCGCAGGTTGGGGGTTCGATTCCCTCCTGGCCTGCCAGCTTCTAGCAAATGGGCATCTCGGACGATAGGCGGCGATCAACTCGATGAACGATCAGGTTTCGGAAGCAGGCATCGGCGGGCGTACGGACACCGCCAAGCTCGTGGCAGCGATCCTGCTCGTGCTGGCCGGCATCGTGGTGTTCTACGTGTTGCACGCGCAGCCGGAATGGCTCCGTTGGCTTAGCGTCCTGGCCGGCGTGGTGCTGGCGGCCGTGGTATTCGGCTCATCGGCGCGCGGCAAGGCGTTCTGGCAGTTCATGCTCGATGCGCGCCTCGAGCTGCGCAAGGTGGTATGGCCGAACCGGCAGGAAACGGCCACGACCACTGCGGTGGTGTTTGGTTTCGTGATCATTGCCGGACTGTTCTTCTGGGCATTGGACGTGTTTTTGTCGTGGGCCACACGGCTGCTGACCGGACAAGGAGGCTGATAGTGGCGCTGCGCTGGTATGTGGTTCATGCCTATTCGAATTTCGAGCACCGCGTTGCCGAGGCGCTCAAGGAACGCATCAAGCGCGACGGGCTCGAGAGCAAGTTCGGCGAGATTCTGGTGCCGACCGAAGAGGTGGTGGAAATGCGCGACGGCCAGAAGCGCCGCAGCGAGCGCAAGTTCTACCCCGGCTATGTGCTGGTACAGATGGAGATGGACGAGACCAGCTGGCATCTGGTGCGAGACGTGCCCAAGGTGCTCGGCTTCATCGGCGGTACGAGCGACAAGCCGGCGCCGATAACCGAAAAGGAAGCGCTCAGGATTCTGCAGCGGGTCGAGGAAGGTGTTGATAAGCCGCGGCCGAAGGTGCTGTTCGAGCCAGGTCAGGTCGTGCGTGTGGTGCATGGACCGTTCAACGACTTCAACGGCGTGGTCGAGAGCGTCAATTACGAGAAGAACCGGCTGCAGGTGGCAGTACAGATTCTCGGCCGCTCGACGCCGGTGGAACTGGATTTCTCGCAGGTCGAGAAGGTCTGAGACACAACGATTGGGGAGCCTCGCGGCGTTGGTACCCAAAGGATGGATTGAGTCATGGCAAAGAAGGTTCAGGGTTACATCAAGCTGCAGGTGCCGGCGGGCTCGGCCAATCCGTCACCGCCGATCGGTCCTGCGCTCGGCCAGCAGGGCGTGAACATCATGGAGTTCTGCAAGCAATTCAACGCCCAGACAGCCAAGCTCGAGAAGGGGCTGCCGATTCCGACGGTGATCACGGTCTATTCCGACCGCAGCTTCACCTTCGTGATGAAGACGCCGCCCGCGGCGGTGCTGATCCGCAAGGCCATCGGCATTGAAAAAGGCAGCGGCACGCCCAATACAGCCAAAGTTGGCAAAATCTCGCGTGCGCAGTTGGAGGAGATCGCTAGAACCAAGCAGCCGGATCTGACGGCCGCCGGGCTCGATGCCGCCGTGCGCACGATTGCCGGCAGCGCTCGCAGCATGGGCGTCGACGTGGAGGGCCTCTGACATGCCCGCCGTCGCCAAACGAGTCAAAGCCTGGAAGGCCAAACTGACGCCCGGCAAGCAGTATCCCCTCGATGAGGCGCTGAGCCTGGTCAAGGAATTTGCCACCGCGAAGTTTGCCGAATCGATCGACGCCGCGGTGAACCTCGGCATCGATGCCAGCAAATCGGACCAGCAGGTGCGCGGTTCGACCGTCATGCCGCACGGCCTTGGCAAGTCGGTGCGGGTCGCCGTATTCACGGGCGGCAAGAATCAGGATGCGGCGCGTGCCGCCGGTGCCGATCTGGTAGGCCTGGAGGATCTGGCCGAGAAGGTCAAGGCTGGAGAGATCAATTTCGACGTCGTGGTTGCAAGCCCCGATGCCATGCGAGTGGTCGGACAGCTGGGCCAGATCCTGGGTCCGCGCGGCCTGATGCCGAACCCGAAGGTCGGCACGGTGACGCCCGATGTGGTCAGCGCGGTGAAGAACGCCAAGGCAGGCCAGGCGCGCTATCGCGTCGACAAGGCCGGTGTCGTGCACTGCGCGATCGGCCGCGCCGGATTCGAGGTGGGTGCTCTGAAGGAGAATCTGCTGGCCCTGATCGGGGATCTGCAGAAGGCCAAGCCGGCCGCTTCGAAAGGCATCTACCTCAAGCGGATTACGCTGTCGTCGACCATGGGGCCCGGCATTGCCGTGGACCACTCGACGCTGGGCCTGTGACGGCCCGTACTCGCCACGGAGCGATGCGGTATTTGAGACGGTAAATTGATTTGGTGCGGGTCGGCGCAGGGCGCCGACCATCATCGAAGACCGCAGGCGAATTCCTCATGGGGAGTTCTTAAAACTGAAGCCTGCGCAGATGATGGTGAAACCCAAAGCCAGGGTCGTCCCTGGTAAGGAGGATCACCGTCAAGGGTGGGCGGCGCCGCAAGGCGCTTGCCGTAGTTGAGCGCAATCCTCGCGGGTTGCTCTCTGTAAGGGTGATCTTCAAGGCCAGGAGGTTTTATGGCTCTTAACCTGGAAGGCAAGAAGGCGCTGGTGGCCGAGGTCAGCGAAGTGGCGGCGACGGCCTTGGCCGTGGTCGCCGCCGAGTACCGCGGTCTGACGGTGTCGCAGATGACCGAGCTGCGCTCGAAGGCGCGTTCGGCCGGCGTGTACGTGCGCGTGGTCAAAAACACGCTGGCGCGCAAGGCCATGGCCGGCACCTGCTTCGAATGCATGAGCTCGGTGCTCAAGGGGCCGTTGGTGCTGGCCTTCTCGAGGAGCGATCCGGGCGCGGCAGCGCGCGTGGTCAAGGCCTTCGCGAAGGACAACGAGAAGCTGGTCACGAGGGCGGTGGCGCTCGGCGGGCAATTGCTCGCGCCATCGGCTCTGGAAAAGGTGGCAAATCTGCCGACCCGCGAGCAGGCGTTGGCGCAGCTCTTGGGCGTCATGAAGGCGCCGGTCCAGAAACTCGCGGCGACGCTCGCGGCAACACCATCCAAACTCGTGCGCACGCTGGCAGCGGTGCGCGATCAGAAGCAGGCCGCTGCGGCCTGATGCTGATTTCAGTCAACTTATTTCAGGAGTAGACGATCATGGCTGTATCCAAAGATGAGGTTCTCGACGCCATTTCCAAAATGAGCGTCATGGAGGTGGTCGAACTGATCGCCGACATGGAAAAGAAATTCGGCGTAACCGCGGCCGCGCCAGTCGCGGTGGCGGCGGGACCGGCTGCGGCCGGGGCGGCCGCGGCGCCTGCCGAGGAGCAGACGGAATTCACCGTCACGCTCAAGGAATATCCGGCCGACAAGAAGGTCACCGTCATCAAGGTGATTCGCGAGATTACGGGCCTGGGTCTCAAAGAGGCCAAGGACCTGGTCGAGGGCGTACCCTCGACGGTCAAGGAAGGCATCAGCAAGGCCGACGTCGACACCATCAAGAAGAAGCTCGAAGAGACTGGCGCGAAGGTGGAGGTCAAATAACCTCCATGGTTCGTTTCGGGACTCTGGACCTCGGGTCCAGGCGGTCCCGCACCGCGTATCGCGCGCGGGGGCGCAGCCGGTTGACGCCGGCTCGAACTCCCCGCGCGCGCGTTCCTGTTCTGCGAGGATGACACGATGCCCTATTCTTTCACCGAGAAAAAGCGCCTGCGCAAGAATTTCGGCAAACAGCCGAGCATTCTTGAGGTGCCTTATCTGCTCGCCATCCAGCTCGACTCCTACCGCAGCTTCCTGCAGGCGGACACGGCTGAAGATTCGCGGCTGAATACCGGCCTGCATGCGGCATTCAAGAGTGTGTTTCCGATCTCGAGCTACTCGGGCAACGCGGTGCTCGAATACGTCAACTATCGGCTCGGCGAGCCGGTGTTCGACGTCAAGGAATGCCAACTGCGCGGGCTCACTTATGCCGCGCCGTTGCGGGTGAAAGTTCGGCTGATCGTGTACGACAAGGAAGCCGCCGGCGCCAAGAAGCCGATCAAGGACGTGCGCGAGCAGGAGGTCTATCTGGGCGAACTGCCGCTCATGACCGACAACGGCACGTTCATCGTCAACGGCACCGAGCGCGTCATCGTCAGCCAGCTGCACCGCTCGCCGGGCGTGTTCTTCGACCACGACCGTGGCAAGACCCACTCCTCCGGCAAGCTGCTGTTCTCGGCACGCATCATTCCCTACCGCGGCTCCTGGCTCGATTTCGAATTCGATCCCAAGGACTGCGTGTTCGCGCGCATCGACCGCCGCCGCAAGCTCCCCGTATCGATCATCCTGCGCGCACTCGGCATGAACGAGTCGGAAATTCTCGGCGTTTTCTTCGAGAAGAACACCTTCGAGCTCAAGAAGGACTCGACCGCGATGCGGCTGGTACCGCAGCGCCTGCGCGGCGAGACCGCGATCTTCGATATCCGCATCGGCGATCAGGTCATCGTCGAAGAAGGCCGCCGCATTACGGCACGCCACGTGCGCCAGCTCGAGGAGTCGGGCGTCAAGTTGCTGCCTGTGCCGCGCGAGTACCTGCACAGCAAGATCCTGGCGCATGACGTGGTCAATAAGGACACCGGCGAGATCATCGCCAAGGCCAACGAGGTGCTGACCGCGGCCAGCGTGCAGAAGCTGGTTGAGGCCGACGTCACCGAGGTCAATACGCTCTACACCAATGATCTTGACCGCGGTCCGTACATCTCCGATACGCTGCGCATCGATCCGACCAAGACGCGCATGGAAGCGCTGGTCGAAATCTATCGCATGATGCGTCCGGGCGAGCCGCCGACCAAGGATGCGGCGGAGAACCTGTTCAATAATCTGTTTTTCAACAACGAGCGCTACGACCTTTCGGCCGTCGGCCGCATGAAGTTCAACCGCCGCGTCGGCCGCAAGGAGATCACCGGTTCCTTGATCCTGTCGAAGGAAGACATCCTCGATGTGCTCAAGGTGCTGATCGACATCCGCAACGGCAACGGTACCGTCGACGACATCGATCACCTGGGCAATCGCCGCGTGCGCAGCGTCGGCGAGATGGCGGAGAATGCCTTCCGCGTCGGGCTGGTACGCGTCGAGCGCGCGGTCAAGGAACGCCTCACGATCGCCGAATCCGAGCCGCTGATGCCGCAGGAGATGATCAACGCCAAGCCTGTGGCCGCGGCGGTCAAGGAATTCTTCGGCTCCTCGCAGCTGTCGCAGTTCATGGACCAGAACAACCCGCTGTCCGAAGTGACGCACAAGCGGCGCGTTTCGGCTTTGGGACCAGGCGGCCTGACGCGCGAGCGCGCCGGATTCGAGGTGCGCGACGTGCATCCGACTCACTACGGGCGCGTGTGCCCGATCGAGACGCCCGAAGGACCGAACATCGGTCTGATCAATTCGCTGTCGGTGTATGCGCGCACCAATCAGTACGGCTTCCTCGAGACGCCGTACCGGCGCGTGGAGAACGGCCGAGTCACCGATCGCATCGACTTCCTGTCGGCGATCGAAGAGGGCGAATTCGCGATCGCGCAGGCCAATGCCCGCACCGGTGCCAATGGCGAGCTCGGCGACGAGCTGGTGTCGTGTCGCTTCCAGAGCGAGTTCACGCTGATGCCGCGCGAGCGCATCAACTACATGGACGTCTCGCCGAAGCAGATCGTGTCTGTGGCCGCCTCGTTGATTCCGTTCCTGGAGCACGACGATGCCAATCGCGCTCTCATGGGTTCGAACATGCAGCGCCAGGCGGTGCCGACCCTACGTTCGCAGACCCCGCTGGTCGGCACGGGCATGGAGCGGCCGGTGGCTATCGACTCGGGAGTTGCCGTGGTCGCGCGCCGCGGCGGGGTCATCGACTCGGTCGATGCCTCGCGCATCGTGGTGCGCGTCCATGACGATGAAACCCTCGCGGGCGAGCCGGGCGTCGACATCTACAATCTGACCAAGTACACGCGTTCGAACCAGAACACGTGCATCAATCAGCGGCCGCTGGTCAATGCTGGGGACACGATCGCGCGTAGTGACGTGCTGGCCGACGGACCGTCGACCGATCTGGGCGAACTGGCGCTGGGCCAGAACATGCTGGTCGCGTTCATGCCCTGGAACGGCTACAACTTCGAGGATTCGATCCTGATCTCCGAGCGCGTGGTGCAGGAGGATCGCTTCACGACCATCCACATCGAGGAGCTGACCTGCGTTGCGCGCGATACCAAGCTTGGTCCAGAGGAGATTTCGGCCGACATTCCCAATGTCGGTGACGCGGCGCTGGCTAAGCTCGATGAAGCGGGCATTGCCTTCATCGGCGCCGAGGTGCGTGCCGGAGACATCCTGGTCGGCAAGGTCACGCCCAAGGGCGAGACGCAGCTGACGCCGGAAGAGAAGCTGTTGCGCGCGATCTTCGGCGAAAAGGCCTCGGACGTGAAGGACACGTCGTTGCGCGTGCCGCCCGGCATGGACGGCACCGTCATCGACGTGCGCGTCTTCACGCGCGACGGCATCGAGAAGGACTCGCGCGCGCAGGCGATCGAGAAGGCGGAGATAGAACGGGTGCGCAAGGATCTGCAGGATCAACGCCGCATCCTCGAGGAGGACCTGTTCCAGCGCGTGCGCGGCATGCTGCTCAATCACACGGCGACCGGCGGTCCGAAGAGGCCCAAGGGCGGTACCAAGATCACGGCCGAGTATCTCGATTCTCTGCCGCGTGAGGAGTGGTTCCAGATCCGCGTTGACGATGAGGAGGCCAATGGCCAACTCGAAGCCGCGGCCGAGCGCATTCAGTCGCAGCAGAAAGCCTTCGACAAGCGCCTGGAGGAGAAGCGCGCCAAAATCACGGCGGGCGATGACCTGGCGCCGGGCGTGCTCAAGATGGTCAAGGTCTATCTGGCGGTCAAGCGCCGCGTGCAGCCGGGCGACAAGATGGCCGGTCGTCACGGCAACAAGGGCGTGATCTCGACCATTGTGCCGGTGGAGGACATGCCCTATCTCGAGGATGGCACTCCGGTGGACATCGTGCTCAATCCGCTCGGCGTGCCCTCGCGCATGAACGTCGGACAGGTGCTCGAGACGCATCTGGGCTGGGCAGCGAAGGGACTGGGGTTCAAGATCGGCCGCATGATCGAGGCGCAGGCGCAGGCCTCCGAACTGCGCGCGTTCTTCGAGAAGATCTACAACGCGACCGGCGGCCAGAAGGAGCGCTTCGGCGAGCTCAATGACAAGGAGGTGTTCGAGCTGGCGCGCAATCTCAAGGAAGGCGTACCGATGGCCACACCGGTGTTTGATGGTGCAGGCGAGAGCGATATCAAGGGACTGCTGGCGCTGGCCGAGGTGCCGTTGTCCGGTCAGACCTGGCTCTACGACGGACGCACCGGTGAGCGCTTCGATCGTCAGGTGACCGTCGGCTACATGTACATGCTCAAGCTCAATCACCTGGTTGACGACAAGATGCATGCGCGCTCGACCGGGCCCTACAGCCTGGTCACGCAGCAGCCGCTCGGCGGCAAGGCGCAGTTCGGCGGCCAGCGCTTTGGGGAGATGGAAGTCTGGGCGTTGGAAGCCTATGGCGCCGCGTACACGCTGCAGGAAATGCTCACGGTCAAATCGGACGATACGATCGGGCGCACAGCGATGTACAAGAGCATCGTCGACGGCAACCACGAGATGAAGGCCGGGATGCCCGAGTCGTTCAACGTACTGGTCAAGGAAATCCGCTCGCTCGGTATCAATGTCGAACTCGAGCAGGATTGAAGGCGACAGCCCCGAGGTAACCCAATGAAAGATCTACTCAAGCTTTTCAAGCAGCAGGCGCCGGTCGAGCATTTCGACTCGATCAAAATAGGCCTGGCGTCGCCCGAGATGGTGCGCGCCTGGTCATATGGTGAGGTGCGCAAGCCCGAGACGATCAACTACCGCACGTTCAAGCCGGAGCGGGATGGACTGTTCTGCGCCAAGATTTTCGGACCGGTCAAGGACTACGAGTGCCTGTGTGGCAAGTACAAGCGCCTGAAACATCGCGGCGTGGTGTGCGAAAAGTGCGGCGTCGAGGTCACGCAGTCGAAGGTGCGGCGCGAGCGCATGGGCCATATCGAGCTCGCGAGTCCGGTGGCGCACATCTGGTTCCTCAAGTCGCTGCCATCGCGCATCGGACTCATGCTGGACATGACGCTGCGCGAGATCGAGCGCGTGTTGTACTTCGAGGCCTTCGTCGTGATCGACCCGGGCATGACACCGATGCAGCGCGGTCAGCTGCTGACCGACGAGATGTACCTCGAGGCAATCGAGGAGCACGGCGATGAGTTCGACGCACGCATGGGGGCCGAGGCCGTGTTCGAGCTGCTGCGCACGATGGATCTCAAGAACGAGGTCATCAAGGTGCGCGAGGACATGGGCGCGACCGCGTCCGAAACCAAGCTCAAGCGTCTGTCCAAGCGGCTGAAGCTGTGCGAGTCGTTCATCGAGTCGGGCAACAAGCCTGAGTGGATGGTCATGACCGTGCTGCCGGTATTGCCGCCTGACTTGAGGCCGCTGGTGCCGCTCGATGGCGGTCGCTTCGCGACCTCGGATCTGAACGATCTGTATCGTCGAGTCATCAACCGCAACAACCGGCTGCGCCGCCTGCTCGAACTGTCGGCGCCCGACATCATCGTGCGCAATGAGAAGCGCATGCTGCAGGAAGCGGTCGATGCGTTGCTCGACAATGGCCGGCGCGGCCGCGCGATCACGGGCACCAACCGGCGTCCGCTCAAATCGCTGGCCGATATGATCAAGGGCAAGCAGGGCCGGTTCCGCCAGAACCTGCTCGGCAAGCGCGTCGACTACTCCGGCCGTTCGGTCATCGTGGTCGGCCCGACGCTGCGGCTGCATCAATGCGGCCTGCCGAAGAAAATGGCGCTCGAGCTGTTCAAGCCCTTCATTTTCCACAAGCTGCAATTGCGCGGCGAAGCTTCGACCATCAAGGCCGCCAAGCGCCTGGTCGAGCGCGAGGGACCCGAGGTCTGGGACATACTCGAGGAGGTCATCCGGGAACACCCGGTGCTGCTCAATCGTGCCCCGACCCTGCATCGTCTCGGCATTCAGGCCTTCGAGCCGGTGCTCATCGAGGGCAAGGCGATTCAGCTGCATCCGCTGGTCTGCACGGCTTTCAATGCCGACTTCGACGGCGACCAGATGGCAGTGCACGTGCCATTGTCGCTCGAGGCGCAGCTCGAGGCGCGCGCTCTGATGATGTCCTCGAACAACATCTTGTCGCCCGCGAACGGCGATCCGATCATCGTTCCCTCGCAGGACGTGGTGTTGGGCCTGTACTACCTGACACGCGAGCGCGTCGGGGCGACGGGCGAGGGCATGTTCTTCACCGACGTGCAGGAGGCGCACCGCGCCTATGAGAGCCGCACAGTGGATCTGCAGGCCAAGGTCAAGGTGCGGCTGCGCGAATACGTGCAGCAGGACGGCGAGCTGAAGGCCCGCCGCCGGCTGATTGCGACCACGGTCGGCCGGGCACTGCTCTCGGAGATCCTGCCGCGCGGCCTGTCTTTCGACATCATCAATCAGGACATGACGAAGAAAGCCATCTCGGCCTGCATCAATGCCTGCTATCGCGTGCTCGGCCTCAAGGAGACCGTTATTTTCGCCGATCAGCTCATGTACATGGGCTTTCACTACGCGACCCGGGCCGCAGTGTCTTTCGGCATCGACGACATCGTCATTCCGGAGCAAAAGACCAAGCTCGTGGCGGCTGCGGACCGCGAGGTCAAGGAAATCCAGGACCAGTATGCCTCAGGTCTGGTGACCAACGGCGAGCGCTACAACAAGGTCGTCGACATTTGGTCGCGTGCCAATGATCAGGTCGCCAAGGCGATGATGGAAAAACTGGGTACCGAGGAGGCGACCGATAGCCGCGGCACCAAGCAGCGGCAGAAGTCGTTCAACTCCATCTTTATGATGGCCGACTCCGGCGCGCGCGGCTCGGCCGCGCAGATCCGTCAGCTCGCGGGCATGCGCGGCCTCATGGCCAAGCCCGACGGCTCGATCATCGAAACGCCGATCACGGCCAATTTCCGCGAGGGCCTCAACGTCCTGCAGTACTTCATCTCGACACACGGCGCCCGCAAGGGGTTGGCGGATACAGCGCTGAAGACCGCGAACTCGGGTTATCTCACACGTCGACTGGTCGATGTGGCGCAGGATCTGGTCGTGACCGAGGAGGACTGCGGCACCGTCAACGGGCTCGTCATGGCCCCATTGGTCGAAGGTGGCGATGTGGTCGAGGGTCTTGGCGAGCGTGTGCTCGGCCGCGTGACTGCGACCGACGCGCGGCGGCCCGGCAAGGACGACGTTCTGGTCGCCGCGGGCACGCTGCTGGATGAGCATCTGGTGCGACTGCTCGAACAGGAAGGCGTCGATCAGATCGACGTGCGCTCGCCGATCACCTGCCAGACGCGCTATGGTGTCTGCGGCAAGTGCTACGGACGCGACCTGGCACGCGGCCGGCTCATCAACATCGGCGAGGCGGTCGGCGTGATCGCGGCGCAGTCGATCGGTGAGCCTGGGACGCAGCTGACGATGCGTACCTTCCATATCGGTGGCGCGGCGTCGCGGGCTGCGGCCGCCAGCAGCGTCGAGATCCGCAACAAGGGCACGCTGCGCTTTCATCACATCAAGACCGTGGAGCACGAGAAGGGGCATCTGGTGGCGGTCTCGCGTTCGGGCGAGATCGGCGTGGTCGATGAGTTTGGCCGCGAGCGCGAGCGTTACAAGATCCCCTATGGTGCGACCATCACGGCCAAGGAAGGCGCGACCGTTCAGGGCGGCCAGGTCGTCGCCACCTGGGATCCGCATACGCATCCGGTCGTGACCGAGGTGGCGGGCTTCATCAAGTTCCAGGACTTCGTCGATGGCATGACCGTGGCCTCTCAGGTCGATGAGGTCACCGGGCTGTCCTCGACCGTGGTCATGGATTCCAAGCAGCGCGGCGGCAAGGATCTCAAGCCGACGATCAAGCTGCTCAATACCAAGGGCAAGGAAGTCACGTTCGCCAACACCGCGATTCCGGCAGTGTATACGCTGCCGGCGGGCGCACTGATCAATCTCGAGGACGGCGCCAAGGTGTCGATCGGCGACATCATCGCGCGCATCCCGCAGGAGTCCTCGAAGACCCGCGACATCACCGGCGGTCTGCCGCGCGTGGCGGATCTGTTCGAGGCGCGTAAGCCGAAGGATCCGGCGATCCTCGCCGAGAAGACCGGTACGGTCAGCTTCGGCAAGGAGACCAAGGGCAAGCGGCGCCTGGTGATCACGAGCGACGACGGCGAGAAATACGAGGAACTGATTCCGAAGTGGCGCCAGCTCAACGTATTCGAGGGCGAAACGGTCGAACGCGGCGAGGTCATTGCCGACGGCGAACCCAATCCGCACGACATTCTGCGCCTGCAGGGTGTCGAGGCACTGGCAAACTACCTGGTGCGCGAGATCCAGGACGTCTACCGCCTGCAGGGCGTGAAGATCAACGACAAGCACATCGAAGTCATCATCCGGCAGATGCTGCGCAAGACCGAGGTGGTCGCGATCGGGGAGACGACGTTGCTGCGCGGCGAGCAGATCGACCGCTCACGCGCGCTCGATATCAACGACAAGGTGAAGACCGACGGCAAGCAGGCCGCACGGTTGCAGCCGGTGCTGCTCGGCATCACCAAGGCCTCGCTCGCCACCGAGTCGTTTATCTCGGCCGCCTCGTTCCAAGAGACCACGCGCGTGCTGACCGAAGCCGCGGTGCGAGGCCTGAAGGACGACCTGCGCGGCTTGAAGGAGAACGTCATCGTGGGTCGCCTGATTCCGGCGGGCACTGGCTTTGCCGCTCATGCGCATCGCCGGCGCAAGCTCGACGATACCGGCCGGCGCAGCTTCATGGACGTCGGCGGCGCGGTCGGCGAATTGGAGGAGACCCCGGTCAGCGAGGAAGAGAGCGCGGCGGGCTAGAGCTGCCCGTACTGCGCGCTTGACAGCAAGCCCGGCGGCGCGCGAACAGCCCAGTTCGCGCGCCGCGCCGGGGTACTTCTTTCAGTTGCTGACGCCTCGATATGCTCAACTTCACCGACCTCAGCATCCGCCGCGGCAAGCGGCTGCTGTTCGCAGGCGCGACCTTCAGCCTGTTTCGCGGCGAGAAAGTCGGCATTACCGGGGAAAACGGCAGCGGCAAGTCGAGTCTGCTGGCGCTGGTGCGCCGGGAGATTCAGCCTGAGGCAGGCAGCTTCGACATGCCCTCGCAGCTCAGCGTTGCACAGGTATCGCAGGAGCTCACGGCAAGCGACGCGGCGGCGATCGAGTTCGTGCTCGACGGCGATGCGCAGTTGCGCCAAGTCGAGCAGGCACTGCGGGCCGCGGAGCAGGCCGACGACGGACTGCGGCTCGGCGAATTGCACGCCCGTTACGCCGCCATCGGCGGCTACGATGCGCGCTCGCGCGCCGCGCAACTCATGCACGGGCTGGGATTTGCGGGCGCGGATGAGCAGCGGCCGGTGCGGGCGTTTTCCGGCGGCTGGCGGGTGCGGCTCAATGTCGCGCAGGCACTCATGTGCCGCTCCGACCTGTTGCTGCTCGATGAACCCACCAACCACCTCGACCTCGATGCGATCCTCTGGCTCGAAGGCTGGCTGCGCGACTATCCCGGTACGTTGCTGCTGATCGCGCATGATCGTGAGTTCCTCGACCGCGTCACCGACCGTATCGTGAATATCGAGCACGGCCGTGCGCGCGCCTATCGAGGCAACTATTCCGCGTTCGAGACGCAGCGCACCAGCGAATTGGCCGAACAGGCGGTGCTGTTCACGCGCCAGCAACGCGAGATTCGCCACATGGAGTCTTTCGTCGAGCGCTTCCGTGCCAAGGCCAGCAAGGCGCGGCAGGCGCAAAGCCGGCTCAAAGCGCTCGAGCGCATGCAGCGCATCGCGCCCGCGCATGTGGACTCACCGTTCGAATTTTCCTTCGCAGTGCCCGCGAAGCTGCCGCGCCCGCTGCTCGCGCTCGAGGATCAGGCGGCTGGGTACGATGGCCGGCGCGTCATCGCAGGGCTGACGCTTACGCTCGCGCCCGGCGACCGCATCGCTTTGCTCGGGCGCAACGGCGCCGGTAAATCCACGGTCATGAAGCTGCTCGCCGGGGAGATCCCGGCGCTGTGCGGAGTACGCACCGAGGCGCGCGAGCTCAGAGTGGGCTATTTCGCGCAGCATCAGCTCGAGCAGCTCGCGCTGCGGCAGTCGCCCATACAGCAGTTGCAGCGTCTGGATGAGTCACTGCGCGGCGGCGTTGCTCGGGCGGCCGAGCAGGAACTGCGCGATTTTCTGGCCGGCTTCGGCTTTCGCGGCGACCGGGTGTTCGAGCCGGTGGCGCCGTTCTCCGGCGGCGAGAAGGCGCGGCTGGTACTCGCGCTAGTGGCTTACCAGCGTCCCAACCTGCTGCTGCTCGATGAGCCGACCAATCATCTGGATCTTGAAATGCGCCAGGCGCTGGCGGTGGCCTTGCAGGAATACGAGGGCGCGGTGGTGCTGGTCTCGCACGACCGGCACCTGCTGAACACCGTCGCGGACGAGTTCCGACTGGTCGACGGCGCTGGCGTGCACAGCTTCGATGGTGACCTCGACGACTACGCGCGCTGGCTTGCGCAAGCCTCAGCGCAGCGCGAGCCAGCGATGCCGCGCGCGCGCGCGCCGGGAACGACGCACGGCGCTGCGACAACGATTGCGGAGTCTGCCGAGGCGCGCAAGCGGCGCAAACGCACCGAGGCGCAGCAGCGTGCCGCCCTGAGCCCGCTGCGCAGCGCGATCGCTGAACACGAGCGGCAACTCGAGCGCCTGACTGGCGAGCGCGCACGGCTCGAGCAGGAGTTGCTTCGCTCCAGCCCTGCGACGGATGCGGCCCGCATGCAGGAGCTGCTCAGACAGCGGTCGCGGCTCGCAAGTTCGATCGCTACGGCGGAGGCGGCGTGGCTGCAATCCAGCGAACAACTCGAGGCGCTCGCCGCAAAGCCCGCCAGTTCCTGATCAACAGTGCGAAGCCCATGGCGAAATACGGCGGATGCAATCAGAATATCGGACAAAGATGAGTCGGACGCCGCGGCCATGCAACCAATGGCGCTCGGCGCGGTCGAAGCCGGCAACGCTGTGAAGGCTGCGGGTAGGTTGACAACCGCCGTCCAGCCTTTGGCGTTTTGTCCCCCAAAAAGTAGCAGGGCTTGCTGATGATCACGATTGCTCATCTGACACGACGCTATGGCGATTGCGTGGCGGTCGAAGACGTGAGTTTCACGATAGGGCGCGGCGAGGTGGTGGGATTGCTCGGGCCCAACGGCGCCGGCAAGACCACCATCATGAAAATGCTGACCGGCTTTCTCGAGGCGACCAGCGGCTCCATCCGTGTCGATGAGCTCGAGATTGGACGCGATACCACGGCGATTCAGCGCCGCGTCGGCTACCTGCCGGAGAATTGTCCGGTGTGGCCGGAGATGACGGTGGTTGAATTCCTCGAGTACCAGGCGGTGCTGCACGACCTGCCGGCATCACGGCGCCCGCAGGCCGTGGCCGCCGCCATCCGCCGCACCGATCTGCGCGACAAGGCGACGCAGTCGATCCAGACGCTCTCGCGGGGCTATCGTCAGCGAGTCGGAGTCGCGCAGGCCATCCTGCATAACCCTGACATCGTCATTCTCGATGAGCCGACCAATGGCCTCGATCCCACGCAGATTTTGCACATGCGGGCATTGATCCGTGAGCTCTCGCAATCGGCGACCGTGATCGTCTCGACGCACATCCTGCAGGAGGTCCAGGCGGTTTGCGAGCGGGTGTTGATTCTGCGCGCTGGCCGCAAGGTGGTCGATGCGCGACTGGATGAGCTGCAGCGCGAGATGCGTCTGCTGGTCACGCTGGACCGCGACGACGCCAGCGTTCGGCAGGTGCTGCACTCGATCGACGGTGTCGCCGAGGTGGAGTTGGTCGAATCAACGCACGGACGCTACCGCTATGCGCTGCGGGCCGACGAAAGCGTGGCGCCCGCCGTGAGCGCTGCAGTCTATCGCGCCGGACTGTCGCTATACGGCCTAAGTCGCGAGCGGCGTACGTTGGAGACCCTGTTCGCCGAGGTCAATGCCGTGGTGCCGGCAGCGCAGAGGCGCGATGCTGCGTAAGGCTCTGAAGATCGCCGCCAAGGAGCTGACGGGCTTTTTTGCCTCGCCGGCCGCGTTGTTGTTTCTGGCCGTTTTTCTGGGTGCGACGCTCTTCATATTTTTCTGGGTGGCGACTTTTTTCGAGCGCGATCTGGCTGATGTGCGTCCGCTGTTCCAATGGATGCCGATCCTGCTGATCTTCCTGGTGGCGGCCCTGACCATGCGCGCCTGGGCTGAGGAGCGACGCGCCGGCACGCTGGAGCTGTTGCTCACCTCTCCGACCACGCTGACTGAGCTGGTGCTCGGAAAATTTCTGGGCTGCCTGGGACTGGTGCTGATCGCGCTGGCTTTGACGTTGGCCTTGCCCATCTCGGTTGCTGTGCTGGGCCCCCTCGATTGGGGTCCCGTCATCGGCGGCTACGCCGCCGCGATCGCTCTAGCAGCGGCGTACGTGGCAATCGGACTATGGGTTTCGTGCCGCACGGACAATCAGATCGTGAGCCTCATTCTGACGGTGATCGTGACCGGTGCGCTGTATTTGATCGGATCGGATGCCTTGACTTCGCTGATCGGCTATCGCGCCGGCGAGTGGCTGCACGCCTTAAGTGTAGGCTCGCGTTTTGCCTCGATCACTCGCGGAGTGCTGGACCTGCGTGATCTCTACTATTATCTGTCGATCACTGCGGCTTTTTTGCTGCTGAATCGTCTATCGCTCGAGGCGCTGCGCTGGGCCGGCAATCCGTCCAGCCGGAAGCATCGGCGCTGGTATGGAGTCGTGGGCTTGCTGGTGCTCAACGTGCTGGCAGCCAATCTCTGGCTCGATCAGATCGGTTGGGTGCGCCTGGATCTGACCTCCGGCAAGCTCTATACGCTGTCGGATGCTACGCGCAGCTATCTGCGGCAGCTGCAGGAGCCGCTGCTGATCCGCGGCTATTTCAGCGCTGCGACGCATCCGTTGCTGGCGCCTCTGGTACCGCAGTTGCGCGACTTGCTGCGTGAGTACGCGGTGGCCGGCGGCAGTCGCGTGCACGTCGAGTTCGTCGATCCGCACGAGGACCCCAAGGTCGAAGCGGAAGCCAACAGCCGCTACGACATCCGGCCGGTTCCTTTCCAGGTCTCGGGCAAGTATCAGGCGTCGGTCGTCAATTCATACTTCGACGTGCTGCTCGCCTATGGGGATCAGTACCAGGTGCTCAATTTCCGCGATCTCATCGACGTCAAGGAGCGTTCCGAGACCGATATCAGCGTCGAGCTCAAGAATCCGGAATATGGGATCACCAGCGCCATCCGCAAGGTGTTGCTGAGCTACCAGGGCAGCGGCGGCGTATTCGACACTCTGCGGCAACCCGTCACCTTCACGGGCTACATGTCGGCGACGCAGAATTTGCCCGCGCCGCTGCAGCAGGCTCGCACCGACCTCGATGCGGCATTGGCCGGGATCGAAGACGAGTCGGGCGGCAAGTTCAAGATCGTCATGCACGATCCGGACAGCGATCGGGCATTGGCGGCGCGCTTGCCCAAGGAATTTGGTTTCCGCCCGATCGTCATGAGCCTTACGGATACCAAGCCGTTCTGGTTCTATATGACGCTCTCCGACGAGCACGGCAGCGAGCAGGTGCCGTTGCCGGCCGAGCTCGATCAGACCTCTTTCAAATCGGCGCTGGAGGCGGCCGTCAAGCGCCTGGCCCCCGGCTTCCTCAAGACCGTGGCGGTGGTCAATCCGCCACCCGCCGATCCGAGCGGGGCGCACCCTGGCGCGAGCGGCCGCAGTTTCTCGACGCTGCGCAAGGCATTAGCCGATTCGGCCCGTTGGCTCGATACCGACCTTGAAAGCGGTCAGGTGCCTGCCGACGCCGATCTGCTCATGCTGCTCGATCCGGTGGCGTTGAGCGCCAAGCAGCTGTTCGCGGTCGATCAGTTCCTCATGCAGGGTGGAACCGTGCTGGTGGCGGCAGCACCGACTGACGTGGTTGTCGAGCAGAGCATC
Organism: Steroidobacteraceae bacterium; assembly: GCA_035605115.1. Taxonomy (GTDB): domain Bacteria; phylum Pseudomonadota; class Gammaproteobacteria; order Steroidobacterales; family Steroidobacteraceae; genus FEN-1191. Next base: position 5,298 of record DATNHF010000011.1, on the reverse strand, counting down.
ATCGCGCGGCCTCTCAAGTCCGGCCTCGAGGACTGGCTGGCCGCATACGGGCTCTTCTACAGCAAGGGTCTGGTGCTCGATGAGCAGAGCGGCGCGCTGCCGATCCCGGTGCAACGCGATGTCGGCGGCTTTGCGGTCGATGAGATCGAATTGGCCAAGTATCCCTACATCGTCGACGTGCGCGGGCGCGGTCTGAATGCCGCCAGTCCCATCACGAGCAGCCTCGGCCAGCTCGACCTGCCGTGGGCCGCGCCGCTGCTGATCGATTCGCAACGCAACCAGTCTCGCAAAGTCACCGAGCTGCTGCGCTCCTCGAACCGCAGCTGGCTTTCAGACTCGACTGATCTGATGCCCGATTACAGCACCTATCCCGACTCGGGTTTCGCCGTCGGCAAGCACACCGGGCCACAGTTGCTCGCCGTGATGGTGGAAGGCGAGTTCGACTCGATGTTCAAGGATAAGCCCTCGCCGCTGCTGCCGCCGGCGGCCGCGGACGCCGACCAGGGCCCGCGCCCGACCACCGCTGCTCGCACCGGTGACAAGCCCACCTTCGATCGCGTGATTCAGCACTCGCCCGATTCGGCGCGTCTGATTCTGCTCGGCTCGAGCGCCATGCTCAGTGACCAGGCAATCCGCCTGATCGGTGAGTCGCTCGGTACGGACTACACCAAGCCCACCGAGTTCGTGCAGAACATGGTCGAATGGTCGCTCGAAGATCAGGGGCTGCTGAGCATACGCGGCCGCGAGCATTTCGCCCGCACCCTGGCGCCGCTGAGTCGTCAGAGGCAGTCGTTCTGGGAGTACCTCAACTATGCCGCGGCGCTCGGCGGACTGGCATTGATCTGGCTGTTGAATCGACGGCGTCGCAAGGCGGCGGCACTTCGTCACCTCAAACTGCTCGACCAGGGCTGAAGCATGCGACGCGCAATCATCCCTCTGGCCGCAGTGCTCGGGCTGCAGCTGATCCTCGCTGCGGTGCTCCTCACCCGCCGCGATCCGCTGGCCGCCACGAGCAGCGACACCCCGCTGATTCCCGCGGCTGCTGTCAAAGCTGCCGACCAGCTCATCATCGAGGGCAAGCCCGCCGCCACAGGCGCTGCTAACGACTCGGCTCGCGTCGCGCTGCTCAAGCGGGACGGCGCTTGGGTGCTGCCCGATGCGTTCAATGCACCGGCCGACGGCAGCCGTGTCGATGCCTTGCTGGATCGGTTGGCGGCGCTCAAGCGCGGTCTGCCAGTGGCGACCAGCGATGCGGCCTTGCGGCGCTTCAAGGTTGTCGATGCCGACTTCGAGCGCAAGCTGGTGCTCAGTGCCGGCGGCAAGCCGATCGATACGTTGTATCTCGGCCGTTCGCCGGGCGCGCGCAAGTCCGATGCCCGGACCGAGAAGGATCACGCCGTATACGCGGTCGATCTGCCGACCTATGAATTGCCGACCGATCCGAGTGCCTGGCTCAAGCCGGATCTGCTGCGCCTCGAAGTCGACAAATTGGCCGAGCTGGACGTATCGAGCGCGGCCCAGGGTAAGCTGCGATTGCTGCGGCAAAAGGCCGCGGACGGCCAGCAGGGGGGCTGGACTGACCCCACGTTGACGGCCGACAAGCAGATCGACCCTGCCCACGCCGAGGCTTTGGCACGGGATCTGGCGCAGGTTCACGTCGAGGCGGTGCTCGGCACCACACCCAAGCCGGAATGGCAGCAGGACCATCCGCTGCTGACGCTCAAGCTGCAGGACGACAAGGCCCACAGCATCGATTGGACGCTGTCGAAACCCAGTAGCGGCGACTACTACGTGCTCAAGAGCACGGAACATCCCTGGTACTTCTCGATCAGTTCCGCGCTCGGAAAGCAGATCATCGATGCGAGCGGCCGTGATGCCCTCATTGTGACCGCAAAGCCGCCAGGGAAAGCCTCGGGCAGGAGTTGAGCGGACGCTGCGACGCAGCAAGACGTTGACTTGACTGCGTTTGCTACCTAGAATCGCCGGCCTTTGTCGGTCCGGCCCCTATGGCTGCCTGACCCCAAAACAGCGATCCGAGCCGCCGGGCCGTCCCGTCAAGGGACGGCCCGGCGCTTCTCTTGAGCCGCAACTTTATTCGCTTGGAGCGGGAGCCCGAATGGCCACTACAGGTCAACTGATCCGTCAACCGCGGCAGGTGCGCGCCGAGAAAACCAAGGTGCCGGCGCTGGGAGCCTCGCCGCAGAAGCGCGGTGTCTGCACGCGTGTATACACGACCACGCCAAAGAAGCCGAACTCCGCGCTGCGCAAGGTTGCGCGCGTGCGGCTCACGAACGGCTACGAGGTGTCGAGTTACATCGGCGGTGAGGGACACAACCTGCAGGAGCACTCGGTGGTGCTGATTCGTGGTGGCCGCGTCAAGGATCTGCCGGGGGTGCGCTACCACACGGTACGCGGCACGCTCGACTGTGCCGGCGTGGGCAACCGCAAGCAGGGCCGTTCGAAGTACGGGGCCAAGCGGCCGAAGAAATAACCGAGGTATCTAAACCATGTCCCGTCGTGCCGCGGCGCCGAGCCGCACCATTCTTCCCGATCCGAAATTCAACAGCGAGATGCTGGCGAAGTTCATGAACGTCGTCATGCACAGCGGCAAGAAGTCCGCCGCCGAGCACATTCTCTATGGCGCGATCGAGCGCATCGGCGAGAAGACCGGGCGGCGCGGTACCGAAGCCATCGAGCTGTTGTCGCAGGCGCTCGACAACGTCAAACCGGTGGTGGAGGTGAAGTCGCGGCGCGTCGGCGGCGCGACCTACCAGGTGCCGGTCGAGGTGCGCGCCAGCCGCCGTCAGACGCTCGCCATGCGCTGGGTCATTGAGGCCGCGCGCGATCGCAGCGAGAAGTCGATGGCGTTTCGTCTGGCGCACGAGCTGCTCGATGCGGCCGAGAACCGCGGTGCCGCCGTGCGCAAGCGTGAGGACACGCACCGCATGGCCGAGGCCAACAAGGCCTTCGCGCACTATCGCTGGTAAGTGTAAGAGGAGCAGGAGCAGATCGTGGCACGTGTGACGCCCATCGAGCGCTATCGGAACATCGGCATTTCGGCGCACATCGACGCCGGCAAGACGACGACCACCGAGCGCATCCTGTTCTACACCGGCGTATCGCACAAGATCGGCGAGGTGCACGATGGCGCGGCCATCATGGATTACATGGAACAGGAGCAGGAGCGCGGCATCACGATTACCTCGGCCGCCACCACCTGCTTCTGGAGCGGGATGGATAAAAGCTTTCCCGAGCACCGCATCAACATCATCGACACCCCCGGGCACGTTGATTTCACGATCGAGGTCGAGCGTTCACTGCGCGTGCTCGACAGCGCCGTGGCGCTGTTCGATTCGGTCGCCGGCGTGCAACCGCAGTCCGAGACGGTGTGGCGGCAGATGAACCGCTATCGCGTGCCGCGCATCGCCTTCGTCAACAAAATGGATCGTGCCGGCGCGAATTTCATACGTTGCGTCGATATGATCCGCACGCGGCTGCGTGCCAATCCGATCGCGATCCAATTGCCGATCGGCGCCGAGGAGAAATTCGAGGGCGTGGTCGATCTGATCCGCATGAAGGCGATCTACTGGGACATGGAAACCCAGGGCATGAAATTCGAGTTTCGCGAGGTTCCAGAGGCGATGCGGGCGGAGTGCCTGGACTATCGCGCCAAGTTGATCGAGGCGGCGGCCGAGGGCGATGAGGAGCTCACCACCAAGTATCTCGAGGGCGAGACGCTCACCGAGGTGGAGATCAAACGCGGGCTCAAAGCGCGCGCTCTCAAGAACGAGGTCGTGCTGTGCATGTGCGGCACCGCGTTCAAGAACAAGGGCGTGCAGGCACTGCTCGATGCCGTCATCGAGTTCATGCCTTCGCCGGTGGAGATGCCCGAGGTCAAGGGTATTGACTCGGACGGCGAGCCCACGACGCGCAAGGCCAATGACGACGAGCCGTTTGCAGCGCTGGCTTTCAAGATTCTCAACGATCCGTTCGTCGGCAATCTGACCTTCTTTCGCGTCTATTCCGGCACGCTCAATTCTGGCGACACGGTGTACGTGCCGACCAAGGACCGCAAGGAGCGCATTGGCCGCCTGCTGCAGATGCACGCCAACGAACGCAACGAGATCAAGGAGGTTCGCGCCGGCGACATCGCCGCCGCCGTCGGCCTCAAGGATGTGATCACAGGTGACACGCTCTGTGACCTCGATGAGGTGATTACGCTCGAGAAGATGGTGATCCCGGTGCCCGTGATCTCGGTCGCGGTCGAGCCCAAGACCAAGGCCGACCAGGAAAAGATGGGCATGGCGTTGCAGCGCCTGGCGAAGGAGGATCCTTCGTTTCGCGTCGCGACCGATGAGGAGTCCGGCCAGACGATCATCTCAGGCATGGGCGAGCTGCACCTCGAGATCATCGTCGATCGCATGAAGCGCGAATTCAAGGTCGAAGCCAATGTCGGTAAACCGCAGGTGGCGTACCGCGAGACCATCCGCGGCACGGTCGAGTCCGAGGGCAAGCACGTCAAGCAATCGGGCGGTCGCGGCCAGTACGGGCATGTGTGGCTCAAGCTCGAGCCGAACGAGACCGGCAAGGGCGTGCAGTTCATCAACGGCATCTCCGGCGGATCGGTGCCGCGGGAATTCATTCCGGCGGTCGAGAAGGGCGTGGTCGAGGCCTGCAATACCGGTGTCATTGCCGGCTATCCGGTGGTGGATGTGAAGGTCACGTTGTTCGACGGCTCGTATCACGACGTCGACTCCGACGAAATTTCATTCCGCATGGCGGCCATCTTCGGCTTCAAGGACGGCTTCCGTCGCGCCAAGCCGATCATTCTCGAGCCGATCATGAAGGTCGAGGTCGTGACGCCGGAAGACTACATGGGCGATGTGATCGGTGATCTCAATCGCCGCCGCGGCCAGATCATGGGCATGGACGATACTCCGGCGGGCAAGACCGTCACGGCGGAGGTGCCGCTATCGGAGATGTTCGGCTACGCGACCACGGTACGCTCGATGAGCCAGGGCCGCGCCACATTCACCATGGAATTCGGCAAGTACATGGAAGTGCCGGCCAACATCGCCGAAACCATCATCAAGAAATAGCAAGGAGCTTGAGCGCCGTGCTGTTGCATGTGAGAGATTTCTGAGAGGTCAACGAGTATGTCGAAAGAAAAATTTGAACGCACCAAGCCGCACGTAAACGTGGGGACGATTGGGCATGTGGATCATGGCAAGACGACGCTGACGGCGGCGCTGACGAAGGTGATGGCCGAGACGTACGGCGGGACGTTCATGGCCTACG
>DATNHF010000010.1:0-4535 GCA_035605115.1 Steroidobacteraceae bacterium | reverse complement strand
CCATAACATTTCGTCGCCGATTGCGCGATAGACAAACTGATGGATTTGCGTCAACTCCTCCAGGCATGATTCCACATTCCCGTGGACCCCGGTAATTAACTCCAGCTGCGACTCACTGAAGTCGGTGGTGATGCGTGGATGTGTCAGCGCCGACCCCAGCTGAGCAGGGTGTGGGGTCAAAGCGAGCGTGCCATCGCTGCGGATACGCAAACTCTCCTTTTCGATGCCGCGGCGAATGCCCCTTAGGCGTTCGCCGGAAAGCGAGCGCACTCCCCGGTGGATGATGCCGATGCGTTGTCCCATTAGATCCCTTGGCGTATGGCGCTGCGACAATATGACTCGGCTTCGCCGATAGCGCAAATCGCCATCTTTCTTGGTCCGAAGCCATCGCTTTCGCGATAGCCGTGACCTGGTCACTCCGCGCAAGATCGCAGTGAGCCACCTGAGCTGAATGCCGGAAAACCTGGGTGCTTTGCTGGAAATCAACCCTTAGGCGGATCAGATGAAAGTCAAAGAGTAGCTTGCATCCAACAGGCGGCGACCTGGCCCTGGCGCGCGAGCAGCCGCGCTTTCTCCTAGGCGGACCTGTCGTCCCACTCACGGTGCCATGCACAGCTCATTATCGGGGCGTAGGTCTCGGTCAGTCCATACACATGCATCGTACGAAAGTGCCGCGCCTTGAGCTGCCCCAGCAGTATGGGTGATGGGGGAGCCCCAGCCACGTAAACGGTCACGGGTCGATCCAGCCGCCGCGCGGCGGCGTGGTTCATCAGCATGATCTGCACGCTAGGGGCGCCGCAGTAGTGCGTCACGCCCTCGCCACCAAAGAGCTGCCATATCTGTGCAGCATCAACGCGCCGTAGGCAGACATGCGTGCCAGAGACCGCCGTCACGGCCCAGGGGAAGCACCAGGCATTATAGTTAGTTGGCAATTTTCGTTGGTTTAGTAAATTGCAAATATAGCCGCGTGTTCGCGACCTTTGCCAACGTAACCGGTTTGCGTTCCGGGCAAGCGTTGGTCAAAGATCAACATTGCTGCTAAATGAACGCAGGCGCCCTTGCAATGCTCGGAAAAAGCAGCCGCCGCCGGCTTTTGTTAGGCGCCAGTCCTCCTTGCCGCTTGACACCTGTCAAGCGGCTAGCCGCAGTAGACGATAGAATTAAAAATGGCCTCTGGATCAGTTGGGCCGGATACGCCGGACATCGTGGTGGGAGGTGTTCCTTCGCGTCTTTGCTGCGGAGGGGCATGGATCACGCGCATGCTCGCGCCGCTCGAAGAGCGCATCGAGGCGCTCGCCTACCCCCTGGAGCAGGAGGTGCTTATCGACGCCTCGGCAGTGACGGCGCTCGACACTTCGGGTGCCTGGCTGCTGCATCGTACGGCGCTCGCACTCCAGAAGCGCGGCCGCAGAGTGCGGATCGAAGGCCTGCGCCCAGAATTCGAGGCGCTGCTCAGGCTGATCGAATCGCGCACGGTTGCCCTAGGTGCCCCCGCCCCGCCCACGCCAAGCATGCTTGTCAGGCTTGGCCTCAATTCGTGGGAGGGCCTGCGCGGCGCGTACGGCCTGCTGTCCTTTCTTGGTGAAGCCACCGTCGCTCTGGCACGCTCGATTCCGGACCCGCGCCGTATTCGGTGGCGCGCCATCGCCTATAACCTTCAGACAGCGGGATTCGAGGCGCTGCCCATCTGCGGGCTTTTGTCCTTTCTACTGGGCATTGTGATCGCCTACCAGGGGGCGCAGCAGCTGCAACGCTTCGGCGCCAATCTTTACATTGCCGATCTGGTGGGGCTTTCCATGGTACGCGAGCTCTCGCCCCTCATTACCGCCATCATCGTTGCCGGTCGCTCCGGTTCGGCGTATGCCGCGCAGATCGGGACAATGAAAGTCACCGAGGAGGTCGACGCCCTGCGTACGATCGGCGTCGGGCCGCTCGATTTGCTGGTGCTGCCGAAAGTGGCGGCGCTTGTTATCGCGCTGCCGCTGCTCACCGTCTACACCGACATCATGGGCGTGCTCGGCGGCATGATCATGGCGCGCGCGCAGCTCCAAGTCAGCTTTACCACATTTCTCAACCGACTCCAGGAAGCGGTCAGCCTCACCTCGTACGCGATCGGTATTGGCAAGGCGCCGGTGTTCGCGGTGATCATCGCATTGGTCGGTTGCTACCAGGGGTTCCGGGTCACCGGCAGCGCGGAAAGCGTCGGGCGGCAAACTACGGTCAGCGTGGTGCAGTCGATCTTCCTCGTTATTCTGAGCGACGCGTTGTTTTCCATCGCATTCAGCTGGCTGAAACTATGACTGAAGCCGTGCTTGAGGTCCGGGACCTGAATACGCGCTTCGGGCGCGCCGTCGTACACGCAGGCGTGAGCTTCACCGTCCGGCGTGGCGAGGTTTTCGCACTGGCGGGCGCGAGCGGCTGTGGGAAGACCACGCTGCTGCGTGAAATGATTGTGCTGCAGGCACCGGTATCTGGATCGATTCGGATCTTTGGTCAGGAGGTGACGGGGCTTGGCGACGAGGAGGCGCTGGCGCTGCGGCGCCGGTGGGGTGTGATGTTCGAGCGCGGTGCGCTGTTCAGCGCGCTAACGGTGACCGAGAACGTCGCCATGGTTCTCGAAGAACACACAGGCTTGAGCGCGCAATTGCGCACAGAGGTTGCAGCGGTCAAGATCGCGCTTACCGGATTGCCGCCGGATGCGGGGCAGAAATACCCGAGCGAGCTTTCCGGTGGAATGCGCAAGCGTGCGGCGCTGGCGCGCGCACTTGCGCTCGACCCCGAGTTGCTGTTTCTCGACGAGCCCACCGCCGGCCTCGACCCGCTGAGCGCAGGCGGAATCGACGAACTGGTACGCCAGCTGCGCGATGCGCTGGGGCTGACCATTATGATGGTGACGCACGATCTCGATCTCCTTTGGCGCACGGCGGACCGCGTCGCTGTATTGGGCGATGGGCACATTCTAGGTATCGGCACGATGCCGGAACTTGCGAAATCCGAACATCCGCTGGTTCATGAATACTTCTACGGGCCCCGCGGCCGCGCCGCGAGAGAGCAGGCATGGAATCGAAGGTGAACTTCGCCGTAGTTGGAGCCTTCGTGCTTGTGCTCGGGGCGGCGCTCATCGCCGGAGCGCTGTGGCTGAGCAGCGAGAAATCTTTCCGCACATCCTATGACACATATCTTGTCTACATGACCGAATCCGTATCCGGCCTGAACCCGGACGCCGCGGTTAGCTACCGAGGCGTTCGGATTGGTCGCGTGCGCGGCATCGCACTCGCGCCGGGTGACCCCGAGAAAGTACAACTGACCCTCGAGGTCAATCGAGGCACCCCCATCAAGCAGGACACCGTCGCGGTGCTGCAGACCCAAGGGCTCACTGGCATCGCCCACGTCGAGCTATCGGGTGGCAAACGCGACTCACCGCGCCTCGTGCCCAATCAAGGTGAGGAATATCCGGTGATCCGCTCTGGACCCTCGCTGATATTGCAACTCGATACGCAGATCAGTGCGCTGCTTGAAAACCTGAACCGCAGCAGCGAACGCTTCAACGCGCTGTTCGACGAACGTAACCGGAACACCCTGAGGGAAACGCTCGCCAGCCTGCAGGTGGTCTCGCGCACCCTAGCCGGCCGATCTGCGGCGATCGACTCGGGCCTAACCGATGCGGCGCGTACGATGCAGAACACCGTGCGCCTCACGGGCGAGCTCTCGCAGCTGGTCGAGCGAGTGCAGCGTAGCGCGGACGCCTTTGACCGGATGACGGGCGAGGGCGTGCGTGCCGGCGCGAGCGCGGCCCGCACGATGGACAGCGCGAGCACGGAGCTCAAGGCGTTTTCGGCCGAAACGCTGCCGGAGGCGCGGGCCCTGGTCATGGACCTGCGCTCGCTCACGGCATCGCTCAAGCGCTTCAGCGATGAACTCGAACGTGATCCAGGCATCCTGCTTCGGGGCAGGGCGGCGCCGGAAGCGGGGCCGGGCGAATGAGGCGTTCGCTGGAAGCGCTCGCTTGTGCAGGGTTGCTCGCCGCTTGCGCGGGCGTGCAGCCTCAGCAGGTGGAGAAGCAAAAACTTTATCTTCTCGAGGCCCGGTCTGCGACTGACTCGCCGCGCCCGAAGACCGATCTGGTTATTGAGGTCGAGATGCCGCGCGCGCGCGCCGGATTCGATACGGATCATATGGCCTACACGCGAAGACCCAGCGAGATTGAGTATTTCTCGCGAAATCGGTGGGCGGACACGCCCGCGCGCATGCTCGCGCCGGCGATTGCACAGGCAATCGAACATTCGCGCGCCTTCCGCGCCGTGCTACCTGCCCCGAGTGCCGTGCCGGTCGATCTGCGGCTCGATACCGAGCTCGTTCGGCTACAACAGAATTTCAGTGCGCATCCGAGTCGTCTGGAAATGACCTTGCGGGTGCAGCTCATCGGCACCAACCCGGCACGCGCGCTCGCGTCGGCGCAGTTCGATGAGGTCGAAGATGCTCCAAGCGATGACCCCTATGGCGGCGTCACTGCCGCCAACCGTGCGCTCTCGCGC
>DATNHF010000009.1:0-3962 GCA_035605115.1 Steroidobacteraceae bacterium | reverse complement strand
TTCGGCCGATGGAACAGCCTGACCCCGACAAGGCCGCAATCGTGGCGCATCTTACCGCAAGGGGCTGACGTGGACCTTGTCGAACTTTCGCGGCTGCAGTTTGCGGTAACCGCGCTTTATCATTTCATTTTCGTCCCGCTTACGCTGGGGTTGTCCGTCCTTTTGGGCATCATGGAGACGGTCTATGTGATGACCGATCGGCCGATCTGGCGCGACATGGTGAAATTCTGGGGCGTGCTGTTCGGCATCAATTTCGCCATGGGAGTTGCCACCGGCATCACCATGGAATTCCAGTTCGGCACCAACTGGGCCTACTACGCACATTATGTGGGCGACATCTTCGGCGCGCCGTTGGCGATCGAGGGGCTCATGGCGTTCTTTCTTGAATCGACGTTCGTAGGGCTATTTTTCTTCGGCTGGGACCGACTCTCGAAGCTCGGGCATCTGCTCGTCACAGCGCTGGTGGCTCTGGGCTCGAGTCTCTCGGCACTGTGGATACTGATTGCCAACGCCTGGATGCAGAACCCGGTGGGTGCGCAATTCAATTTCCAGACCATGCGCATGGAGCTCGGCTCGTTCAGCAGCGTGCTGTTCAATCCAGTGGCCCAGGCAAAATTCGTGCACACGGTCGCGGCCGGCTATGTCGTCGGGTCGGTGTTCGTGCTGGCGATCAGCTCCTGGTACCTGCTGCATGGACGCAATATCGCCGTGGCCAAGCGCTCGATGGCCGTGGCGGCGAGCTTCGGACTGGCTTGTTCGCTGTCCGTCGTGGTGCTCGGGGACGAGTCCGGATACATGGCGAGCGAGAACCAGAAGATGAAGGTCGCGGCGATCGAGGCCGAATGGCAGACCGAGCGGCCCCCCGCGGGGTTTACGATATTCGGCTTGCCCGATGTGCAGGCGCGCACGACCCACGCGGAGCTGAAGGTGCCGTGGCTACTCGGCCTGATCGCCACGCGCTCGATCGATGAGCCGGTGGTGGGTATCGAGGATCTGGTCAAACAGGCGCGCACCCGTATCCAAAGCGGCATTCAGGCACATGCGGCATTGCAAACGCTGCGCGCCAATCCAGCGGACGCCGCGGCCAAGGCCCAATTCGAGGCGCATCGCGCCGATCTGGGTTTCGGTCTGCTGTTACTGCGCTACGTGCACGACCCAGCGCAGGCCAGCGACGTCCAGATCGATCAGGCGGCCTGGTCGACCGTGCCGAACGTGCCGGTGATTTTCTGGAGTTTCCGCGCCATGGTCGGGCTGGGTCTGTTCTTCATTGCGCTGTTTGCGGTTGCGTTCTATCTGTCGGCGCGACATCGCTTTGAGCGCAGTCGCTGGTTTTTTCGCGTGGCAGTCATGAGTCTGCCGCTGCCGTGGATCGCAGCCGAGCTCGGCTGGATCGTGGCCGAGTATGGACGCCAGCCCTGGGCCATCGATGGCGTGCTGCCTACGTTTCTGGGGGTATCAACGGTGCCGGCCGGCAACGTGATGGCTTCGCTCGCCGGTTTCGTCGTGTTCTACTCGGCGCTTGCGGCGGTCGAGGTGTATTTGATGCTGCGCATGATCCGGCGCGGGCCGGACGGACTGGGCTACTGGCCGGCGGCCGGGGCAGCGGACACTGCGCCCCGTCCTGTCGGGGCATAGCTGCGGCGTTCCGCGAACAAGGAGAGGAGCATGCTTGACTATGAATCGCTGCGCATTATCTGGTGGTTGATTCTCGGCGTCGTGCTGATGGGGTTTGCGATTACCGACGGGTTTGATCTCGGTGTTGCGGCCATCTTTCGGTTCATCGGCCATACCGATGAGGAGCGCCGCGCGTTGCTCGAGTCCGTGGAGCCGGTGTGGGAGGGCAACCAGGTGTGGTTCATCCTCGGCGGCGGGGCGGTGTTTGCCGCCTGGCCTCTGTTGTATGCAGCCTCCTTCTCCAATCTGTACCTGGCGATGTTTCTGCTGCTGATCGCCTTCATCCTGCGGCCCGTCGGCTTTACCTTTCGCAGCAAGATTGCCGACCCGCGCTGGCGCAACCTCTGGGATTGGGCTTTGACGATCGCCGGTGTTGTCCCAGCACTGTTGTTTGGAGTTGCGTTTGGAAATCTGTTCCTGGGGGTGCCGTTCCATTTCGATGGACTGATGCGGCCAATCTACAGCGGCGGCTTTCTGAACCTATTGCAGCCCTACGCATTGCTGGTCGGTGTGGTTAGCCTGTCAATGCTGATCATGCATGGGGCGAGTTATGCGGCGCTCAAGCTCGGTGAACCGATGGCGGCACGCGCCGCCTCGGTTGCTCGTCTCGCGGCGGGCCTGTTTGTGATGGCGATGATTGCCGCCGGCGCGTGGGTCACGCTGGGACTGGATGGCCAGCGGATCGTGTCGGGCGCGGATCCGCTCGGTCCCTCCAGTCCGCTTATGAAACAGGTCGCGATTTCGCCCGGTGCATGGCTCGCGAACTACACGCAACACCCGCTGCTGTGGCTGGCGCCCGCATGTGCGCTGCTGACGGCGGCACTGACTGCTCTATTGCTGCACATCCGTCGACCGGGGGCGGCTTTCCTCTCGAGCTGCCTCACCCAGGCGAGTACCCTCCTCACAGCGGGCATTGCGCTGTTCCCGTTTTTGATGCCTTCATCGACGGCTCCTAACCAGGGACTGACGGTGTGGGATGCTTCGAGCAGCGCCAAGACGCTGCTGATAATGCTCGTGGCCGTGATCGTGTTCCTGCCCATCGTGCTCGCCTATACCAGCTGGGTATTCCGGGTGCTCAGGGGCAAGATCACCCTGGAATATATTCGCAGGCACAGCGACCTGTATTGAGGTCGGGAGAGAGAGCGCAGATGTGGTATTTCAGCTGGATATTGGGGCTCGGGCTGGCCCTTACGTTTGGCGTGCTCAATGCGATCTGGTATGAGATTCTGGAGAGCCATCGAGAGGCGCTGCCGAGCGCAGGCGCAGCAGGGCAGGCTCGCGCCGGCCGCTGAATCAGCGCGCTTCGAGTGCGCGCTCCAGTGACGGAGCCAAGGCTGCGAGCTTGCCCATGCGCGCCAACTCCCGCACCACCCGCGCGGGCAGCCGTTCCCCGGGCGGCCGGAAAAACTGTCCGGAACGCACCCATTATTGCCTATTATTATAATCTGCTAATATTGGGAATGGAGCGCGCGGGGCTGGCGCGCCCCACGTTATGGGCGCAACCAGGGCGGTGCAAGGCATGACGCGAGCTTCAGCAAATACCGAACGGGCTGCACCGCTGCGTGTGGCGATACGCGGCAGCGAGCTTGCCGCGCTGCGAGGCAACGCCACGCGCGCCTGCGCGGTGCTCAAGGCGCTGGCCAATGAGGTGCGCCTGATGCTCGTTTGCCAGCTCGCCGACGGCGAGAAGACGGTCGGCGAGCTGCAGCAAAGCGTGGGTCTGAGTCAGTCCGCCGTCTCGCAGCATCTGGCGCTGTTGCGAGAGCACAAGCTGGTTGCGACGCGGCGCGATGGTCAGTCCATCCACTACACGCTGGCGAGCGTCGAGACCGCGGCCATCATCAAGACCCTGCACGAGCAATTCTGCGCTCGGCGCCGCTCCTAAAATTCGCGACCCTATTCTCTGGCTCGCGCGAGGATTTAGGGCCGATAGGCCGCGCCCTCGACCGCGCAATACGCTCAGCCGTTGTTCAATGGCAGCGAACGTCAGGGAAGAGCATCGCGGATGTGCGAGGACTAAAATCGATGTCTGCGCATGCGGCATGGGCCCGCGGGTCGCTGCAACACCGAGCAGTGAATGCTAATAATATCGCCTGGTATATGATTCGGGCTGCTCTTGCACAACCTGATCGATGGCGGATCCTGGGCGTGCGTTGAACGCTGCAGCGTGGCGTGAGCTCAGCGTTCGCGGTGCATATCAGGAGAGTGAACATGATGGCCTTCCGCTCGACGATGCAGCGCATAGTGTGGCCAGCTGCGCTGGCCTGCTCGCTGTTCGGCGCATCGAC
>DATNHF010000008.1:0-30719 GCA_035605115.1 Steroidobacteraceae bacterium | reverse complement strand
ATGGCTCGCACGCGCCTCAGCCGCCCGCCATGAGTCGATGGAAGAAGTGCACGCCGGTTTCACGCTGCGGTGAATACGGTCCGGGCCGATAGGCCGAGGAGCGCAGGTTTGCCTGCACCACCGCGCAAATCGCGGCATCTTCGTGCTGCACGGTCTCGGTGAATTGCAGCAGCTCGCAAAAATGCCGGCTCTGCGCGTGCTGCGCGCCGGCATCGAGCGCGAACCATTCGAAGCGCACGACGCAGCGCTCGACGCCATCGGCAATCACGACGTTGACCTGCAGCTGATGCTCGTAGAGATTGAGCATCACATTCGGAAACAGCCAGTAGTAGCTCGCATCGGGCTCACCGGCCGGCTGCCGATACAGGCTCGCGGTCTCGGGCCGCACCGGCGCGTGCTGCAGCACATGATGCGCACCGAGCACCGTGAGGTAGGCCTTGTAGTCGATCTCGCGATTGAGCGCCGGGTGCACCAGCGGCACGTGGTAACCCTCCAGATAGTTGTCGACGTACACCTTCCAGTTGCAGGCGACCGGATACGCCTTGGTGAGCACGTGCTGCATGCGCTCGAGTTGGAACGGTGCGCACTCACGTGCGAGATGGGCGTGATAGCGGTCGAAGGGCGGCGTCGCCGAGTCGAGCGCCGCGAAGATCAGCGGCCCGAGCACGTGCAGCTGCACGGGCTCGAGCCGTATGCCGGATGGATCGAAGGCTCGCTGGCCGTCCATCTCCGCGGCGCGCAGCAGCTGCCCGCGCAAATCATAGGTCCAGCCATGGTAGCGGCAGACGATGCGCGCAGCATGGCCGCAGCCGAAAGCCAGCGGTCCGGCGCGGTGGCGGCAGACATTGAAATAGCCGCGGATGGCCTCCCCGTCGCGCAGCAGCAGCAGCGGCTCACGGCCGATCTGCGTCGTGAAGTAATCGCCGTGGGCACGCAGCTGCCCGGTATGGCCGACGTACTGCCAGCTGCGCGCCAGTACCGTCAGGTATTCATGCTGGAGCTGCGCCGGTTCGGTGTAGAAGCTCGCCGGCGGTGTGCGGGCTCGCTCGACATCCGCGTCCGGAGCAATGAAGGCGATCGTGGCGTCGGGGGCATTCATGCAGGCGCGCGCATCATAGCCGATCGGTCATCGCCGACGCCGGCGGCGGCGCACCTACTCCTTGACTGGCAATTTGTCGCGGTATTGCCCCTGGAAGGCCAGCATCCAGCCCGGATATTCCACCGGCAGTTCGCTGACCGCATCCAGGTCTTTGATCTCCGCCTCGCTCAGGTGCAGTTTCGTCGAGGCGATGTTGTCGTCGAGTTGCCCGACCGTCTTGGCACCGATGATGACCGTCGTCACCGCGGGCCGCGCCAGTAGCCAGGCCAATGCAACCTGGGCGACCGACACGCCGTGGGCCTGCGCAATCGGCCGCATGGCCTGCACGCAGCGCGCGGCCCGCGGCTTGTCCACGAGCGGAAAGTCGAACGTGGTGCGCCGGGCGCCCTCCGGTCCCTTGCCCTCGGCGTCGTACTTGCCGCTCAAGAGCCCGCCGGCCAGCGGGCTCCAGACCATCAGAGCGAGGTTCTGATCGCGGATCAAAGGGATGATCTCACGCTCGAGATCGCGCCCCGCAATCGTGTAATAGGCCTGTACGCTCTCGAATCGGGCCCAGTGACACCGATCCGAGATGGCCAGCGCCTGCATGATGTGCCACGCGGCCATGTTGCACAGACCGATGTAACGCACCTTGCCGGATCGCACCAGATCGTTGAGCACCGACAGGGACTCATCGAGCGGCGTCAGCGGATCGAAGCCATGCAGCTGATACAGATCGATGTGATCGATCTGCAGCCGCTTGAGGCTCGCCTCGAGCTCATGCATGAGGTGGTAGCGCGACTGGCCGCGGCCATTGGGCAGATCGTTCATGGTGCCGGTGGCCTTGGTGGCAATCACGAGCTCATCGCGCGGCAACCCGAGCTTGCGCAGCGCCTGTCCCGTGAGCGATTCGGCTTCACCGAGCGAGTAGACGTTCGCGGTGTCGATGAAATTGATGCCGGCATCGAAGGATTTTCTGACCAGAGTCGCGACCGCCTCGAGTTGCAGGCGGCCGATGTTCTGCCAGTGTCCCTTGCCGCCGAAGGTCATCGTGCCAAGGCACAGCTCCGAGACGTACAGACCCGTCCGGCCCAATAGATGGTAGCGCACACTTCCCTCCCGTCCGAGCAGCGGCATGGCTCGAGGTGACCGCGATTCGCAGAGCGAGGCTGCGCGCCGGCGGCTCACGCTGGAAAGCATATCCGACGCGAGGTCCTTGTTCCCAGAGGCCGCGCCGTCCGATCGTTGCTGCGGCGCGGCCCGTCGCCCGTCGCCCCTCCCAGTCCCATGCGGCAGCGCCGCGCCGGCCCGTGCGGCCTGCGCGTTGGTCCGCGACAGCGCCCCAAAATGTGACTTCCGTCGCTGCCTGGCACTCCATGTGCGACTGACGCGGCCGATATCGGTTGTGTCACGGTGCGCGCCCCCCGGCATGCGTCATATTCCAGCGCTTCTGTGCAAAACAGTGGGAGGCGTTACCTGAATATCCGCGCCAAAGTGATCTTGCTGCTGTCCGCAGTCTTCCTGACCTTCGCACTGGTCGAGTGGGGCGTCAGCGACCTGCTGCTGCTGCCGCGCTTCGAGCAGATCGAGCGCGACAACGCCACGACGGCCATGAAGCGCATGGATGCCGGCGTGACTCAGGCGCTGGACGGGCTGCAGGTGTCCGCAAACGATTGGGGCAACTGGTCCGACACCTATCGATTCATGGTCGATCACAACGCGGCCTTCGGCCAGGAGAATCTGAATGCGACTTCCATGCGGCAATTGCATTTGACCGCCCTAGCGTTCATCGATTCGAACGGCCGGTTCCTCTGGTCGAACTCGCTCGACCCGGTCTCGGGCAAGCCCCTGCCGCTGAATCTCTTCGCGGACGGCACGCTGCCCGCCCAGTTCCCATGGGCTGAGAATCTGCGCACGGCCAGCTCGGCACACGGGCTCATCGCGACCAATCACGGTGTGCTGCTGGCCGCGGTGTCACCGGTGCTCGATGGCTATGGCCATGGCCCATCCCATGGACTGGTGTTCATGGGACGACTGCTGACCAATGCCGAGATCGCGGAGATCGGCGCCAAGGCACAGACCCAAGTCGGCGTATTCGCGGCGCGCACAATCGGCGATGCCGACAAACGCTTCCTGCCGCAAGCAGCCGGCAAGGGCGAGACGATGCAGATCCTCGCCGACGCGCAGGCCACGCAGGTCTACCGCCTGTTCGCCGACATCTCGGGACAGCCCATCCTGACCCTGCGGGTCGATGTGCCGCGCACGATCACCGCGCACGCGCGCACCACCGTCTATGCGGCCATGTGCTTCACGATCGGCGCGGCGGTCGCGGCACTGTTGTTCATGTTGGTGGCATTGAATCGAACGGTGTTCGCGCCGCTGGCGCACGTCACGCGGCACGCGGTTGCGATCGGTACCGGCGATGATCTGACCCCGCGGCTGAACCTGCAACGCCGGGATGAGATCGGTGCGCTGGCCAATGAGTTCGATCGCATGGTGGCACAGGTCGCCGCGTCGCGCCGAGAGCACATCGACCACAGCTTCCAGGCCGGCATGGCGGAGTTTTCCCGCGGCGTGCTGCACAACATCGGCAATGCCATGACGCCGCTGAGCGTGCGTGTGGCGAAATTGCAGGAGCGGTTGCGCGCCGCGCCGACGGCGGACGTCGAGCGGGCGCTCGCGGAGTGCCAACAGGGCGGCGTTTCGAAGGAGCGTCAGGCCGATCTCGATGAGTTTCTGCGTCTCGCGGGCGCCGAGCTGGTCGAGGTCATCAAAGCGGCCGACGCCGATGTCGCCATGATGATGCGACAGGCGACGACGGTGCAGAACGCCCTGTCCGATCGCCTGCCCTCCTCTTACGCCTCCGCCGTCACCGAGCCGGTGGAACTGCCGGCCATCATCCATCAGTGCCTCGAGATCGTGCCGGATTCGTGCCGCGAGCAGCTCGACATCGAGCTCGATCGCTCGCTGCAGCTCATCGGCACAGTCTGGATCGCGCGCACGGTGCTGCGGCTCGTGCTGCAGAACCTCATCATCAACGCCGCCGAGGCCGTGCGCGCCGCGGGCCACGATCGCGGCAGCGTGCGCTTCACGGCGGCGATGCTCGCGGAAGCCGGCCAGGACAAGTTGCTGCTCGAGTGCCAGGACAGCGGTATCGGCATTGAGCCCGGCAACGTGCAGCGCATATTCGAGCGCAGCTTTTCGACCAAGCAGGGCACCGGCAGTCGCGGCATCGGCCTGCACTGGTGCGCGACCGCCATCAATGCCCTGGGCGGGCGTATCTGGGCCAGCAGCGACGGGCCCGGCCTCGGTGCCACTCTGCATCTGCTGATACCGGTTGCCGCGCCGGCGAATGCCACCGGCAGTATCGCCGCCTGAGGTGTGCCATGGCTGAATGCGCAACCGCTCCGATCCGCATTCTCGTGCTCGACGATGAGCCCGCGGTCATCGATGCCTACCGCCAGATCTTCACCGGCCCCGGCGAGGATGCCAACGCCGCCGCACGCCGCAGCCTCGGTGCGAAGCTATTCGGCACGACCCCGGGCGCGACACGCACGCGTCTGCCGGGTCCGGTGATGAGCTTCGATGCGGTCTACTGCACAGGCTCGGAGGCCGCGGTCCACGCCGTCACCGAAGCTCTGGCCGCGAATCGACCGTTCGCGGTGACCTTCCTCGACATGCGCATGTCGTCCGGGCCCGATGGCATCTGGGCGGCGGCCAAGATCCGCGAGCTCGATCCGGCCATCGAAATCGCCGTTTGCACCGCCTATTCAGACATTGATCCGTGCGACATCGGCGGACGCGTGCCGCCCGAGGACAAGCTGTCGTACCTGCAGAAGCCGTTCCACCCGCACGAAGTGCGGCAGATGGCGATCGCGCTCGCGAGCAAATGGCGGGCTGAGCGACGCATCGTGCGGCTGGCGTATTTCGACTCACTCACGGGGCTGCCAAACCGCGAACAGGCGCACATGCGCCTGCGCTCGGCGGTCAGCGCAGCGCAGCAGCACGCTCGCCTGCTGGCGCTCATGTACATCGATCTCGACAACTTCAAGCGCATCAACGACACGCTCGGTCACGGCATCGGCGATGAAGTCCTGATTCACGCCGCCGACCGCCTGCGCAAGGCCCTGCGCACCGGCGAGGGACGCGACAATGATGAGATCTCGATCGACCGGCCGGGCGACATCGGCCGCCTCGGTGGCGATGAATTCATGGTGGTATTGCCCGAGATCGGTGCCAGCGAGGATGTCGCGCAGGTCGCCGAGCGGCTCATCGCCACGCTGCAGGAGCCGATGAAACTCTCACAGCACACGGTCGTGATCACGCCGAGCATCGGCATCGCGATCGCTCCGACCGACGGTGCCGACGCCGAGTCGCTGTTACGGCATGCCGATCTGGCGATGTACTTCGCCAAGCGTCGCGCGCCGGGCAACTTCGCCTTCTTCGATGCCTCGATGAACGAAGGCGCGCTGCAGCGCTACACGATCGAAAGCAAGCTGCGCGGTGCGCTCGAGCGTGGCGAGTTTTCGCTGCACTATCAGCCGCAGATCGAAATGGCCACCGGCCACGTGACGGGCATGGAAGCGCTGTTGCGCTGGACCCATCCCGAGCTCGGGGTCGTACCGCCGAAGGACTTCATCCCGATCGCCGAGGCGGCCGGCCTGATCCTGCCGATCGGTGATTGGGTGTTGCGCAGCGCCTGCCAGCAGGCCAAGAAGTGGTACGACGAGGCTCTCGCGATCGATCGTATCGCCGTCAACGTCGCCCCGCAGCAGTTCGCACAGCACAACTTCGCCACGCAGGTGGCGAGCATTCTGACCGAGACCGGCCTGGCGCCGACCATGCTCGAGCTCGAGTTCACCGAATCGATGGTCATGATGGAAGAGGACCATGCCACGCGCATGCTCGAGGCGCTGCACGCGCTCGGCGTCTCGATCGCGATCGACGATTTCGGCACCGGCTACTCCAATTTTCAGCGCCTGCATGATCTGTCGATTGACCGCCTCAAGATGGATCGCTCGTTCGTGCGCGACCTGGGTGATGACAGTGATGACCGCGCCATCGCCGCAGCCATCCTGTCGATGGCGCGCGCGCTCAAAGTGGAAGTGGTTGCCGAAGGGGTCGAATCGTTTGCGCAGTTCCGCTTCCTGCAGGAGCACCAGTGTGCCGAATGCCAGGGCTTCCTGCTGAGCCGCGCCCTACCGGCCGGCGAGGCCCAATTGCTGCTGAAGCGGGCCCGCGAGACCTTCGAGGGCAGCCCGACACAGCGCGTGCGTCGGCTCGGTCTGGCCGAGGGCTAGAGCGAGGTCGCAGCAACCGGCAGACCCAGCGTGCCGTAGCGATGCACCGCGCTGCCCAGCACGATCGAATGGCCGTTGGATGCGAATTCATCATGCGTCGCGAGCGACGTCCCCGCCGGGCTTGTTGACCGCCCGTCTACTAAGTCTGCGTTATAGTAGCCATGAGGCCCCGGACGATCCACCGTATGCGCCGCAATCCCATTGCAGAATTTCTCGCCCGGCGCGCAGTGGTCATTTTGGACGGCGCGCTTGCGACCGAGCTCGAACGCCGCGGCGCGGATCTGCACGATCCGCTGTGGTCCGCCAAGGTGCTGCTCGAAGCGCCGGCGCTGATCCGCAGCGTGCACCGTGATTACTTCGAAGCCGGCGCCGATGTGGCCACCACCGCGACCTATCAGGCAAGCTTCGAGGGCTTCGAACGCCGCGGCATCGATGGCCGACGCGCCGAGGCGCTCATGCGCTTGGGCGTCACGCTCGCGCTCGAAGCGCGCGACGCGTTCTGGAGCGAGCGGTCGCACCGCGCCGATCGCCTGCGGCCGTTGGTTGCCGCCTCGGTCGGACCCTTTGGCGCGATGCTCGCCGACGGCGCCGAATACCGCGGCGGCTACGGTGTCAGCGATGCGGTGCTGACGGCGTTTCATCGACCTCGAATGGAGGTACTGGTGCAATCCGGTGCGGATCTGCTGGCGTGCGAAACCCTGCCGAGTCTCAGTGAGGCGCTGCTCATCGCGCAGCTGCTGCAGCAATTCCCGAGAGCCTGGGCCTGGATCAGCTTCTCGTGCCGCGACGGCGAACACACTTGCGAGGGCCAGCGCATCGGCGATTGCGTTGCGCGGCTCAACGAGTTCCCGCAAGTCGTGAGCGTCGGCGTCAACTGCACGCCACCGCAATTCATGAGCTCGTTGCTCGCTCGCATGCGCGATCACACCGACAAGCCGCTGCTCGTATATCCCAATTCCGGCGAACGCTATGAGCCTGTCGCAAAACGCTGGCTCGGCCATGCCGATGCTGCCGGGTTCGCCTCGCAGGCGCGGCACTGGTACGAGCAGGGCGCGCGGCTGATCGGCGGCTGCTGCCGCACGACCCCGCAGGACATCCGCTCGCTGCGCCAAGGGTTATTGCAATGTGCCTGATCCTTGTGGCGTGGCAGGTGCACGCGGATTATCCGATCGTTGTAGCCGCGAATCGCGATGAATTCCGCCGCCGGCCGACCGCGAGCGCGCAGTGGTGGGCCGATCGGCCCGAACTGCTCGCCGGCCGGGATCTCGAAGCCAACGGTACCTGGCTCGGCATCACGCGCAGCGGCCGGATTGCAGCGCTGACCAATTATCGCGATCCGCGCCGAATCAAGCTGCATGCACCCAGCCGCGGCGCATTGGTCGTGCAGACGCTCGAGTCGTCGGCATCGATCGGCGAGCGCATCGCGCAGCTCAGAGACATGAGCGCACAGTACGCGGACTTCAATCTGCTGTGCACCGACGGCCGCGAACTCGGCGTCTACGAGAGTGTGCCGGCGGAGGGTCGACGGCTCGCTCCCGGGATCTACGGGCTGTCGAATCATCTGCTCGACACGCCATGGCCCAAGGTCGAGCGTGCCAAGTCCAGCCTTGCGACGGCGTTGAACGCGCTGCCCGAGGATGCGGCCCTGCTGGAATTGCTGCGGGATGATCGGCCGGCGACCGACGAGCATCTGCCGCGCACGGGTGTGAGCCTCGCCTGGGAGCGCCTGCTCTCGAGCGCCTTCATCCGCGGTGAGGACTATGGCACGTTGAGCTCCACGGTCATCCGGGTCGGCGTCGACGGCCACGCGAGCTTCAAGGAATGGAGCTGGCGGGCCGATGGTTCGCTCGCCGGTGAAGTCAGCTACCGGTTTAAGATCCAGTAATCCTCACGCCGGAGTGGCCGCGCCACCATGCAAACGATCTGGACCTCCCTGCTCGCATTCTTGCTTGCCGCGAGTCTGTTGACGGTGACGCCCGGGCTGGACACGGCGCTGGTGCTGCGCACCGCGGCCGGCGAGGGCCCGCGGCCGGCCATGTTGAGCGCACTCGGCATCGGCGTGGGCTGTCTGGCCTGGGCGGCGGTGGTGGCCATCGGCGTGGGCGCCCTGCTCGAAGCCTCGCATCTGGCCTACACCGTGCTGCGGCTGGCCGGCGCCGTCTACCTGATCTGGATCGGCTACCGGATGCTGCGCCACCCACGAGGCGCGTTTCTCGCCGGGGCGCCGGCCGCGCGCGCAGCACACGCCGCCTTCGCGCGCGGCGCACTTACCAATCTGCTGAACCCGAAGGTCGGCGTGTTCTACGTGTCCTTTCTGCCGCAATTCGTGCCGAACGGCGTCGCGGTCGGACCGTATGTGATGCTGCTGGCCGCCATTCATGTGGCCTTGGGCTTGATCTGGTTCGCCTTCCTCATCACGGCAACGCGCTCGCTCACGCGCTGGCTGCAGCGCTCGGGCGTCGTGACCTGGCTCGACCGCCTGACCGGCGGTCTCTTCCTGACGTTTGGCGTCGGGCTCGCGTTTGAGAGCCGCCGTGTTTAGCGGGGCGCGCCTAGCGGGGCACACTGAGCGGCGGGCGCTCAGTGAGGCAGCTGCGGCTGCGGAAAGGCGAGAATGCCGCGCTGATACACCTCATGCACTTCGGCGAGCGGCTGGTGCGCCGGCGTGTAGAGGATCGCGCGGTGCTCGAACAGCGCCATTGGAAAATCCAGTGGCTGTGGGGAGGCGTCCGCCCCAGCAGGCGCGTGCGCGCCTCGCTCCCAGCCGTCGGGCAGCGGCGACCATAAGAGATCCGCCGCCTTGGTCTCGCGATGCGGCCGCAGCGGCTGCACCACCTTGCCGAAGGGTGTCTGCGTGCGCTCGAGCAGTCGATTCATCTCAGCCGTGAGTCGAGCCGGCACGTACCAGTTCTCGGCCACCGACAGCACCTGCTCGCCGCAGGTCAGCTCCACACGCCGGTAATGCACGCTCTGCCGGGCGGAGACTTCGAGGTCCGCGCGCACCGCCGCGCTCACCCCTTCGCTCGCCGCTTCGCTGCCCTGCTCGGTCCGATGCGCGAGGATCACCGCCGGGTCGGCCAGGGCATGCTCGCGGCACCAATGCTCGAGCGTCAGCGTAGCGCTGTTGCTCGAGAGGATCTCGGCATTGAGCGTCTGGATCAGCGCGAGTGCCTCGAGACGCGCGAGCGGTGTATCCGGCCACGCCGGGGCCTCGGCCGCGCGGCTCCCGAGCGCTGAGCAAACACCCGCCGCGAGCAGTAGCGCCGTCCAACACCTGATCATCATGGCGGCATGAAATCTGACCGGAGAATGCGCACCGCTGCCAATGATACGGTCATCGAAGCGCCGCGCGTGCCTGGTCCCGTCACGCCACCTTGGCCATCGCCGCCACCCGCTCCCAGGTCGTGGCAGCCATGCTCGCGCGCGCGTTCATTCGCTCCAGCCAGGCTCGAAGATTCGCATGCCGCGCCGTCAGCGGCCCCCACTCCGGTATCTCGCGCAAGAAATCCAGCTGCGGCGCCAGCAGCACATCCGCCAGCGTGACCGATTCGCCGACGAAATACGGCTGATCGCCCAGCTGCCGCGCGAGCTCGTCGAACACCGCGCGGGCCTTGGGCATCGCTGCGGCAATGGCCGCCTCGTCCGCACTCTGTCCCATGATTTGCGGAACAACGATGCGTTGGAAGCCGATGACATTTTGCACGCCCTGGAAGAAATACCAATCGTTGATGCTCATGAGCTGATCCATGCGCGCGGCGGCCTGCGGCGGTACGGGTGTCAGCGCGGGATTGGGCAGCACGCGGTCGATATAGCGCAGGATGGCCTGCGTCTCGTAGAGACGGAAGCTGCCGTGCTCCAGGATCGGCACCTTGCCGAAGGGATGCCGCGCCAGATGCTCGGCGCTTTGGAGCGTACCCGGCACGACCGGTAGCAGGCGATAGCCGGCGTTCTTTTCCAGCAGTGCAACCAGCACCGAGCGCCCGAACGGGCTGCCGGGCACGCTGTGAATCGCAAACTCGGGCATGTGTGATTACCTCTGTGATGGCGTGCTGTTCGGCGATGGGTGAGCCGTGTGCGATGAGTCCTGCGCGGATGTGCACGCGCCGGCCGCTGCCTGCGCGAACAGTTGCAACAACTTCGGCCAACCGCCGTCGACGTTGTTGCGCATGGTCGCGCCCTGCGCAGCCCCCATGCGCTCGAATTGGCGATGCTCGAGCTCGACGCGGGTAGCGCCCGCCGGCGCGGCCTGGAAGCGGACCTCGACCTCGGAGGCGAACGCGACGCGTGCGTCGGGCTTCCAGTCCGCGCTGATTTCCCAGCTCACGACCAAGCGCTCGGAAGGCTGCCAGACGCGCACGTGGCCCACGACGACTTCCGTGCCGTCTGCGCATTGGGTGTACCAGCGTCCGCCGACGAAGGGTTCGATGATCGATGCGCGGACCGGGCTGTTGCCGATGCCGTGCGACTTTGGCCACCAGCGGTCGAGCCCCGCGGTGAACACCTCGAACGCCCGTTCAGGCGTCGCCTGCACCAGGATGCTCTTGCGCACGGGAGCGATGCGAAGGGTGCGATTCACGATTTCCTGCGTCCGCGAAGTGTCTTCGGCTGCTCGAGCTCGTGCTTGAAGGCTTCGAGCGCCTGGTCCCAGAACTGATCCAACCAGCGCCGCAGCTCGCCGAGCCCGTCAGGATCGAGCTGATAGACACGGCGCGCTCCCTCGGACCGATCGATCACGAGGCCCGCGCGCTTCAAGGCCTTGAGGTGCTGTGACACCGCCGGGCGGCTGACCGGTAGTCCCGCCGCCACTTCGCCGACCGAGGCCGGGGCGCGGCTCAAGCGTTCAAACACCGCGCGCCGCGTCGGATCAGCCAGTGCTCGCAATGCTGCTGCGTAAGCCATTACTTACGGTAAGTCTTTGCTTACTGACTGTCAAGCGGCGCGCCACCCGTTCCCACTGCATTGATCGCACATCTACTTTCATGGAAAGTATGTCCACTATGCAGGATGAAGCCGCAGCCAAGCCGGTGCCCCGGCGCGGCACGCGCACGCGCACGCCCTGGAGATGAGGCTGTGAGCGCGGACATCGAGGTTCTCTGCCTGCAGCACTTGGGTGAACGGGAGATTCAGGCTCTCAGCGAGGTACTCATCGACTGCGTCGAGGGTGGGGCATCCGTGAGCTTCATGCTACCGATGTCGCGCGCGAAGGCGCAGGCGTTCTGGCAGAGCACCGCGACGAGGCTGGCGCGCGGCGAGCTCGCAGTGTTGGCGGCTCGGGACGCCGCCGGCGCGATCGTCGGCACGGTGCAGGTGCTGCTGGATCAGCCCGAGAATCAGCCGCATCGCGGCGACATCGCCAAGATGCTGGTGCATCGCCGGGCGCGTCGACGCGGTGTCGGTGCCGCCTTGCTGGCAGCGGCCGAGCGCCAGGCGCTGAGCCTCGGCAAGACCTTGCTGGTGCTCGATACGGCCAGCGGCGATGCCGCGCGGCTCTACGCTCGGCAGGGTTGGCAGCTCTGCGGCCGCATTCCTGGCTACGCGCTCTACCCCGACGGCACACCCTGTGCGACCACGGTGTTCTTCAAGTGCTTGCACCCTTGAGCGACCGGCCCCATAGGCTCGGCTTGCCAATTCCCGCACCACCGGTCGAGCATCGAGTATGAGCAGGATTTCAAGCCCTGCGAACGCGGCGAGTGCCATGGACGCCGCGAGCGCGGCCGCGAGCGACCACGCCTTTCTCGGCCATCCACGCGGCCTGGCGTACCTCGCCTTCTCCGAGGCCTGGGAGCGATTCTCCTACTACGGCATGCAGACCCTGCTGGTGCTCTACATGGTGCGGCAACTGCTGCTGCCCGGGCACATCGAGCACATTGCCGGCTTCGCCCTCTGCCGCCGTCTGCTCGAGCAGCTCTACCGCGGCCCGCTGTCGACGGTCGCCCTCGCCTCGGCGATCTTTGGTCTCTACACGGGCCTGGTTTATCTGACGCCGGTCGCCGGCGGTGTCGTGGCCGATCGATGGCTCGGCAAGACCCGCACCATCACGCTGGGCGCATCGCTCATGGCGGTCGGCCACTTTCTGATGGCCTTCGACGTCTCGTTTCTGCCAGCGCTGCTGTGCCTGTTGATAGGGGTGGGATGCTTCAAGGGCAACCTCGCCAGTCAGATCGGCGCCCTTTACGCGCCGGGTGATTTGCGGCGGGCGGACGCGTTCCAGATCTACTACCTGTTCATCAACGGGGCGGTGATCGTCGCGCCGCTGATCGCCGGCACGCTCGGGGAACTCTACGGCTGGCATTACGGCTTCGGTGCCGCCGGCGTCGGCATGCTGATCGGCCTCGCGATCTATCGCTCCGGGCGCCGCTGGCTGCCGGTCGATCGCATTGCTGTGCGTGCCCGATCGAACCCGCGGCCGCGACTGAACCGCGCGGCGCGGCGCGTCATCGGGCTGCTGGTACTGCTGCTGCCGGTGCTTGCGATCGGCACCATCGGCAATCAGCAGATCTTCAATGCCTACCTGCTTTGGGTACCGGATCACATCGATCTGGTGTTCTTCGGCCGCACGATGCCGACGACCTGGCTCATCACGGTCGATGCGGCGGTGAGCTTTGCGGGTCTGGCCGGTACGGTGGCCTTCTGGCGGCTCTGGTCGAAGCGCTTCGCAGAGCCGAGCGAGATCATCAAGATGACGCTCGGGTTCTGTTTCTCGGTGGCCGCATTGCTGTCGCTGACCGCCGCCGCCGCGATCGCCGGCCGCGGCCACAAGGCCAGCATTGGCTGGGTACTCGCCTTCGAGGTTTTGAACAGCATTGGCTTCGCCAACGTGCTGCCCGTTGGGCTCGCGCTCTATGCTCGCGCATCGCCCAAGCCGGTCGCGGCCACGATGATCGGTGTCTACTTCCTGCACCTGTTCATGGCCAACAATCTCGTTGGCTGGCTCGGCGGCCTGCTCGAGCGAGTGTCGGGTGTGCAATTCTGGGGTCTGCACGTCGCGCTCGTGAGCACGGCGGGAGTGCTCACACTGTGCGCCGCCCGGTTCTTCGGGCCGCTGCTGGCGCCCACCGGCGCGGACAGCACCGAGGCCGCCGCGCCAGGCGAGCCACAGCGCTCGTGATCGGTGCCGCCGCTGTTATTCCTGGGGCACGCGCGCCGGCGCGGGGGTCATGTCGATGGCCGCGGTCGAGGTGCGTGTGTCGCGCACATCGACCATGACGGCGGGCAGCAGCAGCACCAGCGGTACGGCCAGGAACGAGGTCGCACCGTTGGCGAACACCAGCGCGTGGAAGCTGATGTGATACTGATCGAGCAGATGGCTGCCGAACCAGTCGCTGCCAAACAGACCCAGATTGCGCACGGCCATCATCAGAGAGAAGCCCAGCGCTTCACTGCCGGCCGGCGTGGCGCGCACGGCCAGGTGCATCATCGCCACTTCCGCCAGCGTGTAGCCGAAGCCGTTGACGCTCTCGATGATCTCGGCTCGTAGCACCGAGGTATAAAATAGATACGCAAGATTGCCGGCGGTGCCCAACAGCAGGCAGACGATCAGCAGTGTGCGCAGCGTGAAGCGGCGAGCCGCCAGCAGGCCGTAGAGGGCGGCCGCCAGCACCCCGGACACACCGTTCAGGAAGGTCAGAAATCCCTGTCCCTGCGTCGTCAGCTGCAGATCGTTCTGCTGCGCGTAGAACACCGCGGTCATGACTCCCGGGGCGAAGTAGAACAATGCGGCCAGTCCCGCCGCGGCCCACATGGTCTTGGCGCGAACGATCGCCACCAGCTGATGACGGGCATCGTGCAGCAGCCGCGCGGACTCGGGCCTCGTGTAGCGTTCGCGCATGAGCCAGAACGCGACCGGCACGATCAAGAACGCAACGCCGCCGCAGACGAGCGCAGTCCAGCCAAAGGCAATGCTGGCGAGAAAGCCACCGGCCGGACCGGCCAACACCCAAGCGAACTGCTCGACGACGTTGCGCACGGAGGTCAGCCGTCCTGAAGCCGACGTGCTGCGCGCGATCTCGACCATATAGCCGCCGACCACGGTGCTGCCCACGACCATAGCCACATTGATGATCATGCAGACCGCCAGCAGATTGCCGTAGTGCCGGGGCGTCAACCACAGCACGAACCACGCCGCCGAGGCGGCCATGGCACCGATGAGCAGGTAGCTTCTGCGTCGGCTGCCGAACAAAGGGAAAGCATCCGAGACGATCCCGACCAGTGGTTTGAAATACCAGGGCAGGATCATCCAGAAAAAGAACTCGGCGTTGGCGCTACGATCCACGTGCAGCGCGTTCTTCAGCAGGTTCTGCAGCGGGATGCGGGCCATGACGTGGGTTTGAGCGAGGTACGTACTCAAAACACCCACCACGATCACGAGCGCGGCGAGCCGCAACGGCTTATTGTCGGCGGGACGTTGATGCGTCGGGGTGGCTGAGAGCATGGGCCGTTCCGGTGCTGATGCCGCGGATGGTAGTCGATGTGAGCAGCGCCGGGGCTGCATTGCGCGCCCGTACCGGCACAATGCATTGCCGCTCGCGATGAATGAGACGTGGGTCGGAGAAATATCCACCGACCCGGGCGTCAAATAGGGCTCCTCTTCCTGAGCCGAGCGAGGCCATGGCTAGACGGAGCGGGCAAGTAGAACGTTTATCGTCGGCGGCAGCCAGCCTTCCCTGGCAGTTGGCGCTGGGCCTGGCGGCCGTATCATTCATCGTTTTACATATGCTCGACTCGAGGCTCGCGCCAGTAGCCGCGGGCACGCTGGTGTTCGCATTGCAATTCATCGTCCCGATTCTCTGCGTACTCAGCGCCGTGCTGTCGCTGCGCCGACGCTCCGCTGCCCGACGTCTGTTCGAGATCATCGCCAACACGGAAGCGAGCGCCGAGGCCTGCGATACGCAGCGAGTGGCCATCGTGCGCGCCATCGAAGCGGAGCGTGAGAGCGAGCACGGCCCGATGCGCCGCCGCGAGGATCACATGCAGGATGAGCGGCGCCGTCCAGGCACCCGAGCCAGCTGACGCCGGCGCGCTGTCAGGACAGTCCGCGGCAGGCGCGCAAGACAAAATCGGCGGTGCGGCCATAGACCGCTGCCTGCCAGGCGGGACTCTCGCTATAGAAGGCGTCGCGCATCTGCCGCCCAATGGCCGCCCGCTGCGCAGCCTCTGCGGTATCGTGGGCGTGCAGCCAGTGGTCGGCACGCAGCGCCGTCAACACCTCTATTTCCGGACGTGTGCCGAATTCGAGCCCGATCGCGGTCAGTTCCACATCCGGCAGTGCCGCCTCGATACCCTGCGGCACAGTGCCCACGAGCGGGACCGAAACGGACTCGTCGGCCGAGAGATTGCGCACTTCCGGACCATACCAGCGGCAGGCGCGCTCCGAATCCTTCGAGCCTCGCGCGATCACGATCGGCTCGCCGTACCCCGGCGGTCCAAGCCCGGTGTGCAGATCCAGCACGGCGAGGCGGCGTATCGCCGGCGGCAGCACTTCGCGCAGAATTTTCCTGAGCGTGAGCGCCGACCAGGCGCTGCGCTCGCCGCCGTAGAACAAGCCGGTCGGCCGCGTGTACTGGCCGGCAGTGATGGCCGTCTGCAGAGCGCGCGCACCGTGCTGCCGGGCGAACGCCTGTATCGCCCCATCGGCTGCGCGCCGCCCCTCTGCGTTCCAATCCTCCGGCACCAGATGTTCGTGCAACTGCTCGTAGGCTGCGGAAGAAGGCAACGGTTGCGAGAAATCGACGAAGTTACGATTCAGATCGACACCGTCCTCGTTGACCCGCCGCAGCCACGCGAACCCATAGGGGTTCAAGGCATGCACGAGCACCGCGCAGCAGGCATCGGGCAGCGCTTCGTGCAGCCGATCGGTCAGAAATCCGACCTGGCAACCGGAACCGCAGAACCCTTCAACGCCATGCGTGCCCGAAATGATCAGCAGCGCGCGATCCGCACGCTGCGCGCCGAGCCGCGCTACATCGATCGTCAGCAATTCATCGTGCGGCCCGCGCCGATCCGGTAAGCCATAGCTCGTGAGTGTGGCGCCCGCGTGTTGCGCCGTCGCGCGAAAACGCTCGCGAGCGCAGGCGAAGTCGGGGCTGAAGTAATCGGCGACGGACATACCGTGGAATGAATCAGTTACTGCGCGCTGACCTCCACGCGCGAATCGTTGTAGCAGGCGCCATCGGCGAGATCGGCCTTGTGCGCCGGCGCCAATGCCGACACGGTCTGCCCGTTCGGGCTCGTGCGAAGCCACGCGCCCTTTTCCGAGCTGACCACGCCGGGTCGAACGGTCGCCGTGATGCGCAGCGGCAAGAACACCTGGCCCAACTCATTCCACACTTTCACCACAACGCCATCGAGCAGCCCGCGTGTCGCGGCGTCGGCGGGGTTCATCTCCAGCACCGGTGTGGCGTCATTGACCGCGAGACCCCCAAACGTGGAAGTAATGCGCTTGTCGGAGGCCGGGGTGATCAGCGTCAGCGGATAACGCGAGGCCCGCGGCCGATACCCCGGCAGGACCGCCCCGTAGCGGGCACCGAGCGTGGCGGATTCGAGCTCTACTTTGCCGCTCGGCGTTCGTGGCAATACATTTTGAAAGAGCACGGGCTCCTGACCGGCATACTCCATCTTCATCGCCCGATCGACGGGCACCTGGCTGGCGCGAATTCCTTGCATGCGCGGATCATCGGGGTCCAATGCCGCATTCATCAGCTCGGCATCGCTATCCGTGAACGCTGGGTCGTCGAAGCCGAATTTGGCGGCCAGCCGGCGAAATATCTCGGTATTCGGTAGGCTCTCACCCACGGGCGCAATGACCGCATCGGCACGCTGCAAGTACTGCTGGCCGTAAGCCGCATAGAGATCCGCATGCTCGAAGTGCGTACAGGCCGGCAGGATCACGTCCGCGTACGCCATGCTGTCGGTCATGGCCACTTCGATGCCGACGACAAACAGGTCCGCACGCGCCAAAGCCCGCTTCATACGATTCTGATCGGGATGGACGATGAGCGGATTGTGGTTGTAGATGAAGAGTGCCTGCAGCGGCGGATCCAGGTCCTTATCGAGCAGCAGCTTGCCCACATCGATGATGTTGATGGTGCGCGTGTGCGCCGGTATCCATTCGGTTCGGGTCAAGCGGTCGGGCGTTTTTGGAAAGGCGTGACCTGCACCACCCACAACCCCACCGCCGGCGATGCCGAATTTTCCAGCAAGCGCTGGCAGAGCCGCTATGGCGCGCAGCCCCGAGCCGCCGTTTTGATTGCGCTCCAGGCCATTGCCCCAAGCGATGACCGCGGGTGTCGCATCACCGTACCACCGTGCCAGAGTGCGGATGTCGTCGAGGCGGACATCGCAAATCTCTGCGGCGCGCTCGGGCGGGTAGGCGCGCGCGGCCGCCATATAAGCGTCGAATCCCAGTACATGCTGGTCGATGAAGGCCTGATCAAGCCGGCCGAGCCGTTCCAGCTCCACGGCAATGGCCCAGGCAAGCACCACATCGGTCCCGGGCCGTACCGGCAAATGCAAATGCGCCTGTTCGGCCACTTTGACGCGCCGCGGGTCGATCACCACCAGTCTCGCACCGTTACGCTTGGCGGCATTGATCTGCCGCATGAGGTGCAGATTGCAGCTCGTCGCGTTATTGCCCCAGACGATGATGAGCTTCGCGAGGCTGACCTGCTGCAGCGGCGTGCCTGGGACCGCGCCGAAAGTCCCGGCGTAGGCCGCGCTACGGATGCCGCCGCACAGCGGGCTGCGGCTCAGCAGCGAGGCTCCGATCCGATGAAAGAAGCGCAGCGACATCGAATCGCCTGCCAGCATCCCATGCGGGCCGGCATAGTTGAGCGGCAGGAGCGCCTGCGGGCCGTAGCGATCCATGATGTCGCTGACGCGGCGATGAATGCTGTCGAGCGCCTCATGCCAGGAGATTTGCTCGAACTGGCTCGCGCCTTTCGCACCAACGCGCTTGAGCGGGTGCTGCAAGCGATTTTGGCCGTGGACGAAGTCGGGATAGTAACTGGCCACCTTGGCGCAAACGGCACCATGCGTAATGGGATTGGCTTTCGAACCCCGCACGCCGACAACCTGATCGCCTGCAACCGCCACTGACAGGCTGCAGGTGTCCGGACAATCGAGGGGGCAGACGCTGGTCTTTTCCGCGTTCACGTCGATCCACTCCGTCGGCGATTGCCCCCAAGACTAACCAAACCCCGGCAAGACTCAACAGTGAGTGGATGATCGCTCGGCGCAGCGCCGGACCGACTGAGCACGCCGCGGGCCGCTCGCCACGAGGGATCAAAGACTTACGCCAGTTCTCGCCGCCTGGAGTGTGGCCGGCGGCGCTCGGTCGATCACGGCGGGCCAGACTTCACGAATATCAACTGAGCTCGACGTACTCGGCCTGGTCAGTGAGCGACTCTCGGCGCAGGACCTGCCCGAGGCGGCGTTGATTGCGCACACAAAGCACCCAGACCGGCCGATCTGGCTATTTGGTGGCAACGACCATCGATTCGACTGCAGTCAGAGGTACCACCACCGTTTTGCGAAAGCCCGTCGCCTTCATCCAGGCCCGACAGTCAGCGGCCGTGTATTCAAAGCCGCCGGGCGTCTCGATCAGCATGTTCAGACTCATCAGCATTCCCGCCACGTTGCGGCAGCGCGCATCATCGATCATTGCATCGTAGACGATCAGCGTACCGTGCTTGGGCAGCGCCGCGTAAGCTTTTTGTAGCAGCAAGTGCTTCTCCTGCAGGTTCCAGTCCAGCAGGATGTGCCCCATGATTAACACGTCCGCCGTTGGCAGTGGATCGCGGAAAAAATCGCCGGCCTGAAATGTCAGGCGCGTCTCGAGGCCGAAGGAGCGGATGTACTCCTGGCAGATCGGCTCTACCGCCGGCAGATCGAACACGGTGCCGCTCAGGTGTTTGTGTGCCAGGGCCACTTGCACCGGCACGCACCCCTGCGCGCCGCCCACGTCGATGACGCTCTGGTAAGCCTTCCAGGGAAACTTGGCCGCAATCGCCCGCGCCGAACCCATGCTGACTCCGGTCATCGCCGCGAGAAAGCCGCGCAGGCGCTCGGGATCGGCATAGAGGGTGGCGAACGTGTCGCCGCCGTGCTTGGCTTCATTCTGCGGTGCACCGGTGCGCAGCGCTTCGGTGAGCGCGCCCCAAAACGGGTAGAGTCGCGCGGCTGCCATTTCCAATATTCCACCGACATAGGCCGGCTTGGCGCGGTCGAGGAACTGCGCCGCGTCGGGCGCGTTGCAGTATTTGCCCGCTCTGCGCTGCAGGACACCCAGGACGACCAGGGAATCGAAAAAGTCACGCGCTGCCCGCGGATGCAGTGCGAGCCGCTCGCGCAGCGTCGCTTCGTCGAGCGGCCCTTGGGCGAGCACCGAGAATAAGCCGAGTTCCACCGCACTCAATAACGCGCGTGGGCCTTGAAACCCGAGGCCCAGCTGCAGCAGGCGGTCCGGTGAGCGTGCGGAATGGGTTCTTCGAGCCCGGCCACGCCCCGGCGCGTTCTTGCTGATTGAACGGATTCGCCGCGCTTTTTTCTTGATCATGTCTGTCCCCCGCGCTCAAGCTTATATCATTGACCTCATATCATGGAAACCAACGCGATCATCGATGACATTCACGAGCGTGGCACTGCACTTATCCCAACAGCGGGTGCCCTTCAGGCAATTGATGCGCATACCAGGTCGCGAGCCGATGCCGAATCGTCTTCTCGCCGACCTGATCTTCCGGCATTGGCGCAATGACCTTGTCGTGCACGAGCAAGCGATAGACGTATAGCGCCTTATCGCTCGCCGAGTCGGTCGACTCGAACTCGACCGCCTTGCGGCCTTCCGCATATTGAACGCCGGCGAGCAGGGCCGCCTTGAACAGTTCCGCCTCGTGTTTGAGCTTCTTCATCTGCCACTCTCCAATGATCGGCTCGTGTGCGCATGCATGCCGATCGCACCTTATTTCCTATCGACTACCACAGCGTCACGCGATCCTCAGGCTGCAGATACATTTTATCGCCAGGCACAACCGCGAAGGCGCTGTAGAAACTCGGCATATGCACGACCACCCCATCTACCCGATATTTCTCCGGCGCATGCGGATTCGACGATGATCATTTCGCTCGCGAGTCGCTGCAGGAGCCGAGCAGTGGTTGAATTGCGCTCAGAGGGTGTTCGCGACGCGGCGGAAGTGGTGGCCGAGAATGGATAACTCCATTGCGGCATGAAATTGCCTGGGACGCGACAGCAGCGTCCACCAGAACAGGCCCCAGTATGCGCGTCGCCCTCTGTGCCACACCCCCAGAAGCCAGAGCGATTTCAGGAACGCCCGCAGGTCCGATCTGGACAGCCGCATTGCCGGCCCGCGTGTCCGCAAGACGCGCAGATGGGCGCGGATGCGTTGGCTATAGTGAGCCGGTGCGTAGAGCTTGCGCATCAGCTCTTTGTACTCAGAGATGATGAAATTCCGGTCCAGCCGCGTCGCAAAATTGATGATCGCCTCGGTATTATTGCCGGCGCTTTCGCTCAGAAGGCGCCCCTCGCGTGCGAGCCGCTGGTAGAGCGCCGTCTGCGGCAATGCCGTCAGCAATCCCACCATGGCGGTAACGATCCCGCTGCGCTGAATGAACTCGAATTGCCGTGCAAAGATATCCGGCGGATCGGAATCGAAGCCGACGATGAATCCACCCATCACTTCCAAGCCACTGTGCTGCAGCGTACGCACGGCGGCGGCCAGATCGCGCTGGCCATTTTGCGTTTTGCCGCATTCCTCGATGCCCGTGGCGGAAGGTGTCTCGATCCCCAGAAAAACCTTCTTGAATCCGGCTTCGACCATTAGCTCGCGCAACTCCTCATGATCGGCGAGATTGACCGAGGCTTCCGTGAGAAAGCCGATCTTCGGCTCGACGCGACGGCGCCACTCGATCAAGCCGCGAAGCATTGCTTGGGCGCGCTTGCGATTGCCAATAAAATTATCATCGACGATAAAGACCATATCCTTCCAGCCAGCCAAGCGCAGGGCCTCGAGCTCGAGGACTACTTGAGCCGGCTCCTTGGTGCGGGGCACGCGCCCGTTCATGATCACGATGTCGCAGAATTCGCACGTGAACGGGCAGCCGCGCGAGAATTGCACGGACATCGTGACGTAGTCGCTCATGCGTATGAGATCCCAGCGCGGTATGGGCGTATTGCGCAGGTCTGGCCACTCCGTGGCGCGATAGACCGGATGCAGCGCGCCGCGTTCCATGTCCGCCACCAGCCGCGGGATGATGTCTTCGGCTTCACCGAGCACGAAATGGGGAATCTCTGGGAAATCCCGATATCCGGTCGTGAACAGCGGGCCGCCCGCAATGAGCGTCTTGCCGAAAGCTGCGCAACGTGCTGCGACCTCGTGCGCGGACTGCCTGTGCACGATCATCCCGCTCAGCATGACGAAATCAGCCCACCGCAGATCGTCGTCTCCCAGATCGGTGAGATTCAGGTCGAGCAGCTTGAGCTGCCACGAGGACGGCAGCATCGCTGCGACGGTAAGCAGACCGAGCGGCGGAAAGGCTGCCTGCTTGGAGACGAATTTCAAGACGTACTTGAAGCTCCAGAAGGAATCTGGATTACGCGGGTAGACCAGCAGCACTCTCAATCCCAATCTCCTTAATTCCTCATGGCCATGGATTGAACCGCAGGCGCCGCCACGACAGCGGGTAGGCGGCCGGGACACGGCCAAGACATCAGCGCCGCTGCGTACCGAGCCAGCCCGTCATGCAGCGCCGCGTGCCGCTACACGTGTGCCACCGCACCCTCCGCGGTCAAGAACGACGACAGTAGGGAAGCGATCGGTGGCGTGCGACGCGCCGCGTGCAGCAGCGCTCGACGCAAGAACCGCGCCGGAAAAGACTCGGTCGTGTACAGGCCAACTATCGCGTTGGTGGCGAGGTAGAGCGGGCGTGTCGCGCGGCGATGAATTGATTCATATTCGCGCAGCAGCCGGTCGGCACCCACGTCCGCGTCGCGAGCACATGCCGCGGCGAGCAACCCGGCCAATACGAACTGGCCGCTGAGTCCGAAGTTGAAGCCGTGCGCAGTGACCGGGTGCATGCCCACGGCGGCGTCGCCAATCATCGCGCAGCGCGATGCGACAAAGCGCAGCGGATAGACGGCCACCAACGGGTAGGCGAAGCGCTCGCCGTCAAGCGACATCCCGCCGAGCCGGCCACAAAAGCGCGTTTCCATTTCCCGGGCGAAAGCCTGCGGTGACATCGCGCGCAGCCGCTCAATATCCCGGGGACCCAGCGTGACTATGATCGAGGACTGGTTGCCGTTCATCGGCAGTGCCGCGAGCGTCTGCTCGTGTGCAAACCACTCGAGAGCCACATGGTCGTGCGCCACTGCGTGGTGCATTCGGCAAACCAACATGCTCTTGCCGAAGTCGTGATACCGGGCTGCGATGCCCACCGCACGCCGCGTGGCTGAAAAGCGGCTGTCCGCGGCCACGACGAGCCGCGCTTCGAGAACCCTGCCATCGCTCAACACAACGCGCGCCCCACCGGCGTCGGTGCTGACCGACTGGACTTGACCGTCGGGCAGCAGCGTCAAGCCGGGATGGTCGACCACGTTCTCGTACGCCGCGCGCCGGATCAGATGGTTCGAGACCAGATAGCCCAGCTCCCCGTGCATAGCGCCGGCACGGACGTTCAACCCGCGCGGGGAAGAGCCGTTCAATATGCGCGCAGCGCGTATCGGTGAAACAGCCTGCGCAGGAAACCGTGCCCAGACGCCGAGTTGACGTAACAGACGGACCGAGCGCTGCGTCAGTGCGATTTCGCGACCGTCGTACGGCGGGTCGCGCAGGGTATCGGCGCGGAGTTGATCAACGAGCGCGATCCGCAGTGGTTGATTGCGCAAAGACGCGGCAAAGCAAAGTCCGGACGGACCGCCGCCGACAATGACGACATCGAACTGCATCGCACCGACGCTCATATTTGACTAGTCCATGGACAGAATTGATGCAGTATCGCACGGGTTCGCGCGCCGAGAGCAGATCATTCCGCGCACTGCAAATGATTATTAGATTCACTCGAAACGACGGCACAACAAAACGCTTCGCGCGGCATTTTGTGATAATCGAAATCCGCGTGAGCTAAGGATGTGAGTCATGGAATCGATGGCTGTCCGGGATTGGCAAGCAGAACTTCTATCGCAGCTGGTGCATGTCATGCCAGAGTCGGAGGCGTTTGTGCATCTACCGGTGATCGAGGAGATCCGCGCACTCAAGGTCGCACACCGGGCCGTGGTCGTGGCGCACAACTATCAGGTCCCATTGATCACCGCCGGCATCGCCGACTTTACTGGCGACTCGCTGGCGATGGCGCGGTACGCGGCGCAGACGCAGGCCGATACGATCGTCGTCTGCGGCGTCCGCTTCATGGCAGAAACTGCAAAACTCCTGTCGCCGTCCCGCACCGTGCTGCTGCCGGCACCGGAAGCGGGCTGCTCGCTGGCGGAATCCATCACGGCAGCCGACGTGCGCGCCCTGCGCCGAAGCTATCCAGGCGTGCCGATCGTCGCCTATGTGAACACGACGGCAGCGGTCAAGGCCGAGGCAGACATTTGCTGTACGTCGGCGAACGCGGTCGAGGTCGTGCGCTCGCTCGCGAGCCCGCGGGTCATCCTGCTGCCCGACCGCTTTCTCGCGAGCTTCGTGGCCGCGCGTGTGACGTGCGACGTGATTGCCTGGCCCGGCGCCTGCGAAGTGCATCAGCGCTTCTCAGCCGAAGATATCCGCGGCTACTGCGGCAGCGGCGTGCGCGTGCTCGCCCACCCCGAATGCCCGCCGGACGTGCAGGCGGCGTCGGATTTCGTGGGGTCGACCGCCGCTATGATCGATTACCTGAGCCGCGTACCGCCCTGCCGCGTGTTGCTGCTCACCGAATGTTCGATGGCGGACAACGTGCGGCTCACGCGGCCGGAACTGCAGTTCGAGCGCCCATGCAACCTGTGTCCGCACATGAAGAGCGTGACTCTTGAGAAGGTTCGAGACGCACTCGATGGCGACGGCCTCTCGATCGACATCGACCCGCTCACGGCCGAACGTGCGCGGCGGCCGCTGCAGCGAATGCTTGGCCTGTGATTCCCGGAGACGCCACAACGAGCGTCGTTTGGGATGCCGATGTGCTCGTGCTCGGAGCGGGCATCGCGGGACTGTGTGCGGCACTGGCCGCGGCGCCCCGCCGCGTACTGCTGTTGTGCCCCGATGAGCCCGGGCGCTCATCCTCGAGTGCTTTCGCGCAAGGGGGCATTGCGGCAGCGATTGGGCCAGAGGACTGCGTCGAGTCGCACGTTGGCGATACGCTCGAGGCGGCCTGCCACTCGGCAGACCCGGAAGCGGTTCTGCGCATCATCGGTGGTGCCAGGCGTGCGCTCGAGTTCCTGGAGGCGTCCGGCGTCGATTTTGATCGGGACCTTGGCGGCCGCTGCCTGCATCGCGAGGCGGGCCACCGCCACGCGCGCGTCGCTCACGCCGCCGGCGACCGCAGTGGGCGGGCCATCGTCGCCGCGTTGTGGGCTCGCGCGCAGAGCGCCCGTCACGTGCAGATGCTGGTCGGATGGCGCGCGGTCTCGCTGCTGCTGGCCAGGCGCAATGAGCTCGGGGGAACGCAGATTGTCGATGCGCAGGGCCGCGTGGCGATCGTGCGCGCGCGCGACACGGTGCTCGCCACGGGCGGCATCGGGCGGCTATACAGTGTCACGACCAACGGCGCCGAGGCGAGCGGCGACGGGCTCGCGATGGCGCTGGCGATCGGCGCCCGGACGGCGGCGATTGAATTTGTGCAATTCCATCCGACGGCGCTCAGGATCGATGCGGACCCGCTGCCGCTGCTGACCGAGGCGCTGCGGGGGGCGGGCGCCCGCCTCATCACGGCGCGCGGCATGCCGATCATGGCGGGCCGTCATGCGCTCGGCGATCTAGCGCCCCGGGATGTGGTTGCGCGCTCGGTTTGGGAATACGCGCAGTCCGGCGAGGAGGTTCTGCTCGATGCGACGGCGGTGTTTACCTCCCAGCGGGCGCGCGCCTTCCCGGGTGCCCACCGCACGGCCCTTGCCTACGGCATCGATCCGGCCCGCGCGCCGCTGCCGGTCGCGCCCGCCGCGCACTACCACATGGGTGGGATCGTCGTGGACGCCTGTGGACGCACGAGCGTTCCAGGTCTTTGGGCCTGTGGTGAGGTGGCGTGCACCGGCTTGCACGGCGCCAACCGCCTAGCGAGCAACTCCCTGCTCGAGGCCGTCGTGTGCGGACAGGCTGTCGGCGCCGCGCTGCAAGCCGTCAGCCCCTCGTCGCGCCCAATGATCGGGCCGACAGACTTCGAGCAGGCAGCGGCACCCAACGCCGGCGATGCGCGTTGGTCCCGCCTGCGCGAGCGCATGTGGCGCGCGATGGGGCCCGTGCGCGACGCCGCGACGCTCAACACCGCATTGACGGCTACGCTGGCAGAGCGGGCGAGAATGCGGCCGGAAGAGAAGCTACTACGCCAACGCTATGCGCTCGCCGCTGCGATGATCGCCGCGGCAACAGCACGCGAGGAGAGTCGTGGCGCGCATTGGCGCAGCGACTTCCCGCACCGCGACCCGCACCGCGACGGCCCACGCGCCCTGCATGAGGAACAGGTGACGGTGGCATAAAGCCGGCCGGAGCCAAACTCGCACCCACCGACGCGCAGCAGACGCAGCGCACGAGACGCAGCGCACGAGACGCGGCGTATACTCTGACGCTACGGGCATCCAATCCAAAGCGCCCGTGCAAACACAATAAAGGGGAAGTCAATGAATCAGAAACGATGCAAATGGATTGCCGGTCTGGCACTTCTCGCGGCGCTTGGCGCCCAAGTCGGGACCGCGCAGGCACAAGCGACCGATGCGAAGGAAAAGGAGCGGATGTACACGTATATCGCCAATTGGGCGATTCCACGTGCGCACTGGGCGGACATGGAGAAGCCTAATGCGGCAGACCAGAAGGTACTGGACCAAGGCATGAGCGATGGGAGCCTGATTGCCTATGGCTCCGACATCATTCTCGTTCACGAGCAGGACGGCAACACGCACGATAGCTGGTGGTCGGCCCATTCGATGGCTGGAGTGTTAAATACGTTGGATGGATTCTCCAAGGCGGGTACGTCGACCTCCGGCGTGCTTGTATCCGCCACCAAGCATTCGGATAACCTCTTTGTCTCTCACCATTACAACTGGCACCCGGGATCGTGGAAGGGTGCGTATACGCACGGCTCCTCATACAAGCTCAAACCGACTGCGCCGGACGACGCGGTGGACATCCTGAGCAAGAACGTTTTCGAGCCGCTGCTGGAAAAACTTCTGGCCGACGGCACTATCGTTGAGTATGAGGTGGACGAAGAGGCCATCCACACGCAGGCACCGGATACTTTCTGGGTGTTCTACATCACGCAAAACGCCGAAGGTATCGATAAGGTAAACGCGGCCATACGTAGCGTCATCAAAGCCAACCCTTTGATTGGGCCGTCGCTGGATTCCATGCTGGATTTCACTCCTCACCGGGATTATCTGGCGCGTACGAGCGCGACCTATAAGTAATCATTCACGAGCACCCGTGCTCGACGGGATGCCGGGCGTCTGCAGCTGGGGCGCGCTTAGGCGGCCGGTCGAGCACGGGACCAGCCCGAGGGAGCAGTGAATTCAGTTGCCTACCGAAACAGTCGAGACTTAGGATACCGACGCATCGACCTTCCGTGCATTGGTCATCGCAGAACAGGCAAGCTCCATGACCACCACCCGCCGTGGATTTCCGACCGCTGCAGCGACGACGGCAGGCGCAGCGATGGCGCCGGAGGTTTCGCAGGCGGATGAGCACGAGCATCAGGCTGTTCCTTCCGACCCCGCCCTGCGCGTCAAGGCGCTCGAAACGCTGCTAGTTGAAAAGGGTTTAATCGATCGCGCGGCGCTGGATGCGCTGATCGACACCTACGAACACAAGGTCGGTCCGCGTAACGGCGCTCGCGTAGTGGCACGCGCCTGGTCAGATGGCGCTTACAAACAGCGGCTACTGAGCGACCCGGACTCTGCTATCGCCGAGCTGGGATATGGCGGGTTGCAGGGCGAACATATGGTCGTGGTAGAGAATACCCCCCGTGTGCACAACCTCATCGTCTGCACGCTGTGCTCGTGTTACCCGTGGCCCGTTCTTGGTCTGCCTCCGGTCTGGTACAAGTCGGCACCCTATCGCTCGCGGGCGGTGATCGACCCACGTGGCGTCTTGAGAGAGTTTGGGCTGGAGCTCGCGGACAACGTAGAGCTGCGCGTCTGGGACAGTACCGCGGAAGTACGTTATCTGGTGCTGCCAGAACGGCCGGCGGGCAGCGAACGACTCAGCGAAGAGGCGCTGGCTTCGCTCGTCACGCGGGACGCGATGATAGGCGTTGCGCGAGCCGGGGCGCCGCGAGAGCAGAGCCGCGGATGAACGGCGTGCATGATATGGGCGGCATGCACGGCGTGGGCGCGATTCAGCCGGAGAAGAACGAGCCAGTGTTTCACGCGCCGTGGGAGGGACGAGCATACGCGGTTACTCGCGCGATGGGCGCATGGCGCATATGGTCCCTCGATGCTGTGCGGGCGCAGCGTGAGTTGATACCCCCGGTCGACTATTTTCGGATGAGCTATTACGAAAGATGGATCGCGGCGCTGATCGAATTGATGCTCAGGAATGACTTGGTCACGCCCTCAGAGCTAGAACGCGGAACGCCTGACGAGGGATCTGCAACACGGACACCGCCACTAACAGCCGACAAAGTCCCGCTCTTGACTGCGCAAGGGGTATCGGCGCGCCGGGATGTGCCCGTGGTGGCGCGTTTCCAGATCGGCCAGCGCGTGCGTGCGCGCACTATGAATCCGGTAGGTCATACGCGGCTGCCCCGCTACGCGCGCGGAAGAGTCGGGGCAATCGCGCAAGATCACGGGGTCTTTCTCTTCCCGGACACCAACGCTTATCGTCTCGGCGAGAAGCCGCAGCATGTGTATTCGGTGCGCTTCAGCGCGCCGGATCTCTGGGGCGAGCACGCCGCGGCGCAGGATTCGGTGTATGTGGACCTATGGGACGACTATCTTGAGCCCGCTTGAGCCACATCCGCGAGCGGCGATGACTGTCGCGCTGCCGCGTTTGCCTATGGATAAGGATGGGCCGGTATTTTCCGAGCCTTGGCAGGCGCAAGCCTTCGCGCTTGCCGTGAAGCTCTCCGAGCAACGGCATTTTACTTGGACGGAATGGGCCAGCGCACTCGCCGAGGAACTCAAAGCCGCTGCTGATCGTGGTGAACCCGATGACGGCTCGAGCTACTACCACCATTGGCTGGCGGCCCTTGAGCGTATGGTGACAACCAAGGGCTTGTCGGATCCAGCAATGCTTCAGGCCTGCAAGGAAGACTGGGCGCAAGCCTACCGACGAACGCCCCACGGGCAGCCCGTCGAGTTGACCGGCGACTCGGGCTAGCCTTTCATATGCAACTGATCAAACCGATCCTGACTGAGGCGCCCGCGATGCAAAGCCTGCGACGGGACATTCATGCTCACCCCGAGCTTTCCTTCCAGGAGCAGCGGACCTCAGATCTAATCGCCAAGACACTGACCAGCTGGGGCATCCCTGTGCATCGAGGCCTGGGTACCACTGGCGTGATCGGCATTGTCAAGAACGGCAGCGGCGAGCGGGGTATCGGTCTGCGCGCAGACATCGATGCGCTGCCAATGACTGAACGCAACACCTTCTCCCACGCCAGCGTGTACCCTGGGAAGATGCACGCCTGCGGCCACGACGGGCACATCGCCATGTTGCTCGCGGCCGCCAAGTACTTATCCAACAATCGTAATTTCGACGGCACCGTTTACTTGATCTTCCAGCCAGCCGAGGAAAACGGTGGTGGCGCTCGCGCAATGATCAAGGATGGCCTGTTCGATCTTTTTCCGATGGAGGCGGTCTTTGGAGCCCACAACTGGCCGGGCATGCAGATCGGGCGCTTTGCGATCAAATCCGGACCGGTACTTGCGTCCAGCAACGAGTTCAAGATCACCATTCGCGGCAAGGGCGCGCACGCGGCGATGCCGCACAATGGGATCGATCCGCTGCCGGTAGCGTGCCAAATGGTGCAAGCTTTCCAGACCATCATCACGCGCAACAAACGGCCGATTGACGCGGG
Organism: Steroidobacteraceae bacterium; assembly: GCA_035605115.1. GTDB lineage: Bacteria > Pseudomonadota > Gammaproteobacteria > Steroidobacterales > Steroidobacteraceae > FEN-1191. The sequence goes on along the minus strand of DATNHF010000008.1, from coordinate 1,136 downwards.
TGTAATCTCGGTCACCATGATCCATGCCGGGGAAGCCAGCAACGTGGTGCCGGACTCTTGTGAACTCCAGGGTACCGTACGGACCTTCACCCTGGAGGTATTGGACATGATCGAGCGGCGCATGCGGCAGGTTGCCGCAGCCACATGCCAGGCCTTCGAAGCTACTTGCGAGTTCACATTCAGTCGCAGCTATCCGCCGACCGTCAATCACCCGAAGGAGACCGAATTCGCGCGCAATCTGCTGAGCACCTTGGTCGGAGCGCACAATGTGCAGGAGTTCGAGCCCACGATGGGTGCCGAAGATTTCAGCTTCTATCTCCTCGAAAAACCCGGCTGCTATTTCTTGATCGGCAACGGTGACGGCATGCATCGCATTGGCGTCCACGACGCAGGACCTTGCATGCTGCACAGCTCGAGCTACGACTTCAACGACGAGCTGATCCCGCTGGGCGGTTCGATGTGGGTACGGCTCGCCGAAACGTGGCTGAATTCTTCAGGTTAGCTTCGGTGCGGCGGGATCTGGCCGTGATCCGCACTCAATTCCGACCGCAACGGAGCCCGGTCATTGCAAGACACCGCAGCGCACGCTGCAAACTCAAAAGTCTGTCTGACGCCGCCCAGGTTTGACGCGTCGTTGCACCACTTGCGTAGCGGCTCGCGGAGGGCTGCCTGCTTCGCCCGCGCGCCTCGGCTTGACCCGACGATCGTTAAAGTGCCGGTAAGTGCATCGGCACGCCTGCGGCTGGCTACACTCCGGCAGCGGCAGGCGGGGTGCTTTACCTGACAGGAAGCGCTTTTCAAGGCATGCAATCGCCGCAGCACAGCTTCCCTCGGGGCAGACGATGCTCACGGCATGCCAAGGTGATTGCCGTCCTGCCGCAGCCCTGTCCGACTTTGGCTTCATGTGTCCGCCCTTGCGGCATCAATAAGCCGCGCACTCTTCCAGCTGTTACGGGCATCGCGAGGCCACCCCGGGGCTGGCCGTCCGTGCCATCAGCGCCGTAAAACCGGTGGACTGCTTCTCCATTGCCTATTGGACACCTTTTATCACTGCAAAGCCATTGGTCCGTTAGCAGTTTCGGCTATGGCCAATTTTCAAACGCCGCTCAGCGGCCGCTCGCAATAGGCAGCTCAGA
>DATNHF010000007.1:0-5725 GCA_035605115.1 Steroidobacteraceae bacterium | reverse complement strand
TTCGGGCTCGACACCCACGGCACGCGGATCGAGGCCGAGCGGTTGCGCGCCGAGTAGGCCAGCATCGTGGGCGCCTCGAAGCCGGGCACCAGCCGCTTGTAGCTGTTGGTGGTGGCGTTGGTCAGCGCATTGACGGCCGAGGCGTGCTTGATGATGCCGCCGATATAGTACAGACAGGTCTCGGACAGGCCCGCGTACTTATCGCCCGCAAAGACGTTCTTGCCCTCCTTCGAGAGCGACTGATGCACGTGCATGCCGCTGCCGTTGTCCCCGACCAGGGGCTTGGGCATGAAGGTGACGCTCTTGCCGTAGCTGGCACCGACGTTGTGCAGCGCGTACTTGAGGATCTGCACCTCATCGGCCTTCCTGACCAGCGTATTGGCGCCGATACCGATCTCGGCCTGACCGGCGGTGGCCACCTCATGGTGGTGCACCTCGACCACCAGCCCCATCTCCTCGCAGGCCTTGCACATGGCCGCGCGGATGTCCTGGTAGGCATCGACCGGGGGCACCGGAAAATAGCCGCCCTTGAGGCCCGGACGGTGCCCCTTGTTGCCCTCCTCGTAGCGCGTGTCGGAATTCCAAGCGCCCTGAATCGAATCGACCTCGTAGAACGCGCTGCGTATGTCCGCTCTCCAGCGCACGCTGTCGAAGATGAAAAACTCGTTTTCCGGCCCGAACAGCGCGCTGTCGGCGATGCCCGTGGATTTGAGATAGGCCTCGGCGCGCTTGCCGAGCGAGCGCGGATCGCGCTCATAACCCTGCATCGTGGTCGGCTCGATGATGTCGCAGCGGATGTCGACCGTGGCCTCCTCGTAGAACGGATCGATCACGGCGGTCGAGGCGTCGGGCAGCAGGATCATGTCCGACTCGTTGATCCCCTTCCATCCCGCAATCGAGGAGCCGTCGAACATCTTGCCTTCGACGAAGAACTCCTCGCTCACATAGCGCGACGGGATGCTCACGTGCTGCTCCTTGCCCCGGGTATCGGTGAACCGAAGGTCCGCCCACCGCACCTCCTTGTCCTTGATCAGCTGCAATACATCGCGTGCACTCATATCGCCTCCTGTCGTGATTTGCTTGTTATGGACCGAGCCTCATAAAGATGCAGCCAGCGTGCCAAGCCGGTGCGATTTCAAATAGCTCGAAAAGCCGAGCGCTTGGGAAATCTCGCTGCCCACGCCGCTGCGGCCGTGCCCTATTGTAGTGCATATGACATAGCCCCGCCCCGTGGCAGCGCGCTGTGCGCTCCCGAACGGCCGCTCCGGTCGAGGGCGTCGGACGGGTCCTCGCTTATACTCGCGCGTCCTTCTTAGGCCTCGACGCGCATGAAAAGCCCGAAGATCGGCGCCAAGCCGAAGACTTTCCAGGATCTTCTGTTCGCGCTGCAGCAATATTGGGCCGCCCGCGGCTGCGTGATCCTGCAGCCGTACGATATGGAGGTCGGTGCAGGGACATTTCATTCCGCGACCTTTCTGCGCTCGATCGGCCCGGAGCCCTGGAGTGCGGCTTACGTGCAGCCCTCGCGTCGCCCGACCGATGGCCGCTACGGCGCCAATCCCTTCCGGCTGCAGCACTACTACCAGCTACAAGTGGTCATCAAGCCCTCGCCGCTCGAGCTGCAGGAGCTGTACCTGGACAGTCTGCGCGCGCTCGGCTTCGATCCGCGCATCCATGACGTGCGCTTCGTCGAGGACAACTGGGAGTCCCCGACGCTCGGCGCCTGGGGGCTGGGCTGGGAGGTCTGGCTCAATGGCATGGAGATCACGCAGTTCACCTATTTTCAGCAGGTCGGCGGTCTGGACTGCCGGCCCGTGACCGGCGAGATCACCTACGGTCTCGAGCGGCTGGCCATGTACCTGCAGGGCGTCGAGAGCATCTTCGACATCCTCTGGACCGATGGGCCGCTCGGGCGCGTGAGCTACGGCGATGTATTTCATCAGAATGAAGTCGAGCAGTCGAAGTACAACTTCGAGTACGCCGACACCCTCGTGCTGCTGCGGCGCTTCGATGAGCACGAGAGCGCCTGCAACGCGCTGCTGGCGGTGCCGCTTGCGCTCCCGGCCTACGAGCAGGTGCTCAAGGCCTCGCACACCTTCAATCTGCTCGATGCGCGCGGCGCCATCTCGGTGACCGAGCGGGCGCGCTTCATCCTGCGCGTGCGCACGCTCGCGCGCGCGGTCGCGCAGAGCTATTACGCCAGCCGTGAGGCGCTCGGCTTTCCGATGCTGCGGCGGGCAGCGGCACCATGAGCACGCCAGCGCGTGACGGCCGGCGTAGCGACGCCCGGCGTAGCGACGCCCGGCGCGATTTGCTGGTCGAGCTCGGCACCGAGGAGCTGCCCCCGAAGGATTTGCCTACGCTCGAACAGGCCTTCGCTGAAGCCTTAAGCACGCGACTGCGCGATCTGAATCTGAAGTTCTCTGCCGTACAGTCGTTCGCGACGCCACGGCGCCTCGCGCTGCTCGTGCGCCGCCTGAGCCTGCACCAACCCGATCAGCAGATCACGCGCCGCGGCCCGCCTCGCACTGTGAGCTTCGACGCCGCGGGCGCACCGACGCGCGCGGCGCTCGCGTTTGCCAGCAGCTGCGCAGTGCCATGGGAATCCTTGAGCACGGAGCGCGACGCCAACGGCAATGAGTACCTGCATTACAGCGGAGTCAGGCGCGGCGCGGCCACGGCGAGCCTGCTGCCAGGGCTGGTGCAGGCGGCGCTCAATGCGTTGCCGATTCCGCGACGCATGCGCTGGGGAGAGCTCGATGCACAGTTCGTGCGCCCGGTGCACTGGCTGCTGCTGCTGCTCGGATCCGAGCTCGTGCCGGCCGAAATGTTCGGCATCATGGCCGGTCGCACGAGCCGCGGCCACCGCTTCATGGCCCCGGCTGCGCTGCACATCCGCTCGGGCGCGAGCTATGCCGCAACGCTGCAGCAACGCGGCAAGGTGCTGGCCGTGTTCGACCAGCGGCGGCAGCATCTGCGCGCGCAGGTCGAGTCGTTGGCGCAGAGCCTGCAGGGCCGTGCAATCGTGCCCGACGCGCTGCTCGATGAAGTCACCGCACTGGTGGAGTGGCCGGTGGCCATCGCGGGACAATTCGATACACGCTTCCTGGCGCTGCCGCGTGAGGTGCTCATCTCGACGCTGCAGGACCATCAGCGCTACTTCGCGCTCGAGCGCGCGGGCGGCGAGTTGCTGCCATGGTTCATCACCGTCAGCAACATCGATAGTCCCGAGCCGGAGGTGATCCGCTCGGGCAACGAGCGCGTGGTGCGGCCGCGGCTTGCGGATGCCGAGTTCTTCTGGGCGCAGGACCGCAGGCAGCCGCTCAGCGCGCGGCTCGCCGGCCTGCGCCAGATGACTTTCGAGGCACAGCTCGGATCGCAGGCCGACCGCACGCAGCGCATCGCGGTGCTCGCCGAGACGATCGCCGCGGCCGTGGGTGCCGACCCCGGGGCCAGCGTCCGCGCCGCACTGCTGTGCAAATGCGATCTGTCGACCGCCATGGTCAGGGAGTTCCCCGAGCTGCAAGGCCTCATGGGCCGCTACTACGCACTGGCCGACGGCGAGCCTGCAGCCGTTGCCGAGGCCATCCGCGAGCATTATCTGCCGCGCGGCGCGGGCGATGCGCTGCCCGCGAGCCCGATCGGCGACGCCGTGGCACTGGCCGACAAGATCGATGTGCTGGCCGGCATCTTCGCCATCGGCCAGAAACCCAGCGGCACCCGCGATCCATACGGTCTGCGCCGCGCCGCCATCGGGCTGCTGCGTATCGTGCTCGAGCACCGGCTGGATCTGGATCTGCCGGCCCTGCTCGATCGCGCCATCGCTCTGCAGCCGCTGCCGGATATGAGCTCACGCGCCGCGAGTCTCGCAACCGAGATCTACGAGTTCGTGCTCGAACGTCTGCGTGCGCAGTACCTCGAGAGCCGCGACAGCAACGGCATGAGCACCGAGATGTTCGACGCCGTACTTGCCACCCGGCCGCGCTCGCTGCTGGATTTCGATGCGCGGCTGCGGGCGTTGGTGCAGTTCGTCGCGCGGCCGGAAGGCGCGAGTCTCGCGGCCGCGAACAAGCGCATCGCCAACATTCTGCGAAAATCAGCCGAGGTCGCGGCGCCGGCGATAGCGCCCGAATTGCTGCGCGAGGCCGCAGAGCGTGAGCTGCATCGCGTGCTCGAGTCGATCCGCGCGCAGCTCGAGGCGGCCATCGCTGCACGCCGCTACGCCGAGGCCCTGGATCTGCTCGCGGGCTCGAGCGGCGCGGTGGATCAGTTCTTCGATCGCGTGCTGGTCAATGATCCGGATCCCGCGCTGCGAGGCAATCGTCTGGCCTTGCTCTCGCAACTGCGTGCGCTGTTCGGCGGCATTGCCGATCTGTCGCGGCTGCCGGGCTGATGGGCGCAGGCCCGCGCTTGAGCACGCCGCGACCGCTTGGACCGCTGCAGTTTCTGGGGTCGGTGTGCTTCACGGCCTTCTTTCTGCTCTGGACCTTCTGCTACGGCATTTTTTTCGTGTGTGCATCGCCCCTGCGGCCCTTTCGCGCACGCTTCGAGCTGGCGCGCGTCTGGGCACGCGTGATACTCGCGGTGCTGCGCTGGACCTGCGGGCTCGATTACCGCATCGAAGGACGCGAACGCTTACCGGCCGGCAACCACGTGGCACTCATCAAGCATTCCTCGAGCTGGGAAACCGTCGCCCAGACCCTGCTGCTGCCCCCGCACGTCTGGGTGCTCAAGCGCGAGCTCACATGGATTCCGTTCGTCGGCTGGGGCATTCGCCTGCTGCACGCCATCGCCATCGATCGCGGTGGCGGCCCCGGGGTCGTGCGCGGCGTGCTCGACCAGGGCAAGGCGCGCCTGGCCGAGGGCAAATGGGTGGTGGTGTTCCCCGAAGGCACGCGCATGCCACCCGGCCAGACTCGCAAGTACGGCATTAGCGGTGCACTGCTGGCCTGCGAAGCCGAGCGGCTCGTGGTGCCGATCGCGCACGATGCCGGGTACTACTGGCCGCGGCGCGGACTGCTCAAGAAGCCGGGAACCATTCGGGTCATCATCGGCCCGCCGATCGTCGCGGCGGGCCGCAATCCGCGTGACATCAACGCCGAGGCGCAGGCCTGGATCGAGGCCAACTCCCGCCGCTGAAGTGACCCCAAGCGATGCGATGCCGCCAGCGTAACGCAGGCGCCGCCGTCGGCCGCGGGGGCATGAGCGGTCCGTGCGCGCGCGCGTCGGATTGCACTGATGTACAGCGTGGCGGCGCCGCTGCAGTATGTGCGTGCGGATCACCGCGCGCGCGTGGCTGCGCAGGGGGCGACATGAAAGTTGGATTCATCGGACTGGGCCACATGGGCGCCGCCATGGCAGCCAATCTGGTCCAAGCCGGCCACGAGGTCACGGTTTACAACCGTAGCGCCGACAAGCGCCGTGCGCTCATCGAGCGCGGCGCGCGCGAGGCCACGCGCGTAGCCGATGCCTGTCGCGGTGAGGTCGTCATCACGATGCTCGCCGATGACAATGCCGTCAGCGAGGTCGTGTTCGGCCATGATGGGCTGCTCGCGACGCTCGCGCCCCAGGCCATCCACGTGTCGATGAGCACCATCAGTGTCGCGCTCTGCAAGCGCTTAGGCAGCGCACACGCCGCGAACGGGCAGCGCTTTGTCGCCGCGCCGGTGTTCGGCCGACCGGATATGGCGGCGGCGGCGAAGCTGTTCATCGTGCCCGCGGGCGA
>DATNHF010000006.1:0-45683 GCA_035605115.1 Steroidobacteraceae bacterium | reverse complement strand
CGGCATCTACGATTGCACTAGCGGCCAGTTCGACGGCTGTTACCCATCCTTCATTTCGCCGACATTGCCGCCTGGCCACATAGGAACGACCGGGCACGCGCTTTATCTCAACGGTATTCTGCTCGGAAAGCGCGTACTCGTCGACAACGTGCTGAGGGCTACGCAGACACTAAAATGGTTGCTTAAGTATCCACAAGCGCTATACTTAACCATATGGTTAACAAAAGCGCCACGCTCGATCTTACTTTTCAAGCGCTCGCTGATCCGACCCGGCGGTCGATGCTGGCGCAGCTAGCCCGCGGGCCGAGCTCAGTCAGCGAGTTGGCGCGACCCCTTGCCATGTCGCTTCCGGCAGTAATGCAGCATCTGGCGGTGCTCGAGGGTTCCGGTCTCGTACGATCGGAAAAGAGCGGGCGCGTGCGCACTTGCCGCATCGAGCCACAAGCGCTGACCCTCGCTGAACAATGGATCAATCATCGGCGGATCGAGTGGGACCGGCACCTCGACCGGCTCGGCGAGTATCTGGAAACCTTCAAGAAATGAGGAGCAAGGCATGAACGTACCGAATCAAGACGCGCTGGGCGTACAGCCCCGTCCGCTGATGCTGTCCCGCATGCTTCCGGCCTCACGCGAGCTTGTGTTTCGTGCATGGAGCTCGGCGGAACACTTGAAGCACTGGTTCTGTCCGACTGGCTACAGCGTGCCCGAGGCAAAGGTCGAATTTCGCGTCGGCGGCGACTTCAATATCTGCATGCGCTCGCCTGCAGGACAGGACCACTGGACCAAAGGTCATTACGCCGAAATCGTCCCTCATACCCGACTGGTAATCGACATGAGCGTCGTCGGGGAGCGGGACCAGCCGCTGTTCCGCGCCTATACGGTTGTCACCTTCAAGGACGAGGCCGGCGGGACGCGGCTCGAGGTCACACAGAGCTACACATTGTTCGAACCGCTAGCTGCGCCAATGATTCAGGGTGCGCCGCAGGGGTGGGGCGAAACTCTGGACCGCTTAGAACGGGAAGTAGCGCGCATCGAGATGTCGAAACAGACCAACCGCTCGGTCGCGCACGCCACCTTTTGCATCGAGCGTACTTATGAGGCTTCGCGTGCGCAGGTCTACAAGGCGCTGACCGATCCTGCGGCCAAGGCAAAGTGGTTTGTCGGGGGCAGTGGCTACACCGTTCTGCTGCGCGAGATGGATGTGCGCCCCGGTGGTCGCGAGCGCCTGAAGGGTCGCTGGGATAGTGGCGTGGTATCGAGCTTCGAGGCGGTCTATCACGATGTCCTGCCGGACGAGCGACTCGTGTATGCCTACGAGATGCACTTGGATGAGCGCAAGATTTCCGTATCCCTGACCACGTTCGAACTCAAGCCTGCGGGCGCTGGCACGCGCCTCGTCATGACCGAGCAAGGTGCCTTTCTCGACGGCTACGACGATGCTGGTTCTCGCGAACGCGGTTCAAAGTTCCTGCTGGATGCATTGGGTAGTTCGCTCAAGAGTTAGAGCAGCATCGGTGTAATTCAATCCTCGGGATGACGGCCTTGTCCGGTCTTGGCCGTTGCCGTCGTTCAGAACAAGCTCGACAGATATCGATAGGCCGCGGTGGCGCGCCGATACAGGTAGATGGACACATCCGCGAGGATGGGCAGCCAGACGAAATTCAGGCGGAACAGGACGATGATGAGCAGGTTCATCATGCAGCTGAACTTGAAGCCGTCCCAGTCCTTGTAGGAGGCCTTAGAGGCCACCAGCAGGTTGACGCCGCCAAGGATGGTGTACACGGTGGCGAAGCCACGGTTGAGCCAGCGCCATTCACGGTTCGAGAGCGCGAAGTAAGCGCCGAGGATGATCTTCACGGGGTAGCCCCAGCCGAGCAGCGGAACCAGCGTCATAATGGCGGCGAGGGTCCAATACAGGACCGTGGGTTTCCAGAAGGCAAAGCCGGCAGGTTCGCCGGGATGGGCGTAGAGGCCGAACCAGAGTGCCCAGGCGCCGAGTGCGCCAAAGGTGATGAGCAGGATCCAAGCGCTGGGACTCGCTGCCTGACGCGGTCGCCAGAGCCAGGCGATGAGCAGCGGCAGGACCCACAGGGCGGTGGCGGTCACCGGGCTCATCGCGTCCACCAGTAGGTGATCAGCAGGCCGCTGATCCAGAGTATTTCCAGGGCAATGGCGTTGCGCGTGGAGATCGGGGCGGGCGGTGCCAGCTGCACCAGTGTGAACTGCGCCTGCGCCAACGCGGCCTGGAACGGCGAGCTATGGGTTTGCCGCAGGGTCTGCTTCACATACTTCAGGGTGCGGGCGGGCGCGGTCTGCACCTGCGCGAGGAAGCTGCGGCGGCGCACTTCGGCGCCGTGGATCAGCTCATCGCGCATGCAGCTTGGGCAGGGTCTGCCCGAGAATTGCAGATGTCCCTTGCTGCACGGTGACATCTGTCCGCTGTGCTTGCTGGCGTAGATCGCCAGGGCACCGACCCATTCGTGGGCGCTTGGCCTGCTGTAACCGGAGGATGCAAAGGCGCGGTCGAACAGATCCCGCAGGCTGTCGGGGAAGGTCTCGTGCACGCTGGCCGGTACCTTGCGCACGCTCTTGTGAGCGACCTTGCCGTAGGGGTACAGCCCCTGCTTGATGCGGCCCGCCAACTCGGGCGGATAGTGTCTATGGTCCGAGCCCACGCCGGTGAAGGGGTGGATGCCGTAGTTCAGCAGGCGGAAGATGATGGTGGCGAGTGCGAAGCGGTCCTGGGCCTCGGGGTGCGCCACGGCCTTGTCGTGGAATTCCGGTGCCAGGTACTCGGGCGTGACCTGCGGGGCGTCGGAGCGGAACTCGTCGGTAGCGATGTGGAAACCGTCGCAATCGAGGATCGATACATACAGCTCTGCCTTGTAGACCTTCACGTTCATGGGTTTGAGGTCGACGATGGCAATGCGCTTGTCGTGCAGGCAGTTGATGATGGAGGCGAGATTGAATGAGACCGTCACCAGCCTGCCGTAGTCGGCATCGAAGCCTTCATCGGCGGCCTGCCGACGGTTCAGCAGATAGTCGAGTTCAAGGGTGCGGTCGAAGGCGATCTTCTGCATGGCGAAGCCGACAAAGCGCGACTGGCGCAGGATCAACGCTTCGGGCCAGGCGAGCTGCACGATGTCCTGATACTCGGCCGGGACCTGCGGCAGCGCGGGCTTGTTGTCGACCATCCACTGGATCTTGCTCCAGTAGCTGGCCAGGTGCGCCTGCGAGGTGGTGGCGTGGTAGATCTTGGCGACAAATCCCGGTTTGCTGTTGATGGAGAAGATCTCGCCGGCGCCGCCCGACTTGCCGGTGGCATCCAGCGTTACCTGCTCCGAGCGGCCTCCGGGCCAGATGAGCCGGACGATGTTTTCAGGCTTGCGTTCGACAGAGGGCACGGGATCGATCCGGACGCTGGAGCACCGGTCAGAGGACAAAGGCGAGTAGCAGGGTCTTGTCGTCGGACGAGATTTCGCAGGCCCGTGGGCTCTCAAGCAGATTCCGCAGGGCTTCGTTGCCGTTCGGCGTCGTGGCCTCGCACAGATGCGCAGCGATCGGGTCGATGAAGGGGCGGAAAAAGCCGCTGCGCGCGCGGTTGACGGCGAAGGGCGCGGTGCCGTCGGACATCAGCCCGATCACGCATCCGCGCTCGGATGCGGCAAGCGGCGTGAGCCGAAGATGATCCTTCCAGTTCTCGTCAGTCACGAAATAGGTTTCATCGGCATATTCGCCGTTTTCGGGACGGGAGAGCACGGAGTCCCCGACCGCGCGCTGCTGAATGGCAAAGCCGTCGCCGATATGGAAGAAGCAGCCCCCGCCGGGTGAGGCCACGCATCCTACCAGCGTGCATGAAAAGTCGTGGAGCGCGAGCTGGCGCGAGGCAGCGAGGTCTGCGAGGCGGGTGCGGACGGCCTCGATGGCGGCGTGGATGGTCGCCTCGAGGCGCTCGCTGCCTTCGGCCTGGACCTCGGTCAGGTTCCGGTCGGTGTGCAGCGTGCTCGATAGTTGTTCAGCCAGGGCGCGCGCAATGAAGTCCGAACCCGTCCGACCTTCCCGGACCGACCCGGCGCCATCGCACACGATGGCCACCAGTACATCGTCCGCCACGATGCAATGGCTGGCATCCTGTCCGGCCGCGCCCTGTTCCAGATTGCGTGTGCCGGTAGCCGAGGCAGAGAACACTCTCCACATCAATCTTGAGCCCGTGTGCGAGGCAGATCTGAAGCCCATTGCCGAGCGCCGCGCGGATAGGCGCGCGAGATCTTCAGGTGGACAATTGTGCCCAGCTGTCTACCGGGTTCAGCTGCACCGTACCGCCCGCAGGCGCGCGGGATACGGCGCGAATGCTGCGGCTCAGCCAGATGAACAGTTCCTTGAACTTGAGCCCGCTCAGGCTGAGTGCGCCCTTGTTGCTGAAGTGCCCAAGGGTTTCCTTGTTGGCCTGATCGCCAATGCCGATGGCCATGATGTTGACTTTGTGCGCGCTCTCGGCGTTCTTGCACTCGGCGGCGACCGAGCGCCAGTCGTCGGTGGATTCCCCATCCGAGAGCAGCATGATGATCGGGCGCTTGTACGACACGCCCGCCGTGCGCATCTGGCTCTTCTGCGACTCGACTTCATCCAGGGCGCAACGCATGGCGGCGCCGAGCGGCGTCAGTCCGCCGGCCAGCAGTGCCGGGGGGGTGAAGTCCATGGCGTCGGTCCAGTCGCCCATGATCTCCACGTTGCCGTCGCCGCCGAAGGATATGACCAGCACCCGGCCGCAGCGGGCGGCGATCGGGTCAGCCTTGAGATCCGCTGCCAGCGCCTTGAGTCCCTCGTTCAGCAGCTGGATCTTGTTCTCTTCCTGCATGCTGCCAGAGCAATCCAGCACCAGCACCAGCGGCGCGCGCTCGTCGCTGTTGTCGATGAGGGCGACGTCCGGAATGACAGTGTTCATGCTTTACCCCGACCCCTGGAACCTGAAGAGTGGGCACAAAACCAGCCTTTGCCGGCATATGCGCGTCTCGACGACTCCGCTCCAGCATACTCCGGAATGCCCAAAAACACACACCGGCCCCGGGGCAAGGCTGCGGGCAGGGCGGACGCGCCGCGTGGCGCTCACCCGTTTCATCGGCCGGCGCTGCGCAGCGCGGTTTGCAATAGCCGGGCTGCTACAGCGCCTTCGCCGTGGTGGCCGGCGACACGTGGCGCGCTATCTTGCGGACGCCCATCTGCTCCAGCACCGTGCCAATCACCGCCACAACGTCACGCAGTACGTCTTGCTCAATCGCACCAATGCAACCGACCCGAAAGGTATCTACCTTCGTCAATTTGCCCGGATACAGCACGTAACCCCGGTCGCGCACGCGCCGGTAGAATTCACCGAACTGGTACGCAGGGTCCGGGGGAGAGTGGAATGTGACGATGATCGGCGCCTGTAGAGCGTCTGGCAGGAACGTTTCAAACCCCAGCGATCGCATACCGGAGATTAGGGTTGAACAGTTCCTGGTGTAGCGCGCGAGTCTTGCGGTCTGCCCGCCTTGTGCTTGGTACTGGTCGATCGCGGCACGCAGCGCTGCGACCACGTGTGTCGGCGGCGTAAAGCGCCATTGCCCACTCTTTTGCAGATACTGCCACTGATCGGCCAGATCCAGCACCAGTGAATGGCTGTTGCCCGTGGCGGCCTCGAGGGCCGAGGTCCGCACAATTGCGAACCCCATACCCGGAACGCCCTCGAGGCACTTGCCGGAGGCGGCAATCAGCGCCTCGAACGCCACGGCTCGGCTGTCGATCGGTATGGCGCCGTACGAGCTCATCGCGTCGATGATGAGCCTGCGGCCGTGCGCAGCGACTACGGCCGCTATGTCCGATAGCGGGTTCAATATCCCAGTACCGGTCTCGCAGTGCACTTGTGCCACATGGGTGATCGCGCGGTCTGCCGCGAGCGCGGCATCAATCCGCTGTGGATCAGCCGGCTGGTCTTCCTCATGAGGCAGTACGACCGCTGGTCGCTTAAGGTAGCTCAGGATCCGTACGATGCGTTTGCAGTAAGCGCCATTGTCGGGCACCAGCACCTTGCCGTCTTTTGGAACCAGTGTGCCGAGAGCCGCTTCGACGGCGAACGTTCCGCTGCCCTGAAGTGGCACGCAGACGTGGGTATCGCGCGCGCGGACCATCTCGACCAGATCGCGACAGACCGACGCCGTCAGCTCATTGAAGGCGCCGTCCCATGAGCCCCAGTCGCAGAGCATCGCGGACTTGGTCTCCGAGGTGGTCGTGAGGGGCCCGGGAGTCAACAGGATGGGTTCACGCATGGGAGTTCTGACTGTCCGTCTGCATACAGCCTGACGTGTTCGAAGTTCGTGAGAATGCATGATACCAAAGCCGTAATTCCCGCTCCGCGCCGTTCATTCGACACCTGAGCCGTATGTTCTCGAATGGGCGAAGAACGGAGTGCGCTCTTCGGCGGCTGCTTTGAGTTCGGCCTGGAGCAGCGCCAGCGCGCTGGCGGGCTCGTCGGCGTAGTGAAACAGCTTCAGATCTTGTTTGTCGACCATGCCATGGCGCACCAGCGCGTCGAAGTTGAGAACCTCGGTCCAATAGCTGGAGCCATAAAGAATTACCGGAATTGGGCGCTCGAATTTGCGCGTCTGCGCCAGCGTCAGGATCTCAGTGAGCTCGTCCAGAGTACCGAAGCCGCCTGGGAATACGATCAGTGCACGGGCCAAGTGCGCGAACCATAATTTGCGCATAAAAAAATAATGAAATTCGAACGACAGATCGCGGGTCACAAAATGATTGGGGCGCTGCTCACGCGGCAGACTGATATTCAGGCCGATGCTCCTGCCGCCGGCATCTGCCGCCCCGCGGTTGGCCGCCTCCATGATTCCGCCGCCGCCGCCCGAGCAGACGACATAGCGGTGTGCGGGCGATGGCAGCCCTTTCGACCATTGCGTGAGCAGGCGCGCGAGCTCGCGCGCCTCCTGGTAGTAGCGTCCGAGAGGTCCGTCGGGCGATAGCCGCGCTGAGCCGAAGAAGACGATGGTGTCATGCACATTGGCGCGCCGGAAGCGCTGCAGCGGCTCCAGATATTCCGCCATTATGCGCAGCGGCCGCCCCTCCTCGCTCGACAGAAAGGCTTCATTTTCGTAGGCCAGCAGATTGTCCGAGGAGGATATGTTGGATTGCATGATTCTATCCGAGACTTTTGAAGTCGATGAAACCGCGCTCGACATCCGTTTGCACCAACGTTACGCGGACATGATCGCCAACGTCGAGGCCTTCGTAGCCATGGAAGAGTTTACCTTCGGCCGTGGGGGCGCGAATTCGCACCCACGTGCCCTTGATCGAGGCGCCGGTCACTACGGCATCGAAATGCTGTCCGATGCGCGGCGCCAGCAACAGCGCTGCTGCAGATTTGCGCAGCTGGCGTTCGACTTTCGCGGCGTTGTCTTCCTGCGAAGTGCAATGCGCCGCGAGCCGGGCCAGCTCGTCCGAGGTGTAGTCCGTCGCTCGACCCGAGAGCGCGGCCTTGAGCAAACGCTGGGTAATGACATCGGGAAAACGCCGATTGGGCGCGGTCGAGTGCGTGTAATCCTGCACCGCCAGTCCAAAATGCCCAGGCGGCTGCCCGCCAGGCAAGTCGAGCGCGTATTCGCCTCTGCCCAGCAGCTTGATGACAGCCAGCGAGATATCAGGAAATCCTGTGGCGTCGGCCTGACGGCGTTTGATGAGAAATTCATTGAGTGCCGCGGCGCTCGGCGCCGGCGGTAGCGGGTCGCCGAAGCCGGCAGCCAGCGCGACGATCCGATCCCATCTCTGAGGTGCGCGCAACACCCGTCTCAGCGACGGCAAGCCATGGCTTGCCAGGAAGCGCGCGCTCACGCCGTTGGCGGCAATCATGAAATCCTCGATCAGCTCCTTGGCTCTGTTGTTCTCATCTGGGCGCAGATCGCGCAGCAGCTCGCCGTCGAACACCGGCCGTGCCTCGATGGTTTCCAGACCCAAAGCGCCGTGCACGTGCCGCAGCCGCTTGAGCGACTGCGCGGCCCGATCCTGCAGCCGCAGCTGCTGATCGAGTCCCGACACTGCCGCCAGCCGCGCCGGTGGCGCCGCTGCACCATCGAGCCAGGCGGCGACGCTGTCGTAGGCCAGCTTGGCGCGATTGAGCACGACTGCTCGATAGACATCCGAGGCCGTCACGGCGCCGTTGGCATCGATGGTCATTTCGATGACGACCGCCAGACGCTCCTGGCTTTCGGCGAGCGAAGTCAGGTCGGTCGATAGCTTTTCCGGCAACATGGGAAATATCTGCGCGACGGTATAGACCGAGGTCGTATTGCTGCGGGCGTGATCGTCGATCGGTGAACCGCGCTGTACGAGGGCATCGACATCGGCAATGGCAATCCATACCCTCACGGCACCGTCAGGCAAAGGCTGTGCGACCGAGAGCTGGTCGAGATCGCGCGAGTCATCGTTGTCGATCGAGGCCCACAGCAGAGCGCGCAAATCGCGGACCGCAGCGCCCCGTTCCATGGCCGGCGCGGTGATCGAATGCGCCTGCTTCAGCGCCGCCGCGGAGAAATCCGGCAGCAAACCGCGCTCCAGCATCACCCGCCGTGCGATGCTCCTGAGAATCTGCAGGCTTCGGTTTGCTGATGCGATAATGAGGCGATAATACTGCGCCTTTTGGTGCGCGAAGAAGAAAACCAGCCGCTGGAGGAGGAAAAGCAGCTATAGTTAATCAGATGGTTAACCGAAGAGCGTCGCTCGATCTGACCTTCCAGGCGCTGGCCGATCCGACCCGCCGGTTGATGCTGGCCCAACTCAGCCGTGGACCGACGTCGGTCAGCAATTTGGCGCGGCCGCTGGCCATGTCCCTTCCGGCCGTGATGCAACATCTGACCGTGCTCGAAGCCTCGGGTCTCGTGCGCTCACGCAAGAGCGGACGCGTGCGCACGTGCTCGATTGAGCCGCAGGCGCTGGGGCGCGCCGAACAATGGCTCAATCGCCGTCGGATCGAATGGGAACAACAGCTCGAGGGGCTGGGCCAATATCTGCAAACGGTGAAGGATTAGGGGCGGGTGGCGCGTATCTGAGGCAGATGTGAACCCACTCGACACGTCGAAGCGAGATTTCGCTGGCAGCCCCGTGGCCGCCACGCGTCCCGCGTCGGCGCTTGGAGTGCGCCAGCTCCTGATCGTCGCGTTGCTGTTTGGCGGTTACGCCGCGCGCTACTTCTGCCGCCCGGACTTCTCAGTGGCGATACCGCTGCTGATCGATGAACTGGGGCGCCATGGCGTCGGCCATGCCGATGCGCTCGTGCATATCGGGCAGATCGCCTCATTGGGCGTATTTGCCTACGCACTCGGCAAGCTGTTCCTGACGGGGATTGGACTCGGCGGCGCCAGTGTGTTTACGCTGCTGTTCACCTTGGGCGGCACTGTGCCTGCTGGGCCATACTCCTATCTCGGCGGCGCCTTGGCGATCGATTTCGGCGGTAAACAGGGCACCGCACAGTCCTCGGGCACCATCGATGGGGTCGGGTATCTCAGGTCGATGCTGGCGGGTGACACGGTTGCGCGGGTCTCGATCGCATTTGGCTGGAAGGGAGTTTCTCTGGGCTTGGCCGTGATCAGTCTAATCGCCGCGGGTGGTGCCGGCCATCTATACCGTCTGGGAGCCCGCGCCGCACTGAAGCAGGGACGGATGCCATGATGCCGTCGGTGCTTTCCACGCGCGTGACGGCAGACCACGATTGTCTGATCATCGAATGGAATGACGGTACCCGCGGGGAGTTTGCGAGCGTCTGGTTGCGCGACAATTTACCGGAGGATCGCGACGCCTTCAGCGGCCAACGCCTCATCGACATCACGGAATTGCCCGCCGCGACCCGCATCCACACGGCCACTCTGACTGATGATGCGGTGCGGATCGCCTGGCAGGACGAGTCACGCGTCTCAACCTTTGCGCTTGAGTGGTTGTTCGAACATTCAGCGCCTCGCGGTGCTCGACCGGTGCCGGCAAGGCGACTCTGGCTCGACGGCGCGCAGCTCAAGGCGCGGCGCGACTTTGCCTGGCGCCCCCTGGCAAGGCTCAGAGTAGACACACGCGCCCGGCTCGAATGGCTAACGCGCCTGCTGCAGGATGGGATCGCATTTCTGAGCGAGGTGCCGCCGGTCGATGCGGGCATCCTGCAGGCCATAGCCCTGGTCGGACGTGTTTCCGAGACCAACTACGGTCTCGTCTTCGATGTGCGTGCCGTACCGCAACCGGAAAATCTCGCGTACTCCGATCGTGGCCTCGGCTTGCACACCGACAATCCATACCGTGAGCCCGTACCGGGGTTTCAGGCGCTGCACACGCTGCAGGCCGCGCCGGATGGCGGCGACAGTCTGTTCGCCGACGGCTTTGCAATCGCCGATCACCTGCAGCAGTCCGCTCCCGAGATTTTTGCGATCCTTACGCGCACGGCAGTGCCGTTCCAGTACCGATCACTTCAGGCCGATCTGTACGCGCAGCGGCCGATGATCGCGCTCGACTGCACCGGTGCGGTCGCGGCCGTACACTACAATAGCCGCTCGATTGCGGCGCTGCACTTGCCGGCCGATGAATGCCGCTCGTTCTACGCCGCCTACCGGCACTTCGGTAAACTGCTGCGGCAGCCCCGATTTCAGGTCTCGACGCGGCTGGGTAACGGTGATCTCGTGGTGTTTGACAACCAGCGGGTCCTGCACGGTCGCACCGGCTTCGCCTCGGCGATGCACCCGCGGCATCTGCGCGGCTGCTACCTGACGCGCGACAGCGTCTACAGCGAAACGGCGCTGCTGCAGCGCCAGCGAATTTCTGGAGAACAACGGTGAAGACCAGCGACGAAATCCTCTGCATCTATGACGGCTCCGGCTGCGCCGCCTACTTCGGCGAGGCGGTGAGCATGAGCGAGCACGGCCTGCAGGTGGCGTACTTCGCGCAGGCGGCCGGCGCATCCGATGCGCTGATCGTCGCGGCACTGTTGCACGACATCGGGCACTTGATCGATCCGGCGCCGGAGAATATCGCCGACTGGAACAGCGACGCGCGGCACGAGCTGACCGGCAGCCGATGGCTGGCCGCACGCTTCGGCCCCGAGGTCAGCGAACCCGTGCGCCTGCACGTGCCGGCGAAGCGCTACCTGTGCGCCACCGATCCGGCGTACTTCGGCAAGCTGAGCTCCGCGTCCGTCCTGACGCTGAAGCTGCAGGGTGGTCCCATGGCCGCCGAAGAGATCGCTGCGTTCGAGGCCGAGCCCTGCTATCGCGAGGCGATACTCGTGCGTCAATGGGACGATCAAGGCAAGATTGCAGGGCTGCGAACGCCTCAATTCACGCATTACCGCGCCCTGATCGAGCGCTTGGCATGTGCGGCCGGCGTTTCATTGGCAGGCAAATGACGCGCTCCAGACGCCGGGGGCTGCAGCGAAAATGAAGGCCATTTCCGAACCCGCTCGCACGGTCGAGGTGGTGCTGGAGACCGATGTACTCGTGGTGGGCAGTGGACCGGGCGGACTGGCGGCGGCACTCGCCGCCGCACGCGCCGGCGCACGCACGGCCCTGATCGACCGCAATGGCTGCTTCGGCGGCAACATTACTCAGGTCGGCGTGGAGGGCTTGGCCTGGTACCGGCACGAGCAGACGGTGGATTGCGAAGGCATCGGCATCGAATTCGAGACGCGGGCGAAGGCCATGGGTGCCGCGATGCCCGAACCGCAATCGCTCAGCCACGCGCTCGATGCCGAGATGTTCAAGTGGGTCGCGGACGTACTGGTGCAGGAGGCGGGCATCGCGCCGCTGCTGCATCGCCTGTGCGTGGCGCCGGTCATCGAAAACGGCGCGATCCGCGGCGTGATCACGGAAAGCAAGGCTGGACGGGAGTCGATCCTCGCCAAGCGTGTGATCGATGCGACCGGCGACGCGGACATTGCGACCCGCGCCGGGGCGCCGGTATTCAAGACACCGAAGGAAAAAATGATGGCCGCGTCCGTCATGTTCTCCATGTCCGGCGTCAACAAGCGGCAGTTCATCGATGCAGTCAAGGCCGATCCTCAGACTTACGCCGACTGGTCGGGGAATGGCGAATGGGACTACGAGACGACCGGCAAGGAAGATCAGCTGTTCTCGCCGTTTCTGCGCAAGCCATTCAAGAAGGCGCTCGATGCCGGCATCATTCCTCCGTACCTGCATACGATCGCCGGCACCTGGGGTGGCGTGAGTGATCAGGGCGATCTGACCTATCTGAATCTGGTCCACGTTCCCGGCATTGACGGCACCGATCCCAACGACCTGACGGTAGGCGAGATGCGCGGCCGCCGCGAAGCGATCTATGCGATGGAGGCGTTGCGCAAGTTCATGCCGGGCTGCGAAAACGCGAAGCTGCGCAACTTCGGCATGACGCTCGGCATTCGCGACACGCGCAAGATCGATGCCCAATACAACCTGACCGGGACGGACGTGCGCGAGCAGGCGCGCTTCGACGATGCCATCGGCATTTTTCCGGAATTCATCGATGGCTACGGCATCCTGATCCTGCCGACCACCGGGCGGTACTGGCACGTACCCTATCGTGCGCTTCTCCCCAAGGGCGTCGGCAATCTGCTGGTCGCCGGACGCTGCATCGGCGGCGACCACGTATCGCATGCGTCGGCGCGCAATATGATGTGCTGTGCCGTCGGCGGCCAAGGCGCGGGTGTGGCCGCCGCCGTGTCCGTGCAGCGCGACGAGCCGCTCGAGCGGCTGAACATCGGTGCGGTACAGAGGGAACTCGCGCGGCAGGGGGCGCGTTTCCGCTGAACCGCGTCGCGTTCGGCTTGGGTGTTCCGCTGCGGTTGGGTTTGGCTTGGGTATACTGACACTCGATTTCTCAGCTGCACCAGTCGATGGTTCGAAGCCAGTCGTCAGAACGATTTGATCTCGCCGTGGTGGGTGCCGGCATCGTGGGATTGGCCACGGCGCTGGCGGCTGCGCGGCGTGGACTGCGGGTCGTTGTCATGGATCGGGATGCGCAGGCGAACGGTGCCTCGGTGCGCAACTTCGGCTTCGTGACGGTCACCGGCCAAGAACGCGGATCGATGTGGGAGCGTGCGCGACGCAGCCGCGAGGTCTGGCGAGAAGTGGCCGCTGCCGCCAGCATTCCGGTCGTTCATACCGGTGTCTGGTGGACCGTTCGCCGCCCGGAGTCGCTCAGCGTATTGGAGGCATTCCTGGCGACCGACATGGCCGCGGGCTGCCGCCTGCTCAGTCGTGCCGAGGCGCGGCGTCGTTGCCCGCAACTCTCTGCGCCGGCCATGGCGGCGGTCTTGGAAAGCACGATCGAGCTGCGGGTGGAGTCGCGGCAGGCGATCCCGCGTATTGCGGCCTGGCTTGAGAGCGCGCATGGCGTCACCTTCATGCGCAGCACCACGGTCAGTGCGATCGACATGCCCAGCCTCTACACGTCCCGCGGCAGGGTGCAGGCGCAGCGCGTGGCCGTGTGCCCGGGAGATGACTTCACTGGTTTGTATGCGCAGCGGCTCAGTGCTTATCCGCTGAGCCGTTGCAAGTTGCAGATGCTGAGGCTCGCGGATCCCGGGTTCAGGTTGCCCGGGGCCATCATGTCCGATCTGGGACTCGGGCGGTATCGCGGCTTCTCGGAGCTGAAAGCGGCCGCGTCCCTCAAGGCGCGTCTGAGCGTCGAACAGCCAGACCACATCAAGCACGGCGTCCACCTGATCGTGGTGCAAAATGCGGACGGAAGCCTGGTCGTGGGCGATAGCCATCAATACGCTCCGACTCCGGACCCGTTTTCGCATGAGGCGGTCGACGCGCTGATACTGGACGAGTTTCGCTCGGCGCTGGGCCTGGAGCCGCCGCCGACCATCGAGCGCTGGATCGGCACCTACGCGGCCGCCGATGATCGGCCGGTGTTGATCGACGCTCCGGAGGCCGCCGTGCGTGTTGCAATCGTCACCAGCGGCTCAGGCGCGTCGACGGGTTTCGCGATCGGAGAGGAATTGGCCACCAGTCTGTTTGACATCGGGGTAGCCGCATGAGTCTCAAGGAACGCTTCGAGCTGGTCATCTTCGATTGGGCGGGGACGATGATCGACTTCGGCTGCGAAGCGCCGGTCAAGGCGCTCATCGAGGCGTTTGCCGCCGAAGGCGTCGCCATCGATGCCGCCACGGCGCGACGCGATATGGGCAAGGCAAAGAGCGATCACGTGCAGAGCCTCTTCATGGACCCTGCACTCGCCGCCGCGTGGCGCGCCCGTCACGGTCGGCTCGCCGCACCCGGGGACATCGATGCCCTGATTGCACGCCTGGGGCCTCTGATGCGTGAGCATGCGGTGCGTGCTTCCAGGCTCATCCCCGGGGCGCGCGAGACCTTTGATCGGCTACGCGCCGCCGGTATTCGGGTTGCCTCCTCCACGGGATATACGCGCGAGATGCTGCAGCCCGTGCTGCTGCGGGCAGCCGAGCAGGGCTACGTTCCGGAGCATGTGGTGTGTTCGGGCGAGACGCCGGCCGGCCGGCCCACGCCGCTGATGATCTACAAGGCCTGTGCGGATCTGGGGGTATGGCCGTTGTCGCGCGTCGTCAAAGTCGATGATGCCGAGGTCGGGATCGCTGAAGGCAAGGCCGCCGGCGCGTTCACGGTCGGGGTCGCCTCAGGCAATGCGCTCGCACTGTCGCTCGAGGAATTGCGCTCGCTCGCGCCCTCGGCGCGCGAGGGCCGCCTGGCCAGCGCGCGCGCGGCGCTGCGCGATGCCGGCGCCGACCTCGTGATTGACTCGGTCGCGGATCTGATCGGCGCACTCGAGCGCACGGCTCAAAGCGAGACGCGGTCCGCCGCGTAGCGCGCGCCCGACGGTGCGGGATCGCGATAGCGACGCAGCGCGTCGCCGAGCGCGTCTCTGAGTGGGACGAGCCAGGGCTCGAAGTTCTTCCACTGATCGAGTCCCTCGCGGTAGATCGGCTGACGCACCTGTTCCGAGCTGGCCGTGCGCACGCTGCGCTCGGTCTTATAGAACTCGATGCACGCCGGCTCGAACTCCAGACCGCAGAATTCGAGAAGCCGCCGCACATTGCCTGCAAGATCCTCGACCACGTCCTCGTGCAGGACCCGCAGCACACGTCCCGGCAGCACCTCATCCCAGTGCTGCATGAGCTCGAGATAGGTCCGGTAGTAGCGCGCAATGTCCTCGATGCTGTAGGTGAACTCCTGTCCGTTGGCAAACAGTTGTTTTAGATTGCTGAAGCAGCAGGCCATCGGCTCGCGCCGGGCGTCGATGATCCGCGCGCTCGGCAGCATCAGGTGGATCAGGCCGATGTGCCGAAAGTTGTTCGGCATCTTGTCGATGAACTGCGGCTTGTCGGTCCGGTAGTCGCGCGTATCGGTCAGGTATTTTTCGCCGAGCCGCAGGAAGTCCGCGGGCTTCATACCGGCGAGCACTCCCGGGTAGCGCGGGTTCTCGAGGTCGGGGTCTCGACCCTGCAGGTCGAGCACGATCCGCTGAATGTCGGAGAGTTCCTGTGTGCCCTCGACGCGCGAATGCGAGGCGAGGATCTGCTCCAGCAGCGTCGATCCGGAGCGGGGTAGCCCAACGATGAATATCGGATCGGGGCTGTTGGCGCCCACGCCCTCGCGGCTTGCGAAGAACTCGCGCGTGCAGGTTTGGATCTGCTTACTGGTGTTGTTCTCGATAATCTCGGGCCGGTAGCGGCTTTCGGATCGCTTGAACGCGTTGCCCCGCTCGTAATAGCGCCAGGATTCCGCATATTCTCCCCGGTCCTCGAACGCCTTGCCGAGTGCGAAGCACAGGTGGTAACGATCGACCAGTGGCGTGCTCGGCGCCGATTCCTCGGCACGCATGCGTTCGATCTCAGCCTCCAGAAAGCGGTAGGTCTTGAGATTGGCGAGACTCCAGTAGGCATCGCCAAAATTGGGGCGGGCCGCCGCGGCCGCGCGGTAGGCCTCGATCGCTTCCTCCCGTCGGCCGAGGGTCTTGAGCGAGTGGGCGACCGATAGGTGCAGGTCCTCCGGCCGCGGCGCCCCAACGAGGAGCTCGCGGTAGAGCGGGATTGCCCTTTCGTGCTCGCCGAGGCCGACGCAGGCGGTCGCGTAGAGCGTGCGGTACTGGCGGTTCTCCGGTTCGACCTGCAGCAGCTTCTCGAGCTCCGCGCGCGCTTGGCTGTACTTGTGGCGCTTAGCCAGCACCAGCGCATAGTCGTGGCGCGCGGCGCGGTAGTCGGGCGCCAGCGTGAGGACGGCCCCGAGCAGCAGTTCCGCATCGTCCAGCACGTCGCGTGCGATGCCGATCTTCGCCAGCAGGCGCATGGCCTCGACGTGATTGCCATACTGCAGGAGATAGGCGCGCACGATGTTCTCGGCGGGCGCCAGTTCCCCGTCCGAAAACAGGCTCGTGGCCAGTACCACCTCGGGCGGCAGGCGCTTGAGCGTCGCCACATGCTGCGCAGCCGTGGTGGCGTTGGTCGTATCCCCCGTCAGGCGATACAGCTTCTCGAGCATGCTCCAGCTCGCGGGCAGGGCCGGATTGATGTTCACCCCGCGCAGGAAGGCATCGATCGCCCGCGGAGCGTCCCGCATGGCAACGTAACAATGACCGCGCTCCTGGTAGAGGCAGCTAAACTGTGGGTGAAGGCGCTCGAGACGCTCGAGCGTGGCGAGCGCCTCGGGAATGCGGTTGAGATGGCGCTGACTCAGCGCGATGACATGGAGGACATCGCGATTCTCCGGCACTTGAGCTCCGAGCGCCTCGGCCGCGCCGAGCGCCTCGGCGTACCGCCGACTTTTCGCGAGCTCGCGTATGCGCTGCACTTCGAGCTCGATCGGGGACGGCCGCGGCGGGGCGGTCTGCGGAGCAGCGGCGGTCGAATTCATATGGGTCCGAGAATAAAGAAGGCGGGCATTGCTGCCCGCCTTCAATATTACGGCATCCGTCGGTCGACTGTGCGGATCGTCTGATTGTTAGAACTTGTAGCCAACATTGATCCCCATTACGCGCGGACGCAGCGGCGATTCCGTCCAGTGGTCCTTCGCCACACCAAGGGAGGCCTGCTGGCGACATTGGCCTTGCTCGCCGACCTGGTCGCGAGCGTATTGGGTGCCAAGCGCGTTGGCGCGAGCTACGCTGGGCGCTGCGTGGCGCGCTATCTGTCCTAGTCCCCGCGGTCCAGCGGGGCGCTTGCTGGCGCTGATCGGTGCGATTCAGACCGGATCGAAGAAATCGGCCGCAATAGGCTTGTGCTGCATGATCTCCTCGCGTGTCAGTCCCTGGATCTCGTGCGGGAAGATCAACCAGTGCTGCGTGGTGCGAACGTAGTAGTCCGGCACCAGCGTGCTGCGATTGCGCGTCGGCTTGTAATATACCGTCGCGATGCGGATCCTATCCGGTAGATTGCGCCGGCAACGGCGCCGGAGCTCGGCGATGACTGCCTCGAGACTGCGCCCGGAGTCGAACACATCATCAACCAGCAGTAGTGCGTCTTCGGCCGATAGCCGTGAGACCAGGTAGTCCAGCGCATGCACCCGTACAGTCTTTGATTGATTGTCCGCGCCCACGTAGGAGGAGGTTCGAATCGCGATGTGATCGGTATGTACGCCGTGATATTCCAGCACCTCCTGCACGGCGATGCCGATCGGCGCTCCGCCGCGCCACATCGCGACCAAAAAGGTGGGCCTGAAGTCGCTGCGAACGATCATGCGAGCCAGTTCCATCGAGTCGCGCAGCAGCGAGTCCGCGGATATGAATAACTTGTCCATGAATCGCAACAGCAGGGTGGATCGTATTTAAGCCAATACTTGCCGGAGCCACTGCGCGATATCGTCGATCTCGGCCGTGCAAACCTCGTGGCGCATTGGGTACTCGCGCCATTGCACGGCGAAGCCCTGCTGCAGCAGGGCTTCGCGCGAGTTCAGAGCGAGCTCTATGCTCACGATCGGGTCATAGCGCCCGTGACACATTAGAATCGGTATGTCGCGATTGGCTGCGCTCGCCTCCAGCGCCAGCCGATCGCACAGCGGCAGATAGGTTGAAAGCGCCAGCACGCCGGCCAGGCGCTCGGCAAAGCGCAGTCCGCTGTGCAGCGCCATCGCGCCGCCCTGAGAGAAGCCGGCGATTACGATTCGATCGGCCGGGATGCCCTGATCGCGCTCGCGCCGCAGGTATTCACTCAGTCGCAAGGAAGAATCGCTGATACCGCGGACATCCTCGGCCGCGCCGGGGCTGAGTTGTGTGATGTCGTACCAGGCACGCATTTTCATGCCCTGGTTGAGCGACACGGCTCGCACGGGCGCGTGCGGAAATACAAACCGCACGCCCAGATTTGCTGGCAGCCGCAGTTGCGGCACGATCGGCACGAAGTCCTGACCATCCGCGCCCAGTCCGTGCAGCCAGATGACGCTGGCGCTTGCCGCTCTGGCCGTAGGTATCAGCAGGACTTCGTTCGAGTGCTCTTGCAGTCGGTAGGTCATGGGGACACATTATCGTAGAATTTGCGCCCGCCATGGACCAATAATGCCGCAGCATTGCTGGATCGGTACTAATCACGATGTTCTGCACGCGCTGCCTGCTCTGGTCCCTGATGGCCCTGCTGCCGGCAGCTTCGAGCTGGCCGGAGGAGCCGTTCTCGTTTGATTCGGCGCCGGGGCGGCTGCCCAAAGACGTCGTACCGACCGACTATACGCTCGAGATCGTGCCCGACATCGAGGCGATGACCCTCGCCGGCACCGAATCCATCGTGCTGCAGTTCCGCAGCGCCACGGCCACGCTACGCTTCAACTCGTTGAACGAATCACTGCGCGACGTTCGCCTGGATGGCCGGCCGGTCCAGCAGGTGGACACGGATGATTCCGAGCAAGAGACGACGCTGACGTTGACGGCGCCGGCGACGGTCGGACGGCACACTTTGACCTTCGCCTATACCGGCAAGCTGGAGACGCTGTCGCGGGGATTGTTCGTGCAGCCTTATGTCAGCCGGGACGGACCGCAGGGGCTGATGCTGTCGACAAAAATGGAGTCGACCGATGCGCGTCGCATGTTTCCGTGCTGGGACGAGCCTGCTTTTCGCGCCACCTATCAATTGAGCGTTACCGTGCCGGTTGCGTGGGCGGCGGTCTCCAACATGCCGATCGCCAAGCGGCGGGTGCACGGTAAAAGCGCGACCATGACGTTTCAGCGTTCACCGCCCATGCCTTCTTATCTGGTCGAGTTCACCGGCGGGGACTTGAGCGCCATCGCCGCCGACGCGCACGGCATCAAGCTCGGGGTCTGGGCAGTGCGTGGCCGGGAGCGCGACGGCGCGACTGCCCTGGCTAATGCGCAGATGATCCTTGCTGATTACAACGACTATTTCGACTATCGCTATCCTTTGCCGAAGCTCGACTCGATTGCAATACCCGGTGGATTTACCGGCGCCATGGAGAATTGGGGGGCCGTCACCTACAACGATCAGCTGCTGCTCGTGACCCCTTCGAGCACCACCGCAACGCGCCAGAGCGTGTTCAGCGTGCAAGCTCACGAGATGGCGCATCAGTGGAACGGTGATCTGGTGACGATGGGATGGTGGGACGATATATGGCTCAACGAGAGTTTTGCCTCCTGGATGGCCGCGAAGGAGACCGCGCAGCGACATCCGGACTGGGACTGGTGGGAGAGTAAGGACGCGGACAAGGAGGACGCCATGAGCGCCGATGCGCTCATCGCCTCGCACGCGATTCAGCAGCACGTCACCGATGAACTGCAAGCGACGGCGGCGTTCGATCCGCAGATCACCTACCGCAAGGGCCAGTCGATTCTGCGCATGTTCGAGGCCTACTTGGGTAGCGAAGTCTTCCGTGCCGGCATCCGCAGCTACATCAAGGCGCGGGCGTTCTCGAACGCGACCACCGCCGATCTGTGGAATGCGCTAAGCCGCGCCAGTGGCACCGATCTCAGTGCGATCTTGTCCGGCTGGACCGAACAGGCCGGCTATCCGCTGGTCACCGTCGCGGCCAGTTGCGATGCCGCGGGGCAGCGCACGCTGCATCTTTCGCAGCGGCGCTTTCTGCTCACAGGAGCCGATCCGAACCCGTCTCAGTGGAGCATTCCGTTGCAACTGCGGGTTGGCACGGCCGCGGCCCCGCGGTCCGTGCTGCTGGGGCAGGCTCCGCAAAGCATTTTCGCGGGAGGCTGCGAGGAGCCGTTGAGCGTCGATGCCGATGCGATCGGCTTCTATCGCGTGAGATACGATGTCGATACGCTCCACACCGACAGTCGAGCGTTCGAGCGGCTGCCAGGGGCGGACCGCATTGCATTGCTGGACGACGAGTGGGCCCTGGTGGAAGCCGGCACCGAGCCGCTGTCGGCCTACCTGACGCTCGCTGCATCGATGGGCCGCCGCCTGGATGCACGTGCCTGGGAGCAGATCGGCGGCGCGCTTGCCACTATCGAGTTCGATGAGCGCGGAGCGGCGGGACACGATGTATTCGCGGCCTATGCACGCTCGATCGTGCGGCCGGCTTTCGTACAGCTGGGGTGGGATGAGAAGCCTGATGAGACCCCTGACGTGCAGAATCTCAGGAGGACCCTGATCGCCAGACTCGGAGCCTGGGGCGACAGGCAAGTCATCGATGAAGCGCGCAGGCGCTTCAATGCTTTCATGCAGGACCACAGCACGATCGCCCCCGATGATCAGTCGGTCATCCTGTCAGTGGTGGCGCAATACGCAGATGCCGCGACGTTCGAGCAATTGCATGCGCTGGCCAAAACCGCCAAGGACGAGTCCGAGCTGCGCCGATTCTACAGTGCACTGCTAAACGTCGGGGATGCGAGTCTTGCCGAGCAGGCAGCGCGCATCGCGCTCGCGCCCGAGATTCCGCCTCAGGCCGCATCGCTGCGCATGGGCCTGATCCTCATTCTTGCAGGCAATCATCAGGCGCTGGCGTGGTCCACCTTGACTCACAATACCGAGGCACTGTTTGCGCCCTATGCGCGCTACGCACCCTTGATCAGTGCCCAGCAGATTCCCCCAAGGTTCTGGAGCGGCGTACCCCTGCCGGAGCTCGAAGCGTGGGTGCGCACACAGGTGCCGGCGGAGATGGGGGCCAATATTGAGCGCGGCATGCAGACTGCGCGCTTCAGACTGGCCGAACGGCAGGCGTTGCTGCCGGCCGCGGACGAATTCGTGCGCGCGCCGTGATGAGTCAACGCTGAATCAGCGTGAGCTTCGAACCAGAATCGGCACTTCGGGACAGTTGCTGCGTATCCTGCGGCCGCACGCTCTGGGGCTGAGCTCGCGCGTCAGGCAGATGCGTACTTCCGACAACTGCCCATGGCTGCAGGCAACGGTGATGCCGTCCTCGGGCAGAGCCGGGTTGCTCGAGCGAAACGCCGCGACAATTTGCGCGGAGCTGAGCTCGAGGCTCTGCCGCGGTGCCTCGAACATCGCCGGCAGTTGCACCGCCGCCAGTGCGCGGTCGGCGGTTCGGAAGTACGCCATTGCATCCAGGCCACTGCATGTGCCATGGCTTTCCCATTCGTGCTGCATGAGCCTGGGGCTCGGATACAGAGTTTGCCCAAGCGCGGCGGCCTGCTGATCCAGCGACGTGGCCTCGATGCAATACTGCGGATATCGACCGGAGTCGTACTGTGGCCATAGCCCGTGCAGTACGAAGCCGAGGCCGCGATCGCCGCATTGTCGCCCATCCTGCGAATGCGTCAGGCAGTACGCTGGCGACCACGACAATGACAGCAGGTAATAATCGAACTGTCCCGGTACGCCGCCGTCCGCGGCCGTCGTCCCATGGTGGCGCGCCAGGGCGGTCGAGCAGACCAAGCTCGACAGCAGCCACAGGCAGAGCGATCTGATCAGTCGCTGTGCCCCTCGTGCGGCTGCAGCCTTGCGCGCGGCGGACATCGTCAGCCCGCCGGTGGAGGCTGCCGCTCGGTGCGCGGCAACGCCTGGTTGATGCACGCCCAACTGGGAGCCTGTGAAGTCCAGATGGTAATGGAGGGTTGCGCGACTTCCGTGTCATCGAGCGTTCCGGCCCGCACGAACACCAGATGCGGCCGGGATTCCGCGGCGCTGAACAGGTGCGTGCCGCAGTGCGGACAGAAGCGCCTGTGCATGACATTGCCGCTGTCGGCGACGCTTTGATAGACACGCGGCTCGCCGTGCAGCGTCAGGGCAGCGCTCGGAAAGCACGTGTTGACAGTACCGCTGCCGGCACCGATGAACTGACAGACGCGGCACCAGCAGACGCGCGTGACGATCGGTGCCGCCGTCATTTCGTAGCGGATCGCGCGGCACAGACAGCCGCCGGTGATGAGCATGCTCGAGTTCTCCGAAGGCCCCGGCGCTCAGTATAACGGCTCAGACGCAGGCCGTCGGCATTGCAATTGGAGTCTTAGCGTACCCCGAAGACGGCAACACCGCCGGGCGTGCCGACAAATACCTTGCCATTGGCGATCACGGGTGTGATGAATTTCTCGCCATTGCCGAAGGCGTCGCGGCCATCGGCGGCCTGCGTGCTGTTGTAGTACTCCTGCGCGAGGTTGGCCGGATTATAAGCGTGCAGCACCGCGGCACCACTGGCGGAGCTGAGCACTGTCCATAAAATCGCATTGCTGGTAGCGTTGGCGGAGACTGCTGGCGAGGAGCCCGGATAATCAAACTTGGCGCTCGATTGCGAAGTTGGCGAGGCGGGCAGCAGAGCTTGCGTGAGCGCGAATGCCTTCAAGGTGCCGCCTACGTCGGCGGTGTATACAGTGCCATCGAAATACGTGAACGCCGAGTACAAGCCGCCGGGCAACGCGCCCGCCAGGCGCTGATAGGCCGTGTCGGCGCCGGCGTTGAATTTGCCGAGATTGTCGCGATCGAGCAGCAGCAGGTTGCCATCCTTGCCGGCGCCGATCATCAGGTGCCGCGTCGTGCCCGTGGCGTCGGTTTGGTCCGGCAGCAGCAGCGGCGAGCCGGAGCCGAGATCGACATCGCCTGCGGACTCCGAGACGGTGTTGCTGGCGGCGTAATAGTCCGCGACGGTCAGCGTGCTCGCGGTTGCCGTCAGCTTGAGCGCGGTGTTGCCATAGTCGGACAGGGTCGGAAAGCCCGCGGCGGTCACGGTCGCATCGAAGGTGCCGTTGCCAGCCAAGCCATACACGGCGCCGCTGCTATCAGCGGCCAGACCGGCGACGTCCCAGATCGCCCCTTGCGTGCCGTTGGGCGTGTAGCCCAACACGGCTGTCTGTGCCAGATTCGATTCGCTGTAGGCGATAATCCAGCCGTTGTATGGCAGGTCGTCGCAATGCGATCCCCAGGAAGTGTAAATTTGGCCGTTGACCGCCAGTAACGCGCCGCGCTCTTTGTACTGCCCGCCCTGAAAAGTAAGGACGCCGTTGCTGCTGTTCGGTCCTGAGCCGGCGACGCTGGCCTGCACGACGACGGCGGGCACGCGATCGGCAAGCGTCGTGAGATCCAGTGCGTGCAGGCGCTGGTAGTAATTGCCGCTGCTGTCCTCCGACATCGCCACGACGTAGAGCGTACCGTTGGCCCCGACGCCGCGGTCGATCACGGGCGTGGCGGTGATGCCGATTTGAGGCTGCACCTGCTGGCAGCTGTGGGTTCCGCTGGGAGTCTCGCCGCTGGGAAGCAGCGAAACCTTCAGCAGCGCGGCGCCGCTATCGGCGTCGTAGGCATAGACCGTATCGTTCTCCGTGGCAGCGTAGATCACGTTGTGCACGCTGCCGCCAATCGTGACTCGGGAGGCGATCAGCGGTGCCGCATCCACGGGATTGTCGGCCGGCAGTATGCGCAGTAATCCGAACGTCGAGCTATTAACGTTGCTCGGCGTCAGTGTGGTTTCGGTGAGATTCTGTCCGGTGCGCATCGTGTCGTTGTGATACGTCAGCACATCGGTGGCCGCTCCCGCGCCGCCACTGCTGCTGCTCGTGCTACTGCTCGTGCTGCTGCCGCTGGCACTGGCGTTCTGAGCGCTGCCTGCGGTATCGGCGTCTGAGCCGCCGCAGGCGGATAGCAGACCAGTGACGGCCAATATGCTAAATGTGGCGATGTTGCGCAGAGCAGGGATCATGAAAACCTCCATCCAATCCTCCTCGATAGCAGATCGCCGAGCGCGAAGCCAGCTGTCGGCGAATCGCCGCAGTGGGAGCTGAGGGAGCTGATCCATGCACGACTGCGTCAGATTGATTCACGGCGCGCCGGCAAGCAACCGGTTAATGACCGTCAATGCGGTAAGTCAGGCCTGAGCCCACGGCATGCGGCGGACCGTGGTCGGCGCTGGAAATCGAGGCGGCGGTTGCACGGCATGCAGCGCGTGCGCACAATCGCATAAGATCACACCTGCATAGACTCCGCCGCAGCATGCCACGAAGGCTACACCACCAATGAACGACCAGCTCGCCACGATTGATCAGGCCAAGAGCACGCTGCTGGATCTCGCGGTTAGATTCGGCCCGAAACTGCTGACGGCGATCTTGATTCTAGTCGCCGGCTTCATGGTGAGCCGGTGGGCGGCCCGCTGGTTCGGCCGAATGCTTGCGCGCATCGAGCTGGAACCGCCGGTGCGTTTGCTGCTGAGCCGAGTAGTCCGGTTCCTGGTGCTGCTGCTGTTCGTGATCATGGCGCTGCAGAATCTCGGTGTCGAGCTGCTGCCGCTGATTGCCGGGCTGGGCGTGGCGGGAGCCGCTGTGGCGCTAGCCACGCAGGGCGTACTGAGCAACGCGGCCGCCGGTTTGACAATCATCTTCACCAAACCCTTTCGCGTGGGTCAGTACGTGTCGATCGTTGGCGAAGAGGGGCAGGTCGACAGCATAACGTTGTTCAATACCACGCTGAGTCATACCGATCACTCACTGATCGTCATTCCGAATCGCAAGGTGGTGGGCGAGATCCTGCACAATTTCGGCAAGATTCGGCAGCTGACTATCGTCGTCGGAGTTGCGTACGACACGGACTTGAATGTCGCGCTCGCGGCCATTAACGACATCTTGCGGGCCAACGCGCGCGTGCTGCGCGAGCCCGCGCCGGTGATTCAGACAAGCCTGCTGGGCAATTCCAGTGTGAACATTGCCGTGAAGCCGTGGGTCGCCGTGCCGGACTATGTCGATGCGAGCGGTGAGATCAACAAGGCCATCCTGGAAACTTTTCGCGGCCGGGGCATCGTCATCCCGTTCCCGCAACACGAAGTCCGATTGCTGGGCAACAAGGCCTGACCGTGCCTTGACTGCGAAGAGTCTCTACGCGGCCCTGGCGCGCACGAACAGCCCGATCGCGAGCGCGAGACCGAGCACCGTGATGCCGATGCGCAATATTTGTTCATTGACGCGATGGAACGCGTAGGCGCCAATCTGCCCGCCGATGATGGCTCCGGTACCTAGCACCAGCACCTGTTTCCAAGCAACGTCGCGCGAGAAGACGAAGATCAGCACCGCGGAGGCGTTCATGACGGCAGCGAGCAAGTTCTTGGTCGCCCAGGCGCCGCGCACCGGCAAGCCGGCCATCGTCAACGCTGCGAGCATCAGGATGCTGATCCCGCCGCCGAAATAGCCGCCATAGAGGGAAATCGCAAACTGCGCGATCGCGGCCGAATGGGCGCTCAGATGATGGGCCGAGACGCGCGCAGCCCGCACGAAACTGCCCCAGGCGAATACGGCGGTTGCGAACAGCACCAGCCAGGGCACGAGCGCATTGAAAAAGCTGCTCGGCGTTGCCAGCAGTAACAAGGCACCCAAGGCCCCGCCGATCAGGCTGATCGCGAATAATGTCCGCACGCCCAGAGCGGGCAGACCGATTACATCGCGCCGCGATGCCAAGCCGGTGGCCAGTTGTCCCGGAAACAGCGCGACCGCCGATGTCACATTGGCCGCGCGCGGACCCAGGCCGCTGAACAGCAATACCGGAAAGGTCAGAAAGGAGCCGCCGCCGGCCAGAGAATTCTGCACGCCGGCGATGAAGCCCACGATCGCCAGTATCGCGAGCATGGTCATCATCAAGGGCTCGCGTGCTGCGGCGTCAGTTCTGCCGGTTCAGCAGCGCCTTCTTGACCCATCCGCTGGTCGAGCTGCCTTGTACCTGGATGTAACCGTTCTGCTCGGCGCCGATGACCACGAGCTGCTCGCCTTGCCCGAGTGTCCCGGTGGCTTTGGCGTTGTCATCGGCCGTCGCCAGCACTTTGACGTTGGCAATCTTCGGTACGACAACGTCGCCCTCATTGAAGACCGCGCCGGCGGTGGTCACCGTCCCGGCCTCCTGACGCAGGCTGCCGATATTGCGCTGCAGGCTCGGATCTGCGTTCACCACGTGCACGATCTTGTTGTAGTTATCCATGAACGCCGCGGCGATGATCTTGCCCTCGTTGGTATTGCCGTATCCGCCGGCGCTGGCCCCGGCACTGCTGCCGGTCAGCATGCCGCCGAGCTGTAGGTCCGCCTTGCGGGTGCTGCCCTCGGCGGACGCCACTTGAACCCCGCTGCGCGAGTCGGCTACCAACATGCTGGTTTGCGCCTCCTTGAATTTGAGGCCACCGGCGACGGCGCCCAGCACAGCGCCGCCCGTGCCCGGTATCAACCCTGATAGGCCGCCGCCGATACCTCCGGCGTTTTTCTCCGAAAAGACGACGTTCGGGGTCAGAATGAAATCGGCTCCGACCATCTGGCCGCCGCCGATGTTCGAGCCCGATCGCAGATCACCGCTGCTGGCCAGCGCGCGCTCCTGCTTCATGTTCTGCATGCCGACGCCGCGCTCGACGACGATGAAGCAGTTGGACTGCTGGATCATCATCCGGATCAGGCTGGTCGGCGATGACAGGCTGTACCGGCTCAGGGATTGCAGCACCACATCCTGGGGCTCGACCACGGCCATGGCCCCCATCGGTTTGGCGCAGTGCTCGAGCCCAGTGTTGCCGGTGCTGCCATTCGTGCCCGCAGCGCCCTGGACCGGGCTTGCGCCCTGACCAGCCTGGTAGCCGGTCACGCCTTGAGCGTCGGACGGAACGGGTGATAGCAATAGAAACAAAAGTCCAAGACCTGCACTGACGATCAGGCGTGACTTCGCCTCGCACATCGGCCTTCTCCCGACCCGGAAAGTGCCCGCACTGGCGCCGCACCCGGAATGTCGCGCGTTGTATTTGATGCAATTATAGCGGATGGTGCGCGATCGGGGGACTAATTGCCCGCCGTGACGCCCTCGTTCTTGAGCGCCTGTAATCCACTGGCATTGACGCTGGCCGCCGCCTGCTTGAGATCGTCAATGCTCGAGCCATTGCCTGTCACGACCACCGAGAAGCGATCGGCAATCACGACGCCGAATTCGCCACTCTGTGACTGCTTGTCCCATTTTTCGTGCATTAATTGGCTACCGCTGAGGTAGGTTTTTTCGTAGCCGTTATCGCTCTCGCTTTCCTGCTCCACACCGCCCCAACCGGCGGCAAAACCCACGAGTCCCTTGAGCGAGCCGGTGTCGGTGATCTCGAGATTCAGATGATGATTGGCGCCGTCGGAATAGGTCGCGGTCGCTTTGGAGATCTGCACGCCCAGTGCGGCATTGCGCTCCGCCGATGCCTGGGTGCGGGGCAGGCCGGCGAGCGTATCAGGTAGGAAGGGTTTGATGCGGTCGGGCGACAGTGACTGCACTTTGCCGCCGCTCCCCAGCGCCGCCCCGACCAACTGGCCGACGGCATTGGCCTTGGCGGTGGCGTCTCCGGATTGCTGTGCGGCGTCTACTTGTTTGGAGGCGTCCTGCATCCGCTTGCTCCAATCCTGCAGAGCGGCGCCGGCGCTACCGCTGGCGAAACCTCCGGCCGCACCTCTGCCGGAGGGCGTATACCCGCCGAGACCGCGGTTCAGTGCCGCTCCGTAGCCATAGCCGCCGACGCTGCGCACCACGAGATTCAGCACGATCGCCACGATGATCGCCACGATGATCGTGACGATGGTGTAGCCGAGCGACTTGTCGGCGGGGCACTTCATCGTGAAGGGCAGGCCAAGGTTCAGCAGGTATAGGCCGTAGATGAGGCCCGCCAGTGCCGCGATCAGGCCCAGACCTGGAATGATGCCGATGATCGAGGCGACCCAGCCGGCGGTGTACGAATAGGCAACGACTTTGAGCGCCTGAATGCGATTTTTTTCGCCACCGAAAGTCGGCGCGAGCGCCTCGACAATCAGAGCGACCACGAATACTCCCACGAGCGAGAGCACGTAGCTGATTAACGCGATCGTGAGCCCGCTGCCGATCGGTATCCTGTAGGCCCCCAAGAAGGGAACCGATACGCCGATCAGACTCGCGGACACCAAATGTACCAGCGGCGGAATGGCCGCCATGATCGCGATGTAGCCGGAGAACAATCCTGCGATCGTTTCCGGTTCCGTGGCGATGACAGGCCATTCGCTCTTTGGAGTGAGCAGAATCGACTTGGCACGTGCGATTATTTTATTGATGTCCACGTTCGCTCCCTGATGCTGTAAGAATAATTAGGGCGATGTTCGATCACGGCAGCGTCGAAATGGCCGTTCGGAGTGACTATGCTCAGCCCCGACGAACGGGTTCGGCGGCGATCGACCGTTCTACTGCTCGATCTCAAAGTCCTTGACGTCACCGCAGCTGGCGCTGAGCCACTTCCCATGAATGGTGCTGTCGACCGTCATGGTCCTATCGCCGGAGCTCTTGACGACATGAACCGTCCCGGTCAGTTGCTCAGAGCCGCTGAGCTGGACGTGTTCGCTGATGACGGTGTGGTCTTTCGGATTGTTGCAGTCCTCGCTGATTTCCATTTCGCTCGTCGAGTTCGAGACCAGTTTCTTCTGGCACGATGCGTCGTTATGCTGCTCGACGTCCAGGCCGCGGGCGATCTTTTCCGGCGTCACACAATGCTTGGCGAGGCGCGGCTTGGTGGCGTTCGCCATGCTTGCCTGCATGGACGCCTCGAAGCGAGCGCGCTGCTCGGGAGTCAGACGCGCGAGCATGTCGTCGGAAATTGGCGGCGCGCCAGTGATCTGGTTCTGGCTGGCGATCTCCCACAGGCCCGGTTTGATATTAAGCTTGACGGGCTCGGCGGCAGCGGCGAGCAAAACGATCACGAGGCCGGCGAGCGCTGCACCCGCGATGGTCCACTGCGTTGGCTGCATACAGACTCTCGTATGGCTGCACGAGCACTGCAATCATCTTAAGGCGACGCTACCCTCGCAGCAACCCTAGCGCCATTGCTCCGGTCCGCATGCTGCTGCGGCGACATATAAAACAAAGGTTTAGAGGCAGGCATGGGATAATGCCCAGCAGGATAGGGAGACAGGGGCATGTTGGGACAAGTGTCCTCGATCGAAGTTGCCGGGCGGCTGGGATTGGCGCTCGCCATGGCCGTATTCATTGGTCTGGCCTTTGAGGGTGTCTACAAACTCGACCAGAGCGGCAATCCCGGCGGAATCCGCACCTTTCCGCTGCTCACGACGCTCGGTGCGGTGCTGTTTCTGCTGCAACCGACGTCAATGTTGCCCTTCGTAGTCGGCCTCGGCGCCGTCGCTGCCTGGCAGTATGCGCATCAGCGAGCGGCGCTCGGCGATCCGCAGCAGCGGCCAAGCCTCATGATCCCCACGGCCAGCGCGCTGGCCTATGCGCTCGGACCGATCGCATTGACGCAGCCCTCGTGGGTGGTGCTTGCCGCCTCCGTCAGCGCCGTGCTGCTGATCGAGAGCCGCGAGTCTCTGCATCGCCTGGTGCATCAAATAGCGCCAGCCGAGGTCTTCACGCTGGGCAAATTCCTGATCCTGATCGGCGTGATATTGCCTCTCGCTCCTAATCATCCGATTGTCGCCTGGACGCCCATCACACCCTTTAAAGTCTGGTTGGCGCTGGTCGCGACCTCGACGCTTTCCTACGCCAGCTATCTGCTGCAGAAATATCTGCCGGCGCATTCGAATGCATTGCTGCCGGCGATTCTGGGCGGCATTTATTCCTCGACCGTGACGACCGTGGCGCTGGCGCGGCAACAGCGCGCAGCCGGCGAGGCGCGCCGGGATTTCGCCGCCGGCATCGTCATTGCGACGGCGATCATGTATTTGCGCATTGGGGTCGTGGTCGCCGTGTTCGACTGGCCATTGGCGCTGCTGATGCTACCGGCGCTGGGCAGCTTGGCGCTGCTAGGCGCAGCCATAGCGTTGCTCGAATGGGCACGCATGCCGCAGCAGCAACCCCCCATGCCGATGAAAGAGCTGGCCTCGGCCAACCCGCTGCAGCTCGCCACGGCATTGGGGTTCGCGGCCATGTTCGTCGTGGTCGCGGTACTGTCGAGCTGGGCGCGCAGCAGTTTCGGTCAGCGTGGCGTGTTCGTGCTGGCCGCTATCACGGGTATGACCGATATCGATCCGTTCGTGCTCAGTCTCGTGCAGGGCGGGGTGTCGGCGATGCCCATGACGGCACTGTGTGCGGCGATATTGATCGCCGCTTCTTCCAACAATGCGCTCAAGGCCGCCTACGCGCTGGGGTTTGGGGGCGTGCGCGCCTGCCGCCGGCCGGCCGCTGGGCTGATAATACTGGCGCTGGCCGGAATCGCCGCAGCGATCGTCTACCTGAAGCACAGCGCCAGCTAGCCCCCGCAGTGAGCATGTCAACTCTGATCGTTGCAACGATCATCTCCACGGCGAGCATGATCGCCGTTGCGGTGCTGATCCTGAATCGAAAGCTGCGGCGATTGCGCTCGATGCTTCGCCGGCAGGAGCGACACGTCTGGGAGGCGCACAACATTTTTCGGGTCCTGCAGGGGGGTGCGCCTCTACCGGTACCGGGAGGGTGGGCCGCGTCGACCGATCTGCTGGGCGAGGCGCTGCGCACGGTGACAGCCCGCTCGCCGCGACTGGTCGTGGAGTTGGGCTCAGGATTGTCGACGCTGGTGATCGCGGCGGCGCTGCGCAGCAGCGGGTCTGGTCGCCTGATCTCCATCGATGCCGAGGAGAGCTATGCCGCGCTGACGCGCGCGCAACTCGAGCAGCACGGGTTGCAACAGTGGGCGCAGGTGCGTGTGGCAGCGCTCAAGCCGCTGGAATTCGAGGGCGTCACTCGACCTTGGTACGACACTGCGGTGTTGGACGATCTGGCGGCGATCGACCTGCTATTGGTCGATGGACCGCCGACCTTATTGCGAGCGGACATCCGTTATCCATCGCTGCCGTTTTTCTGGCGACGGCTGACTGCAGGGGCAGTCGTGCTGCTGGATGATGCAGCCAGAGCTGCCGAGCGGTCGATCGCAAAACGCTGGCAACAAAGCTTCCCGCAAGCCCGATTCGATTATTTGCGCTATGAGAAAGGAGCGCTTCGAGTCACCTTGCCGCACTGAGCGCAAACGCGCTAGCCCCCGGTGGGCAGACGATCTTTCCCGCACGCCGATGACGATCTCGTACAATCGCATCGTTGTTTGCCGCGAGAAGCAAGGACGCAGAACTTCTATGAAACAGTCGCCTGTCGAGCAAGATGTCGAACTCCGCAGCTTTCTGATCGCGCGTGGCATCGAGCACGTGAAGATCGGTGTCTTCGATGGCGATGGGATCTTGCGCGGAAAATATCTGAGCCGCGACAAATTCCTGTCGGCGCTCGACAAGAATCTCGGATTCTGCGACGTAATCCTCGGCTGGGACTCGAACGACCAGCTGTTCGACAACACAAAGTTCACGGGATGGCACACCGCCTACCCCGATGCGACCGTCCGGATCCTGCCGGCCACGCGTCGCGAGATCCCGTTCGAGCCGAAGACCGCGCTGTTTCTGGGGGAATTCACAGGGCGCGGCGAATCGGTCTGCCCGCGCGGCACGCTGCGACGCGTGCTGGAGCGGGCCGCGAGCATGGGCTATGTGGTCAACGCGGCGGCGGAATTCGAATTCTTCATGTTCGAGGAGACACCGCAATCCGTCCGTGAGAAAGGCTACCGGCAGCTGAAGACGATGACGCCTGGTGCCTTCGGTTACTCGGTACTGCGCAGCTCCGTGCACTCGGATCTCTACCACGAGCTGCTCGAGCTCGGGCAGGTCATGCGATTTCCGATCGAGGGCTTGCACACGGAAACGGGACCGGGCGTGATTGAAGCCGCCCTCACGTACTGCGAGGCGCTCGAGGCCGCCGATCGCGCGGCGCTGTTCAAAACCTTCGCCAAGGTCTTCGCGCAGCGCCGCGGCCTGATGGCGACGTTCATGGCCAAGTGGTCCAACAGCGTTCCCGGCCAGAGCGGTCACCTGCATCTCTCGCTGCGCGGAGCCCAAGGGGAGAGCGCATTCCACGATCCGGCACAGCCGCACGAGATGTCGGATACCATGCGCTGGTTCGTGGGCGGCCAGCAAGCGCTGATGCCCGAGCTGCTCGCGATGGTCGCATGCACGGTGAACAGCTACTCGCGCCTGGTGCCGGGCTTCTGGGCGCCGACCTCCGCGACCTGGGGGGTCGAGAACCGCACCACCGCGCTGCGCGTGATCCGTGGCGGTCCATCCAGCCAACGCGTCGAGTACCGGATTGCGGCCGCGGACATCAATCCGCACATTGCGCTGGCCGCGGCAATCGGTTCCGGGCTCTGGGGCATCGAGCATCGCATGGAGCCTGACGCTGCGATCGAGGGTAACGCTTACGAGCAGGTGCATGCGCCGTGCCGGCGCTTGCCCGCCACCCTGTACGAGGCCGCTGAACGGCTGACCGCCTCCAAGCCCGCGCGAGCCCTTTTCGGCGATGCCTTCGTCGAGCACCACGCCGCGACCCGGCAGTGGGAGGAGCGGGAATTCCGCAAGGCGATCACCGACTGGGAACTGGCTCGTTATTTCGAGATCATTTGAGCGCCCCATGACCGATACCTTCAAGACCATCAGCCCCGTCGACGGCCGCATTTTCGTCGAGCGTCCGCTTGCGAGCGCTGCCGGCATCGATCGTGCGCTCGAGGCCGCGCAGCGCGCGCAACTGGCCTGGAAGTCCGTGCCGCTTGAGGCACGGTGCGATGCGCTCGCGCGCGCGGTCGCCGCCTTCGTCGCCAAGTCCGGCGACATCGCCGCCGAGATCACCTGGCAGATGGGGCGTCCCATTCGTCACGCACCGAGCGAGCTGCGCGGCTTCGAGGAGCGCGCACGCTACATGCTCAAGGTCGCGCCCGAGGCGCTCGCGGCGGTGCTGCCCGGCGACAAAGCCGGCTTCCAGCGTCAGATCAAGCGCGTGCCGCTCGGCGTGGTGGTCGTCGTAGCGCCGTGGAATTACCCTTATCTGACGGCAGTCAATGCGGTGCTGCCCGCGCTGATTGCCGGCAATGCCGTGGTGCTCAAGCACTCGCACCAGACCCCGCTGTGCGCCGAGCGCTTCTTCGAGGCGTTCGCAAGCGCAGGTGTTCCGGCCGGCGTGTTCCAATACCTACACCTCTCGCACGCCGATACCTCGCGCCTGATGGGCGAGCGGCGCGTCGCGAGCGTCTGTTTTACGGGTTCGGTGGCCGGTGGAAGAGCCGTCGTCGCCGCCACTGCCGCAGGCTTTGCGACCGCGGGCCTCGAACTCGGCGGCAAGGATCCGGCCTACGTGCGCGCCGACGCCAATCTTGCACATGCCGTCGATTCATTGACCGACGGCGCGTTTTTCAATGCCGGTCAGTCGTGCTGTGGCATCAAGCGCATCTATGTCGCATCGGCGCTTTACGACCAGTTCGTGGCCGGCGTCGTGGATCTGACGCAGCAATACCGCTTGGGCTCGCCGCTCGATCCGGACACGACGCTTGGGCCGATGGTGCGAACGTCCGCCGCCGAGGCCGTTCGCGCGCAGGTACGTGACGCGATCGCCCGCGGAGCCAGGCAGTTGATCGACGAGGCCTCGTTCGCTGCGTCTGCACCGGGATCGCCGTACCTCGCACCGCAGGTGCTGATCGGCGTCGATCACTCGATGTCAATCATGCGCGAGGAGACCTTCGGACCCGCGGTCGGCATCATGCAGGTCGACTCCGACGATGAGGCGGTGCGTCTCATGAACGACAGTACGTTCGGACTGACGGCCGCGATCTATTCGAGCGATGTCAAGCGCGCCGAGGCGCTCGGTGATGCGCTCGAGACGGGCACGGTGTTTCTGAACCGATGCGACTATCTCGATCCCGCTCTGGCCTGGACCGGCGTCAAGAATTCCGGACGCGGCTGCACGTTGTCGCGTGTCGGGTTCGAACAGCTCACGCGACCCAAGTCCTATCACTTCAGGGTAACGATATGAACACGGTGCTGCGCGGCAACTGGAATTATCCGACGACCATCTGGGCGGGGCCGGGCCGGATCGCTGAACTGCCGGCCGCATGCGCGCGCGCCGGCATCAGGCGGCCGCTGCTCGCGACCGATGAGGGTCTGATCGGCACGTCCATGGTCAAGAGCGCACTCGCCACGCTCGAGAATGCGGCACTATTCGGCGCGGTCCGCGGCAATCCGGCCAACAGCCACGTCGAAGCGGGCCTGCACGCGTACCGCGCCGGCAGCCACGACGGCGTCGTGGCCTTCGGCGGCGGCTCGGCGCTCGATGTCGGCAAGGTGGTCGCGTTCATGTCCGGACAAACGCGCCCGCTGTGGGATTTTGAGGACATCGGCGACTGGTGGACACGGGCCGACCCAGCCGGCATCGCGCCGGTCGTTGCGGTCCCCACGACTGCGGGCACCGGCTCGGAGGTCGGTCGTGCCGGTGTGATCCTCAATGAACAGACGCATCAAAAGAAGATCATCTTCCATCCGCACATGATGCCGCGCGTCGTCATTGCCGACGCGGAACTGACGGTCGGGCTGCCGCGCGGCGTGACCGCGGCCACCGGCTTTGACGCGTTCGTGCATTGTTTCGAGGCTTTCTGCGCGCCAGGCTTCCATCCGCTCGCGGACGGCGTCGCACTCGAGGGCATGCGGCTCATTCACCGCTATCTGCCGCGTGCCTATGCGGACGGCAAGGATATCGAGGCGCGCGCGCAGATGCTGGCCGCCGCATCGATGGGTGCCACGGCCTTTCAAAAGGGCCTCGGCGGCGTGCATGCCATTGCGCACCCGGTCGGTTCGTGGTTCAACACGCATCACGGTCTGACCAACGCGGTCGTGCTGCCCTACGTCATGGCATTCAACCGATCCGCGATCGCCGAAAAGGCTGACATCATCGCGCGCGTGCTCGACCTGCCGCAGCGCGGATTCGACGGCCTGCTCGCCAGCGTGCTGCAAATGCGGCGCGAGTTGGGCATTCCGCATACTCTCGCCGAGATTGGCGTCAGCACGGACAAAGCCGAAATCATCGGCCGGGAAGCGGCGATCGATCCGTCGGCCGGAGGCAATCCGATTCCGCTCGATGCTGCGTCGCTGGAGCGCATCTTCCGTTCAGCGGTGGCTGGGAGTCTCGATGCTATGGTCCGCGCCGCGTGACCGGCCCGCGGATCCTGGTCATCGACGGTAACGTCCGCGAGATCCGGGCACGACAAATCGCCGCGCTTGGGTATGACTCCGGCAACGGCTATGCCCGCGTGCTGCGCCGAATCGAGGCTGCGCTGCAAATCGACATCGTGACCGCAGCCGACGGCGAGCCCGGCTTTCCGCCGGGCGTGGGGCTGTCGGACTACGACGGCGTCGCGATGACCGGCTCTGCCCTCAACATCTACAACGGCGGTGCGCCGGTGAGGCGACAGGTCGAACTCGCTCAGGCCGTGTTTGCTGTCGGCGTGCCGTTCTTCGGCAGCTGTTGGGGGCTACAGGTCGCGGTGACGGCCGCGCACGGTGAGGTGCGCGCCAATCCGCGTGGCCGCGAGTTTGGATTTGCGCGACGAATACTGCTCAACGACGCAGGCCGGGAACACCGCCTGTTCGCCGGCAAGCCGGTCGTGTTCGAGGCCCCCACGGTTCATCGCGACGACATTGCCTCATTGCCTGCGCGCACGCAGATTCTGGCAGCCAATGACTATGGTGTGCAGGCCGTGGCGTTTGCTCACGGCGGCGGAACCTTTTGGGGTGTGCAGTATCACCCGGAATACGACTACGTGGATATTGCGGCCGCTGCCGAGCGCTACGGCGAGACGCTGATCGGGGAAGGCATGTTCCGCGACGCGCCGGCGCTCGCGGCGTTCGCGACCGAGCTGCGCGCCTTGCAGTCGAACCCCTCCGATATGCCGCTGCTGTGGAAGTACGGGCTAGGCCCGGCAATGCGTACTGAGACGCTGCGTCTGCTTGAAATCCGCAACTGGTTGGACGCGCTGGTGCGTCCTCGCGCACAGCGTCATCAATGAACGCGGTGGCTGCAAGCGCCGTCGGCCTCAAGAAGACGCTGGGCGGCCTGCATTTGTGGGGTATCGCAGTTGGGCTCGTCATCTCCGGCGAATACTTCGGCTGGAGCTACGGCTGGGCGCAGGCCGGGACGCTCGGTTTCCTGATTACGACCGTATTCATCGCGGTCATGTACGTCACTTTCATTTTCAGTTTCACCGAACTGACGACCGCGATCCCGCATGCGGGCGGTCCATTCGCCTACAGCTACCGTGCCTTCGGACCCGTCGGCGGTTACGTCGCCGGCTTCTCGACGCTGATCGAGTTCCTGTTCGCCCCGCCGGCCATCGCGCTCGCGATTGGTGCCTACCTCAACGTGCAGTTTACAGGACTCGACCCGCGCATCGCCGCAGTCGGCGCCTATGCCGTGTTCATGGCACTCAACATCGCCGGCGTGACGATCGCCGCAACTTTCGAGCTCGTGGTGACCGTGCTCGCAATCATCGAGCTGCTGATCTTCATGGGCGTGGTGTCCGGCGGCTTCGCGTGGACGCATTTCACGTACCGCGGCTGGGCCGGCGCCACGCGGCCGTCGGTCGCGACGCTCAGCGGCATTTTCGCTGCCATCCCGTTCGCGATCTGGTTCTTTCTTGCGATCGAGGGCGCGGCGATGGCCGCCGAGGAAGCGAAAGAGCCGAAACACACTATCCCGCGCGCCTATATCGCAGGAATTCTGACGCTGGTGGCACTCGCATTCGGCACCATGATCTTCGCCGGCGCCGTCGGCGACTGGACCGCGCTTGCCAACATCAACGATCCCCTGCCGCAGGCCATGAAGATCGTCGTCGGCGCCAGCAGCGGCTGGCTGCACCTGCTGGTGTGGATCGGTCTTCTCGGCCTGATCGCCTCATTCCACGGCATCATCCTCGGTTACTCCCGGCAGATCTTCGCGTTGGCCCGCGCGGGCCTGCTGC
This sequence comes from Steroidobacteraceae bacterium, assembly GCA_035605115.1. Lineage (GTDB taxonomy): Bacteria > Pseudomonadota > Gammaproteobacteria > Steroidobacterales > Steroidobacteraceae > FEN-1191. Next base: position 8,493 of record DATNHF010000006.1, on the reverse strand, counting down.
CGAAAGTGCTCTCATCCGTGCATGCGCGCTGGCGCACGCCGCACCTGGCCATTCTTGCCGGTGGCGCGGTCGGCATCGCAGCCATTTATTCCGATAAACTCATCACGATCGCCGGACAACCCCTGACCGCCAGCATCGTCACAATGTCGGCGCTTGGTGCAATCGTGATGTACATCACGAGCCTGCTTAGCCTCATGCGGCTCCGACTGCGGGAACCTCGACTCGAGCGACCGTTTCGCGTGCCGCTCTACCCGATGTTTCCGCTTACGGCGCTCGCCATCGCGGTCGTGTCTGCGATCGCGATCGTCTACTACAACGCGATGGTGGCAGGCTTGTTTGCCGCGCTCGGCTTAGGAGGCGCACTCGTCACCTGGCGGCGAACCCGCCGCGGCTCAGCGACGCAATCGGACCCGATGCTGCATCGCCCCTGAGGCGTGCACGGCGGCGGCGAGCGCGCGCCGTCGGTTCTCAGGCCAGCGCCATCGCCACATCGGCCTCGAGGCTTTCGGGTTTGTCCGCCGGAGCGTAGCGCTTCAAGGGCTCACCGTCCTTGCCGATCAGGAATTTGGTGAAGTTCCACTTGATCGCCTCCGTTCCGAGTACGCCGGGGCGGGCTTCCTTGAGGAAACGATACAGCGGATGGGCATTGGCGCCGTTGACGCTCACCTTGGCGAACAGCGGAAAGCTCACGTCGTAGGTCAGAGAGCAGAAACTCTTGATTTGCGCTTCATCGCCGGGTTCCTGGTGCCCGAACTGATCGCATGGAAATCCCAGCACGATGAAGCCGCGGTCGCGGTATTTCCTGTAAAGTGCTTCCAGTCCCGCGTATTGCGGCGTGAAGCCGCATTTACTGGCGACATTGACGATCAGCAGCGGCTGGCCGCGGTATGCCGACAATGGCTGCTCCGTGCCGTCGATGCTGCGTGCTGAGTAGTCATAGACGCTCATGCATCCCCCTTACTCTTTGCTGAGTTCGACGAACCAGTCGAGTCCTGATTCGACCTTGTGAGCCGCGGCGTAGTTGCCCTGATTGAGCGCGACGGCGACATTCATCAGACTGTTGATGTAGACCAGCGGCTGCCCGACCGGCACCTCGCCAAATGTGCGCCGATACGGCGCTACCGTATCGTCAATGAGTTGCTGCTGGTGATAAATGCGCACGCGGATCGGGTCGCCCACCGCGAGGTGCAGCTGATCGAACAGCGTCTTCGGGATATTGGTCCAGACGTTGCCGTACTGCACATCGAGCACCGGAATCAACCCGGTCAGTCGGTCGCCGGCCAGCACTGGCTTGCGGTACGGGATGGCAATCAACGTCTGCGGCGGCAGCAGCGGCCCCACCTGCTTGAAGCGAATGACGCCGGCAGCCAGGCGCGCACCCGTATAGGCATAAACGTCGCGCCCGTGAAAGGTGTGTGAATCTTCCGATCCCTTGCGCCGATTGACGCGCTCATCGATTTGCCGCAGCGCCTCGATGCCGTCGCGTTCGGCAACCAGCGACAGCAGGCCGTTATCGGGCCCTACGAAGTAATGTCCGTTGCGCGTCTTGAGCACGACCGACAGGCGTGCGGTGCCGACGCCCGGATCGATCACGCAGACGAACACCGTGCCCTTTGGCCAGAATTCCTCCGCCTGATAGAGGCGATAGGCGCCGGTGAAGATATCGGGGTTGTCGTGGCTCAGGTCCGAAATCAGCAATTGCGACGAGACGCTGTAGGCGACACCCTTCATGGCTGCGACGGCGCCGTCCTGGGTACCGAAATCGGTCAGCAGCACCAGCGGCGTGCGCGCGTGCGCAAAGGCGCAGCACCAGAGCAGCGCGGCGAACACAGCGCGGCGCGGCTTCATGGGTTGAATTCCTTGCGCATGGGTACAAATTCGATGGTGACGCCGCTGGCGACGGGGTAGTGGACCAGCTCGCCCGGCTGGTAGCCGAGGGCTTGATACAGCCGCACTCCGGGCAGCGTGCCCATGAGCTCGAAGCGCGTGAAACCGCGTGCGCGCGCCTCGCTTTCGCAGCGCTGCAGCAATGCCCTGCCGATGCCACGGCGGGCATAGTCCGGATCGACGAAAAACGCCCGGATCTTGGCCGCATCGACCCGCGGGTCGAGCTCGCCCGCGTCGCGCTCGCGATGGCTATCGCCGCCAAACAATGTGCGCCGGCGACTCCAGCCGCCGCAGCCGAGCAGTTTGCCGTCCTGCTCGGCCACGAAATAGGTGCCATCGTCGATGAGCTGCGTGTCGACGCCGAAGGCGCCGCGCAGCGCACCCTCGATCTGCTCGGGCCGGTAATCCTGTGCGCCGAGCTCGCGCGCCGAGCGAGCGATCAGACGTTGCAGAGCGGGCTGATCGGCTCGAGTTGCCGTGCGGAGCTGATACGACATCGGGCGCACAGTGATCAAAAAGCCCAGACCCTGTGACTGGATTGGCGGCAGTATAACCGTACGCGTGGTCGCACCTAGTCCGTATGCAGTGCCAGCGCGCGTCAATTGCAGCCCGCCACAGCTTGATAGCCATCGGGAATATCGGCGACACTGCCTGACTCTCAGGTGTGCCGCAAACGGCAACGTTGCAAGCAACTCAATTATTCCCAAGGAGACTGACATGAAGGCTTCGATCTGCGTCGCGTCGCTATTGTTGGCAATGTCCGCGCAAGCGGCCGATGTGGTGCGCTATCCACTGCCTGCCGGCAGCAAATTCCCGATCGCAAGCGCAGTGGAAGTGCCTGCCGGCACGACTCTGATATTCCAGAGCGGTGCCCTGGCTTCGCCCAAGGATCCCAGCGCGCAGCCTGGCAGCGCCGCCTACTGGGGCGACACCAAGACGCAGGCACTCAGCGCCTTCGACAACATCAAGAAGGCGCTCGATGCCGAGGGCGTCGGCTTCGGCGATGTCGTGAAGATGCTGGTGTTCCTGGTCGGCGATCCGGCCATGGACGGCAAGATGGATTTCAAGGGCTTCATGGAGGCCTACACGCAATACTTCGGCACGCCGGAGCAGCCAAACCTGCCGGCCCGCTCGGCGGTGCAGGTGGCGGGGCTTGCAGCACCCGGAGCACTGATCGAGATCGAGGTCATCCTGGCGACGCCGGCGAAGAAAAAGAAATAGACCGGCGCGGCGGGGTTCGCGGCGACAACCGGCTGCAGCAACTCGACGCCTTGCGGCCGGCGTTTGGCGTGCTGTGCACCGCTGGCGATAACTACTGCTCAGCTCTGCCCGCCCGCCCGCCGCAGATCCTGCATAATTGATGCGCGCTCCATGCCATCAATTCGGGACACTGAACGTGAGGCCAGGAAGAAACGATCCATGCCCTTGCGGCAGTGGGAAAAGATACAAGCGCTGTTGTGGACAGCAGGAATTCGCCGCGCCGTCGTCGTGCGCGCTGCAAGTCAATGAGGCTCAGGCGCAGAACGGGCGGCCGCGCGCGCAAGGCGTAACGCCCGCGCAGATGAACCGGCTGGTCGCCATGATCAGTGCCGGACGGTATGCGGAATTGGAAAGCAGCGCACGCGAACTGACGATCCGGCATCCAGATTCCGGAGTCGCCTGGAAGGCATTGGGCGTATCGCTGCAGCTGCAGCACAAGGATGCGCTGCCGGCCCTGCAACGGGCGGCAGCGATCCTGCCGAGTGATGCCGAAGCGCACGGCAATCTGGGTATTGCACTGCTGGAGGTCGGCCGGCTTGATGACGCGGTGGCCAGTTTTCGGCGCGCGCTTGAGATCAGGCCCGATTACGCCGATGTGCACAACAATCTGGGCAATGCGTTGCGCAGTCTGGGGCGGCTTGACGATGCGGTGGCATGCTATGAGCGCTCCCTGCAGAGCAATCCAGACCAGGCCGATGTGCACAACAATCTGGGCAATGCACTGCTGAGCCTCGGGCGAGCTGACGAAGCCGCCGCCAGCTACCGCCGGGCGCTCGAGCTCGAGCCCGCTTACGCCGCGGTGCACAACAATCTGGGCCATGCGCTGCTGGCCCGCGGCCGACTCGCTGAGGCGATGGCGAGCTGCCATCGAGCGCTGGAGATCAAGCCGGATTTTGCCGAGGCACACAACAACCTCGGCAATGTGCTGCTGAACATCGGGCGGCTTGACGACGCCGAGGCAAGCTATCGACGCGCGCTGGAGATCAAGCCCGATTTTGCCGACGCCCACAGCAATCTCGGCATTGCGCTGAGATTGCAAGGCCGCACCGCGCAAGCCGAAGCCAGTTGCCGCCGAGCGCTTGAATTGAATCCCGCCCTGGCTCCGGCCATTACGGTCCTGGCCGACGCGCAGGCCGACAAGGGCCAATTCGCGGCCGCGGAAGATCTATACCGGCGCGCCATCGCGATTGAACCGGATTTGGCGGAAGCCTGGGCGGGCATCGCGTACCTGCGCAAAATGACCGGCGACGATGCGCCCTGGCTGGCCGAAGCGCAGCGCATTGTGGCCAAGAATCCCGCGCCCAGAAAAGAAGTTCTGCTGCGTTATGCCATCGGCAAATACTTCGATGACGTCAAGGACTTCGATCAGGCATTCCTGCACTACCAACGCGCGAATGAACTGACCAAACTGCACAGGATCAAACATGACAGGCAGCAGTTGACGCAGTTCATTGATGAATTGATCCAGTCTTATGGCCGGGAATGGGTAGACCAGGCGCGTATCCATGGGGCCGCATCGGCGCGTCCGGTGTTCATCGTCGGCGTGCCGCGCTCGGGCACGTCGCTTGCCGAGCAAATCCTCGCCTCCCACCCGGCGGTATTCGGCGCCGGCGAACTGACGTTCTGGAACATCGCATCAGCGACCTATCAATCGACCGCGCCCCGCGGCGAGGTGATCGCGAGCATCCTGTCCAAGCTGAGCACCGATTACCTGCGCCTGCTGGAAGAATTTTCGGCTGACGCGCTGCGCGTGGTCGACAAGATGCCGACCAATTTTATGTTTTTGGGATTAATTCATGCGGCCCTGCCCAACGCCCGCATCATCCATATGCGGCGCAATCCGATCGATACCTGTTTGTCCATCTACTTCCAGGATTTCAGTGCCATCCTTTCCTGCGCCAACGATCTGGGCGATCTGGCGCACTATTACGCTGAATACGTGCGCGTCATGAAGCATTGGCACTCGATCCTGCCCGCGGGCGCGATCCTGGATGTGCCCTATGAAGGGCTGGTTGACGATCAGGAGGCGTGGAGCCGGAAGATGCTCGAGTTCGTTGGTTTGCCATGGGATCCGAAGTGCCTTGATTTTCACCAGAGCAGCCGCAGTGTCGTCACCGCCAGCAAGTGGCAGGTGCGGCAAAAGATCAGTAAGTCATCCGTGGAGCGCTGGCGTAACTACGCCAAACAGGTAGGGCCCTTGTTGACGCTGTTGGAACAGCGATAAGCCGATGGCGAGATCGAGCGTGCAGCCTGGAAGAAATGATCCCTGCCCCTGCGGTAGTGGCAAGAAATACAAGAAATGCTGCGGGCAAGTGCACTCTGCGGCATCGGATCCACACGCTGTGATTCAATTGCCTGAGACGTCCGCGCACAGCGGGCCTCGGCAGTCGGAAACTCCAACGCCTGAGGCAATGAGTGAGCTGCTGGCAATGACCCGTGCCGGGCGCTACCGGGAATTGGAGCGCAAGGCGTGTGAACTAGGCAGCCGGCATCCGAATTGGGGATTTGTCTGGAAGGCATTGGGTGTATCGCTGCAGATGCAGGGCAAGGAAGCGCTGTCGGCGATGGCCAGGGCCGCGGAACTGCTGCCGAATGATGCCGAAGCGCATTGCAATCTGGCTATTGCGCTGCTGAACGCCGGCCGGATCGATGAGGCGCTGGCACGCTTTCGATCCGCGCTGGCAATCAAGCCGGATTTTGCCGACGCGTACGCTGGTCTGGGCGCGGCGTTACGAAGCCGCGGACGGCTTGGGGAGGCTGCGGCCAGCTATCGACGGGTGTTGGCGATCCAGCCCGATAGCGCCGAGGCGTACAGCAACCTCGGCGATGCGCTGCTAGAACTCGGACAGATCGATGAGGCGCTGTCAAACTGCCGGCGGGCGCTGCAGATCAAACCCGATCTCGCTGAGGCGCATGGCAACCTCGGCAATGCGCTGCTGGCCCTCGGCCGGGTTGAGGAGGCCGTGGCTAGCTACCGCCGTGCGCTGCAGATCAGGCCCGAGCTCGCCGAGGCGCACAGGAATCTGGGCGATGCGTTGATGGATCTCGGCCGGCTGGAGCAGGCCGCAGCCAGCTATCGATGCGCGCTGCAAATCGGCCCCGAGCGCGCCGAAGTACGCAACAGCCTCGCCAACGTGCTGCGTTCCCTTGGGCGGTTTGATGAGGCATTGGCGAACTACCGCCGCGCGCTCGAGCTCAAGCCCGATGACGCCGAGGCGCACAACAGTCTGGGCGTCGCGCTGCGGCTGCAAGGCCGCACCGCTGAGGCGGAAGCCAGTTGCCGCCGAGCGCTCGAAATCAATCCGAGTTCAGCTGCCAGCATTGCGACCCTGGCCGAAGCGCAGGCTGATCGGGGCCAATTTGCCGCGGCGGAAGAATTATTCAGGCGCGCCATCTCGATACAGCCGAACCTGGTGGAAGCCTGGGTCGGCATCGCGAGAGTGCGCAAAATGACAGTCAGCGATGCGGCCTGGTTGGCCGAAGCACAACGGCTCGCGAGCCAGCCGCAGCGGCCTCGGGAGGCCATTTCTCTGCGCTATGCGATCGGGAAATATTTCGATGACCTGCAGGACTTCGAGCAGGCATTCCTCCACTACCAACGCGCGAACGAACTCACAAAACTGCATGCGAGCCCCTATGACAGGCAGCGCTCGACGCAGACCGCCGATCAATTGATTCATTCCTATGACCGGAAATGGCTAGACCAGGCACGCATCCATGGGGTTGCATCGGCGCGTCCGGTCTTCATAGTCGGCATGCCGCGCTCCGGCACATCGCTGGCCGAGCAAATCCTCGCTTCCCACCCGTACGTTTTCGGCGCCGGTGAACTGATGTTCTGGAGCACCGCATCGGCAACGTATCACTCCTCTGCGCGCAACGGCGAGGTGATTGGGAGCCTGCTGCACAAATTCGCCGGCGATTACCTGCAGCTACTGGAAAGATTGTCGGCCGACGCGCTGCGGGTGGTCGACAAGATGCCGGGCAATTTCATGTTTTTGGGATTGATTCACGCTGCGCTTCCTGAGGCCCGAATCATCCACATGCGGCGCGATCCGATCGATACCTGCCTGTCGATCTATTTTCAGGACTTTGGGGCCGTGCTTGCCTACGCCAATGATCTGGAGGATCTGGCGCACTACTACGGCGAATACCGGCGGCTGATGAGTCACTGGCAATCGGTGTTGCCTGAGAATGCGATTTTGGATGTGCCTTATGAGGGGCTGGTTGCAGACCAGGAAGCTTGGAGCCGAAAAATGCTCGAATTCATCGCTCTGCCCTGGGACCCGCATTGCCTTGAATTCCATCAGACCCGCCGCAGTGTGGTCACGACCAGTAAATGGCAGGTGCGGCAGAAGATCAGCACGTCATCCGTGGCGCGCTGGCGCAATTACGCGCAACACGTTGGACCGCTGCTGCCTCTGTTGCAATTGGATCCAGGGTAGAGGACTTGCTCCTCCGGGCGGTCAATCATGCCCAGCGCGCAAAGAAAGGGCGGCAGCGATTGAGCTGCCGCCCCCTTATGATTGCGCTGTCCTGGGCCTAAATCCCAGCCGCGGCAGTGCGAGGTTAGAAAGTCAACGTCGCCTTGGCGTAGTAGTAGCCGCCATTGATCCCGAACGGCGACCAGATCGGGTTCACTTGCACCGCATAGCTCGAGCTGTGGGCGAAATCCCGCGAGATCATTGCGTCGTTAAGTCGCGGCGGGAAGCGATCGAACAGATTGAGCGCGCCGATGTCGAACCTGATCAGCTTGGTAAACTGATAGCCCACGTTGAGGTTGGTGATCGGGACTGTGCCGATGCTCGACTTGAAAAATACAGGAACGCCCGTGGGGTTATTGCCCTGATCCGAGTCATATTCGGACGAGGGGCCGTAGAGTTTCTCCGCCACGCTGACCGAGAGCTTCTGATAGGTCCAGTTGGCTCCGAGATTGATGACGAACTTGGGGAAGGCCGTCGTCAGATCGGAGATTGCCCGTGGGTCATAAAACAGCTGCCCGGCAAATTGAGGCGGTATAGGCGGGTTTCTCGTCAAGGCGGTATCGGTATAGGTCGCCGCGAGCGAGTAGTTGACGTGGCCCAGGTCGTAATCGACCGGGAACTCGAACACCAGGTCGGCGCCCCGAGTCTGGGTATCGATGCCGTTGGCGAAGACCTCGACTCCCGTCGAGCCTGTCGCCACGACCACCGGATCGAGCTGGTTGCCATTGGCCGCGATGGCGGCATCGACCACCGGCGCTGCCGCGGTCGGTACCCCGTTGACCGTACCATTAATCGTGCCGGTGCCGACGATGCGGTTGGTGACGTTGATCTGGTACACGTCCAGGGTCGTGCTCATGGCCGGCAG
>DATNHF010000005.1:0-14653 GCA_035605115.1 Steroidobacteraceae bacterium | reverse complement strand
GGGGCGGCGGCGGGGGCGCCAGTCGCGACGCCGGGCCGGCATCGAATGGACCGCCGGGCGCGGGCGACATGGGGCAGACCGAGGGTGGGGGCGCCGCCCTGCCTTCAAGCTATGGCTGGGGCCCGGCGCAAGCCGAGCATGATTCGCAGGTCGGTGCATCGAATGGCGGGCAGGCCCGCGCTCCGGGGGGCGGCTACGCTCCCGCGGCCGAGAGCGCCAGCCATGGCGGCGCACCCACGGGCTCGGGCGAGGGCGCGGAGCGCACTGCTCCTCCCCCGCCGCCGGGAGAACCGAGGCCATCGGTCGTCTGGTCGTCAGCGCCGCCGGCACCATCCGAGCCGAGCGGCGACTCGCATCGGACTGAATGAGCGTTCGACGGCGCGCACAAGCCGCCGCCGATCACTCAGCGCCCGGCCTGCAGCAGTGCGGCGACGGCGGATAGATCCTCGGCGGTATTGACGTCCGGACCGGGCGCCACGGCGGCGTGTGCCACGCGCATGTCCATGCCGTGCTCAAGCGCTCGCAGCTGCTCGAGCTTTTCGAGCTGCTCGAGCGGGCTCGGCGGCAGCGCGGCCAATCGCAGCAGGGCCGCCACGCGATAGGCGTACAGACCCAGATGGCGCTGCGCGAGCGCGCAGCTGCGCTGGCTCGAGAGGCCGTGCGGAGCACCCTCGCGTGACCACGGGATCGGCGCACGGCTGAAATACAGCGCGCGCTGCTGCGCATCGGTGACGACTTTGACCACATTGGGATCGAGCAGCGAAGCCACCGAATCCAATGGCACGCTCAATGTGGTCAGCTCGGCGCTGGCGTGACCGGCGAGCAGCGCCGCGACCTGATCGATCAACGCCTCGGGCATGAGCGGCTCGTCACCCTGCAGGTTCACGACGATGTCGCTGTCGCGCCAACCCTCGCGGAGCACAATTTCGGCGATACGATCGCTACCCGATGCGTGCGTCGCAGCCGTGAGCACTGCCTCGCCGCCGAGCTCGCGCACGCGCTGCGCGATACGCTCATCATCGGTGGCGACAACGACCTGCTCGGCGCCGCTGCGCCGTGCTCGTTCGTACACCCACTGGATCATGGGTTTACCCGCCAGCGGCAGCAGCGGCTTGCCCGGCAGTCGCGTCGAGCCAAAGCGCGCCGGAATGACGACGCGAAACATGTTTTGCGCCGCCTTTAGTGCTCGAGCAACGGATCGGTCGGCGAGAGCACGCGCGCCTCGTCCTCGAGCATGACCGGTATGCCGTCGCGAATCGGAAAGGCCAGCCGGTCGCCGCGGCAGATCAGCAGATCCAGCTTGCGCTCATGCCGCAATGGACCCTTGCAGATTGGGCAAGCCAGGATATCGAGCAGTCGTGCGTCCACAGCAATCTCCCGCAATCAAGCGCGGCCTTTGAGCTCCAGAGCGCGCCGCAAGCGTCCGAGCAGTGCAGCGGCCTCCGGATCGGCGAAGCTTGCCGTGACCGGCAGATACCAGTATGCGGGGCCGCCGAAGCCGTGGCATTTTACTGCATCCTTTTCGGTCATCAGCACCGGCAAGCCGTCGCCGAAGCTCAGTTCGTGAGCGCGGTAGCGATGATGGTCCGGAAAGGCGTGCTCGATAAGTTCCAGTCCGGCGGCGCGCAGCTGCGCGAAGAACCGCTCAGGGTGGCCGATACCGGCGAGCGCATGCACGCGCTGTCCGGCGAAACTCGAGAGCGCGACGGCTTTCCCGGCGCCGGTCAGCGGCATCAGCCGCTCGCCCCGCAGGCGCATGGTGAAAGGCCGGCCGGCAGCGCTCGCGGCAGGTGCGCCGGCCGCCGGCGTTGCCTCCGTGCGGCGCTCCCCTGGCCGTCGCGCCGCGGCACTCTGCGCCCAAAAGCGGCCCTCGCCATTGATCACCACGGCGTCGAGGGAATCGAGTCGCTCGCGCGGCTCGCGCAAGGGTCCCGCGGGCAGCAGATAGCCGTTGCCCAACCCGCGCTCGCCGTCGATCACGCCGATTTCGAAATCCCGCGGCAGCGCCAGATGCTGCAAGCCATCGTCGGCGACGATGACATTCACGCCCGCCGCGATCAGCAGGCGCGCGGCGCGCACGCGATCGCGCCCGACCGCCACCAGCTCACCCGTGCGCCGTCGCAGCAACAACGCCTCATCACCGACCACGGCCGGATCGCTGTCAGGCTGGACCAACTGCGGCTCGCGGCCGCGGGCAGCGGCGCCGCCGTAGCCGCGCAGCACGATCCCAGAGGCAAACCCGACGGCGCGAAGTTGCGCCACCAGCCAGATCACCAGCGGTGTCTTGCCGCTGCCGCCGACGCTCAGGTTGCCGACCACGACCACGGGGCGCTCGAGGCGCTGCGCGTGCCGCCAGCCACGCGCGTAGGCGGCACGCCGCGCGCGAACCGCGAGCCCGAACGCCCGCGACAGCGGCCGCAGCACCAGGGGCGGCCGCGCGTGGCGATACCAGATCGATTGCAGTCGCGAGCGCACGGCGTTCAGGCGCTGAACTGCAAGCGATGCAGCTCCGCATAAATTCCGCCGCGCGCCAGCAGCTCGGCATGCGCGCCGTACTCCACGATCGCACCGTCGCGCATCACTAGAATCCGATCGGCACGCTCGACGGTCGAGAGACGGTGCGCAATCACGAACGTCGTGCGATTGCGTACCAGTTGATCGAGCGCCGCCTGAATGTGGCGCTCCGCCGCGGTGTCGAGCGCCGAGGTGGCCTCGTCGAGAATCAGGATCGGCGTGTCACGCAGCAGCGCTCGCGCAATGGCGATGCGCTGGCGCTGACCGCCGGAGAGCAGCACACCGCGATCGCCCACCATCGTCTCGAATCGCTGAGGCATCTGCTCGACGAACTCGAGCACGAAGGCGGCACGCGCCGCGGCCCGAAGCTGCGCGTCGCTGATATCGCGGGCACCGAACACGATGTTGTTGCGGACGGTGTCATTAAACAGCACCACCTCCTGGCTCACCAGGCTGATCTGGCGCCGCAGATCGTGCAGCCGATAGGCGCGGATGTCGATGCCGTCGAGCAGCACGCTGCCGGCAGTCGGGTCGTAGAAGCGCGGCAGCAGCGACACCAGCGTCGACTTGCCGCTGCCCGAGCGGCCGACGATCGCGATCGTGGCGCCGGCCGGAACGGACAGCGACACGTCGTGCAATACCGCGCCCTTGTCCACGACGTATTCGAAGCTCACGTGACGGAACTCCACATCCCCGCGTGCGCGCGCGAGCGGTTGCGTACCGCCCTCGGGCTCGGTCGGGCTATCGAGCACCGCGAACACGCTGGCACCGGCCGCAATTCCCTGCTGCATGGGACCGGAGACGTTCAGCACTCGCTTGAGCGGCTGTGTGACCTGGAACAGAGCGATCAGAAAGGGTATGAAGCTCGCCACCGAGAGCACTCCGGCGGCCATTTCCCGATTGGCGATGTACAACACGAACGCCAGCCCGACGGCTGCGATCATCTGCACCGTCGGGTTGCTGCTCGAGCGGGCCGAGGACAGCCGCACGTTGGTGCGGCGATTGAGCTCGTTGGCGTTTTCGAACAGCTGCGCGATGTGATCCTGCGCATTGAAGACTTTGACGACCCGGTGCGCGTCCAGCGTCTCCTTGACGACGCGCGTGACATCTCCCATCGAATTCTGGATGCGCGCGCTATAACGGCGAAAGCGGACGTTGACGCTGCGTACCAGCCAGGCAATCGCCGGAGCAACCAGCAATGCGTAGATGGCCAGCTTCCAGTTCAGCCAGAACAGCGCCCCGATATTGAAGGCAATCGAGAGTGAATCGCGGATGATCACGGTCAGCGAATCGGTGGTCGCGGCAGCCACGGTTTCGGCGTTGTAAGTGAGCCGCGAGAGCATCGTGCCGGAGGATTCGCGATCGTAGATGGCGGTGGGCAGCCGCAGATAATGCGCGAACAGATCGGTGCGGATGGCCTTGATGACTTGACGTCCGACCCAGAACGGAAAGTAGTTGGCCAGATAGTCGCCGGCGCCGCGGAACAGAAAGATGCCGAGCACCCAGAATGGCAGCCACCGCAGCAGTTGGTGGTTGCGCTCGAGCGCCATCGAATTCTGCAAATAGGTCTTGGTGAAGTTGATGGTCAGCAGATCCGTGCCGGCATACATCATCATGCCGATCACGCCCAGCAGATAAACTCCAGTGTACGGGCGCGCATAGCGCAGCAGCCGGCGGTATACCCCGCCCGCCTGTTCGATATTGGAGGCGCTGGCGATATTGCCTGCCGCGGCTCGATTCAAGGTGTACCCGCTGCGGGCTCTGCGAGTGTGGCGACGTTCATCTGCGTGAAGCCAAGATGTGCCAGAACGTCCATCGCCGTGACTACCGACTGGTGGCTCGCGCGGCCGTCGGCGCGAATGGTGGCCGAGGTTGCGCGCGGGGTGTTGGCGGTGCTCTTGAGGACCGCTGCACGCAGAGTATCGGGCCCGGAATTGATCAGTTCGCGGCCATTCACCAGGTAGGCGCCGCTGGCGCTGACCGTGACCACGAGCGCCTCGCCCGCGGCGCGGTCCGTTGCCTGCTCGTTGGCTTGCGGCAGGCGGATGCGCAGCCGCCCTTCGGCCGAGAAATTCGAGGACAGCATGAAGAACACCACCAGCAGCAACACTACGTCGATCAGCGAGGTGACGTTGATCTCGGGCTCCTCGGTACGACGCGGCTTGAGTTGCATGGCTTTCAGGCCTGGGCGATGTGCTGCGCGGGCGGCGCCGGCTGGACGGGCGCGGCCGCGCTGTCCGGCGGCCGTCGAGCCCCACCCTGCTTCGAGGCCGCTGGCGCCGCGATCTCCTGCGCTTCCTCCCCCTCCGCCGCGGCCGCATCCGCCGCGGCATCTTCCACCGCATCGACCAGCCGCAACGCATTCTTTTCCATCTCGACCACGATGCCTTCGACGCGGCCGCGCAGGTAGCGGTAGCCGATCAGCGAGGGAATGGCCACGCACAGACCGGCCGCCGTGGCGACCAGCGCCTCGGCGATGCCGCCGGACAGCATGCGTGGATCGCCGGCACCGCCGGCATTGATGGCATTGAAGGCCTTGATGATGCCGGTTACGGTTCCGAGCAGCCCGAGCAGCGGCGAGACACCGGCGATGGTGCCCAGGGTATTGAGAAACCGCTCGAGCTCGTGGACCACATGGCGGCCGGTGTCCTCCAGCCGCTCCATGAGCACATCGCGTGCTCGGTGCCGGTTCTTGAGGCCCGCGGCCAGCAGCCGGCCCAGGGGCGAATTGTGCTCGAGCGCAAGTATGACCTTGTCGTTGATCTGATGCGCTTCCACCAGCCGCCAGACTTTTTGCATCAGATCAGGCGGCAATACGCGCCGATCCTGCAAGGTCCAGAGCCGTTCTAGTATGATCGCCGCAGCGACGACCGAGCACAGCATGATCGGCCACATCAGTGCTCCGCCTGCCTGCACAATTTCCCACATTTCCGGCGTCGACTCCTGCTGTTTGAGCTGCGGCGGCCGCATGATACCTAAAGCGCCCGCCAACAGCGCAAATTCGCGACGCCGCGCCTATGGCCGATCGTTGGCAGCTGCTAGAGTTCCTTGGGTATGCCGCGCCGATTAGTCAAGAAGCTGGCCCAGCTGATCCATGGGCGCCGCCACAAGTGGTACCTGAGCATGTTCGGCGATCGACTCACGGACTCGCATCTGTGGTCGCTCAATCGCCATTCGATCACCGCCGCCTTCGGCGTTGGCATCGCCGTGAGCTTCATTCCGCTGCCGGCGCATCTGCTGCTGGTGGTGCTGGCGGCGCTCTGGTGGCGTCTGAATCTGCCCGTAGCCATCGCGGCCACCTACGTGGTCAATCCATTCACCATGGTTCCGGCGTATTACCTCGCCTACCGGGTCGGCGCCGCGCTGCTGCGCTACCGGCCGCACCATTTCGAATTTCATCTGACCTGGAATTGGCTCGAACACGGCCTCGGGCCTGCCTGGAAGCCCTTCCTGCTCGGCTGTCTGGTGTGCAGTATCGTGATCGGTCTGGCGGCGCGCTTCGCGCTCGAGTACTTCTGGCGAATCGCCACCATGCATCGCTACCACACCCGTCACGAGCGGCGACGCCCTTACAAGCTCGCGGGCTGACGCAGCGCGCCGCCGTCGAGCTCCAGCACCCGATCCATGCGAGCGGCCAGCCGCGGATCGTGCGTCACGACCACCAGACTGGTGCCCAATTCGCGATTAAGCTCCAGCATCAATGCAAATACTTGCTCGGCGTTGCGCCCGTCCAGATTGCCGGTGGGCTCATCGGCCAGCACCAGCCGCGGTCCGGTGACCAATGCGCGCGCCACCGCGGTGCGCTGGCGCTCGCCGCCTGAAAGCTGATGCGGCCGGTGATGCAGGCGCTGCTCCAGCCCCACGCGCGACAGTAGCGCGCGCGCGCACACCGCGGCGCTGCTGGCCGGCTCGCGCCGCACCAGCAGCGGCATCGCCACATTCTCCAGCGCCGAGAATTCCGGCAGCAGGTGATGGAACTGATAAACGAAGCCGATGCTGCGATTGCGCAACGCGCCGCGCTCGCGCTCCGAAAGCGCGTGTATGTCGCGGCCATCGACCTTGACCTCGCCCGCGTCCGGCCGGTCGAGGCCGCCTAAAATCTGCAGCAGCGTAGTCTTGCCGGAGCCCGAAGCGCCGATGATCGCGAGGCGCTCGCCGCGTCGCACCTCGAGTTCCACGCCCGCGAGCACTTCGAGCGTGCTCGAACCCTCGCGAAAGCTGCGCCGCACGTTGTGCGCCGCCAGTACCGTGGCGATGGCATCAGTCATGCCGCAGCGCCTCGGCCGGCTGCGTACCGGCGGCGCGCCAGGCCGGATACAACGTTGCCACCGCGCACAGCGCCAAGGCGACCGCGCAGATGCGCAGCACATCGCCCCATTCCGCATAGGCCGGCAGATCGCTCATGAAATACACCTTGGCGTCGAGAAAATGCGTGCCGAGCAGGCGCTCGAGACCGTGCACCAGCGATTCGAGATTCGCCGCCAACAGCAGTCCGAGGGCGGCGCCGGCCAGCGTCCCGGCCAGCCCGATGAATATGCCCTGAATCGTAAAGATCGCCAGCACGTTGCGCGGTGCGGCACCGAGGGTGCGCAGTATGGCGATGTCGGCGCGCTTGTCCTTGACCACCATCACCAGTGTCGAGACGATATTGAAAGCCGCCACCGCTACCACCAGCAGCAGAATCACGAACAGCATTGATTTGGTGATTTCGATCGAGCGGAAAAAATTGGCGTGATTGCGTGTCCAATCGCTGACGTAATAGCCGCCACCGAGCGTCACGGCGAGGTCCCGCACCAATCGCGGCGCCATGAACGGATCGCGCAGCGCCAGGCGCAGCCCGCTGACCCGCTCGCCCATCTGATAGATGCGCGCAGCGTCCTCGATGTTCACCAATGCCAGTGCGCGATCGAACTCATACATGCCCGAATGAAAGATTCCAGCGACGCGACAGCGGCGCATGCGCGGCTCAATGCCGGCCGGCGTGGCGTCGCCCTTGGGCGCAATCAGTACGATGTCGTCGCCGACTTGCGCGGCCAGGGCCGTCGCCAGCGCATCCCCGAGGATGATGCGATAGCCGCCATCGGTCAGATCCTCGATGTGCCCGCCGTCGATGTGCTCGGCAAGACCCACAGCGCGCCGCTCCTGCGCCGGGTCCACACCCCGCACCGTCGTGCCGGCGGTACGATCCCCGTGCATCAGCAATGCCTGGGCTTCTATGTACGGCGCCGCGGCCAGCACCTCCGGCATCTTCAGGGCCTGCGTCTGATCGGCGCGCCAGTCCTTGAGCGCGCCGTCGAGGCCCATGAGCGTGGCGTGCGCTGTCACGCTCAAAATGCGGCTCTTGAGCTCGCGTTCGAAGCCGTTCATGACCGACAGCACGACGATCAGCACGGCAACCCCGGTGGCCAGTCCAAGCACCGAAACGACCGAAATGAACGACAGAAAACCGCGTCCCTGAGTCGCGCGCAGGTAGCGGGTCCCGATCATCCACTCGTAGGGCGAGGCCATGCTATTCGTAGCGCAGCGCGTCGGCGGGCGGTGTGCGCGCAGCCCGCAGCGCCGGGTAGATGGTGGACAGCAGCGTCAGGCCGAAGGCGGCAGCGGCGATCCACAGCACATCGTGCCAGTGCAGCTCGGACGGAATGGTCGTGATGTAGTAGACCTGAGCATCGAGGAAATGAAAGCGAAAAGCGCGTTCGAGTACCGGTACGATGTTATCGACGTGACGCGCGATCAGCACGCCGAGGATGAGCCCGCCGGCGACGCCAAACCAACCGATGGCGATGCCCTGCGTCATGAAGACTCGCAGCACGCTGCCGGGCGAGGCGCCCAACGTGCGCAGGATCGCGATGTCGGTGCGTTTGTCGTTGACGACCATGACCAGCATCGCAACGGTATTGAAAGCCGCCACCGTTACGATCAGCAGCAGGATCAGCGCCATCATGGTCTTCTCGATGCGGATCGCCCGGAAATAGCTGGCGTTGTCCTCGGTCCAGTCGCTGCTGCGAAACCCTGGGCCGAGCGCTGCGCGCACCGCCGGCATGAAGCGCGACACCTGTAGCGCATCGGTGAAACGCAGGCGCAGCCCGCTGCTGCCCAGCGAGTGCGGCGCAAAGGCGCGCACGTCATCGATCTGCGCCAGCAGCAGCGAATTATCGAGCTCCTCGAGACCGGCCTGAAAGACTCCGCCCACCGTGAATTGGCGCAGCCGTGGCTCGGGCAGACCGCCGCTTGATGCCATCGGCACCAGCAGCGTCAGCGGATCGCCCACGCGCAGTCCCAGCTGATCGGCGATGTCGCGTCCCACGACGACGGCATTGCTGCCCGGTTTGAGCGCCGCTAGCTGCCCTTCCACGATCAATGCGCGCACGTCGGCAACGCGCTGCTCCAGGGACGGATCGATGCCGCGCAACAGCACCGGCAGCATGTCCGGCCAATGCACGGCCAGTGCCGTGAGCTCGATATAGGGCGAAACGCCGACCACGCCGGGCAATGCCTGCAGCCGCTGGCGCAGCGCCTGATCGGCGTCTGCGGCTGGCGCCCCCTGCTCGACCACATGTGCCTGAGCGCCAAGCGCCAGCAATCGATCGCGCAGTTCCCCTTCGAATCCATTCATGACCGAGAGGATCACGATCAATGCGGCCACACCGAGCGAAACCCCCGCCAGCGAAACCCAGGTAATCAGAGAAACAAAGAATTTGTGTTGCCGCGAGCGCACGTAGCGCAGGCCGATGAACACTGGCAGCGGCTGAAACATCGCTGCGCATTAAAACACACGCCACCATGAAACTGGACCTGGATCACAGAAACAGCCGCACAGCCGCGAGCGTGATGCGGCGAGATGCATGAGCGGTGCTATAGTGGAGCTCCGTAAAGGCCTGAGCATCAAGGTGCGCTATGACTAGCACATGCAGAACCCAGGATCCGGCGCCGCTGCTCGCGTGGGTCGCGGCCTTGGCCCTTGCGCTCACGCTGTTCATGAGCGCTGCGGTGCGCGCCGAGACCATCGCCGTCGGCGATCAGGTCAGCGTGCGCGAATCCGACCTCGATCGGCCCGGGCGCGGTATGACCATGAAGACGGTCGAGGCCAAATACGGTGCGCCGCAGGAGCGCCACCCGGCGGTCGGTCAGCCGCCGATTACGCGCTGGGATTACCCCGCTTTTACGGTCTTCTTCGAGCATGAGCGCGTGATCCACGCCGTGGTGAACCCGGGCTCCTGAGCCTCAGAGCTCGCGCAACCCCGCCGTCACCGGCATGCGCGCGGCGCGCAGCGCCGGAAACAGGCCACCGAGGAAGCCGATCGCCAGCGCCCATTTGAGACCCAGCCACAGCAGCGGCGGCGAGACTTCGAACGAGAACACGACCTGGCTGAAATTGGAGCCCAGCGTCGAAGCGGTGTAGTGGTCAAACAGCGCCCAGGCGAGCCCGGCGCCGATCAGGCCGCCGAGCACCGCCAGCAGCATGGTCTCGAGCAACACCGACACTACGACCGGCACGGAGCCAAATCCGACGGCGCGCAAAGTCGCGATTTCACGCGTGCGCGCCGCGACGGCGGCGTACATCGTGTTGAGTGCGCCGAACACCGCGCCGATCGCCATGATCGATCCGATGGTGATGCCCAGCACGCGCAGCAGGTGCGACAGTCGCGCCGACTGATCGCTGTAATAAGCGCGCGTGGTCTTGGCATCCACTTTCAGCCGCGGATCGCTCGCCAATGCGGCTTTAAAGGCTTCGAACGCGCCCCTATCGGTCAACCGCACCGTCACCGAGGTCGTGCTGCTGCCGCGGCGGTACACCGGCCCGACCACGTCCGCGTCGCCCCAGATCTCGCTCTCAAAGGCGTCGCCCGATTCGAACACCCCGACCACGCTCCAGCTCTGACCATTGAGCGCGATGGTCGACCCGACATCCACGCTCGCGAACTGCGCGCGCGCGCCCTTGCCGCTGATCAACTCGCGCAGCCCCGGCTGGAATTTGCGGCCAGCAGTGATCTTGAGCGAGGGATGCAGCTCCCAGGCATGCTCACCGACGCCGCGCAGCTCGACATTGGCGTCCAGTCCGGTGCTCTTCTTCGGCAGCGATGCCACCACCACGAGCTCGGGCGAGGCGATCGGCACGGACGCAGCGCCTTGCTGTACCTGCGGCATCTGCGCCACGAGGATCGCGCTGTCGTGATCGAGCACTGAATTGATCTCGGTCTGGGCTCCGGCGCGCATGACGATCACGGTGTCGTCTGTGCCGGTCTGCTTGAGCGTCGCCTCAAAGCCCGCGCCCATGGCGAGCACGGCTACCAGCACGCCGACCACCCCGGCGATGCCGATGACCACGACCAATGAGGATCCGAGGCGCTGGGGGATGGTCAGGATACCGACCTGCGTCACCGAAGAGGTCTGATGTCCCAGGCGCGTGCTCGCAAGCCACAGCGCCAGCAGCAGCAGCAGCGCGACCAGCAGCCACCAGGGCGCCAGGCAGAGCAGCAGGATCGGCGCCAGCAGTGCTAACAGCGTTGCTAAGCCGCTGCCGAGGCGAGCCCACATCGAGCGTGCACGACTCACGGCACCGCCCTGCTAGCGGCCGGCCAGCGCATCGACGATGCGCAGGCGCATTCCGCGCCGCGCCGGCAACGCTCCGACCAGCAACCCGATCAGCGCCATCAATGTCAGGCCCCGCAGCCAGATCTCGTGGCCCACGGCACTCATCGGCAGCATGCCACCCACGCTGCTGCTGAGGGCATCGACCGCGGCCTGAGCCAGCAGCAGGCCGACGGCTCCCCCCAACACGATCAATACCACCGATTCGGTCAGCAGCAGTGCAAGCACGCTGCGGTTGGAGAAGCCGATGGTTTTCAAGATCGCGAGCTCGGGAATGCGTTCGCGCACCGCTTGCGCCATCGTGTTGCCGGTGAGCAGCACCAGCGTAAAAAACACCGCGCCCATGATTGCCGCAACGATCAGGCCGACATCGGCGAACTGGCTCACGAAGCTGGCGTTGAAGGCCTGTTCGGTCTGCGTCTTGGTCTCGTGATCCGAATTCTCCGACAGCGCATCGATCGCCTGCGCCACGCGCCCGGCCGCGTTGCGGTCGGCGACACGGGTCTGATACCAGCCGACGCTGCCATTGCCGAAAGCGCGCGCCTCGTCAAAATAATCCCAATTGAAGAACAGCACGTCTTCTTGGTCTCTTTGCTTGGGATCGATCTCGTGGAAAATGCCCACTAGATCGAAGGTCCAGTTGTTGCTGCCGTTCTTCTGCGGAAATATCGTCGCCTGCAGCGGAATCTTGTCGCCCAGCTTCCAATTGAATCTCTTCGCCAGGCGCTCGCCCACGACCGCACCGGTGCGAGTATTGCGGAATGCCGCGCGCTCGGCCGCCGACAGCTGCCACTCGGGAAAAAGATCGAGAAAATTCCGCGCCACCGCCTCGTTGGCGAAGAAATTCTTGGGATCCTGATAGATACCGCCGAACCAGTTGGCGTAGCTGACCTGTGTCACTCCCGGCAGCCCACCGATGCGCTCGAGCAGGCTCTTGGGGAGCGATAAGGTGAAGGATATCTTCGAGACAGTGATCAATCGGTCGACGCCGGCGACGTCGTTGCCGGCATTGGCGAAGGCGCTGCGCACCGAATCGAGCAGACCGAACAGCAGAAACGCCGCCAGTACCGACAACAGCGTGAACACGGTGCGGGTTTTGCGCCGTAACAGGGCGCTTAGAATCAGATGCAGGTACTTCATGCCGGCAACGGCTCGCCGTGCTCGACCAGGCTGCCCTTGTCGAGGTGCAGCGTATGGGATGCGTATTCGGCGGCTTTCGGATCGTGCGTGACCATGATGATGGTCTTGCCGTGCTCGCGGTTGAGCTGCTGCAGCAGTCTCAGCACTTCGATGGCGGACTGCCGGTCCAGATCGCCGGTGGGCTCATCGCACACCAGCAGCGTCGGATCGGAGACGATCGCGCGCGCAATGGCCACGCGCTGCTGCTGCCCGCCGGAGAGCTCGCCGGGCTTGTGCGCCGAGCGCTGCGCGAGGCCGACCAGCTGCAGCGCAATGTCGGCATTGCGCCGGCGCTGCACGCTCGACAACCGCGTCAGCAGCAATGGCAATTCGACGTTGCGGCGCGCCGTCAGCATCGGCAGCAGATTGTAGAATTGGAAAACGAAACCGACGTGCGACGCGCGCCAGCGCGCCAGTGCATTCTCTGACAGCCGATCGATGCGCTGAGCGTCGACCAAGATGCTGCCTTCGGTGGGTGAATCCAGACCGCCGATGAGATTCAGTAGCGTGGTCTTGCCCGACCCCGACGGCCCCATGAGCGCGACGAAATCGCCCGCTTGGATGTCGAGATTCACATGGTGCAGGACCTCGATCTTCTCCCGACCGCGCTGGTAGATCTTGCTCAATTGTCTGATCTCGACCAGAGCGCTCATGAATGCCTCATGGTTTGCTGATGGCGATGGCCGCCCCATCGCGCAGACCGGGCGGCGGCAGACGCACGACCTCGGTGCCGGCCGTCAGCCCCTCGACCAGGCGCAGATCGCCGTACGCAGCGCCGGCGCCGATCGCCTGCGCGTGCGCGCGACCGCCTTCGATCCTAAATACTACGCTGTGCCCGTCGTGCTCGACGATCGCCGAGGCCGGTACCAGCACGCCCGCGGCCGCTGAGTCGTGCGCGTGCGCGGCTTGCTCCTGACTCGCCGCATCGAGAAACGATACGCGCACACCCATGTCGGGCAGGATGCGCGGATCTTTCTGGTCGATCGCGATGCGCACCTTGACGGTAGCCTTGCTGCGGTCTGCGGTCGGTATGATGGCGATCACGTGCGCCGGAATGGTCCAGTCGGGATAGGCGTCGAGCACCGCCTGCGCCTTCTGTCCCGGCAGCACACGATTGATGTAGGCCTCATTGACGTCGACCTCGATTTCGAGCGAATCCATGTCGACGATGGTGCCGACGCCCGTGCGAGTGAAGCCGCCGCCGGCAGAAATAGGCGAGACGATCTCCCCGGCCTGCGCCGCCTTGGCGACTATGACGCCGGCAAACGGCGCTCGTATGACGGTGTAGTCGAGCTGCACCTGGGCGCCGTCGATCTGCGCCTGCGCCAGTTCCTGCTGCTTCTCGGCCGCATCGACCTGTGCCACGAGCGTATCGACCAGAGTCTGCGCCTGCTCGAGCGCCTGCTGTGAGACCAGATTGCGCCCGATCAGATCCGCGTTGCGCTGGTAATCGCGGCGCGCCTGCAGCAGCTGCGCCTCGAGCTGCACGCGCTGCGCCATGGCGGCCTTGAGCTGAGCGTGCGTTTGCGCGAGCGCCGCCTTCTGGGCGGTATCGTCCAGGCGGGCGAGCACCTGTCCGGCCTTGACCTGTTCGCCCTCCTCGATCAGCACCTGCGTCAAAGCGCCGGTGATCTGCGCCGAAACCGTGGCTTGCCGGCGCGCAGTCACATAGCCTGTGGCCTGCAGTACGGCCGAAGCGCCGCGCTCGGCCGTCGGTGCGACGGCGCTCGCCGCCTCGACTTCGATGCGCTGGCCGCGCAGGGCCAGATAGGCGAGCGCGGCCCCGACCGCCAGGCACAGCGCCACAACCGTGAGCGCAGTGCGCACTCCGCGCCCGCCGGCTACAGGCTCGTCACGTTGTGCGCGTTCGATTCGCAGCTGCCGCAGCAGTCCGCTCTTGTCCCCGTCATCAGGCATTCAAATTATCGACCGCAGTGGGCAGCCTCCCGACTCATAGCATCCTACCGCGGCAAAAAGCAACCGCGTGCGCCCCACGGCGGGGCAATGGCAGCTGCGCCGTGTTGAGCTTGAATTCGCGCCGCGGCAGTTTAAGCTCGCGCGCTTCGCTGCGCCCACGCAGCGCCGCGGCTCCTGCGATGTCCACTCTGCTGCACCCGTCGCTGCCCGATGCTCACCAGCGCCACTGGCGCTGGCGCGGTCTGCACGGCAGCGCCCGCGCCCTGGCGCTGGCCGAAGCGGTCGCGGCCGATACCCGACTGTGGGTGTTCATTGCGCCCGACACGCGCGAGCTCGAACAGCTAGACGCCGAATTGCGTTTCTTCGCCGGCAACGCGTTCGAGATCCTGATGCTCCCAGACTGGGAGGTGCTGCCGTACGACATATTCTCGCCGCATCCCGACATCGTCTC
>DATNHF010000004.1:0-66680 GCA_035605115.1 Steroidobacteraceae bacterium | reverse complement strand
TGGCGGGTCTCGTATGAGTACGATATCGATCGCTACGCACTCATGGTGGGTACCTACGGACTGCATTTCCAGCTCTACCCCGGCGGCTTGACAGCTCTGCACGGTTTAACGAACAGTTACACGGATGTGGCCGGGGACTTTCAGTTTCAATTCATCGGCGAGGAAAATACCGCGACCTTGAAGGGGACCTACGTCAAAGAGCACCAGTCTCTGAACGCATCGGCGGCTGCGGGCGCAACGAATCCGAGCGATTGGCTGAGCCAAAGCGCCGTTGACTTCACCTACTGGTATCACAGGCGCTACGGCTTCGACGTCGGGTACGTCTCGATCCTCGGATCGACGGACCCCTTGGCGTACCCGTCTGCGCCCGAACAATGCATCGCAGCAGGCAACCCGGGAGCCCCAACCTGTGGGGAGGGCCTTGGCGTTGCTGGGGTGGGCGGCGTCTACAATGTCGGCGTGGAGAACAGCTTCAACAGCAACCCCACGACCAATGCGTGGATCGGGGAGATTTATTATGCGCCTTGGCTGAACGTCAAGATTGCGCTGCAGTACACCGACTACACTAAATTCAACGGTGCCCAGAACAACTACGACGGGGTAGGGCGCAACGCGTCCAACAACAATACGACCTACCTTTACATATGGTTTGCGCTCTAAAACGGGAGAATCGTCATATGAAAACCAGGCAATGGATGGTTCTCAACTTGGCCTCCGCTGCGATGTCGCTGCTGTACGTATCAGCGGCGCTGGCGCAGGAAGCTGCACCTACGCCCGTGAGCCCGGCCGATGCCGCATGGGCCGAGTACAAGGCCGTCACCACCTGCGCGTGGTGCCATGGTCAGGGCGGGTACAGCATATCGCCGATTTATCCGGCTCTGGCCGGCCAGAAGGCGTGGTACATCGTGGAACAGCTGCAGTTGTTCCGAGCCCAGACGCGGCGCGACCCGTACGCGCGCGGCATGATGTGGGGAATGGCCGCACAGCTCGACGATACGCAGATCGCGGCTCTGGCCGACTACTTCAGCAAACAAAAGCCTTTTGCGAGCATGGCCGCGCCGTTCTCGAAAGATGATGCGGCGGTCGCTCAGGGCAAGAGTATTTACAATGAAGGGATTACCGCGAGCGGCGTTCCGCCCTGCGCGGCGTGTCATCAGGCCGCCGCCGAAGGGTCGGAGCAATTTCCGCGTCTGGCAGGTCAGCACGCCCTCTACACCATCAAGCAGTTGATTGCCCTGCACAACCTGACGCGCGAGCAGGTGATCATGAACGGCGTCGCCGCGCCGCTGCACGAGCCAGAAATGAAGGCGGTGGCGCTCTATCTGGAATCGCTGCACTGAGCGCGTGACGGTCGCACGGCGGGGCTGATCCGCCGTGCGACCACGCCGATTGCGCTGGGGCGCTCGAGATTCTGCGATCGGGGCGCTTCGCATCACGATCGTTCGCTTTACGAATCATTCGGTGCAGCCAAGGCGAGCTCCTGGCCTGCTCGCGCTGATGCTGTGGGCCTATGCGTTGCCGTCGTTGGCGGACGAGGCGGCGCCGGACAAGAGCGGCTACACCCTGTTCAATCCAACGCCCGACGCTGACTTGCGCAGCTTCAGCACCGACCGACCGCCGAAGGCCAACAGCCCCTATACGGTCGACGCGGGCCATCTGCAGTACGAGACCGAGAGCTCTTTACCACCCAGTCGTTTCAGGCGCGGGACAAGCCGATCTACACCCTGGATGCAGCGTTGACCTACGCCCTGGCGGCGAACTTACAGCTCGATTTCGGCGGCAATTTCAGCCTCAACGGCGTGTCACCGCGGGCCCAGCTTTATACGGGTCTATCACAGCGGTTTTAGATAGCCTAGGCTTGCACGAAGGGGAGCGTGCGGCACACCAGGACGGCAAACCGCCTTATGGAGACCGATCCACTGGGTCGCCAGCTGCTAATCAAATCGAGAGAGGCTGTTTCGTGACGAACCGATTGCTCCCCGTGCTCCGCACCGCCATGTACGCGCTGCGCGGCGGCTTTCTGGTGCGTCCGCTGCTGATCTCCATCGCGCTCGGGCTGCTCGGTGCCGTGCTTTCGTCGCTCGAGGAGAGCGTGCCGGCGCTGAACGCCTGGGTTCCGACCGTCCTGTTCCCCTCCCATGCCGATCCCCAGGTCGCGCAAATCGTGCTGTCTACGATCGCCGCATCGATCATGACGGTGGTGTCAATCGTCTTCGCCATCCTCCTGATGACGCTGACGCTGGCGTCGATGCAGTTTTCGCCTCGGATTCTGCTGAGCTTCGTCAAGGATCGCGTGACGCAGTGGACGCTGGGTATCTTTCTCGGCACTTTCGCCTATTGCATGGCCGCATTGCCCGCCGCGCGCTCCTTCCCGCACCCCTTTGCTCCGGTTGCCACGGTCACCTGCGCGATGCTGCTCGCGGTGATCTGCGTCGCATGGTTGATCTTTTTCATTCATCACATCTCGCAGGCGATTAGCGTCAATCACATCGTCGATCGGATCGCGCGCGAAACCGAAGGCGTGATCGATGACGTCATGCCGGACTCTGATCGATACGCCTATGAGCCCGAAGGCGTGCCGTTCGATGGCAACAAGCCCGAGGTTGCGGTCGCCAGCGTCGTCTCCGGTTACATCCGCTATGTCGACACCGAACGCTTGCTCTATCTTGCGCGGGTATTCAAGTTGCGAGTACGCATACTCCGGCGGGTCGGGCATTTCGTGCCCGCGGGCGTCGCGCTGTTCAGCGCTGCGCCGGCGGACCGCCTCGATCCCGAGCGCGTTCGCGAGCTGCGTGCGACATTCGATATCGGACCAACGCGCACCCTGCAGCAGGACGTCGAGTTCGGGGTCATCCAGATCGTCGACATCGCGCTCAAGGCGATCTCCTCCGCGGTCAACGACCCGAGCACGGCGATCACCTGTGTCGATCAACTCGGCCGGATTTTGATACGATTCGTGAGCCGCAACTCTCCGCCGTCGCTGCTTTGCGATCCGCCGCACGTGGTCCGGGTCATCGTTCCGTGGATTGGGACCGAAAGCCTGCTCGATACGGCCTTTGAGCAGATCCGCCATTACTCGGCGTCGGATATAGCAGTCAGCCTGCGGGTCTTACGCGCGCTCGACGATATTGCCTCAACGTGCAGCGACCCGCGCGTGATCGAGTCGCTGGTTACGCGCGGCCGGCGGATCGTCGCCGGTTGCGCCGAACGGCTGAATGCCGATCAGATCGATAAGCTTCGGCAACGACTCAGCGCACTGGAAGTCCGCATGAATTCCAGCAGCGCCGCGAACCGCGGGGAGACTTTGTCCTAGACTCGCGGCAGCTCAAATCTCAAACTCGACGCCAATTTCCATGAGCTGAGCAGTCGGAATATTGAAATAGGCGCCGGGGCGCTGCGCATTACGATGCATGAGCGCGAAAATCGCTTCGCGCCAGCGGGCCATGCCGGTCTGCCGACCCATCGGAATGATCGTCTCGTGACCCGTATAGTAGGTCACTTGCCGCAGATCGCAGGGTGAAATCTGCCGGCGCTCCAAGGCGACGCTAAGTCCCTTGGGGATGTCTATTTTTTCCATGAAACCGAATCGCAGTTCAACGCGAGTCATGTCATCGGAAATCGGGGTGATGCTGGCGCGATCTTCATCGGCCACGCGCGGGGTTTCTTTGACTAGCACCGCGACCAGCAGCACCCTTTCGTGCAACACATGGTTGAGCTTGAGGTTGAGCGTCAGCGTCAGCGGCACGCCCTTCGTCATGCGACCGAGCGCAATTGCCGTGCCCGGGATGCGATGCGGGGCGTCGGCCTTTATGTGCGCGATAAATTCGCTCGACTTCTCGCGAATCTCCAGGCGCACTCTGTCCATGATCTCCTGGCCTTTGCGCCAGGTGAGCATCAGAAACGCGATGATGAATGAGATCAACAATGGGAACCAGCCGCCCTCCAGAAGCTTCGTGGAGGTGGAGGTAACAAACAGCAAATCCAGAGCGAGCAGGCTGCCGTTCACGACGAAAACGATCCACCGATTGTGTTTCCAATGCAGTGCGACGAATGTGGCCATCAGCGTGGTGATGGCCATCAGCAACGAGACCGCAATTCCAAAAGCCCCGGCCAGCGCCGCCGACGATCCGAAACCGACCACGGCCGCCAGCGTGCCGAACGCGAGCGCCCAATTGACGACGGGGACATAGATTTGGCCGATCTCGTGCCCGGCCGTGTGAACGATCTTCATGCGCGGCAGAAATCCGAGCTGCATGGCCTGCCGCGTCATCGAATACGCGCCCGAGATGATCGACTGGGAAGCGATTACGGTCGCGATCGTGGCGAGCGCGACAATGCCGTAGTGCGACCATTCCGGGGCCAGCTGAAAGAAGGAATTTTCTATCGCCCCGGGATTGGTCAGAAGCAGTCCGCCTTGACCGAAATAATTGAGCGTCAAGGCCGGTAGCGCGACGCCGAACCAAGCGACACGAATCGGAAACGGGCCGAAGTGTCCCATGTCGGCGTAGAATGCCTCCCCGCCCGTAACCGCCAGGAAAGCACCCCCGATTACGACCAAGGACAAGGATCCCGCGTGCCACAGATACGTGATCGCGGGCAGGGGACTGAGCGCCGCGAGTATCACCGGCGCCTTGGCAATTCCCGCAATGCCAAGAATCCCGATCAGGATGAACCAGATCAGCATGACGGGTCCGAACAGGCCGCCGATCCATGCTGTGCCCTTGCGCTGGATAGCAAATAACGCCACGAGGATTGCCACCGTCAGTGGCACGACGAATCGCTGTGTCTGGGGTGCATAGACCGTGATGCCCTCGATCGCGCTCAACACTGAAATCGCCGGGGTGATGGTGCCGTCGCCGTAGAGCAAGGTCGCTCCAATGAGACCGACGACGACCATGACGGCGCGCCGCCGGTTCTCCTTGGCGCGTTGCGGACTCACCAAGGCGAGCAGTGCCAGGATTCCGCCCTCGCCATGATTGTCGGCGCGCATGATCAGGATCGCATATTTGATGGAAATGACGATGATCAATGACCAGAAGATCAGCGACACGATACCGACGACTGCCTCGGGCGAGATAGCTCCGTGCGGGCTTGCAGCTTTTGTCGCGACCTGCAGGGTGTAGAGGGGACTCGTGCCAATGTCGCCGAAAACGACACCCATGCACGCCAGAGCAGCATAGCCCCAGGCGCCATGCTTCTGATGCGCAGTGCTGTCCTCGGTATTTGCCGTCACGGACATGTCCTGCCTTTTCAAGCGACTTCAGTTTGCACTTTGGCGCTTCGGTCCGGAACGCTCGCCTTGTGGACCGTGTGGTCCGAGCAGACATGGCCGGCCAGCCTTGAGGAGAACAATAAAGTAGGCTATTGCGAAGTCTGCGCCGGCGCAAGAGCGCTGTTCTGCGCGACGATAGTAACGGCTGCGATCCCATTTCGCGGCCAAGCAATGAGGGAGGCTTCTTCGCGCATAGTAAAGCCGCATCGCCGACGGTGACTTCAAGGCGAGAGACGTCATGACGACCGTTTTTCGGTTCTCAGGCCTGAGCGCGTGCCTGGCGCTGGCCATCACCGGCTGCTCGCAAGGCTCCAAGCCGCCGCCGGAGCGCGGCCCGACTGCGGGCACCGTAAGCGGCGCAGCGATGGGCTCGGAGAAAGTCGTTAACGTCTACAACTGGGCGGATTTCATCGCACCCTCGGTGATTTCCGCGTTCCAGAAGGAGTACGGCATCCAGGTCAACTACGATGTCTTCGACTCGAATGATCAGCTGGAGACGAAGCTTCTCACCGGTCACGCGAACTACGATGTCGTCGTGCCCGGTGGGGGTTTCCTCGAGCGGGGTATCAAGGCCGGGGTTTACCAGAAGCTCGACAAGGCGCAGCTGCCGAATCTAAAGAATCTAGACCCCGAGGTGACCCGTGGCATGGCCGTGTACGACCCGGACAACCAATACGCGGTCGACTACACATGGCTCACTACGACCGGAATCGGCTATGACGTGGCGAAGATCAGGGCGCGCATGGCAGATGCGCCCGTGGACAGCTGGCGGATGCTCTACGAGCCGGCCGTGCTCGGCAAATTCCAGGATTGCGGCGTGACCGTGCTCGATGCACCTGACGATGTCCTCAGCACGGTGCTCGCTTTTCTCGGCAAGGATCCCAACAGCGAGTCGGCCGAGGATCTGAAGGCGGCCGAGAGGGTGCTCCTGTCCATACGGCCGTATATCCGCTACGTGGATTCCACGCGATACGTCGAGGAGCTGGCCAATGGAGGGATATGCCTGGCACTGGGCTGGTCGGGGGACGTCACGCAGGCCCGCGACCGCGCGAACGAGGCGGCCAACGGCGTGGAACTCGCCTACTCGATCCCCAGGGAAGGCTCGGTCAACATTTTCAATGTGCTCGCGATTCCTGCCGATGCGCCCCATCCGAGGAATGCGCACCTGTTCATCAACTACCTGCTGCGCCCAGACGTCGCGGCTAAGAACACGAACGCGAGTAAGTACGCAAGCGGCGTGGCGGACGCCGTGCCATTGCTCAACGATACGCTGCGCAATGACCCCGGCGTGTATCCGCCGCCGGAAGTACGGGCGAAGCTTGCTCCGGAGCGGGCCAAGTCGCAGCAGTTCACTCGGTTGCTGAACCGCACGTGGACGCGATTCAAGACCGGCCGGTGATACGGATAGTTAAGGAGCGATCCGGCCGCACGCGCCGCGCGTGCTCGCGAGCTTCACGACTATCCAAAGTTGGCGGCAGCAATGAATTCAGTGGATGCCTTTCTGTGGCAGTGGGTATTAATTGTTGGGATGACTTTCATCAGCACAGGTAACAAGGTTCGCGCTATCGATGGCCAGGGCCAGCGCGCCCCTGATGCCGGTAGCGCTCCCTAGGCCCGGCGGCGTGATGTAGTCGGCTGCCTGCAGCTCGTCGTGCGGCACGTAGCCGTTTAGCCAATGCTGCATGCGGGCACGAATGCCGGTAAACAGTCGCGCGTGATGCATGACACCGCCGCCGAGGAAGATACGCTGCGGCGAATGCATCAGCACCAGCTGCGCACACAGCTGACCGAGGTAGTCGGCCTCGATTTCCCAGATGGCATCGCTGCTGCCAGCCTGACTGAGTGCGTGACCGGTGCGCGCAAGGATTGCCGGACCACAGGCAAGTCCTTCCAAACAGTCGCCGTGAAACGGGCAGATGCCAGCAAATTCCGTGTCACCCGGGTATCGGCGCACGTAAATATGTCCGATCTCTGGATGCATCAGGCCGTGTACCGGACGACCGTGATGAATGACGCCGGCGCCGATGCCGGTTCCGACCGTGACATATACCAGGCTTTCCAATTGCTGGCCCGCGCCCCATCGCCACTCGGCGAGTGCCGCACCATTAACGTCCGTATCGAAGCCGACCGGCCGCCGCACTTCGCGCTGCACGATGCCGAGCAGGTCGGTATTGGCCCAACCGGGCTTGGGCGTATTGGTTATGAAGCCATAGCGGGGCGACTCGCGACGCAACTCCAACGGTCCGAAGGCTGCGACCCCAAAGGCTTTGATCGGACCGAACTGAGTTTCAGCGGCGTCAAAGAAACGAAATACCGGCGCAAGGGTCATCGCCGGATCCTGGGTGTCGATCCGCGCTTCGTGCAGAATCTCGCCGCGCCCGTTACCGAGAGCGCAGATGAATTTTGTTCCGCCGGCTTCAATGCCGCCGTACAGCGATTCTGCAGTACTTAGCGCCGCGGCGGCAGCCGATGGGGCGGGCGTGATTCCGGACGAGGGCACGTTCATTGGCATGGTATCCGTGAATCTAGACTGGCGTACTGTCCCGGCCTATGGTCTCGGCCTGATTTCAGCTGGATAGCCCTACGGTGCAGCTAATCCCAGGCTGACGGCTGACTCCCGAAGGAGCTTATCTTTCGTCCACAACTGACATCCATCGATTGCCGCGGCCGCTAGTAGGTGGACGTCGACGTAGCCAATGCCGCGGCCGTAGAGCTTCCGCCCACGTATGAAGCTCATGACTTCGCCGTGTTCGGCCACGGTGATCGAACCTAGCTGCTGCAGCAGCTCAAGCGTCGCATCGCGGTTGGCAAGTTTGCCGCATGCCAGTTCGCCAATCACGAATGGATGCATCACTACGTCGCCGCGAACGAGTCGGTCTACGAGCTCCGGCACTCCTTGGCGAAAATGGTCGATCCAAACAGACGTGTCGACAAGAATCATGTGCCTGCTGTCGAGCGCCTTCTTGGTACATGCCTGAGCCGTGGCTGAGTACCGCCAAGCTTCGCGAGTCGCAGGGCACTTTCCCGCTCGATCAGCGCCTTCAAGCCCTCATGGAGCACCGTTGAACGATCCAGGACTCCCGTCAGCTTTGCCGCCTTTGCGAGCAACTCATCGTCTAACGTAACGGTAGTGCGCATCGATCCCCTCCAGGACTGTGCATCAATAATAGCATCGTGTGATGTACTTTATGATGCGACAAAGTGAGCTGATCGCTCAGAAATGGCGATGCTGTGGGCCCGAAGCGCTCACACGTTTATCATACGCAGTGGAGGAGTGGCGTCTAATATATTGATATTACTAACTAAATTATACAGTGCTTCTTTGGGTTCGATTGCCATTACCCGCTCCGTCCTCTCGCGCACGACGTGCCGAGACGCAGCGGCCGAGCTCGCGATCAGGCCCAGTCCGGTTGCTGGCCGGCTTTCCATTTGAGGCTGCAGCCCACGCTCGGCGTTTGCTCTGGCGGCATCGGGCTGCCGCGCAGCAGCGCACCGGCAGCCGCACGCAGATTCGCACCGGTGACCGGAATGTTGTTCCCAGGCCGGCTGCCGTCGAACTGGCCACGATAGGCGAGCCGCCGATCGCGATCAAAGAGAAAGAAGTCCGGCGTACAGATTGCCTGATAGGCCTTCGCCACCTCTTGTGACTCGTCGTACAGGTATGGGAAGGCGAAGGCTTTGAGCTTCGCGATCCGGCTCATCTCGCCGGGCGCATCCTCAGGATAGGTTTCGGCGTCGTTCGAGCTGATCGCCACGACGGCGAGCCCGCGCGGGCCGAATTCGTGCGCGAAGGCTACGAACCCATCGAGGATGTGCTTCACGAAGGGACAGTGATTGCAGAGGAAGGCGACCAACAATGCCGGCGAAGCCGCGAAATCCTCGAGCGCAACTGTGCTGCCACTCACCGCATCGCGCAACGCAAAACGAGCAGCGGGCGTACCGAGAGGTTGCATTCGAGAGTGTCGCCGCGCCATGGGTCCTTGCTCGCAGCTGGCAGTAAGGGCATTCTAGGGCCGGCTCCGCCCGACCACCAGCTCGATGTACGCGATGGGGCTGCTGCTGATCCTGTTGCTGGGCTGGAATTTCAGCATCAGCATGTGGGTGTGCGCCGGGATCCAGCTGGTCTATATCTTGCTCGGTGGACTGACCTCGGCCATGTACAACGAGGTGCTGCAGTTCTTCCTCATCGTGCTCGGCGGAGCGCCGCGCCAGCATCTAAAGGGCCTCGTGTATTCGCAGACTCCGCGCTTCGGTCTGGCGGACGAGCCCTGGTACCGGCGGCCGCTCGCAGAAGTCCATGACTGATCTGAACGCGCTGCGCAGCGACTTCATCGATCTTTTCTGCTCCTCGCCGGAGTTCGTCCGGGCGCCCGGCCGTGTGAACTTGATCGGTGAGCACACCGACTATAACGCGGGCTTCGTCATGCCAGCCGCGATTGGGTTCTACACGACGGTGGGAATCGCATCGCGGTCGGATCGGCAGCTGCAAGTCAGATCCAGCAATTTTGCCGAGACGCTGACCCTATCACTTCCTGAGCCGGGCACAGTTCCGCGATCGCGCGGCGGGCGTAGCCATTGGACCGATTACGTACTCGGGGTCGCCTGGGCGCTGCAGGAGCATGGCGTTGGCCTGCGCGGTGCGGATCTTTTGATTCATGGCGAGGTGCCGCTCGGGGCGGGTTTGAGTTCCTCCGCGTCGCTCGAGGTGGCCGTCGCGCTGGCACTCTCGAGGCTGGCTGGGGTCGCGCTGGGTCGGCTTGCGCTGGCCACACTGTGCCAGCAGGCAGAGAACGAGTATGTCGGCATGCGCTGCGGCATCATGGACCAGTTTACCGCGGTGAGCGCACGCGCCGGGCACGCACTCATGATCGATTGCCGTTCACTCGAACATCAGCACTTGCCGTTGAATCCGCGGCTACCCGCCGCCGGGCAGCCCGTGCGGCTCGTGATCTGCAATACCCTGGTGCGGCATCAACTTGCCGGCAGCGAATACAGCCGCCGGCGCGAGCAATGCGAGCAGGGCGTGCGGACGTTCGCGCGCATCGCGCCGGGGATTCAGGCGCTGCGAGACGTTTCACCGGCATTACTGCAAGCGCACGAGTCCCAGCTTGATCCTGTGATATACCGACGTTGCCGACACGTGGTGTCAGAAAATGAGCGGGTCAGAGAGGCGGCAAAGGCGCTTGTGGAGCACGACTTGGCGAGGTTCGGGCAGCTGATGCGGGATTCACACAGGAGTCTGCGCGATGACTACGAGGTGAGCTGCGATGAACTCGACCTGATGGTGCGCCTCGCCGAGTCGATTGACGGGGTCTACGGTGCGCGGATGACCGGTGGCGGATTCGGCGGCTGCACGGTGAACCTGGTGCGCGCGGACGCTGTGACCAGGTTTCGCTCCCTGATCACTGCGCGCTACGCCGGCGCGACCGGGCGCTCGCCTGAAATCTATGTGTGTGAGGCGGTGGACGGAGCGGGGCCGTTGGAGCGCGCAACGTGACAGAGCGCGAATTGGATTTGCAACGCGAGGTGCATCGTCGTTACAACCCGCTTACGGGCGAGTGGGTGTTGGTCTCTCCCCATCGTAGCGAACGGCCATGGCAAGGGCAGATCGAAACCGACGCGAAGGCGCCGACCATTGCACACGACCCGAATTGCTATCTATGCCCCGGAAACATTCGCGCCGGCGGCGAAGTCAACCCGCATTACGCGTCGACCTTCGTCTTCGACAATGACTATGCGGCGCTGCTTCCGGATCGGAGGCAAGCTGGATTCCATATCGGTGCTCTGCTGCATGCGCGCAGCGAAGCCGGGCGTTGTCGGGTGATCTGCTACTCCCCGCTGCATAACCTGAGCCTCGGCCAGATGCCGGTCGCGAACATTCGCCATGTCATCGATACCTGGAGCGCGGAATATCAGACGCTTGGTGCGCAGCCGCACATCAATAGCGTGACAATCTTCGAGAACCGCGGCGCGATGATGGGCGCCAGCAACTCGCACCCGCACGGGCAGATCTGGGCGAACGAGACAACTCCGAACGAGCTGCTGAAGGAATCGAGCGGCCAGCAGCAGTACCTGCATCAGCGCGGCTCGTGCCTGTTGTGCGACTACGCGGCGCTCGAGTCGGAGCGGGGCGATCGGGTCGTTTGTGCGAATGCTCAATTCCTGGCCGTGGTGCCGTTCTGGGCCGTTTGGCCGTTCGAGACGCTGGTGCTCCCGCGCGCGCACGTCGCGGCCCTTGATGGCCTGGATGCCGCCGGTCGCGACAGTTTCGCGCAGATCCTGAAGGCACTGACGGTGCGCTATGACGCGCTGTTCAAGCTCATCTTTCCATACTCGATGGGCTTGCATCAGCGGCCGACCGATGGGCGTGATCACCCGCAGTGGCACCTGCATGCCCATTTTTATCCGCCGCTGTTGCGTTCGGCGACGGTGCGCAAGTTCATGGTGGGCTACGAGATGCTGGCGGGTCCGCAAAGGGACATTACTGCGGAAGTGGCCGCTGCACGGCTGCGCGACACACCGGTCCAGTCATGAACTCCAAGTTGCTTGTCGGGGAACGGGCACCCTGACTACCGGTCCGCTTGACAATGCCTGCAGCGGGTGGCACCGCGATGCGCAATCCGCTGCCGCTGCTGATGGCGCCGCCGGTGCGATCACTCAGTCGGCAAATCCCTTGTCGCGCAATAGTCGCTCGATGCGCATTCGGTGCTCAGCTTCCCAAGCCGCCAATGTTTGGGTGGATTCTTTGGCGGCCTTGCGCGTCGCCGCCTGCAGGGTCGACTCGAGCGCAGCGGCCGGGATTACTACAATTCCCTCCTCGTCTGCGACGAGGACGTCGCGCGGCCTGATGACAACGCCGCCGCAACACACGGCGGTATTGAGCGTGCCAATGGTTTTTTTCCCTGCGGCCACCGGAACTACGCCGCGTGCGAATACCGGAAACCGAATGGCGCGAATCTCAGCGATATCCCGAATCGAGCCGTCGACAACAAACCCCAGAATGCCGCGCTTTTGTGCGACGGCACAAACGTTGCCGCCGGCGAGTGCGAACTCGGCATCACCTGCTTCGACCACGACAATTGCCCCGGGCGAAGCGCGATAGATCGCCGCGTGCAGCATCAAGCTGTCGCCAACCCCACAGCGAACGGTATAGGCGAATCCGGCGAGGCGCGGCATACCGGGCCACATTGGGCGAATGGCGGCGGCTAGCACCTGACCGGGCGGCAAGACGTCCGCGAAGGTCGTCGGGGACAGGTCTTGAAAAGCTGCATACTCGTTCATTAGCGTCTGCCTTCAATCTCGAAGTGCGCCTGCGATTGGCGGCAGTATGGCATTGTACTTGCGCGGCCCGCGGAGGCGTCGGCGAGTTGCCGTAATGATTTCATTGCTGAGGTAAGCGAGCGAATCGTTCATTGGCTCGCGCTATACTTACCGATTCGACGCGTTCGCTTGATCGCTACTTCTGAACTGGAACAGGTGCTATGGCCAAACCCGAGGTTTTTGTGGTGTCTGCGGTCCGTACCGCGATCGGAACTTTCGGCGGCGCATTGAAGGATGTTGCGCTCAGTCACCTGGCGACGAGCGTCGTGCGAACGGCGCTCGAACGCTCGAACGCCGCGCCGGATCAGGTAGGACACGTGGTTCTGGGCAATGTCATTCCGACGGAGCCGCGTGATGTCTATTTGAGCCGGATCGCCGCGATCGAGGCCGGACTGCCGACGGAAACTCCCGCCTTCAACGTCAACCGACTGTGCGGCTCCGGTCTGCAGGCGATCGTCTCGGCCGCGCAGATGATCTGGCTCGGGGAAGCGGGACTTGCGATCGGTGGCGGCGCTGAATCGATGAGTCGCGGACCCTACCTGGATAACCATGCGCGCTGGGGTGTGCGTCTGGGCGATGCCACGCTGCTGGATCTGGTGACCGGTGCCCTGCAGGATCCCTTCGAGTCCATTCACATGGGTGTCACGGCCGAGAACGTCGCTGCGCGGTACGGGATCACGCGCGCAATGCAGGATGCGTTGGCCCTTGAGAGCCAAAAGCGCGCGGCGCGCGCCGTAGCGGAGGGGCGCTTCAAGACACAAATTATGCCGGTGTCAGTGCCGACTCGAAAGGGGCCGGTGATCTTCGAAGTCGACGAGCATATCCGTCCTGACGTGACCGGCGAGCAGCTCGCCAAAATGAAACCGGCGTTCAAGAAGGACGGCCTGGTGACCGCAGGCAATGCTTCGGGCCTCAATGACGGCGCCGCGGCAGTGGTGCTCGCCTCCGGCGAGAAAGTCAAAGCGCTGGGCCTGAAGCCATTGGCCCGGCTCGTGGCCTATGCCCACGCTGGGGTGGAGCCCGCCTACATGGGCATCGGCCCGGTGCCGGCAACCAAACTCGCGCTGCAGCGCGCCGGTCTGCAGGTCCAACAGTTGGATGTCATTGAATCCAACGAGGCGTTCGCCGCACAGGCCTGCGCCGTGGCGCGCGAGCTTGATTTTGACCCGGCCAAAGTGAATCCGAACGGCTCGGGCATTTCCTTGGGCCATCCTATCGGCGCGACCGGCGCGATCCTCACCACCAAGGCCATTTACGAGCTGCATCGCATCTGCGGTCGATACGCCCTGGTGACGATGTGCATTGGCGGCGGCCAGGGCATCGCCGCGGTATTCGAGCGAGCATGAGGCGCACGCCTACTTCGTACGCCATGCTGCATTAGAGGCGGAACGACCGGCGGTGCGCGCAGCCAGGATCCCACTGGCAACAATGAGTCCAGCTCCAAGCCATACGGTCAATGTCGGCAAATCACCGAATACGAGGCGTCCGAAGACAACGGCAGCCACCAACTCCGCGTAGCCGTACGGCGCCAGCTCGGCGGCACTGGCGTGGCGATGGGCGAGCACCAGGAGCCAATGGCCGAGGGCGGCGAAGGCGCCCATCAGTGCCATCAAGGCCCAGTCTCCTGGGCGCGGTGCCCGCCAAACGGCGGGTACCAGCACTGAGAACACGGCTAGGCCCGTCAGGGCGGAGATTGCCGATGTGACGAGTGCCGGTGAGCGTGATGCGAGCCTGCGTGTGAGCAGCAGAGCCGCCGCATAGACGGCGCCCGTGCCCAGGGCCATTGCGGAGGCCAGCAGCGTTGCGCTTTGGCCCGGTCGGATCACGAACAGGGCGCCAACGAAGCCGCTCCCGACCAGTGCCCATTGCGATCGGCGAATGCGTTCTCCGAGAATGACAGCCGATGCAGCCAGAATGAACAATGGATAGACGAAAAAGATCGCCATGGCATCGGCGAGCGGCATGTGAGCGATAGCCGAGAAGAACATGAAGGCGGAAGCAGCCAATAGGGCGCCGCGGGCAATCTGCAGCCGTGCATCAGGCAGCCGTAGACTTGCAATGCCGTGTCGCCACAACGCCACGGGGAAGACCAATACGGCATAGACGAGGAAACGCGCCCAGGCCACTTCCAACACGGGCAGGTGCCCCGACAAGACCTTGGCGATCGTGTCCATCGCGGGCAATACCGCCAAGGCGGTGACCAGCAGGCCAACGCCGCGCATTTTATACGCAGCCATGGCCCGTCAGGGACTCAAGGCTTGTTGCTCCGGAATGGCCGTACCGGGCGGGCCGCACCCACTGCAGGAAATCTCGAGCTCAGTGCGCATGGCATCTCACCCCGCTCTGTGCCTGATGCATGCTAGGATCGGATTCTCGAGTCGCATTAATAGCATAATGCCGGGCTGGCAAGGGAATGCGCATGAAGATCAAAGCAATCTGTGCCAGCGCGTTGCCGTTCATAGCGACTGCAATCGCCTGCGCGGCAGAGCCTCAACTACCGGTGATGAAGGAAGGACTCTGGGAATCTCACACTCAGCAGACAATTGAAAACAAGAAATTCGAATCGTCCGTGAAGATCTACCAGACGCACGCGATCGAGAAGTCGATGAAGTCGGCAGGGGAAGAAATGCGAAAGACGAATCAATGCACCGATGTCACTACCCAGCAATCCGCCAATAGTTTCACGTCCGAGAGTCGCTGCGCTAAAGGTGCGCTGAGCGGTTCGGTCAGCAAGACCACGATGACGTTCCAGGGCGATACTGCCTCTCACATGGAAATGCACATGACGCACGATCAGTCCGAGAGCGTTACGATCATCGACTCGCGCTATCTGGGCAGCTGCCCCGCAGATATGAAGCCCGGGGATGCGGTGATGCCGGACGGCACCAAAATCAACATGGGCGGCAAATAGACTGGGCGAGCGCGGCGGCTGCGCCCCCCCCGGGTCAGGCCTGTAGGATCTGCGGCTCTTCACGTACATGCGCCCACGCAATCGCCAAGTCCTGTTGCTGTTAATGCTGGCGTGCTCGTTGCTATCCGGATCCGCCGCGGCCCGGGCGCGGCCGAGCCGACCGATGGTCGTGCTGATCTCGATCGATGGACTCAAGCCCGAAGCCATTCTCGAGGCCGCGAGCCACGGACTGAAAGTGCCGAATCTGCGCGCGTTTCTGGCCGACGGGGTCTATGCGACCGGGGTTCGCGGCGTACTTCCGACCTTGACCTATCCGAGTCATATGACGATCCTGACCGGCGCCTCGCCTGCTAAGCATGGCATCTACGCCAACACGACCTTCGATCCACTGGGCCGGAACGAGCATGGGTGGTATTGGTATACCGAGGACGTGCAGGTCCCCACGCTGTGGGACGCAGCGGCGGCGGCGAATCTGAAGACCGCGAACGTCTATTGGCCCACCAGCGTTGGCGCGCACATCACGTACAACCTACCGCAGGTGTGGCGCACAGGCACCGAGGACGACCTGAAACTTCAACGCGCCTTGAGCACGCCCGGATTGGAACAGGAATTATCGGCGAGCCTTGGGCGCTATCCGGGCGGCATGCAAGAGACGGTGGCGGAGGATGAGATCCGAGCCCGCTTCGCGATTCGCCTGATCGCGACCAAGCGCCCAGATTTCGCCACGGTCTATTTGACGGGTCTGGATTCCGAGCAGCATCGATCGGGACCGTTCAGCGCGCCGTCCAACGAGGTTCTGGAACGGCTCGACACGGTCATTGGCTCGCTGCGCGCGGCGATCGAAAAGCTGGCGCCAGGGCAGGCCACGATCTGCGTTGTGTCCGACCACGGCTTCGCGGCCGTCGAGCACGACGTGAATCTCTATGCCGCCTTTCTTGAGGCCGGACTATTCACGGTCGATAAAGAAAACAAGATTTCTGCTTGGAAGGCGATACCGTGGCCGGCGGGCGGAGCGGCCGCGGTGATGCTGGCCGACCCGAATGACGAGCTCGTGCGTGTACAAGCGGGCGACTTGCTGCATACCCTGGCGAGCGATCCGGCCAACGGCATCGACCGCGTCATGACGCATGAGGAAATCGTTCAGGCTCGAGGCTACCCGAACGCAGCGTTCTTCGTCTCGTTCAAGATTGGCTACGAGTTCGGCTCCAGCTTCTCGCCACCGCTCGTTTCGAACCCATCCAATCGGGGCATGCACGGCTACCTGCCGGACCGCCCCGAGATGCGCTCGGCATTTTTCCTGATCGGTCCCGGCGTCCCGGCAGGCCGATCGCTCGGCGAGATAGACATGCGCCAGATCGCACCGACGCTGGCGACTATCCTGCATGTTTCGCTCAAGGACGCCGAGTTAGGGCCCCTGCCCCTAAAATAGAGGCCTAATCTGCGATGCACCGCCAAGGCGCGGCGCATACCGTGCTGGGGGTGGCGAGCGGCGAGAGCGGCCTCATCGACTGTCGCGTTTCCCGGGCAGGGAGTGCGCCTCGACCAGGTGTGTAACCGTCGGCGGGCCCTTCAAGAGACGGTGAACGTGCTGCTGGAGCGCGCGATCGGCATTGGTCACTCGCTTGTGCTGCCGCAGGTGTTCCAGCCAGGATTCAACGAGAAAGGTTTCCAGGAACCTGTCCGGTTCGGCGGCATCCTCGAACAGGCCCCACGCGTAGGCGCCATCCCGGCCGCGCTCGTGTGACAGCAGGTCAAGGGCGCGCAGAAATGCCTCACGGTCCGCATCGTTGATCCGATATTCGACCGTCACCAGCACGGGGCCGGGATCGCTCTCGATGTGATGGCTCAGAACCGGCGTGGGCCAATGCATGGATGGCGTGAGGTCGATCGCCGCTGCGGTCTGCAGCTTCCACCGCCGCGTCAGCGGTAGGGTGAGCGCCAGGCCGGCTGCCGCGATGAAATGCGCCATGGGTACACCGCCGATACGTGCCAACTGACCCCACAACGCGCTACCGAGTGTCAGGGCCGCAAAGAACACCGTAACGTAGACGGCAAGGCCTCGTCCCCGAACCCATTCGGGCAACGCCAGCTGCGCGGAGACATTCAACGTCGAAAGGACGGCGATCCAACATACCCCGGCGATGCCGCTGGCGGCTAAGGCGACCACCGGGCCGCGCGCCGTCCCGTACAGGAGCAGCGCGACCGCGGTGCCAATCGATCCGGCGGCCACGACTCGGTTAGGCCCAAGGGTCGCCTTGAGCCACGGCAAGGCAAATACGCCGCCGATCGCGCTCGCGCCAATCGCGCCCAGCAGGATGCCGTAGAACGCCGCGCCGCCACCGACTTGATCGAGCGACACCAGCGGCAGCAGCGCCCAGTAGCAACTCGCGAACAGAAAGAAACCGACGGCGCGCAACAGGGTCGCCCGTAGATGTCGATTGTTGCGCGAATGCCGCACGCCGGTGCGCAAGGCGCTGATAAAGCGCTCCGCCGGCAGTTGGGCGTCTCGACGTGGCGCGCAACGCCAGCGCAGTAGCGCGCCGATCACTCCTAGGTTGCTAACACCATTGACCCAGAATGGCGCTGCGATTCCGAAGGCGAGCGTGATGAGGCCGCCCAGAGCGGGTCCGAGCGCCCGACTGACATTGATGCCTGCGCTATTCATCGCGACCGCCGCGGGCAGTTCCTGCCTCGGGACGAGCTGCGGCACGACCGATTGCCAAGCCGCGGCAGTTGCCGCCGATCCGCTCTCGATCAGAAAGATGAATAGCAGCAGCGTGCTCGGATTGATGAGGCGCAGCCATACGAGCGCGGCGAACAGCGTCGACGCGACAGCGATAAAGCTCTCGGCACCGATCAGGTAGCGGCGTTTATCGACGATGTCGGCAAGCGCACCTGCCGGCAGTGCGAACAGGACCATAGGCAGCGTCGCGGCAACCTGGACCAGCGACACCATCAGTGGATCGGCGTCGAGGCTGGTCATCAGCCACGCGGAGGCGGCGCTGTACATCCACGCGCCGACGTTTGAGATCAGCGTCGCGATCCAAATGACTGTGAAAGTCGCATGCCGGAATGGGCTCCACGGCGAGTGTGCGACCTGCGTCGTGTGCGCCGCGTCCATTCGAATCGTCCTCCCCGGTGACACCCTGCGGCACCGGCGTCTGCCGCTCGTTGCTCGCTTGCGCGACCCGATACCTCAAGACCCTACCGCGCAGCCTCACCCAGCACACTGTCTGCTGCCTTTTCGGCAATCATAATCGTTGCAGCGTTGGTATTGCCGCCGATGAGCCGCGGCATCACTGAAGCGTCGATGACGCGTAAGCCTTCCACGCCGCGGACACGCAGCTGCGGATCGACGACGGATGCGGCGTCGTCTCCCATGCGACAGGTACCCACCGGATGATAGATCGTCTCGGCTTTGCGTCGCACCATCTGCTCGATGCCTTGTGGCGTCGTGACGTCCTGTCCGGGAAAGACTTCCGGACCACGATACGGCTTGAAAGGCTCGGCCTGCACGATCTGGCGTGACACACCAACTGCCTCGAGTAACACCTTCAGATCCTGCGCTTCGCTGAGATAGCGCGCGTGGATGCGCGGCGCCTGCTCGGGCCGATTCGAGCGCAGCACGATAGATCCGCGGCTGAGCGGCCGCAGTACGCAGGCGTGTATCGTAAAGCCGTGTCCCGCCAGTCGATTTCGACCATGATCATCCAGCTGCGCAGGTACGAAATGAAGCTGCACATCCGATCGCGCATCGCTCGCAAGCTCGGTACGAACGAATGCCCCGGCCTCGGCGACATTGCTCACTCCCGGGCCCGAGCGCGTGAATACATAGCGCAGCGCCACTGCCAGCTCCTGAGCGATCGAGAAGTCGTAGGTAATCGGCTGGGTGCACTTGTTCAACGTGCAAAAATCCAGATGATCCTGCAGATTGCGGCCGACCTGCGGCGCTTCCGCCGTGATGGGCACTCCCACGTCGCGCACTTCATCGGCCGGTCCGATGCCAGAGAGCAACAATAGTTGCGCGGAGCCGATTGTGCCCGCCGCGAGCAGCACTTCGCGCTCGGCGCGCACGATGCGAAGCGTTCCTGCGCGCCGGTACTCGATGGCCACGGCCTTCCTGCCGGTGAACACGACACGGCAGGCGAGACAGTGGGTACGCACCTCGAGATTGGTGCGCCGGCGCGCCGGGCGCAGGTAGCCGGTCGCCGCGCTGCAGCGGCGCCCGCCACGTTGTGTGACCTGGTAGAACCCCACGCCCTCTTGCGAGACGCCGTTGAAATCGGCGTTGCGCGGCAGCCCGCAGGCGGCACCGGCTTCAACAAACACCGTGCTCAGCGGATTCCTGAATCTCAGATCCTCGACCGATAGCGGACCGCCGACGCCGTGATATTCACTGGCGCCGCGAGCCTGATCCTCGGCCTTGAGAAAGTAGGGCAGCACTTCGGCGTAGCTCCACCCCGGGCCGGCAAGCAGCGCCCACTCGTCATAGTCGCCAGGATGGCCGCGTGTGTAGCACATGGCATTGATCGAACTGCTTCCGCCGAGAACACGGCCGCGAGGCCAATAGAGACGGCGATCATGCAGCTCGCGCTCGGGCTCGGTGTTGTAGTCCCAATCGATGCGTGGGTTGCCGACCAGGTGCGCCAGACCTGCTGGCATGTGTATGAAGGGGTTGATGTCGGCTCCGCCGGCCTCAAGCAGCAGCACCTTGAGATCCGCTCGTGCCGAGAGCCGGTTGGCAAGCACGCATCCGGCCGAACCGGCACCGACGATCACGTAATCGTATGCATCCTCAGTCATTCACGTTGACGCTTCTGAGGCACGAGGTATCGAATGGATTCTCCCTCTGGCGCAACAGAGCTTCCATGAGCTGTGTCTCGCGCAGACGGATCGTTCGCAGCAGGCGCCGAGCGTCCGGCATGCGGTGAAATCCCGCAAAGCCCCGCTCGAGGAAGTCCTGCAGCACACCAAAGCCGGCGGCATGCGCTGGTGCGTGAGCCGCGCGAAGCGCGATGCCAATCCAGGGTCGCTGCACGATGCGGCTGAGTGCCTCGCCAATGCCGATGATCAGATCGATCTGGTGTTGGCGTGCGTCCGGCCTGCCGACGGCACGGTAGGCGAGCGCGTAGGCGGCCTCGTCTATGGTACCGGCAGGCAAATGCGCCACCATGGCCAGGTCGAGCTCGACCGTTAAGGTTTCGAGCTCGATTGCCTGCGCCAGCACCCTCACTGTGGGCTCTGGAAGCGCGCGCTTGAGATAGCGCCAGGCGCGCGCCAACTCTTGATTGCGGCGAGCGAAATCCTGCGGACCGTATAGATCGGTGAGGAAGAACTCTGCCGCTCGCGAGAGCTGCGGATCGCGGCGCACGTCCTGGTAGGTTAGCGCCAGGCGGGCGGCCTGCCAGGTGCGCAGCTCCCGCAGGCGCTGCGCGAGCTCAGGCCGCTCGGCTGCCATCGCTTCGAGCTGGCCGCGCTGTTCGATGAACCGATCGGAGTTATCGATGCGTGCCATGGCGGTCATGCGCGATTCAGAGCTGTCACGATGTGTTCGATGACGCCTCGGGAGTGGAGCAATTCGAAGTGCCCGATGCCGCGCAGCTCGTGCAACTGTGTGCCGGCCAGCGCGGCGCTGCGTGCCGGTGCGATGAGTTCGTCTTCCAGGCTATAGATGCAGGTGAACGGGACCGCCGGCGCGGGCTCCTGCGCCGCATTCAGCGAGCGCAGCCAGGCCGATCCGGGGCGCAACTGCAGCGTGGCGGGCGAGCGATAGCGACAGGCGATCACCGTTCCATGATGAGGCGTGGCGATCGTGACAATGCGTCCGATGAACCCTGGGCTCACGGAACG
The DNA here is from genome assembly GCA_035605115.1 of Steroidobacteraceae bacterium. GTDB lineage: Bacteria > Pseudomonadota > Gammaproteobacteria > Steroidobacterales > Steroidobacteraceae > FEN-1191. The sequence goes on along the minus strand of DATNHF010000004.1, from coordinate 45,327 downwards.
CAGCACCGCTCGCGCCACCAGTCCGCCCGTGCTATGTGCGACGATCGACACTGGCATAGCGTTGCTGCGATGCTGCAGCGCCCGTAGTTCGCGCTCGACCCCTGCGATATGGGATTCGATGTCCGAAAACAACGGTTCGAGATCGAGCGCCCGAATAGGTGCGAAGCCTGCGCTGCGCAAACGCGCGAGCACGGGCCGCCACACGGCTCGATTGCAGAGCAGACCGTGTATCAGCAATACGGGCCGGGCGGGTTGCCCCTCGGGCGGAGGTTCAACATCGTGCAGATGCCGGTACGGCTCGGCGCACATGCGCCACTGCGCAACGCCGAAATGGAAGCATTCCCTGATCAGCGTCCACACGACGCGGCCCAGACCCGCACCGAAGCTGCCGTCGCGGGCAGCAGTGCACGCCAGAATAAACCCGCTGCTGACCAGCAGGAATCTCAGCAAGGCGAGGGCGCTCAGTGCCACCAGCAGCGTCAGGCTTGCGGGCCAATGCCGAGCTGCACCCACGATCACTGCGATCGCCGCTGCCAGCGCGAGCTCGCCGCCGAGTACCGACCGCCAGAAGCGCGCTGCCACCGGGACTCAACCGCTCTGGCCCTGGGCCGCTACCAGGCTCTCAAGGCGATTGAGGGATGCGTCGAGGCGCCTGACGGTTTGGCGCGTACGCGCGGCGCGCTCCTTTGCGGCCGTCGAGAAGGTACGATGCGGGTCTCGAAGCCGCTCCAGGTTCAGGCGAAGACCGCATCGGCTCAACACAGCCGTGAGCGCGTCGGCCCGAGCGAGTAGATCCCGGCGCGTTTCCTGGTAGGCATGGTTTGCCAGACGCTGGCGGCCGGAGTAGCGAAACACGTTGCTGAAGAACAGCTGCTCATCATCGCGGTCGGGCTCGAGCAGAATCGTATGGGCGTGCGGAAAGCGCGAGCGATAGCTGGCCATTCCGAGCTGCATGCGCGAGTGAATCAGTGCACGAAAGGTCTGGCCGAGAATCGCCGGCAGCCCCGCATCAGCGAGATTCGCATGCGGGCCGTGCGGTGCGAGCGAAGCATCGAACGGCACCAGCGGATTGATGCAGATCACGAGATCGCAGCCGGCCTCGAGCGCCAGCGAGGCGTGCATCGTGCGGATCAGGGCGCCATCGACAAAAGGCTGTCCGTCGATGGTGACGGCGGAGTACAGGCCGGGCAGCGCAGCGCTGGCGACCACGGCACGCGAGATGGGGACGTGATCGTGGTGGGAGTCGCCGAGTGTCACGGATTGCGCGGTATTCAGATTCGTCGCCACGATGTACAGGCGAGAGCGCAGCTTGCGGAAGTCATCCGTGTGGCCGCTGCTGGTAAACAGCGCATGCAGGTAGCGTTCCGGCGGCTTGTGGTCGAACAATGCGGTGGGAAGAATCTTGGCCAGGCTGCCGAGCGCAGCCGGCCAGCCGGTACGAAACGGATCGCGCGCGTACTGGCGTGCGATGTTGGCAAGCGCCACGGGCAGCAGGCCGAGTCGACTCAGGTATTCCCCGAAGGCCGGCTGCAGCAGTATCCCCGGAGACAGCGGCAACAGAGTCGAGTCATCCTCGATGAAGATGGATCCCATGGCTGTGGTATCAAAGCCGTTCGCCAGCCCCGCAGCCACATAGCAACCCGAACTCACGCCCACATAGACGTCGAAGTCCGTGAGCTTGCGTCCCTCGATCCCTTCCTCGAGCGCGTGCAACGCTCCAAGCTCATAGAAGGCGCCCAGCGGGCCGCCACCCGCAAGCGCGATCCCGAGCTTGCCCGTGCCCGCACGCCGCCGACGTGCGGGCGTTAGGGTGAGCATTGCCCGTTACGATGCGGCCGTTGAGGCCGGACGTCGTGCGCCGCGTGCCTTGCGCGCTTGCGCCAGTTTTTGAATACTGGCGTTCAGCGCATCGACGCGCTCGCTCAGAGCCGCGATGTCCTCGGCACTGGGCACGCCAATCTGCGTGAGCGCGCGGTGCACGCGCGTCTGGAATATCTTTTCCAGACCCTCGAGCGCGTCGGTTGCCTGACCACGCATATCGCCAAGGCCGGTGTTGATCGTCGAGCGCACATTGTCGACGATGCCCTGCATGGCCTTTTCGGCCGCCCCGCGCGTCTTGGCGTGCACGCGCGTGCCCTCGGCAATCAGCTCCTGCAACAGCTGCGGCGCGCCGCGCTGCGCCTTGGCGACGGCGCCGAGACCGGCGAGCCATATTTGGTTCATGCTATCCAGTGTCTTGCCCTGCAGCGTCGATCGGGCCTTGCGGGCCGTGCCCCTGCGGGCTGCTTTCTTGCGCGCCATCTTCACGTCCCCTTCGCGGCCACGGCCGCCTATGCGTATTTGCCCCACTAGCATTTTAAGCCACGCCGCCACTCTATAGCGATGCTCGAAAGGAGTGGATTCGTACTTGCCACATTGGAGCCGCGCGATGCCTCAACGGGAACGGTCGAAACGCCGCGAAGGAAAATCCAGCTTTCGGTACGCAGGCGATACGCTCAAGAAGCGATGGGATCGACTGCATCAGGGCGATCTGGAACCCTGGCCCGAGGAGTCGTTGATCGCTCGGCTTGCGAAACAGCGACCGGCGGTCAAGTCGCAAGTCGAAGCGCACGGCGGAGGCTCGGTCGTCGCGCGGGACCTGCAGGACGCCTGGCGTGAGTTTCACGCGGGCGACTTTCGCAGTGCGATCGAGCATGGCAGCGCGCTGGGCGCGCTGGGCGCGACGGTGGCGAACAAGGCTGCCGCCGTGGACTCCTTGTATTCTAAGCAGCGCGAGGCACTCATTCTGCAAGAGCTCGATAGTGCCGTCAAACGGGGCGAAGAGGCGACCAAGCTGCTGCCGGAGCATGCCAATGCTCACTACACGTTCGCGCTCGTGCTGGGCCGCTATAGTCAGCGCATCACCATTCTCCGGGCGCTCGCCGAGGGCTTGGCGGGCCGCGTTCATTCCCATTTGCAGCGCGTTCTCGCGCTCGAGCCGCGGCACGCCGAGGCGCACGTGGCACTCGGCCTCTACCATGCAGAAATCATCAACAAGCTCGGCTCGATCGTAGCCAGCCTGACCTATGGCGCCTCACGCGATAAGGCCATCGAGCACTTTCAGCACGCCATCAAGTTTGCACCGGCCTCCCCGATCATCCACATGGAATACGCGAACGGCCTGCGTTTGCTCGATGCGGAACGCTTTCGCGCTCAGATCCACAGCCTCTATGAGCAGGCGGCGGCCTGCGAGCCGGCCGACGCGATGGAGCGGCTCGACGCGGCGCGCGCGAAGCAGGGCGTGGATTAGCGCGCCGAATGGGCTCAATCGCCCAGCGATCCGCCGCCCAGCAATACCAGGAACACCAGGCGCTCAAACTCGGTCACGATCAGCTCGACCAGCTCAGCGGGGTTTGGCACCAGCTGCCGGTCCGCGATGACTCCGAATTGGACCTGACCGTTGTAGGTGAGCATGCTCACGCCGGTGCCGATGCTGCCGGATTGTGGCACCCAAAACAGCACCTGCGAGACGCCGACACCGCCCATGTGCAGCTTCTGGCCGGGGCCGGCAAGGTTAGAGGCGACAAGACTCGCTTTGGCGCTGAACAAAGCGACCAGCGGCTCCTCCACCGCACCGGGAAGGTTCCCGACAGCGGCCAGCAGCCCGAGGACGGCCAGCGCTTGCGGCGAGCTTTTCAAAGATTTCATGGTCGAGCGCACCGCGTACAGTCGCTCGAGTGGATGGCGCATGCCAATGGGCAATTCCACGAATACGAGTCCGAAGCGATTGCCCAAGGTGGGCTGTCCGGCGGCATCGGATCGCAGACTGACCGGAACGGTCGCCCGAATTTTCAGCGCGGTGACGTTATCGCCTTGCGATTCGAGATAGCGACCCAGAGCGCCAGAGAGCAACGACACCAGTACGTCATTGATCGTGCAGCCGAGGACTTTGCCGATTACCCTGACTTCCTCCAGGGAGATGGGATCGGCCCAGGCGACGCGCCGGACTCCGGAGAGTGGCCGCTTGAGGCAGGTCGGCGGATCGTCGGACTGCGTGGCAATATGCGCCAGCTCCGCCGCGAATTTGAGCGAATCCTGCATGGCGGTCCCGGAATCGGCCGGATGCAGCGCGTAGTGCAACCCCTTCTCGAGCAGATCGGCGCCCTCGCGCAGCACGCGGCCAAGCACCTGCGGCCAGAGGCCGACTGCGTTAGCCGTGGCTGATCGGTCGGGTGGTCCGGGATTGGCCAGCCCGGCTCGCGGGTCGACGGCGCCGGGTTGGCCATCGCCGAGCGACAGCAGCACCTGGACCAGGGCAATCCCGTCGGCATAGCAATGATGTATGCGCGCGATGATGGCGCTGCCGCCGCGGAAGCGCTCGACGAGGTGAAACGTCCAGAGCGGTCTTGCGGGATTCAGCGGCGTGCTGGCCAGCTCGCCCACCAGGGCTTCGAGCTCATGCTGCCCGGCGTGTGCGGGCAGCGCGACCCGCAAGACGTGGTCGTTGACATCGAACTGCCTCGAGCTCACCCAATTGGCGCTGCTGCCGTCGGCGACCGGGATGCAGCGGAAGCGATCGAAGATAAGAAAGCGCTCGGCGATCAGATCGCGCAGCCGTGCCCGACCCAGGTGGCCCTCCAGAACGATCAGACCCACAATCGTCATCGGGTTCGTGGGCCGCTCCATCAACAGCCACGCACGATCCACACCCGATAAACGTTCCGCGGCGCTCATATTGACAGTTTCGCCGATCGGCGAGCGCTTGTGGACCTCGGTTTGCCACGATCGCCAGAGCCTCGCGGCAGGCGTAGCCTGTATATATAATAATGCGCGCCGGATACGTGAATCATGAGCTACTTCGTCACGGGCGGCACTGGTTTTATCGGCCGCCATCTGGTGCCGCTACTGGCCTTGCGAGGCGAGCCCATTTATCTGCTCGTGAGATCCGGCTCGCACGATCGACTGGCGCGGGTATTAGGCGCTTGCGCTGAGCGTGCCGCCCTGATCAGACCGATCGAGGGCGATCTCACTTATGACCTGCTCGGCATCACGGACGCTGAGCGCAGGCAGCTCGCCGGCAAGATCCGCCACTTCTTCCACTTGGGCGCGTTGTATGACCTTGCGGCCGAAGCCACTGAGCTCGAGCGGGCGAACGTCGTGGGAACCGGTAACGCGTTGCAATTGGCTCGGGCGGTCCAGGCGGGGTGTTTCCACCTCGTCAGCAGCATCGCCGTGGCGGGGCGCTATCGAGGGACTTTCACGGAGGAGATGTTTGAGCAGGCCGAAGCTCTGGATCATCCCTACTTTCGCAGCAAGCACAGCTCGGAGGCCTTGGTCCGAGCCACCACGGCGTTGCCATGGCGCATCTATCGTCCGGGGATGGTGGTCGGTCATTCCGCGACCGGCGCGATGGACAAGATTGACGGCCCCTATCACCTGTTCAAGCCCCTGCAGAAGGTGCGCAATATGCTGCCGCAGTGGCTGCCACTCATCGGCTTTGAGGGCGGCCACATCAATCTGGTTCCGGTCGACTTCGTGGCCGCGGCGCTGGCGCACCTGGCGCATGTGCCTGGACACGACGGCCGCTGCTTTCATCTCACGGATCCCAAGGATCGACGGGTCGGGGAGGTGCTGAACCTGTTCGCCGAGGCTGCGCACGCGCCGAAGATGGCTGTCAGGCTCGAGCCGAGTCTGCTGGCAGCGCTGCCGCGATGGGTTCGAGCGGCGAGCGAGACACTGGCGCCGATGCGACGACTCATCGATCAGGTGCTGCTCGAGCTTGGCATACCGAAGTCGATCGCCGGCCTGCTGAACTACCCAACCCGCTTTGGCGCCCATCACGCGCAGGACCTGCTGATCGCAGCGGGCATCCAACTTCCGCGGCTGGAGGATTACGCCTGGCGCCTATGGGATTACTGGGAGCGCCAACTCGACCCCGATCTGTTCAATGCCCACGCCCTATGCAAGACGGTACAAGGCAAGACCGTCCTGGTCACGGGCGGCTCCTCGGGTATTGGCCGCGCCACGGTATTGAAGCTTGCGAGCGCCGGCGCGCGGGTGCTGATCGTAGCGCGCGATGCCTCAAAGCTTGCGCGGGTGCAGGCTGAAGTGCGGGCGCTGGGGCGCGAGCTAAGCGTCTATAGCTGCGACATAGCCGATCCGCAGGCCTGCGAGCGCTTGCTGGTGCAATTGCTCGCCGAACACGGGCATGTGGATATTTTGATCAACAATGCCGGCCGCTCGATTCGGCGTGCGGTCGATAACACCTACGATCGCTTGCACGACTACGAGCGCCTCATGCGCGCCAACTATTTCGCTGCCGTTTCCATGACGCTCGGCTTGCTACCGGCGATGGTCAAGCAGGGAGCGGGCCACGTTATCAACATTTCCTCGATTGGCGTACTCAGTAATGCAGCGCGCTTCGCCGCCTACAACGCCTCGAAGGCGGCACTCGAGTCGTTCTCGCGCTGCGCCGCAGGCGAATATCGCGCGCGCGGCATACATTTCACCATCATCAACATGCCGTTGGTGCGCACACCGATGGTCGCGCCGACCAGGATTTACGAGCGCCTTCCGCTCTTGGAGCCCGAGCAGGCGGCGGAGCTGGTTGCAGAGGCGATCGTGCGCAAGCCCGAACGCATCGCAACCGGGCTCGGCGTGCTGGCATCGCTGGTCGAGGTGCTGGCGCCTTGGATCAACCGGGCGGTCATGAGCGAGAGTTTTCGGATATTTCCGGAATCGGAAGCCGCGGGCGGGCCGCCAATGGCCGATTCCGAGGCATCGCCCGAGATGGTGGTGTTTACCTCGCTGCTGCGGGGAGTGCACTGGTAGCACTTGAGCCCGCCGCAGCCAGTGGGAAGTTCATGGATTACGCATGCCCCGATCAGGCAATGGAAGCGCAGCGCTTGCTGCTGGCGCAGCGCGCTGCTGTTCTGGCGGAAGGGGAGGCGCGCGCGAGTGTGCGCATCGATCGGCTGCAGCGCGCCTGCGACTTGCTCGTGTCCCATCAGCCGGCGTTTTGCGAAGCGCTCGAGGCTGACTTCGGCCAACGGCCGGCGGACGCCACACGCTTGCTGGATATCTTTCCCGCCGTGCACGCGCTCAAATATGCCCGACGGCATGTTCGGCGATGGATGCGGCCGCAGCGGCGGCGATTGGGGTTGCCGCTGGGGTTTCCTGGTGTCCGCGCGGCAATTCTGCATCAGCCACTCGGTGTAGTGGGCCTCATCAGCCCGTGGAACTTTCCCGTGACGCTCACGTTCGGGCCGTTAGCCGGCATCCTGGCTGCGGGGAATCGATGCTTGATCAAGCCATCGGAAATGACACCCCGGACCTCAGAGTTGATCGGGCAGCTGGTCGGCAGATACTTCGACGCGGCGGAGTTGGCCGTGGTCAACGGCGGCACGGAGCTGGCGCGGCGATTTTCAAGCTTGCCGTTCGATCACCTTATCTTTACCGGCTCGACGGCCGTAGGTCGGCAAGTCATGGCCGCCGCCGCCGAGCATCTCGTGCCAGTGACGCTGGAACTCGGCGGCAAGTGTCCGGTCGTCATCGGGCGTTCAGCCGACCTGGTTCGCGCCGTCGACCGGATCCTGCTCGGCAAGCTGGCCAACGCTGGGCAGATGTGCCTGGCGCCGGATTACGTCTGCGTCCCGCGCGAGCGGCTGGATGCGTTCGTACAGCAGGCGCAGCGCTGGGCGGCGCGAGTGTATCCAGACCTTGCCTCGAATGCGGACTACACCAGTCTGATCGACGCCGGTCATGTGCAGCGCGTGGATGAGCTGCTCGCGGATGCCCGGGCCAAGGGGGCGCAGGAGATCGCCTTGACCGATACGCCCGCCTCAGCCGGGCGTGAGCGACGATTGGTCGGCCCCGCTCTGATACTTGGTGCGACCGAAGATATGAGGGTCATGCAGCAGGAGATCTTTGCGCCGCTGCTGCCGGTATGCAGCTATGATCGAATCGACGAGGTCATAGGCGCGGTGAATCGCCGCGCCAGAGCGCTGGCGCTGTATTATTTTGGGACCGACCGCGCCGAGGAACGCGAGCTCCTGGCCCATACGCGCTCCGGCGGCGTGTGCGTGAACGATGTGGCGGTGCATTTTCTCGCTGAAGAGCTGCCTTTTGGCGGCATCGGCGAGAGCGGCATGGGTGGCTACCATGGCGAGCATGGCTTTCACCGCTTCAGCCACGCCCGCGCGGTCTTGCGACAGACGCGATTCGACATCGCCGGCCTGATCGGTCTGCGGCCGCCCTACGGCGCGCGCTTACGGCGTAGCTTGCAGCTGCTGATCCGGCGCTGATTACCTGGCGCGCGCGAGCTGCTCTGCGTGCGGATCAGAGAAAGTGCGTAGTGACGCGCGCACTTGGCGCCGCCTCTGTTCGGCGATACCACTGCCGTGATGCTAGTGCGTGCTAACGCCTCAAGCGCTCGCGCGTTGAACCAGCCAGACCAGTGCCAGCGCGGCGATGGCCGAGGAGCCCCACGGCATGAGTGCACGGCGGTAGAGCGCCGTCGCGCGCAGCAGGTAGGCGATCGGCATCACGGCGAGCACCACGGCGAGCTGGCCGACTTCGACCCCTAGATTGAAGGCCACCAGCGACACCAGGCGCGCACCCTGAGGCAGACCCATGTCCGAGAGCACCGAGGCGAAGCCGAAGCCGTGCAGCAACCCGAAGGCGAAGGCGATACGCCAGCGACCTTCGGTCACGCGAGGAAAAATATTATTCAGCGCAGCCACGATAATGGATGCGGCAATCACGGACTCGGTCAGCCGCGCGGGCAGCCGGATGATTTCAAAGGCGGCCAGCGAGAGCGTCATCGAATGCGCGAGTGTGAAGGCTGTGACGACTTTGACGATGTTGCGAAAGGCCGGGGCCGCCATCGGCACCGCTTCCCATCGATCGTTGCGGCGCACCAGCACGGCGGGCAACAGCAGCGAGAGCAGGAACAGCAGATGATCGATGCCGCTCCAGATATGCCAGATACCGGCGTGCAGGTACTCGATGAACGCGGACCAGGGGGAGGGATGGTCGAGCTCGAATGGACGCTTCCCCGAAGCCGCGTCCAACACGGCGGTCTGAACCTCGCCATATGCACGCAGTGTCAGCAGCCCGCGGTGCGAGGGATCCTCCTCGTTCAATACTCGATAGTCGATGCTCAGGCGCTTGAGTGCGCCGCCGCACTCGGCGGTGAGCGGCAGCCATAGATAGTTGCCATCGACGCGCGCGTTGACCTGCACTGGACCGAAGCTCAACGGACATTCGCCCTGACTGCCATAGAGTTTCAGATGGCCGCGCACGTAGTCCTGCAGCGCGGCTTGACTGGCGCGCAGCTCGCCCCAGCTCACCTTGCCGTCGCGATCGCGATCGAGGCCAACTGCGAGCTCGCCGTCTCGAATCGCGAGCTCGAGCGCGCCCGCTACGGCAGCGCGATCGACCGCGAGGCTCAAAAAGCCATTACTGGCGATGTGGGCCTCGGCCGCCGGTACGGCACCGAGCAGCATCAGCAGCGCCCAAAGAGCCGGCAGGCCGAGATGCCGGCGGATGCTCACCGCGCGGCCACCGCAGCGCTGTACGCAAGATTGGCGCGCGCATCGCGAAGACCCGTGCTGCGCATGAATTCAAGCACCGGCGCGGCCGCGGCCGGGTGGCCCGCGGCCTGGGCCGCGGCGAGCAGCAGCAGCGCATCGTCAGGCTCGCGCTGCAGCGTCCAGTTTTCAAGCGCCACCTGCAGCGCGCGCTGCGGCTGCTGTTCCACCTCGAGCAGAAATCGCGCCTGCTCGCGCCGGTGCACGGCCTCGCCGCGCTGCGCCTCGGCGCTGAACGCGGCCCGGAGCCTGGCGCTGCTGGGCGCCAGGCGCGGGTCGCGCAGTTGGCGCTGCGCGATGGCGATGCGCAGCAGCAGCGGCTCGAAGCTTTCATAGCCGTTCAGCACAGCCAGCGTGTCCTCGGCGCGTCCCTGGCGCAACAGCAGATCGGCATAGGCTGCGCGCACGTAGAGATCGGTCGGCGCAAGCTTCAGATCCTGGAGAAACCAACGCTGCGCATCCGTCTCGAGTCCGAGTCGCAGCGCCATCTCGCCGAGTTCGGAGTAGAGCCAGGATTTCTCCGCATTCAGCCACCCTTGAGGCGATACTTGCCGCAGCGCTGCGTAGGCCGACTCGAGCTGTCCATTCAGGCCTCGCAGGCTTTGGATGCACAACTGCGCAATCTGCGGATCGACCCTGGGGGCGAACTGCAGGCAGGCGCTGCTGGCTTCCGGGTAGCGTCCGAGCACGCGCAGGACCGTCGCCCGGGTCAGCAGCGCCTGCGCATCGTCAGGACGAGCGGCGAGCGCGCGATCGAGCGTCGCAAGCGCGTCGGTGAACTCGTGGCGGCTTTGTTGCACGGTGGCGTGCAGCACCAACGCCTCGGGCGCGGCCGGCCGTTGATTCAGCCAGGGTGCGAGCACCGCGTCGGCATAGCCGAGATAGCGCAGATCGCCGCTGACTCGCGATTGCTGAATGTAGAACTGCGCCAATGGCACCGCCACATCGAGCCGCTCGCGGGCCAGGCGTCGGGCCGCAAGATCGCTGTAGCGCGTACCGGCAGGCAGCTCGGCCAGCACCACGCTGTCGCTGCTCGGTGCGTACGGACTCGCCTGCACTCCGGCAAGGCCGGCGCTGCCGAGCAGCGCGAGCGCGATCAGCGCGCAGCGCCGGCCTCGCGGTGAGTATGGCCGGCGGCTACGCCCGCTCATGAACCATCGACGGGGATGGGCTCGCCGGTCTCATCTCCCGTCGGGATGACCGCAACGGCGCCACCGTCCACCGCAAACGGCTGGCTCGTTTCCGAGGTCTGCGTCTGTACGATAGCGAGCAGCTCGGCGGTGTCGAGCTGTTGGGTCGGAGTGGCCGGATTGAATGCGGCTGCCGGATAGGAGGGGTTCTCGTTCCCGCCGCCACATCCTGCCAGAGCCAGGCAGCCCACGGCAGCAGCACCGGCCGATAGAGCGAATTTGGTGTTCATGCGTAGGGCCCTCACTCGGTCGCGCTGATGGGTGAGCCGGCGAGCGGCGTATTCAGATACGGAAAGGTCGGCAGGTAGTTGGCCGGACTGGGCTCGACGCCATCGGTGTAGCCGAGCTGGCGGGAGGCATCGGAGGCGGGATCCGGATCCTGCGAGCTGCCATCAAAAGGCGACAGCAGTGCCCCCATGGCCGCGCGCAGCGTGATATCCACGACATCGTCGATGGGTCGGCGTCCGTTCGGGAAGCCGCTCAAGTCGCCACCGAGCACACCGAGGTCGTTCTGCGAAGCGATCGGCGTCACGGCCGTGGTGGTGTTCAAGCGCAGCTCCTCGGCCGCGACGACGTTCGCCGGCTTGTTCAAGCCGGCGACCCCGGTCAGGAATACCGCCTCGAGGTCCGTGCGCGGATAGACATTGGGAGCTAGCACGCCCGCACTGCCGAACAGGGCCTGCAGCAGCACCGGCAAGGACGGATTGGTCACATAGTCGGCGAACTGCGCATCCCCGGCCGGGCTGGAACCGTTCCAGCGATCCTTGTCGGGCAGACCAATGACCAGCTCGTTCACGAGCGGCATGCCCAGTCGCGAAACTTGCAGCCATGCACCGCCCGCCAGTTCCGTACCCGTCGGCGCGCTCACCGCACCGACGCTCGCCACGCTCTTGGCACTTTGCGGCACGGGGTTGAGCACCTGCGCTTGCCGCAGGCTCGCCGTGGTGTAGCCGCCAATGATGGGATTGGAGCCGCTGGTCAGACACGCCGCGGGCACTTCGAGCGCCAGCGTGGTCACGTTATAGGCGGCGAGCGAATCCGGCACGTAGTTGCGGCCGTTGATATTGGCCGGCGCCAACTGCGTCACTGGATACTTGATGTTCACGAGATCGAAGGTCTCGCCCAGGTTGACCACAAACGGATCCTGCCGTTGGCCGACGAACACTCTGCCCGGGGCATTGCAGCCCGGGATCGTGATTGGATAGATGAAGCTAGCGGCGTAGGTTGCGTAATTCGGAATAGATTTGGCGCCGATGTTGTCCAGCGGCTTGGCGAACGTGGTGGAGCCGGTCGTGGCGTTGGTAATGGGCACTACCGTACCGGTGCGGCGGTCTCCCCTGACGAGCGTCAGCGTGTAGGTCTGCGACACGTTCTGCGAACTCGCACTCGAGGTGCTCACCGGGCCGATGTTGATCAGCGGTACCGGTATCGACTTGCTTCCAGCCATGACCGAGAGGCCCTGAGTCGTGGTCGTGAAACGAAACTGAAATGTCAGGTCAGCGACCCCCGAGCCGGTGTTGTCGATGGAGATTTCGTAGAGCGCATTATCATCGAGAAAGAAATAGTTAGGGCCGCCTTGTGGGTCCTGCAGCGGCAGATAATTGGCGATCAAAGTCACGTAGCCGACTCTTCCGGCCTCATAGCTGTTGAACATGTAGAAATCGGTGCCGTCCACTTTGGGACGGGTGGTAATGAAGGGCGCTTCTCGATGGCTGGATGCCAGCGCGCCGCCGCCGTAGATGGCCGAGGCCACGCCACCGATCAGAATCGAATTCCATAGACGACGATTCATGGACCCTCTCCCGTGAAAAATGCACGTGCTAGCTGATAGGCAGATACGCCCGTAAGCAAGATTTGGATGCACCGGACCCAAGCAATCGGCCTAGGTGCGGGGCGCTAGCTATCGCGCCGTTGAACGAAAACCCCTGCCTTATTGTTGCCAGGGTCAATACTTGCGCTGGCGCAGAGGTCGAGGGGTTGGCTGCCTCAGCGGTCTCGGCTGCTCTCTTGGGAGGATCGAGGCAAATGCCGGCCAAGGAATTCCATCGTGCGCTGCCAGGCGAGCTGCGCGGCCTGCGCGTCGTGCTTCAGATAGGGCAGGTGCTTGGAGTCAGCCTCTTGGTTCGCAAAGGCATGCTTGGCCTCATAGCGATGAAATTCGAACGGCACCGCGGCAGCGCGCAGTTTCTGCTCGAGAGCATCCACCTGCTTGATTGGAAACACGCTATCGTGAATGCCCCAGTGCCCCATGAGGGGCACTTTGATCTTGGAGGCATCGACATACTCCAGCGGCGGGCAGCCATACCAGACCACGCCGGCATCGAGCTCGGGGATGTTGACCACGGACAGCAGCGTCAGGGCGCCACCCATGCAGAAGCCGGTTACGCCCACCTTCGCGCTTCCCGACGCTTTGAGGAACTGCACGGCACCGCGGATATCCTGGCCCGCGGCGTCGCCGAAATTCAGATCCCTCATGAGGTGCTCGGCTTCGTTCGCCTCCAGTGCGAGCTTGCCGCGATACAGATCCGGCACCAAGGCCCGGTAGCCGGCTTTCGCCAATTGATCCGCTACGCCCTTGATCTGATCATTCAATCCCCACCATTCCTGAATGACCACCAGGCCCGGTGCGCCTCGAGCTCTGACGGGCTCGGCCAGATAGCCGTTCACGCTCTGGCCGTCAGGCCGCTCGAACCGAATCATTTTGCTCACAGCTCTCTCCCAGCTCTTGCAGCATCTGGCGCGAGACTACACGAAAGCTCGGACCGGAAGGCTTCAGGGCATTGCGGCATTGGCTCATTGGCGAGCGCTCGATCGGGGGATGCAACTGGCTGTAACGTAAAACATTCTCATACTTATATAAGTATTTGATAAATATAATAAATATAAGTATGGATTGCGTGATATTGACGCTCCCCGCGCGACAGGCGAGTCTAGGCACCCATCCCAGCAAGAGCCGGAGTCCATCCTATGGCCGCAAGATCCATGGCCTCGCTGACCATCTCCTTCGGCATGGTGGCGATACCCGTCGATTTGTACACCGCTACGCTGACGAGCGAGAGAATCAGTTTCAACCTGCTGCATGCCAAGGACGGTTCGCGCCTGAAGCAGCAGTATGTGTGTATCAAGGAGGGCACGGTCGTCGATCGTAACGAGATCGTGAAGGGCTACGAATTTGCCAAGGACCAGTACGTTCAGTTCACTGCCGATGAAATCAAAGCGCTCGATGAAGCCGGTTCCGACAGCATTGATATCGTCGAGTTCGTGCCGTTGGCATCGGTCGATCCCTTGTATTTCGACCGCAGTTATTACCTGGCGCCCGGCAAGGGTGGCGCGCGCCCGTATGCGTTGCTTGCGGCGGCGTTGCGCGAGACGCAGCGCTGCGCGGTCGGTCACTGGGCTTCTCACGGGCGCGATCATATGATCGTTCTCAGACCGCTCGACCAAGCCATGGTCATGCATCAGCTGCACTTTGCGGCCGAAGTGCGCTCGATCCACGACATCGGTGCGGTGCCCACTGAAGTCAAGGAAGGCGAGTTAAAGCTCGCACGTCAGCTCATCGAGCAGCAGGCGACGGACCGATTCGATCCCACGCTGTATGTGGACGAGGTCAGGGCGCGCATCGAGGCCGCCATACAAAAGAAGGTCGAAGGCCAACAGGTGTCCGTCTCTGTTGCCCCGACGCGCACGCCCTCGGGCAACGTCATCGATCTCATGGCGGCGCTGCGTGCGAGCCTCGGTACCGGGGAGAAGGAAAAGCTGGGCGCGCGCAAGGGGCCGAAGCGAGTACAACGTAAGGCGCCGACGCGCAGGACGTCCCGAGCATAAGAGCCCTGGGCGCAGAGCTCATGCACGAATACTCCAGCAGCGATGTCGAGCGCATGATCGGGCTGTCGCGTGGCGTGGTGCGGGCGCTGATTCGGCAGCGATTCGTCGCACCGCACCGCGGGCGGCGTCGGGAATATCGCTTCTCGTTCCAGGATTTGATCGTGTTGCGCACGGCCAAAGCCCTGTCGAACACGCAGCTCTCGAATCGGCGCATTACCCGCTCGTTGCGCGATCTGCGGCAGCGCCTGCCGGCGCAGGCGCCGCTGTCCGGACTGTCGCTTCGAGCCGTAGGCGATGCCGTGAGCATTCGCGAAGGTCAGAGCGAGTGGGAGAGCGACACCGGACAATACCTGTTGGCACTCGACGTGCGTTATGAGAATGGCAGCCTGCACATCATCGAGCGCACATCCGCCGCGGCGCCGTTGGAGCTCGAGCAGCTGTTCGAGCAGGCGCTGGCCTTCGAGCCGTCCGATCCGCAGGCCGCGATGCGGCTGTACCGGCGCTGCCTGCAACTCGATGAGACCGATATGGCAGCGCGGATCAACTGCGCGCGGCTGCTGCAGGAGGCGGGAGAATTCGACAGCGCGGAGCAGATGTATCGAGCAGCTCCCTGCCTGCAGGACCCGCACGCGCTGTTCAACCTGGCGGTGCTGCTGGAGGACACCGGACGGGCCGAGCAAGCGATCGAAGGTTATCTGGCGGTGATCGCCGCCGATCCTGCGTTCGCTGACGCGCACTACAATCTGGCGCGTCTGTACGAGATCCAGGGTCATGACGCACACATGATCCGTCACCTGCGGCAATACCGGGCTTTGATCGGCGGCGCGCCCGCTCGTTGGTAATTTCGCTCGGCGTCAGGCTACAAAGGCAGGCCGTGGTGGCCGTGGCGCACTCAAGGCAGGCAAAGTGTCGCTGCGAGTTGGCGTTATGCGCTGCGCCACCCCAGGCTTTGGGCGACAACGCCAGCGACGGCAGCCGTTCAGCCGTTCAATAGGGCAGACCGACGTAGTTTTCCGCCAGTGCCGTCATCGCGGCGCGCGAGGACAGCAGATACTCAAGTTCGGCGCGCTGGATCTGTTGATCGAAGCCGCTGCTCTCTGGAAAGCGGTGCAGGATCGAGGTCATCCACCACGAGAAGCGCTCGGCCTTCCACACGCGCCGCAATGCCCGCTGCGAATAGGCGTCGATGCCGGCGCGCGAGTGCGTGTGGTAATCCGGCGGCTCGCGCCATTGCGCCTGCGAGCCTCGGAGGCGACGGTGCTATGCCTCATCGAAGCCAATCCCGGCATCACGCAAAGCGAAATCGGCCGCATGCTCAATATCGCGCGCGCCAACATGGCGCCGTTGGTGGCGCGGCTCGCAGCCATCAAACTCATCGAGCGCCGCGCCGTCGATGGCCGTTCGCACGGCTTGCGCATGACGCTCGCCGGCCACACCATGGCGCGCAAGGTCGGTCGCGCGATCCGGGCGCACGAGGCGCAGCTGCAGGCCAATATTCCTGCATCGCAACGCAAGGCTCTGCTTGCCGCCCTGCATGCGTTGGCAAGGCGGCATCGACGCTATCATGAGCGCATGGGCGTCATTCGGCCCGTAGACCGAACGGGGGGAAGAGCATGTCCGAAGATGCGCAGGGCGCCGCCGCGGCGCGCGTCACGCTCGTATGTTGCGTGCTGACGGCCCTGTGCGAAGGCATCGATCTGCAGGCGGCCGGTGTCGCCGCAGCCGGCATTGCCGGGGAGTTCAAACCCAGTGCGGCTGAGCTCGGGACGTTCTTCAGCGCCAGCACTTTCGGGCTGTTCTTCGGCGCGCTGATCGGCGGGCGCATCGCCGACAGCAGCGGACGCAAGCGCGTTCTCGTGGTCTCGATCGCACTGTTCGGTCTGTTCTCGTTGCTCACGCCGTTGGCCTGGGACGTGCCGTCGCTGGCCTGGGCGCGACTGCTGACCGGCCTCGGGCTCGGCGGCGCTTTGCCGAATCTGATCGCACTGGTGGCCGAGAATGCTGCCGCGACACGCCGCAGCTTCAGTGTCGCGCTGGCCTATAGCGGCGCGCCGCTTGGCGGCGCAATCGCCAGCCTGATCAGTCTGCTGCTCCTGCCCTCGGGCTGGCGCTGGATCTTCATCGTCGGCGGTATTTTGCCGTTGCTGCTCGCGCCGAGCATGGCGGTGTGGATGCCGGAATCGGCGGCGTTTCGTCAGCTACCGCTCGAGGCGCAGATGCAGCCGGAAACTGCGGCCATGCCGAATCGCGGGGATTTTCGCGCGATTTTCGCTCGCGGTCGGGCGCTGCGCACGCTGCTGCTGTGGAGCAGTTTTTTCCTGGGTCTGCTCACGCTCTATCTGCTGCTCAACTGGCTGCCCACGCTCATGGTCGGGCAGGGATTGAGCCGGTCGCAGGCCGCCGGCGCACAGATCGGCTTCAATCTAGGCGGCGCAGTCGCGGCGCTGCTGATGGGCTATCTGCTCGAAAGCCGCCTGCGCCAGCCCGGTATCGTGGTGGCGTTCGTGGCGCTGCCGCTGCTGGTGCTGTGGCTGGCCGACGCCCACGCGCACGTTTCTGCCATCGTTCTCATCGTGTTTCTGCTCGGCTGCGCAGTGCTGGCCGCACAGGCGTTCCTGTACGCCATGGCGCCGGCGAGCTACCCGACCAGGATTCGGGGAGTGGGCGTCGGCGCTGCCGTGGCCGTCGGGCGCATCGGCTCGATCGTGGGACCCAAGCTGGGCGGGGCGCTCAAAGCCGCGGGTCACAGCTCCACGCAGTTGTTGCACGACATCCTGCCCATCGTCATTGCGGGCAGCGTATGCGCCCTATGGCTCGCCTGGCATGCGCCCAGGCACAGCAGCATCGGCAGCGGCGTGAGCGTCGAGTAATGCCGGCCGCAGCGGGCGGCGCATCAGTTAAAACCGATACTCCACCCGAGCACGCAGGGTACGTGGTACGCCCGGGTGCACGACGTAATCGGGCAGCGGCGAGGGCTCGTTGCGCAGCCGCGTGACGTAGAAGTACTCGATGTCATTCCACGCCGTGTTGAATATATTGAAAGCCTCCAGGGCTGCGAGCCAATGTGCCCGCTGCACGCCCAGCTGTGCATCGAGCGTCGTATAGGGCGGGGATTGCGCACTGCCGTCCTCGACCAGCGCAGATGCGCCGAAGTGCCGTGCGCGCAACGCAGCGAATGCGCCAGCGGGCAATTGTGCCGTCAGGCCGCCATCGATGACGTTCGTCGGGCTGTTCGGAACATAGCGGCCGACGATGGCGATGGGCTGCGCGCAGGGATTGCTGGGGGCAGCAGTCGAGCAGCCGAGATCGTCCGGGGGCGCATTGTGATCGAATCGGGCACGCGTGAAGGCGGCGTTCAAATCCGCCGTGAGCCAGCGATTGACATGATAGGCGTTGCCCCATTCGATGCCGGTACGCGTCGTCGGCCCGCTCGGCACGGTCACTCCAGCGTCACCATCGAACACCAGCTCCGATCGGAGCTTGAGCAGAAACACGTCCAGAGAGCTGTCCCAATCGGTCACGATCTGTGTGGACAGCCCGAGCTCGGCACTGGTGGCGCGGGTCAGCGGCGTCACGGGCAGGGCAGTGGGATTGGCGCCGCTGCGAGTGACCCCGCGGGCGTCATTGCTGTGATAGCCGTCGGCGAGGTCGATGAAATAGGTCGTGCGCTCCCACGGGCCGAGCGCGATGCCGAGCTTTGGGCTGAAGATCGAAGCGTGCCTGGAGCCAGTGTCGCACCCGAGCGGGTCGCTCTCGAGGGTGCAGTGTCCTGCGCTGTCGAGCATCTTATCGTGCACGCGGAAGGCGAATTCATCCTCGCGCACGCCGACCACGCTGCGCACGTCCGGACGCCATTGCAGGCTGCTTTCGGCGTAGAGCGCCGCATTCCACTCCAGCACGCCCGCGTTCTGAGTCGTGCCGATGATTTGTCGCTCATCGGTTGGAAAGATGCCGACGTCGCGGATGTCGTCCGCCCGCGCCTGCACACCGATCAGGTTCGATATCGGCATGCCGGCCACGCTCGTGTACCAGGTGTTCGAGCCCTTGGCACCGTACACGATGCGGTCATCATGCTGCAGCATCTGATCGCCATCGATCGGATTCTTCAGGTAGTCGGTGAACGTCGACCACAGGTCGAGCCGGTAGCGGATCACGTAGGCTGAAAATTGCGCCTGATCGCTATCGCTGCGATGCACGGCGTTGACGGACAGGCTCGAGCGGCTGCTCTGACCGCCATCGGATGGATTGAGGCTGCCAAACCGGTCGATCAGTCCCTCATCGATCGCGCGTTGCGGTACCTGATCGGTCGCCGTCCATTGTCCCGTGTAGCTCATGGCCGTCGCGGTGAAGAAATCGCGATCATCGCCCTGGTGGTAACGCAGCAGGCCATTGAGACGCCGGTAATCGTCCGGAATGTCGAACGGGCCATCATTGTGGTAGGCCTCGCCGGCGCTCAGCAGGGTCCCTGGGCCCAGTGAAGTGGTGCCCATCAGCAGCGCCCGCCGATAGCCGTCCTGACCGGCACCGAGCGTCGCGGAAGTCGGCACTTCGCTGAGCAGTCCCATGCGTACGGCCCCCGCGGTGGCGAAATCGCCCTCATCGGCGTAGTAGGAACCCTTCTTGTAATGCAGATCCGCGAGCACTTCGGGGATCAGGAAGTTCAGATCCGTGTAGCCCTGGCCATGCGCGTGCGTCGGCATGTTCACGGGCATGTCATCGACCTCGGTAGCCAGATCGGTACCGTGATCGAGATTGAAGCCGCGCAAGAAATATTGGTTCGCTTTGCCCTCGCCCGAGTGCTGAGTGACGATGAGCCCCGGGACATTCTCGAGCACCGCGGCCGGACGCAGCAGGGGTTGGCTGGCGATCTGCTGCGCAGTCACATCGCCGGCCGACGCGGCCTGCATATTGCTGACCCCGTACGCCACCACGGTCACGGTCTGCAGCGTCGGATTGCTGTCGGCGCCATCATCGGCGCGTGCGCCAGAAGCGAGCGCCGCGAACACGACCGTCAAGGCGGCAACGTTGGGAATTTTCAAACCGGGCCGCTCCATTGGCCCTTGAACACGGCCGGCGATGTGCGGCTTCAGTGTAAGAGCTATCCTTGATCTCTTGATACGCAGGGCAGCGGTGGCTGGATGCACTTCATGCTGCTGTGCGGCAGCTTCCGGTTGACGGCCCCTCGAGACGCTGAAGATCGATCGCTACTTTATTGCTACCATCGCGGATAAAACGGACTCGTTGAGGTGGGTATCGACTATCGTCACGCTCGCCCACATCCTGAAGCTCACGAACGTGGCCGAGGGTGTCGAGACGCAACCCAGACCAGGATGCTGAAGCTCACAGCGGTGCGTGCATTCATCGTTCCGGTGATTTGCGTCCTCGCAGCGGTCGGTTGCAGCCGCGTTCGACGCCCAGAGCCTGCACCCGCGGCGGCGCAACCCGTCGAGGTGAATCCATTCGATGAGAGCTCGACCTCGTTCGTCGTCTCCGGGCCTCGCTTTATACCGGGCGAGACCGCGATCGTAAGGGTGTGCGTGTCCCCCGACGGGCGCATCTCCCGCGCCGATCTGATCGGCTCTTCGGGCGACAAACGCTTCGACGATTTCGCGTTGGTGTGGGCGCGTCAGGTCAAGCTCGCGGCTGCAGCGCTTGCCGCCAACCGCAGCGAGGTTTGCGGTGCGGTGCGTGTGGAGATCAAAGTCGCACCGCCCCCCGGGGGCCTGGCAGGCAGCGACCATGCGCTCGGCTGACGGCGCGATGAGGCTGCCCGCGTTGTAACGTTGCCAGGATGTTTTAGAGCAGGCTCCCGCTAGCGGCGGGCGCGCAGCTCGAGTTCGCGCCGCATCCTCAAGGTCCTAAAGCAGTTCGATGTGCCGTTCCCGACGGCGGCAAAGTCACCGTCCGGCGCCAAATCCTGTTGCTGCGCAGGCGGAATCCGGCGAAATATTGGCGGTTGAGCCGCACTAGCCATGGAAGTCGAGGACGCTGCACGGGTATTGGGTGCCGCAACACTGTTTCAAATCCTTGAGTCCATAGGTGTTTACACTGTTGACCGCTGCTAGGCCACCCGCGCGGATCACGCTAGCCAATTAAAGCAGAGCAAGCGACATACCAGCGGCGCGGACATGCGTCACAAAGCCGCGGGACCGTGGAATGCCCGCTTCGCGGTCAACGACGATGATACGGTACCGGCGATGTCGCCCAGCCATGCACACATACGGTGAGGCTGGGTGCGGGCCACCGCCGATGGCCTATTGAACCGGGGTCGGCCACAGCGCCTCGCAAAGCGTTCCAGTCTCTGGGCGAGCGGCGCGGCGACGTCAGGATCCCCGACTGCGTCCTGCCCGATGGCCGCGTGCAGATGCACAGAGCGGGGGAGGGTAACGGTATCCTTGAGCCTTACGCGGTGCGCGGATGGTGCCAATACTACAAATCCTGGTTCTGCTGCTGGTGGTCACGGCCGCGGTCGCGGTGCTGGCCGCCCGGCTCAAGGTCCCGCCGGCCATTCCGCTGGTGCTCACCGGTGTCGTGTTGGCGCTCGTTCCCGGCCTGCCGAGCGTGCGGCTGGCTCCGGAATTCGTGCTGCTACTGGTTTTGCCGCCGGTGATCTACTCATCCGCGGTCGCCATGAGCTGGCGGGAATTCCGCTTCAATCTGCGACCGATCTCATTGCTTGCGGTCGGTTGCGTGCTGTTCACGACGCTGGCCACCGCCGCGGCCATGCATTGGTTCCTGGGACTTTCCTGGCCGGTGGGCTTCGTCATCGGGGCGATCGTGTCCCCGCCCGATGCCGTCGCACCGTTGTCCATCGCCCGCCGCATGCAGCTTCCGCGGCGCATCGTGATCATCCTCGAAGGTGAGGGGCTCGCCAACGACGCCACGGCGCTGATTCTGTATCGCTTCGCGGTCGTCGCCGTGAGCGTCGGCGCGTTCTCCTTCGGCCATGCGGTGAGCCTGTTCGCGGCCATCGTCGTCGGCGAGCTCGTTTGGGGCATGGCCGTCGGATGGTTCATGCTGCACCTGCGGCGCTGGGTGCGCGACCCGCGCATCGAAATCTTGCTGTCGCTGCTGACACCGTTTCTGGCGTACTGGCCGCCGGAATATCTCGGTGGCTCCGGTGTGCTCGCCACGGTGGCGACGGGTCTGTACATCAGCTGGAACGGTCTGCGGCTCATCAGCGCTGAGACCCGGCTGCAGGGCATCTTCTTCTGGGACTTTCTGATCTACCTCACCGAAGGCATGATCTTCCTGATCACGGGACTGCAGGCGCACGCGCTCATGGCCGGCATCCTCGGCTACTCGCTCTCGCGCCTCGTGCTCTCGGCGCTCGTGGTCTGCGGGGTCGTCATCGCGGCGCGCTTCGTCTGGGTGTATCCGGCCACCTATCTGCCGCGCTGGCTGATTCCCTCGATCGCGCGCAAGGATCCCGCACCGCCCTGGCAATGGCCGTTTGCGCTCGCCTTCACGGGCATTCGCGGCATCGTCTCGCTGGCAGCGGCGCTCGCAATACCGCTCGCGACCGAGAGCGGTCGGCCCTTTCCCGAGCGCGACCTGATTCTGTTCCTGACTTTCGCGGTCATCCTCGTGACGTTGGTGGGCCAGGGGCTCATGCTGCCGGCAGTCATCCGCATGCTGGGTCTGGCGCATGCGGGTCGCCGCGAGCGCCGCGCGGAGCGAGCCGAGGAGCTGGTGGCTCGCCGGCAGGCGATTCAGGCGGCGATCGTGCGGTTGGAAGAATTCGCGGCCGGGCGCGGCCTGTCGCAGGAGATCGTCGACCCGATCATGACGCGCCAGCGTGAACGGCTGCGGCATGTGGGCAAGCGTGGCGAGCAGGGCGACATCAACCGAAAATTCGTTGCGCTCCACGATGAGATCGAGCGCCTCGTGATCAGCGCCGAGCGCGACCGCATCAACGATCTCTACCGCCGCGGCAAGCTCAAGGACGAGGCGCGGCGTCGCATCGAGCGGGATCTGGATCTGCGTGACGCGCACGTCACCAACTTGCAATGGGAGGAATGAGTGGCCGTGCCGAGCCTGATCTGCCCGCCCGCCCTCTAGCCGTCGTGGCGGTAAGGCACGGGATCGCTCGCCGGGAAGGTCTCATCGAGCTCCTCATCGAGGCGCGCGTCCTGCTTGCGCGCCGATTCGCTTTTCGGCCGCTCCGCAGGTTGCTTCGGGTCCGGAGCATTGACGTCGCGTTCGCTCATTCGCGGATCCATGGGTGCTCTCCTGGGTGCGCCGTGGAAATCGCTGCCGCCACCCTCTTTTAAATCAGTGCGGCGGTCAATGTCGAGACGGCTGCGGCTAATTGCGGCGATGGCCCTGCGTGGGCTTAAGCCCCATCGATAATGTAAATTATATAAGTTTTATTAATTAGTTACGTATCAAAGTTAACCTTGAAAAGAGGTCACGCAGAGCGCGGGCGCCCGCCGTTGCTGTATTCACTTGAGAGAGCGCCGCGGTAAGGTAACGCTTAATCCCCTGGCAGCGCTGGCACATCCAATGACTACCTCGCCCGTGCAGCCCCCCGCGCATGCCGCGCCGCGACTGGTCGCCCTCACGGTGGCCGGCGCGCTGTTCATGGAGGGATTCGATGGCGCGGTCATTCTGACCTCGCTGCCGCAGATGGCCGCCGATCTGGGGGAGTCACCGCTGCGGCTGAGTGTCGCGGTGACCGCGTATCTGATCGCGCTGGCGATCCTGATTCCGATCAGCGGCTGGGTGGCGGACCGCTTCGGCGGCCGGCGTGTCTACAGCGCCTCGATCCTGGTGTTCGTCGCCGGCTCGCTTTGGTGCGGCTTCGCGCACTCGATCGTCTGGCTGGTGATCGGCCGCTTCGTGCAGGGTACGGGCGGAGCCCTGATGGGGCCGGTCGGCAGACTGATTCTCACGCGCGGCGTCGAGAAGCGTTCGCTGGTGTCGGTCATGAACTACATGCTGCTGCCCGGCATCGTCGGTCCGACCGTGGGTCCCGTGATCGGTGGTTTCATCACCACCTATGCCTCGTGGCGCTGGAATTTTTTCATCAATGTGCCCATCGGCGCGCTCGGACTGTTCATGGCCTGGCGCTTCATTCCCGCCAGCGCCCCCTCGCCGCAGGCGCGCTTCGATTGGCTCGGATTTGTGCTGGTGGGAACGGCCGCGGCGGGTTTGCAGACCCTCATCGAGGCCTTGGGGCGCGGACTACTGCCGCGGTCAATGCTGGTGAGCATTGCCGTGCTGGTCGCGCTCTGCGCCGGACTGTATGCCGGCCATGCGCAGCGCCGCGCCGCGCCGCTGATCGATCCGGCCTTGTTTCGCATCCGCAGCTTTTCGGTGGCGATTCTCGCGGGCAGCGTCGCGCGCGCCGGGATGTTCTCGACGCAGATCCTGCTGCCGACGCTGCTGCAATTGCAGTTCGGCTACAGTGCCTTCCACGCCGGCCTGTTGACCTTTCTGGTGTCGGCTGGGGCCTTCGTCGTGCGCCCATTCACCTCGTTCGTGCTCGCTCACATTGGCTTTCGCCACGCCTTGTTCTATGGCTGCCTGGCCGCCGCCGCCCTGCTCGCGGGCTTTCCGCTGTTTCGCGAGTCCTCGCCGATTCCCCTGTTCGCCGCCTATATCCTCATCTTCGGCACCATCCGTTCGGCGATTCTCTCGAGCATCGGTGCGCTGGCGCTCGCCGATATCGAGCACGCGGACATGGGCCGCAGCAACGGCGTGACACAGTTCGCGCAGCGCATCTCGATGAGTTTCGGCGTGAGCTTCGGCGCTGCGGCCCTGTCGGTGTCCTCGGCCGGCCGCTCGCTCGAGCAGCGCGACTTTGCGACCGCGTTTCTGATCGCGAGCGCCCTGACGATCGCGGCGGCGTTGGGCATGCTGCGCCTGCGCCACCGGGACGGTTGGCAGGTGTCGGGATTCGGTGCGCCAAGGCCGCACAATTGAGATCGCGCCGGGATTGCCCGCGGCATGCTCAGCGCGTTCCGACCAGGACCCGGCGCGCAAGTATACTGCCGCAGCTCGACAGCGACCCCTGATGGCCCCGCAAGAGGTGCCCGATCATGACTATCGGTGCGTTCTTTCCGTTGATCGTGCTGCTGATCCTCGCGGTGATGGCCGCGCGCGCCTTGTTCCGCACCGTGCCGCAGGCCACGGTCGCGATTGTCACGGTCTTCGGCAAGTACCACCGCATCATGCGCGAGGGGCTCAACTTCAAGATGCCCTGGGAGCGGGTCGGCTACCGGCTGTCATTGCAGAATCGCGCCTTGCAGCTCGAGTTCCAGGCCATCACCCTGGATCAGGCCAACGTCAAATTCGCCACCATGGTGCTGTATGCGGTCGCGGCGGCCGAGGAGGAGGCCATCAAGAAGGCCGTGTTCAGCTTCGCCTCGGTGCAGGAATTCCAGCTCGCGCTGCAGCGGACCATCGATGGCTCGATCCGGCAGTTCGTCGCGACCACCAAACAGTCGGACATCCTCGGCATGCGTGCCGAGATCGTCGAGCACACAAAAAAGAACCTGGATGAGGTCGTGCTCAATTGGGGCTACGTGGTGCGCGACATCCAGATCACCGATATGACCTTCGACAAGGAGATCATCGACTCGATGGCGCGCGTGGTGTCGTCGAAGAATCTGCTGGCGGCCGCCTCCAACGAAGGCGCGGCCTTGCTGGTCAAGCGCACCAAGGATGCCGAGGCCGAAGCGGCCTACAAGACCATCGGCGCGGAAGCGGACAAGAAGGCTTCGGCGCTGCGCGGCGAGGGCTTGGCGCTGTTTCGCAAGAACATCGCCGCCGGCATGAAGGATGCGGCCGAGAGCCTCAAGGCCGCGGGCGTGGACAATAAGTTTCTGCTGTTCCTCGAATACACCGATGCGCTCAAGTACGTCTCCGAACATGCCCAGGGCAAGGTCATCTACATGGACAACGGCGCGGCGGCACCGATGCGCGTGGTCCAGGCCATCAATGGCATGCTGATGGAGACCACCGAGCCGCCGCCGGCACCGGCGGCAGTGAGCGGTGCCCGCGCGTGATTTCGGCGACGCTTTGTCATCATGCGCCGGCTCCTTCCGCGTATGATGGTGGGCGGCCGTGGTTCGCAGGCCAGAAAGGGCGGAAACTGGTATTCTCCGCCTCGGGTAGATAGTGCCGTTATTTTCGTAACCTTTTGATTTTATATACATTACAGGATTATCCGAATGCAAGACGAGGCGCCGAGCAGCCGGCAACAGCCGAGGAGCACCGCTACCTTCGAGTCCGCCACACGCAACTGGGCGACGACCTTGATGTTCGCGCTGACCTTCGCGGTGGCCGTGACCGTCGTGCCATGGTACGGCTTCACGCATGGCTACCACGCGGCCGCCTGGATCTGGTTCGCGTTGTTTCTGGGCGCCAATGGCATGTCGATCACCTGCGGTTACCACCGTCTGTTCGCCCATGCGACCTACGAGGCGCATCCGCTGCTCAAGGTGCCGTACCTGCTCTTCGGAGCCATGGCGCTGCAGCACAGCGCGCTGGTCTGGAGCGCCGGGCACCGCGTGCATCATCGCCATATCGATGATCCCGAGCTCGATCCCTACTGCGCGCGCCGCGGCTTTTGGTTCTCGCACATCGGCTGGATGCTGCGCAATTATCCGAGCGGCGATCCCGATTTCAGCCAGGTGCGGGATCTGCAGCGCGACCCGCTCGTGAGCTGGCAGCACCGCTACTACTTCCCGATTGCGCTGGCGATGAATTTCGGACTGCCGCTGCTGGCCGGCTGGGCCAGCGGTGAGCTGCTCGGCACTTTCCTACTCGCGGGCGTGCTGCGGCTGGTCGTGAGCCATCACGCGACCTTCTTCATCAACTCACTGGCACATATATGGGGCGTGCAGCCCTACACGGATGAAAACACGGCGCGCGACAACGGTGTGGTGTCCCTGCTGACCTACGGCGAGGGCTACCATAATTTTCATCACATGTTCGCGCACGACTACCGCAACGGTGTGCGCTGGTGGCAGTGGGACCCTTCGAAGTGGTTCATCAGCGCCATGCGCTGGCTCGGTCTGGCACGCAATCTCAAGACCGTGCCGTGGTTCAGGATTCAGCGGGCACTGCTCGACACGCAATTCCGGCGTGCGCAGAAGCAGCTCGCGGCCTACCAGACGGGCCGCGCGCATATCGAGCTGCTACGGCGCCGCGTGGCGGAAGAGTACGAGGCCTTCTGCCAGGCGGTCGCCGACTGGACGCATTTGCGCGAGCAGTGGCTCGCGCACACCAAGCGCGCGATGATCAAACGCTGGGAGCGCTCGCCCTTGCAGGCGCAGCTGCGGGAGCTGGAATACGGGCTGCAGTTACAATACCGTCGAATGCGCCGGCTGCGGGCGCAGCTCGGCTGATTCGAGGAGAGGGTATGGACGCGGCCTCCGAGCCCGAGGGGCTTTACGCGCGTGAGCGGCCGCCGGGCAAGTCGCTCGAGGCGCGGCTCGTGCGCCGCGTGCTCTCGCGCCTCGGCGATCCGCCGATCGCGTTCGTCCTGGCATGGACCGGCGAGCGCATCGCCGCCGAAGGCAGCGCGCCAGTGGCACAGCTGCGCT
This sequence comes from Steroidobacteraceae bacterium, assembly GCA_035605115.1. Classification (GTDB taxonomy): domain Bacteria; phylum Pseudomonadota; class Gammaproteobacteria; order Steroidobacterales; family Steroidobacteraceae; genus FEN-1191. The sequence continues at coordinate 18,189 of DATNHF010000004.1, read as the reverse complement.
TCGCCGATCGCGCGACGCTGCTCGGCGTGCTCAGCGATCCGCGCATCCGCTTCGGCGATGCCTACAGCGCCGGTCGCATCGAGATCGAAGGCGATCTGATCCAGCTGCTGCAGGTCATCTACCGCATGCCGCCCGAGGGCCATGGGTCGTTCACGCATCGACTGGCCGATTGGCTGCGCCGGCCGGCGCGCAATACGCTCAGCGGCTCGCGCAGCAACGTCCACCGCCACTACGATCTGGGCAACGAGTTCTACTCGCTCTGGCTCGGTGAAACCATGGCCTATACCTGTGCCTATTTCCCGACCGAGCAGGCGAGTCTGGACGAGGCGCAGGTCGCGAAGATGGATCACGTCTGCCGCAAACTGCGGCTGCAAGCCGGAGACTCGGTGGTCGAGGCCGGTTGCGGCTGGGGCACGCTCGCCTTGCACATGGCCGGCCGTTATGGCGTGCGTGTGCGCGCCTTCAACATCTCGCGGCAGCAGATCCAGTATGCGCGCGTTCGCGCGCGCGAGCAGGGACTCGAGGACCGCGTCGAATTCATCGAAGACGACTATCGCAACATCAGCGGCCGCTACGACGTGTTCGCCTCCATCGGCATGCTCGAGCACGTGGGCCGCGAGAATTATGCCGAGCTCGGGCGCGTGGTGCGGCGCTCGATCGGGCCCGACGGCCGTGGCCTGATTCACTCGATCGGGCGCAATTATCCGGCCCCGCTCCATCCCTGGATCGAGCGGCGCATCTTCCCGGGTGCCTACGCCCCAACGCTCAGCGAGATGATGCAGATCTTCGAGCCGGCGGGTCTGTCGGTGCTGGATGTGGAAAATATTCGTCTGCACTACGCGCTGACCGTGCGCGAGTGGCTCGCGCGCTATGAAGCCGCGGTCGCCAAGGTGCGCTCGATGTTCGATGAGTTCTTCGTGCGCATGTGGCGGCTGTATCTGGCCGGCTCGATAGCGGGCTTCGAGGCCGGTACCCTGCAGTTGTTCCAGGTACTGTTCGCGCCGCGCGAAAGCAACCGGATCCCGCTCACGCGCGAGTTCATCTACCCGCGCTGATCGGCAGCGCCCAAGGGATGCGCAGCGCCGAGATCATTGTCGTGGGCGGCGGTCCGGCCGGTTCTGCGGCCGCGCGCGGGCTCAAGCAGGCTGGCGCCGACGTGCTGGTGCTCGACAAGGCGAGCTTCCCGCGCCTCAAACTCTGCGCGGGCTGGATCACTCCCGAGGTGATCGCAGATCTGGGACTCGAGGTCAATCAGTATCCTCACCGCTTCTTGAGTTTCCGCCGCCTGCACTGGCACCTCAAGGGCTTGCGCCTGCCGATCCCGTGCGTGCAGCACTCGATCCGGCGCTTCGAGTTCGATGCCTGGCTGCTCGACCGCTCGGGCGCGGAGGTGCTGCAGCACACCGTCAAGAGCGTGCGGCGCGACGGCGAGCACTTTGTGCTCGACGAGGCCTTCCGCTGCCGTTATCTGATCGGCGCGGCGGGCACTTCCTGTCCGGTTTACCGCGCGCTGTTTCGCGAGCAACTCGCGCGCGTGCGCGCGCTGCAGACCGTGACGCTCGAATTGGAATTCGCCTATGACTGGCGGGATCCGGACTGCCACCTGTGGTTTTTCGAGCACGGCCTGCCGGGCTACAGCTGGTACGTGCCGAAGGCGCGCGGCTGGCTCAACGTTGGCATCGGCGGCATGGCTACGCGCCTCAAGCAGCGCAACGAGGACATCTGGCGGCACTGGCAACACTTCGCTGGCAAGCTGCAGCGCCAGTTCGGCATCCGCATACCCGAGGAGCCGTCCGGTTATAGCTACTATCTGCGCGGGCCGCTCTCGAGCGTTCGCGCGGGCAATGCGTTTCTGACCGGGGACGCCGCCGGGCTGGCTACGCGCGATCTGTGCGAAGGCATAGGACCTGCGATCCGCAGCGGTCAGCGTGCGGCCGAGGCCATTGTGCAGGGGGGGAGCTACGAGCTCGCAAGCGTAACGGGCGCGAGTCTCGGCGGGGGCCTGTTGACACGCTGGATGGACCGGGCCTTCACGGGCGGCGCTGCCCAGTCGGTCGCTGCGGCGCATTGATTGGGGCGCCGCTGGCAGGGCTTTGGCGCAGCCTCTTGCGCGTCGGCGCGAGCGTCTCGCGCGCGTGACCTTGCCGCGCACCTACGCCGAGCCGGTTCGCACCTGATCGGCTCGCTGGCTCTGCGCGCCGCCCACAGCCGCCGCCTGCGCCGCAGCGATCAGCTTGCGTCGGCGGCCGATCGAGGGCGCGAGCGGCATCGCCGTCTCGTTTGGACTCAGAAACTCCGTCAACGGCCGGCCACCGCTGGAGCTTGCCGCCACGACCTTGAGCGCTACCAGCGTCGGCACGGCCATCACGACGCCCGCGATGCCCCAGAACCAGCCGCCGAACCACAGCGCCAGAAACACGATGATGGGATTGAGCTCGAGCCGCCGGCCGACCACCAGAGGCAGTAGGACCTGACCTTCGATGGTCGCGAGCGCCAGATAACAGGCGGCGACCAGTGCCACATGGGCTGCGCCCGGGAAGCTCACGCAAGCAACCACCGTGAGCAACAGCAGAGTGCTCGCCGAGCCGACATACGGTATGAAATTCAGCACCGCTGCGACCGCGCCCCAGAGCAGAGGATTGGGCATGCGAAGCAGCGCCATGGCCACCGCGGTGGCTGACCCGAGTCCCAGATTGATCAGCGCCAGGCCGGCGTAGTAGCGGCTGAGCTCGCTGCGCACCGCATTGATGACCAGCAGCGTCTGCGTCGACTGCAGATCGTTCGCCAGCGCAGCGCTCATGCGCGCGAGCATTGGCGGGCCGCCCGCGAGCAGAAACAGCAGCAGCATCAGCACCGTCACGAGGTCGATCACGACTAAACGGGTCTGGTTCAGGATCAGCACTGCCATCGGTGCCCGCGCTCCGGGTTCGACCGCATCCTCGCCGGGCACGGCCACGGCGACCGCTCCGGGTGCTGAGGCACTGCCCTCGGCGGGTCGAGCACTCGCTCCGCCGCCCACTTCAGCGAGCTGATCAGCGCGCTTGCTCAGGATCTCCATGCGATTCATGAACTGCGCGATCGGCCGCGTCTTGTGCTCGATGGTTCTGAGCGTCTGCGGTGCCGAGGCCCACCAACTCTGGGCCGGCGTCCATAGCAGATTGATCGATGCGCCGATCAGACAGGCGAGTACCACCATGACGATGATGGCCGAGAGGCTGCGCGGCAGGCCGATGCGATGCAGTGCCTCGACCGGAGCCGTGAGCACGAGCGCGAGCAACACCGCGAGCGCGATCGGCACGAAGGCCGCCTGAGCAAAGTACAGCAGCGCGCCGATGGCGAGCGCCGCCAGCACGCGCAACGACACCGAGGCGCGCGAGGCGACGCTCGTTCGCCCCGCACGGGCAGCTTGCTGATCGATCTGCATGAGCCTCACTGTCGCCTATGGATCGGATGCATGGCGACGCGCCGTCGAAGTCCCTCCGATCGCTGTGAGGATAGCGCATGAGGGCGTAAAGAACGGCCAAGCCAGTGTGCGATGAGTCCAAATCGAGGTGTCAATTTGTCCTACAGCGTGCCTTGGCCGTGCAGGCAGGCGTGCCTCGCGCGGCGCCCGGGGTTGCTGGCGTCGCCGAGCTCGGGCGTCGCCGGCGTGAGGAGCCTGAAGAGCCCACGCACGGCCGCCACTTATACACTAGAGGGGTATAGTATAATCTGGTCAGGCAGCCGGCGCTGCAGCGGCTACGCAGCGCTTGCATGAGCAGTGCGAGAGGAGCGGCGGCGATCAATCGCGTGGCCCGCATGCTCGGCGGGGTTATCGGCTTCGAGGTGGCGGCTCTGGGTGCTGCCCTGTTGGTCGAATTCGAGGCGCCGGCGCAGTAGGGCGCAACAGGCTGCCATGGCAGGTGCTTGTCCGCACGCCGTCGCGCCCGGTGCGACGCCCGGGAACAAAGCGCCCGCGAATTCGTCCATACCGTGCTCAGCAGTCATGCGCTGGCGATGAGTGCCCCGATGTCGATATGCTCCGGTGCTGACACCATCCGCGAGGCGTTTGCGCTCCGATGCTGGAAATCGATCGCTTGGATAGGTTCGGCACGGCGGGGCGCGTGTGACTGGAGAGGCATTTGGAGCCCCGGGCGTGGCGCCGACCTGGTGTTCCAGCGACAAGGATTTCGTCACGACGGCGCTCGGATCCTCGCGCCTTTGGGCGAGCGTTGGCCACGGCATCGTCGATGAGGTGTACTGGCCCTCGACGGGTGAGCCGCAGATCCGCGATTTCAGCTTCTACCTGGTCGGGAGGAGCGGATTCATCGATCTCAAGCGTGTGCGCCGCTATCGCCTCTCGACGCCCGGTGCGTACCTGCCCGCGCTCACGGTCACGCACTTTGGCGATGACTACGAGCTCGAGCTCGAAATCCTGCCCGATCCGCGCCGCGACGCCTTGCTCGTGGGCTACAAGATCACGGGCCCGTACCGGCTGGTTGCGATCCTGGCACCGCACCTTGGCAGCACCGGCCGCGATAACGGTGCCTGGACCGATGGCGGCACCGGCTATGCGCAACGCGGCGATTGCGCCGTGTGCTTCTCAGCGAATGCGCCGCTGCTGAGCTTGAGCTGCGGTTATGTGGGCTTTTCCGACGGCTGGCAGGATCTCAATCACCACGGCAACCTGACCTATGGCTACACGAGTGCCAGTCACGGCACCGTGGCCTTGAGCGGCGAGGCGCAGGGACGCAGCGGTGTGCTGGCACTCGCATTCGCCGATACCGCACGCGGCGCGCACACGCTCGTGCGCACGGCACTGGCTGAGGGTCTTGATATTCTGCGTGCGGAATTCCTGCTGCGCTGGCAGAACTGGGGCGCGCAGCTCGAGCTGCCGCGCCCGAACGAACGCCTCGCCCGTGCCGGACTGCTATCGGCGATGGTGCTGAAGGTGCACGAAGATCGTACCTATCCCGGCGCCGTGGTCGCGAGTCTGAGCGTGCCCTGGGGTAACAGCACGGATACGCTCGGCGGCTACCACCTGGTGTGGCCGCGCGATGCCACGCTCACGGCCTTCGCGCTACTGGCCGCGAATAAAACCCGCGAGGCTCGCCACATCCTCGCTCATCTGACGGCCACGCAGGCGCGCGATGGCCGCTGGCCGCAGAACTACTTTCCGAGCGGCCAGCCGTTCTGGACCGGTATGCAGCTCGATGAGGCTGCCTTTCCGGTGCTGCTCGCGGCGAAGCTGCGCGAGGCGGGTGATCCGGAACTGCCCGGCACGGTGCAGATGGTGCGCGCGGCTGTCAGTTTCATCGTCTGCACCGGTCCCTGCAGCGAGCAGGACCGCTGGGAGGAGAATGCGGGCGTGAGCCCCTTCACGGTCGCAGTCGCGATCAGCGCGCTGATCGCCGCGGCGCCGTGGTTGAGCGCTCAGGAGCGAGCCCGTGCCGAAGCGCTCGCCGATGACTGGAACGAGCGGCTCGAGTCCTGGTGCTATGTGCGCGGCGCGCCGCTGGCCGGGCAGCTCGGCGTTGCGGGCTACTACGTGCGCATCGCGACCCCCGACAAATGCGGCGAGCTGACTGGGAGCGTCGTACTGCGTAACCGCCAGGGCGAGGAGATTCTGGGCTCGGCGCTCGTGAGCATGGATTTCTCCTACCTGGTGCGTCTTGGGCTGCGAAGCGCGCACGATCAGCGCATCCGGGACACCATCAAGGTCGTCGACCGTATCCTGCGCGTATCGACGCCCTCCGGAGCGCTGTATCACCGCTACAACGAAGACGGCTATGGAGAGCATGCCGACGGCCGGGCCTTCGATGGCAGCGGCATCGGTCGCGCCTGGCCGCTGCTGGCCGGCGAGCGCGGTCATCTCGCGCTGCAGTCGGGTGAGGATCCGCTGGTCTATCTCGAGACGATGTGGAACTGCGCGAGCGCCGGCGGCATGCTGCCCGAGCAGGTCTGGGACACGGCGGCCATCCCGGCCCTCGGGCTCGAGCCCGGACGGCCCTCGGGCAGCGCGATGCCCTTGCTCTGGTCACACGCGGAGTTTCTGAAGCTCTTGATCGCGCGCGAGCGCGGGCAACCCGTTGAGATGTTGCAGGCGGTGGTGGGGCGATACGGCGGCACGAAACCCGATGCCGCGGCCTGGCACTGGCGGCATGAGGTGCCGATCGCGCGGCTCAAGGCCGACCGCGCCCTGCGCATCGAGGACCGGGAGCCATTCAGCCTGCATTTCGGCTACGACGGCTGGCACGGCATCGAAGACCGCGAGGCTGTGCTGCAGCCGCTCGGACTGTGGTCGGTCGAGCTGTCAGCGCACGAGCTCGCATCGCATGCGGAGCTTAATTTCACGCGCCGCTACGGCGTGGACTGGGAGGGCGTCGATCACCGCGTGCTGCTGGGGCATGCGCACATCGAGCACTCGCTCGCCCACGTCGACTGAGCCTCTCAGCGCAGGTAGCGCCGGACGATCTGGCCGACCTCGATGAGATCGCGCTCGCGCTGCGCCATCGAGCCGCTTTGGGGACCCAGGTGCTCGCGCAGGTGCTCCTCGAGCACATCGGACATCAGTCCATTGGCCGCGCCGCGCACCGCGGCAATCTGCTGCAGTACCGCAGTGCATTCCTGGTCTTCGTTCAGGGCGCGCTCGAGCGCCTCGGCCTGCCCGCGCATGCGGCGCACACGCGCCAGCAGTCGAGCCTTGTTTCTCAAAATGTGCGCCATGATTTCACTCCCGACGGTGAAAAATACCCTACTCTGGTAGAGTATATCTCATGCGCCACAGCCACGAGTTCAACGAGGTCAATCCGCTGGCCGAGCAGCGTACGCGGCTGGTCGTGCTGCTGACCGCAGTGATGATGGTGGTCGAGATCTGCGCCGGCTGGATCTTCCATTCGATGGCACTGCTGGCCGACGGTTGGCATATGAGCTCGCACGCGATCGCGCTGGGGCTCTCGGCCGCAGCCTACACGCTCGCGCGGCGCCTGCAGCGCGACGAACGCTTCGCCTTCGGCACCTGGAAGATCGAGATCCTCGGCGGCTATACCAGTGCCATTTTCCTGGTCGGCGTCGTGGTTTACATGGGTTACGAGTCGGTCACGCGCCTGATGCATCCGGCGTCGATCGCCTTCAACGAGGCGATCGGTATCGCCTGCGTGGGTCTGCTCGTGAACCTATGCTCGGCGTGGCTGCTGGCGGGGGCGGGCGGTCACAGCCATTCGCATGGCCATGCCGGTGGGCGTGCGCACGGGCACGCGCATGATCACCAGCATGCGCAAGGGCATGGGCATGAGCATGCCCACGGCGAGCACCACGATCATGGCGGCGGGCACGTGCACGCGCCCAAGCGCTCAGAGGCGCGCATCACCCGCAGCCACCACCACGATCTCAATCTGCGCTCGGCCTTCGTGCACGTCGCGGCCGATGCCGCCACCTCGGTGCTCGCGATCGGGGCGCTCGCCGGCGGCAAGTTCTTCGGGGCCAGTTGGCTCGATCCGGTCATGGGCATCTTCGGCAGCCTGGTCGTGGCTGCCTGGGCCGTGACGCTGCTGCGCGACACCGGCCGCGTGCTGCTCGATGCGGAGATGGATGCGCCCGTGGTGGCCGAGATTCGTGACGCTGTGAGCGCCTGCCACGCCGAGGCGACCATCGAGGATCTGCACGTCTGGCGCGTAGGCAAAGGCAAGTTCGCCTGCGTGCTCAGCGTCGAGACCGCCGAACCGGTCTCACCGGACGACATCCGCTCGCTGCTGGCGGTGCATGAGGAGCTCACGCACGTGACGGTCGAGGTGAATCGGCGCGCCTGAGGCGACTTCAATACTCGAGGTGCAAGCGGATGCCCCAGAAATGCACCGGGCCCCGGTCGCGGTTGTAGCCCGGGTTCTGGATGTACTGGAAGTCGGGGCTCAGCTGCCACTTGATCGGACCTGGATGCTCGGGCCAGGTGTACTCGAAGCGGTAGTAGGTCTCGAGGATCTGCTCGTGGCCGTAGTTCAGCCGCCCGTCGCCGACGAGGAAACCTAGACCGCCAGCGGCCAGATACTGCTCCTGCGGCGCATCGAGGCTCTCGCTGGCCACCGCGAGCCCCAAGCGATCGTCGGGGCGCTTCCAGTGAACGCCCGAGAGCTGCCCTCCGAAGCTCACGACCTCATCGACCTGTGTGAACGCAAAGCTCTCCGCGTTGCCATCGTTCCAGCCCCAACGCAGGAACGCACCGGTATCGCCGCGGTCTGCCACGGGTTGCTCGACATTGACGCCATACCCGTGCGTCTGCCGGCCGGGCCGGTCGTCCGCGACAATATCGGGCACCGTATGGTCGGCCGCGGCAATCTCGAGGGCCTGTCGATACAAGCCCATGCTCGCGGTGTTCAGGTAGGCCAGCAGCCGCACGATCGTGCCGGTGGGCAGATCCGAGAGCGTGAGCTGCAGATTTTGGCCATTGGCGCGCGTCAGAGAGCTCACGAGCTGCTGGCCGTTGGCGAAGACCGGCATCTTGTAAATGCCGTACTCGAGCGACCAGGCCGGGCTCAGGTAGCCCACCACCATGCCGTCCGAATAGCCGCGCGTGTTGGCGGCATAATCCCAGGCGGTATTGGCCCAGAGTGCCCAGTTCAGGAACTCAGTGCGCGGATCGCCCGCATAGCGATTGTTGTCGAAGTCGTCGTTGACCGCCATGCGACCGACCTTGAGCTGCAAGCGCGTCTCGGCCTCGCCGCCGCCGATCTGATCCTTGCCGCGCTCGACTGCCGTGACCCCGTCCCCGAGCGGCAGCATGAAACGCAGGTAGTCGCGCGCGAAGTAGAATTCCTTCTTGAGTCCTGCGGCACCCTCACGCACCACATCGCCATTGGTCAGGCCCGCAAGGCCGGTCGCATTGCTGACCCCGGAACCCATGAACTTCTCGACGTCCACGTAGCCCTGCAGCCAGTCCAGCGGCGCCCATCCCAGGTAGATGCCGATCGTATGCGTCGGCTGGGTGTCGCCGTCCGGGTCGAGGCTCAGCTTCGAGGCGTAGGGAGAGAGCAGCGGGCTCTGATTTTGCAGGATGAAGCTGTACTGCGCACCCACCAGCTGTGGCAGGTGCGTGGTGGGTCCGAGCGTCGCCTGCGGCTCGCTGGCCGCCTGATCCGCGGTCGACTGTGCCATGGCCATTGGGCACGCGGCCGAGACGCAAACAGCGATACACGGCAGAATCCAGCCGTGGCCCGTGGGCCGCGAGGGGTAGGGCGGAGGCATTCCGGTGCGCAAGAGTCTCGCCAGCATGATCCGCCTCAAGGTACAGCGCGCTGATGAAGGTTTTGTGTCTGGCGAATATACTATACTCCACTATTGTATAGGCCCGGCATTTCCTTAGGTTGATCGATCTAACGTTTTCTCTCCTGCTAGGGTGAACGTCTGGGTGCGCCCGAACTGGCATAAGCGCACGAACTCTATTCGCCGGGAGGGCTGTCCCAAACGGATTCGCAACTCGATATTCGACGCGCTCTTTATTTTGGGTATGCCTGCAAGCGGCAAACGCTGGGGCGCTAGCGGTGACCCGCCTCAGATTTATAAACAACACTAAATAAACGCTATATCTGATTGTTTTAGAAGTATTTCTATTGGATTATTCCCGATAATATCGAGGGCGCGGAGCATTTCGACCGTTTCCAGAAGCTTGGAAGCGGACATGGGTTGGTTTTTTACCCAACTCTCAATCTGCACGCATTGTCTGAAAGGAGGCCCTCGTCTCCAGCATCTCCAATGCAACTCATTGATCCTTCACCACTGTTGGCGCGGCTCTTTATCGCAGTCACCTCGAGGTAGTCGTATCGCACCGTGATCGCGCGACACCATTAATTAATGCGATTTGTGATTTTGTTCTCAGGTCGTTTGTCGATTATGTCAGATCTACGACTGAGATCAATGGGTTACGGCATTCCAATGAGACATATTGTCATTGACATAAGAGCGGATCACATTTAGTTTAATCGAGGGCCGTAGGACATAACGCTCGGAGAGGCGTTTGGATACCAGAGAAGAACAGGGAGCCGCGCTGATCGATGCGCTTGAAGCGGTGCTGCGGCCGCTCTTACCGCTATTTAGAAACTACAGCGTCTCGCATCCTGACCTTTCGCAAATGCTTGCGCGGCTGTTTGTGTACGACAGTGCGGAGACGCTCAAGAGGGAGGGGCGACCGACGACAGTTGCGCGTTTGGCGATCATGAACGGCCTGACGCGCGGTGAAGTCGAGAAGCACTTGAGTGACCGAGAAGCCTCTACTAGACGCCGCGCTGTCAAAGATTCAGAGCTTATGACTCCGGCGTTTGTACTCTCTGCGTGGAATACAGATTCGCGATTTTCGACCCCTTACGGGGCAGCTCTTGATCTGTCGCTGGAAACGGGTGGCCCCCGGCGTTCGTTCTCAGATCTCGTGGTAGCAGCGGCGCCTGGTGCAGACCCCGACGCAGTTCTCGATCAACTCGTCGCGGCCGGATGCGTCGAGATAGTCGAGCACAACTTTGTCCGATGCACCAATTGGGCCTACATCCCGGCCGGCGTGAGCGTCGAGCGCATCGCGCGAATTGGCTCGGTCATGGGAGCGCTCGCCGGAACCTTCACGCACAACATTCTCGAAAGCTCGGACGTCGGAGGCTATCTCGAGAGGCAAGTCCAATCGAACTTTCCCATGTCGGAGCAGGGGCGGCTTGCACTTCGGAAGTGGTTAGTCGACCAGGGGACGCAGTTCCTAACGAATATTGATGCGTGGATGACGGAGAACAGAGAGGCGTTAGAGGGATCGGACGGTTGCCCAGCAGGGGTCGAATTATTCATGTTCGACACGAAAAACGAAGAGTTGGAAGCGGCAGGGATTCCATCGTCCATTGATAAATCGGCAGCAAATAGTTAGAGGGAGAGCGATGATGACAGTTTCCAAGGCAGTACGTCTCACGATGGCGGGTCTATGCATCGCAGGGCTCGGTGCGCCTGTCGCCTACGCTGAAGATTCGACGCTCGCTGCAGACGTTATCGCCGTTGGACCGCTCGAGTTGGTCGAAACTCAGAGTGTCACTGTATTGGGCCGCTCGTACCATACCGAGGATACGAGTGGACTCTCCACAGGCGCAAAGGTAGCCATTCATGGAACTCTCCAGCCGGACGGATCGGCGATCAACGTGTGGGTTGAGGACATTGGTACCTATGTTGCTGGCTCAGATAAGGTTTATGAGACTGGCGCGGTCAGCGATGTAAATGCCCAGTTGGGCCGGCTGACCATCAGCGGCAGCGAAGTGGATTATACGAATTCACTTGCTGATCCCAGTGCGATAACGCCCGCCGTGGGCGCAGTAGTCTCAGTGTCAGGTACTCAGCCTGTCCTGGGTGGGGTAATAGTAGGTGACACGACGAGTGCCGGCAGCGAACAGATGCGTGTTGCTTACTTCGGCGGGACGCGCGCGGCCGCAGTGACCGGTGGGAATGTGTCGAAGGCCGCGGTGACGGGAGGAAATGTGTCTTCGGCGGCGGTCACCGGCGGGAATGTGTCGAAAACTGCGGTGACGGGAGGAAATGTATCTTCCGCGGCGGTCACCGGTGGGAATGTGTCGAAAACTGCGGTGACGGGAGGAAACGTGCAATCCGCCCAGTGACTGGTGGAAACGTGCATACAGCCACGGTAACCGGCGGCAACGACCAATGAAAAGATTACGGCGACCCATACATCGAATGCACGGTTTCGCATAACAGCATCTGGGCGAACACGGTCACGCGGGAAAGCACGGGTGTTCCCGGCTCCCCAAATAGAAGCCTAAGTGAAGCCTGCTGCCTCACAACCGCCGGCGGGCCATCCGCGCGAAGAGGAACTTAGCGATCGCCCAACTCCCTAAGGACAGGGGAGCACAACACTTGAACGTTAGAGCGCAGACGTGTCCATCTTTGTGCTCTAACGCGACCAACGCATCGTGCTCAACTCAGCGCTTTGCGTCGAACTCACGCCTCACACCTATACCCTGGTGTCGACTCCCGTTGCCTTGGTAAGTCGATCAACTTTCAGCCACGACCCTTTACATATCGGTAAGCGGTTAAGTAAGCACGTTCTTCCCAACTGAGCGAGGTCGCGCCAGGCTGCCACCATCTTAGCAGTGGAGGTGGCGCGATGAAGGCGGAGCTGTCGGAGAAGCAACGGCGAGCACTGGAACATCTGGAGCGTGCGCGGGCTGAGGGCCTGAGACTCAGTGCATATGCCCGAGTCCATGGTCTTGGGATACGGGAGATCTATGACGCGCTAGCGGCGCTGCGCAACAAGGGGGTATTGCCCCGGCCGTCATCCAGATCCAAGTCAGCCTTTCTCGCGGTACGCGTCAAGCCTGCCCCGGCGCAGGCTGCGCCGATGCCGGTGGCTCCAACCTGTGCTCTGATCTGCCGACTGCGCATTGGAGCGTCAGTGATCGAGTGTGCACAGTGGCCGCCGCCGGCATGGGTGGTGGCGTTGTCCTCGGGACCTGCGGATGCTTCGGCCTGACAGCCAAGGGATCGAGCGTGTGTATCTGCACCGCGCGCCGGTGGACATGAGACGGCAGATTGATGGACTCTCGCTCCTGGCCAAGGAAGCGATGGAGCTCGACCCGATGAGCGGCGCGCTGTTTTGCTTCATCAACAAGCGACGTAACAAACTCAAGCTTCTTCTCTGGGAGCGCAACGGCTTCATCCTCTGGTACAAGCGGTTGGAACGTCATCGTTTTCACTGGCCGCGGCACGCCGAGCAGAGTGTGTTGACGCTCAGCGTCGAGCAACTCAACTGGCTGCTCGATGGCTACGATGTGTGGCGTATGAAGCCGCACGAAGTGCTGCATTTCTCGGTGTTTTCTTAAGTAAGCGGCTTTCTCATGCGATATAATTTATCGCATGAGCACGGTTGCACCGACACCGGCAACTTCGACCGACATCGCGACGGTGCTCGCGCGTCTGGCCACCCTCGAAGCGCACGCGGTAGCACGTGAAGAGCGCAACCGACTGCTGGAGGAAGAGAACCGCTGGCTCAAGGCGCAGCTGTTTGGTCGATCCTCCGAGAAGACTGCCCGCGAAGAGATCCACCCGGATCAGGCCTGGCTGTTCAACGAGGCCGAGAGCCTGGCACAGGCCGCTGAGGCGGCCAGCCCGAGCGTCACTATTCCCGCGCATGAGCGTAAGAAGCGCGGACGCAAGAAGCTCGATGCCGATCTATCGCGCATCGAGGTGGTGCACGATCTGCCAGAGCACGAGAAGGTCTGCGCCGCCGACGGCACGGTGCTCGAGCGCATCGGCGAGGAGGTGTCCGAGCAACTGCACTTCCAGCCCGCTCAAGTCTGCGTGATCCGCAACATCCGGCCCAAGTACGCCTGCCCTTGCTGCCGGCAAGGGGTGCATATCGCGCCCGTCCCGTTGCAGCTGCTGCCCAAGAGCATGGCCACCCCCTCGCTCCTGGCGCAGATCACGACGGCCAAGTTCGTCGATGGGTTACCTTTCTATCGCCAGGAAGCGCAGTGGGGCCGTCTCGGCATTCCATTGGGCCGCGCTACGATGGCCGGCTGGCAGATCCAGCTCGGCGGCATCCACGTCGTACCGGTCATTAACCTGATGAAGGAGCTGCTGCTCGAGGCCCCACTCATTCACTGCGATGAGACTCGGCTCCAGGTGCTCAAGAGCGATAAAGCACCCACCGCCGATCACTGGATGTGGGTCCGGGCCGCAGGCCCCCCAGGGCGGCGGATCATACTCTTTGACTACGATGCGTCCCGAGGCGGAGCCGTACCATCGCGTTTGCTGCAGGGGTATCAGGGCATATTGCTCAGCGACGGCTATGAACCGTACGACAAGGTCGCCGAAGCCCTTCAGCTTGTGCACGCCGGATGTCTTGCCCACGCCCGGAGGTATTTTGATGCCGCGCGCAAGGCGAGCGAAGCCTCGGACGGTGGTCAGGCGCGAGTCGCGCTCGACTTCATTGGCGAGCTCTATGCGATCGAGCGCGCACTGGGGGACAAGGAACATCCTTGCAGTCCCGAAGATCGGCTGCGCGTTCGCACCGAACGCTCCGCGCCCATCGTGGAGAAGTTCCACGCCTGGCTTGAGGGGATCGCCCCGAAGGTCTTACCGCAGAGCCTGCTCGGCAAAGCGATTTACTACACGTTGGGCCAGTGGCCCAAGCTCACCGTCTTCCTCAAGCACGGCGAAGTGCCACTCGATAACAACCGCTGTGAGAACGCCATCCGACCTTTTGTGATCGGAAGGAAAGGGTGGCTCTTCAATGACACCGTCAAGGGCGCGCTGGCCAGTGCCAACCTGTATTCCCTAGTCGAGACGTCAAAGGCCAATGGCGTTGAACCGCACGCTTATCTCACGCACCTGTTCACTAAGCTCCCCTATGCTAAGACCGTCGAAGACTTCGAAGCACTGCTGCCGTGGAACGTGAAGGCGGCTCTGCCCACTGCGCCCCAGGCCCGTCAGGCCGATCCCAGGGCTGCGGCGATTTGATCGGCTGCGCCACCGCATGGGAAACACCTGGATCGTCGACCTGAGCCACTACCTGACACCGGCCGGGGCAATCGCCGATATGCCCACTCGCGCTCGCATGCTGGCTGAGTACTTTGCCAGCATCGTGGTCGATGCCACCGCCAACCTCGACGAGGAGCCAACCGTACGCTGTCGTCGGCACCCAGGGCATCGGCGCTGCGTCGGCATCGTCATGTCCTATCCCGCCGCCGACGAAGACGACAGCATCTATTGGTACTGCCCAGTCTGCAATGACAACGGGCTCATCCGGGGTTGGCAGAACACCCTCTGGGATGGCTTTGCCGAAGCGGAGCGGATCTCATGACACAACCGCTTATCCGGAACAATCACGCAGTTACCTGATCGCTTACGTTACCTGATCGCTTACGCTTATCCGGAACAATCACGCAGTTACCTGATCGCTTACACATATCGAACGAACGGGAAGGACATGTGAGGAAAGAGACGCTCGTCTAGCTAGGCTCGGCGCCCGAGTTGAGTTCCGTGGGTAATCGGTACGACTGCTGCTGCGATGATCGGGGGTGGTGTAGTAACCCGGTGAAGATGCCGAGTTTTTACGTCGGCATATTGTGTGAGCTACCACCATCGCGTTTGTGGCTTTAAGCACCTGCAAATGGCAAAGCCGCGACCGGCTCCGCAGCAGTTGTAATTTCGAGTAGATCTTCCGGGTAATCGATGTCCACGGCGGCCTCGGGGTGTGCAAGGCGCACGACGTGGTCCGAGTAGCGCCGAATGACAATGCGTGCCCCCTGATCGCCGCGCAATGCCATGAGATCCCCGAAGCACCAGCGCGGAAAGATGGCCGGTACGCCAGTCGCACTACCGTAGTGTGAGGCGATGATCTGTCGCGGCTGGCGCCGCCAGGCAGTGATCAGACGCCGCAGGGTTTCACTGCCCACCAGCGGTTGATCAGCGAGTACGATCAGCACCCCATCGCAGGCGCCAGGTAGGCGTTGCACGCCAATACGGACGGAGCTTCCGATTCCCTCCTGCCAGTTGCGATTGACCAGGATGCTCGCGCTTCCCGGTGGAAGCGTCTCGGCAATCTCGGCGGCATGTGCACCGAGCACGATGCTTACGGCCGCACCCACAAGTTCGCTGGTATGCGCCAAGGCCCGCTGCAGCAGCGATTGTCCATCGATTCGAACCAGCTGTTTGGGCGATCCGAAACGCGAGGAGGCGCCGGCGGCCAGCACGATGGCATGCAGGGACGTTGACTTGCGAGTGCTCATCGTATGTTCAATCCGGATAGTGGCGCCGTTAGTGATGGTGGGGTTGCGGCCGCGGCTGCCGCTGTGCTCAATGAACCATTCTGCGCGCGACCGGCGAGGATCGCCTGAATCTCGGCGCTGATAAAGACTCCTGATCCTGCGGGGTGGGTCGGATCGTCCGAGCGCGCGACGAGCGGCAGGCATCCCGGTCGGCGCTGCTGCCAGGCCGCGGCTAGGCCGGACATGGGCTGCCATGCGCCCGCGGCATCGAGCCGCTGCAGAAGAATATCCATCGAACTCTCACGGCCCGACCCTAAACCGAACAGCGGATCGTCGGGGCCGTGCATGTCATAACGCACGCGCTTCGACTGGCTGATTTCGCGTTCGCGCCCAAGCTCCGCGAGTTGACCCTCCAGACAGCCGCCCGATAGCAGACCCGAGTACTCTGCGTTCTCTGCAATCAGCATCATTGCGCCGGCCCGAATATACGTTGGCGCTGGCGCGTGAACGGCTGTTGCAGGCACTAGCACGCGCGCTCGAGGCCGCATTCGTGCCGCAATAGTGGCAGTAAAGCGCGCAGTGCACTGCTCATCGTGATGGGCGGTGCGGGACAGATACGTAAGCCTCGGAATTGTGTCCAGGCATCAGTGCTCCTTGCGGCCGAGTCGCGAATCTTGCCATTGCGGGACCGGAAAAGTCTCGGCCTTACCTTGACTTACGCTCCGGTGGACTTAAGATCCCGCTCTTGCCAGGCGCGGGAATAGCTCAGTTGGTAGAGCGCAACCTTGCCAAGGTTGAGGTCGCGAGTTCGAGCCTCGTTTCCCGCTCCAACGATATCGAGGAGCCCTTACGGCTGTCGAGGCCTTATGGGCCTATTTGCCTTCGGAGCAGCTGTGGTGCGCACGAAAGCAAACGCCATCGCAGCGGGCTAGGTGGCAGAGTGGTCATGCAGCGGCCTGCAAAGCCGTGTACGCCGGTTCGATTCCGACCCTAGCCTCCAGTTGAGCATCCGGCAGTCCGCAGATACAGCGGCTGGCAGGCCCTTACCGATCACACGCCAAATGCTCTAAATGCGCACGTCTGTGCGTAGTGGTCAATCGCATGTCATCCCAGAGGACCGCTACATAGTCCTGCATCATTTTCGAGACGATAACGCCGACCGCCGTTATCGCGCTATCGCGGAATCTTACTTGATCGCCGACTTTGAGCAGTTCTGCATGTGCATCCATGTGACGACTCCGTGGGGATCAGAGAAAATGCGATTGAAGATTTTCCGCGTGGGCCGGCGCTGAGGCTCGCCCGATAGATCACTGGCGCCGTTTTCCACGAAGCCTACAAAGTCGCGGCAGGCAAGCAGCAGGCGCCCGCACCGGACCGCCGCAATGCACCCGCGGCAAGGTTCCCGTTCGATGACGATCGCCGCTTGGCGCCGACTTGACTCTTCGTCCGGGGCGGCCTCAAGACCCAGCTCGATCGCGGCAGCGGCAGCCACGCGCTGCGCCGAGATGTGGCGTCGTAGCGCAGCAAACTCGGACTCGATCAGGGCGTCAGACATGGGTTGGGCGGCTGCCAGCAATCGCGGTGATCTATCCTCTTCAAACAGTGGTACCGGGGCATCGTTGGCACCGACGGATTCGCCACAGCCACTCGCAAAGTCCATTCGATCGACAATGGTGCCGCTTCGGCCTTCGCTATAGCCTTCATATTCAACGGTTTCTCCGAGCGGAAAGTAGCCGGTGCCGTCCATTTCGAGCTTCCATTGGTTTGCCCCTATACGCCGAACATCGGCCGAGCGGCGAGTGCGCGTATAGGTACTTTCCGCAAGCGAGCGGACCTGCGTCACGAAGTCCATGACTGTTACTTCAGTCGCAGCGCCGCAATCTGAGCCGATCTATTGCCGCTCGCCGCCCCTACGCATGTGGATGGCGACGCGTCTGCGTATGCTCAGGCGCCGCGTCGGCACGCGCGCAGCGGCAATTATCGTGTGAGCACGTCAAACAGCGAGAGGATGATCAATATCGCGATACCGAAAAACCCGATGACCGCGATGATTTTCATGAGCGGATGCGCTGAGCGCAGGTGCATCGAAAAGAGCATCACCAGGGCGGCTTGCGTCACGCTGATCGCCAGGTTCAGTGGCGTATTGGCCCAGCCCAGAGGCAGATAGGCACTGCCCACCGTCAGGGCCAGCAGGGCCATCAAGGCCAACCAGACCACAATGTAGACCATCGGGCGGGTTTCGGCGCGGTTGGTCATGATCGCGAGATCAGATAGAGAATCGGAAACACGAACAGCCAGATGACATCGACCAGGTGCCAATACAGGCCGGTGACGTCGACCGGTGTGAAGTAGCCCGGACTAAACGCATTGCGGGAGGCCATGACCGCGATCGTGGCGATGCAGCCGATGCCAATGAGGACATGCAAGGCGTGTACGCCGGTGATGAAAAAATACATGTAGAAGAAGAGTTCGA
>DATNHF010000003.1:0-4304 GCA_035605115.1 Steroidobacteraceae bacterium | reverse complement strand
TGACCCGACGTCGAGCCTCTACGTTCGACTGCACCGCGATGACCGACTCCTCCTGCACGAGCGCGCGGCGGCACGGGGCATGGCCTCGGCCACGTACGTGTCCGTGCTCGTGCGATCTCACCTGCGGTCCCTGGCTCCGCTGCCTAAGGACGAACTGGTCGCGCTGAAGCACGCCGTGAGCGCGCTGGGTGCCGTCGGGCGCAACTTGAATCAGATCGCCCGGGCTGCGAACCAGGGAGCTCGCGTCGGGGGCATCGGCCACGACGAGTTTCGGGCCATTCTCAAGATCTGCGAAGCGTTGCGTGACCACACCAAGAGCCTGATCAAGGCGAACGGCGCAAGCTGGAGTGCCGGCCATGCCGAATCTGCGGATTAGCCTGGAGGGGCGCCCGCTCCTCGACGTCGCGAGCTACGCGCGGCGCGGCCCCGGGTACCGGGATCGCCTGTCGCCGGATGAGCTGGCCCTTATCGATCGCACCATGCGGCGGACACCCGAAGTCATGGTCAAGGTGCTCTCCAAGGACACCAACAACCTGCGCTCCGTCGCCCGACACCTCAACTACATTGGCCGGTGCGGTGAGCTGGAACTGGAGACGGACGACGGCGATCGGCTGCAAGGCAGGGATGCCGGGCAGCGGCTCATCGAGGACTGGGATCTCGATCTGGATCAGGACCGGCGGGATTCGCCGCTAACAGGTGGAGCCGGACGGGCGCCGAAACTCGTCCACAAGATCATGCTATCCATGCCGCCCGGAACACCGGCAAAAGGCGTGCTCGAGGCGGTCCGCGACTTTGCGCGGGAGGAGTTTGCGCTCAAGCACCGCTACGCGCTCGTGCTGCACACCGACGAGCCCCACCCGCACGTGCACCTGGTCGTCAAGGCGCGCGCTTCATACTGTCTCCTGTGGTGACGATCTTGCGGGAACTGTCCGTGACCGTTGTCGAGGATAGCGCCGACCGATAGCGTTGGCGATCTGTGCTGCGTCCAGGGGTGCGAACAGGCAACGGTATTCGCTGCCGTAGCGCTCTCGAAGCAGGATACCCGCACGGGCGAGGTCATAGACTTGCCAGAGACTGATGCCAAGATGTCGGCTCATTTCCGGGGCGGTGAGATAGCCGGCCTCACGCAATCGATCGTACCGGCTCTTGAGCCCATAGGCTCGACGCAGCCGGGATACGCGCCGGAGGGTATACGGTTCGCCTTTCCAGTTGCGGTGGCCGAGCGTGTTCAGTTGCGCCGTGGCCGCTTTGTCCGAGCACGTATCGACCAGCCGGGCGAGCAACGCGACCGTTTGCGCAGGGGTCTGCCGCATCAGTGCCATCGGCTTCGACCGTGCGGCGCTGATCGTGGTCGTCTGTCCGCCACGGAAGCGCACATGGATCGTGATGTGCTCGCCTTTGAGGAGGGTAATGTCTTCGATCAGCAGCGCCACCATGCGTTTGCGGTCACTTGCCGCAGTATGCGGATCAGACCACACGCGCGGGAAGTCGGCGGCCAGGGTGCGGATCTTGGCGCGTGCCTGCTCGCTCAACAGCGCTTGATCGGCTTGGCGCTGCCTGTCGTGTTGCTGCTGAAGTGCATCGAGGCGGCGCAAGCGCTCGTTCCAGTCGGCCTCGAGCGTATCGGCCACCAGGCGGTTGTCCGGGTCGACCTTGAGGTAGCGACGCCGTGCGAGTTCGGCTTCATATCGAGCCCGCTCGAGCTGCGATCGGCGCAGTTGATCGGCCTGCTCGATGCGCCCGGCGATCTCATCCTGCACGGCGATCGCGATCTCGATCGTCGCTGGTGCAAGGCTCTGAAGCAGAAGCCCTGCGACCGCGGCATCGACATCGATGCCGCGGATCGATTGACACAGCGTGCCGGCGCGACGAACCGCTTCCTCCGAGCAAATGTAATAGGGGGCAAGCGTGGTGGTGACCTTTTGATAGCGTACGCGCATCCTCTGCCCGCAGCGCCCGCACAGAACCCGTCCTTGCAGCAGTGCGCTGCCCTCACGTGGCATGCGTCCGCGCGATCCGGCACGGAAGGAGTCGGTGTTGGCACGCAGCGTCGCGAGGTTGCGTTCGAACTCCTCCCAGTCGATGTACCCCGGATGGGCATCCTTGATGAGCACCGGCCACTCGTTGCGTGCGACCCTGAGCGTGCGCCGGGACGTAAGGTTTGCAGCGCGCATCTGGCGCGTGCGCCCATACACATAGGCTCCGGCATAACGCGGGTTGTGCAGGAGCTGAGACACCCGACCTTGCTGCAGGGTGCCCCAGAGCACCTCGCCGCGGCCGATACCGTGACGGATACGACGCGGGAAGCGCAGGTGCTCGCGGTTGAAGCGGCGCACGACGGCGCTGGCCGAGCGCGACTCGCGGAAGCTGTCAAAGACAAGCCGTAGCGCTTGCTGGATCTGCTGATCCGGGTCGAGGATGACGGCTCCGAGGCAGTCGTAGACCAGCCCGATGGGCAGCCCCATCACGAGCTCACCACGGCGCGCTTTGCTGCGCTGTCCGCCGAGAAGACGCGCCCGCAGTACATGCAGCTCCGCCTCGCTCATCGTGCCCTTCAGGCCCAGCAATAGCCGGTCGTTGAAGTGAGCCGGATCGTAAACGCCATCCTCGTCCAGGATCAGCGTCTGAGTGAGCGCTGCCAGTTCGAGCAGGCGGTGCCAGTCGGCGTTGTTGCGCGCCAGGCGCGAGACCTCGAGCCCGAGGACGATCCCGGCATGGCCGAGCGCAACCTCGCTGACCAGGTGCTGGAAGCCGTCGCGGTTCTCGGCATGGGCACCTGAGATACCCAGATCACTGTCGATGGTGTGGATACGCTCAAGGGGCCAGCCCAGGGCTGCGGCCCGCTCGCGCAGGGCATACTGGCGCTGACTGCTCTCGGTGTTTTCGAACACCTGCCGCAGCGTCGACTGGCGAACGTACAAGAAGGCATCGCGCCGCAGATGCTCCGGGCGGACCTTCTGCGGGGTCTCAGTAAACATGGGTCAGCTCCTGATGGGTCTGTAGGACCATGTTGGCCAGCACGTGCAGGAACTGCGGATCGGTGCGCACGTTGGGCACCGTTCGGGCTGTAGCGGCCGGCGCCACGGACGGGGCGCCTGGGCTGGAGAGCAAGGATAGTCCACGGATCAGGCCGTGATAGACAATGGCGCCCAGGCCTTCGCAGCACGCCTGACCGGCCAGCACCTCGCAGCGCAAGCGCTCGTAGAGAGCGAGTGCTTGCGGGGGCAGGGTCAGGGAGCGGGGAGGCTGTGCCGTTTTTTTTTCCGCGCCAGGGCGCGTTCGATACTGCGGGGATGAACCGTGATGCCGAGCTCGCTGCGCAACTCGCGCGCCAGCGCGCGTGCTCCCGGTACGCTCTCCCTCGCCAGGCGCGCCTCGATGAACGCCATGACCTGTGGGGTCAACTTGTGGGCGCTCTTCGGACCGCGTGGTTTGGCGATGAGCCCGGCAAGTCCTGCGCGGGCAAAGTCCGCTTCGGCCTGATAGAACGTCGGGCGGGAGAGGCCGAAGAGGGCGGCAGCGTGAGCCTTGTCGGCCCCCTCCACCCGCACACGGCGCAACATCTCGTACTTGACCTGTACCAGATCGCGGGCGTCGAAGAAGCGGTTGCCCAGGAACCAGGGGGCGCGCACCCGCTCCGGGCGGCGGTTCAGGGCACCCTCCCGCCGGAGCAGCTCGATCTTGCGGTCCCGTGGCGGCATTGAGGCTCAGTCTGTTCCCATTACGTAATGTACTATACGCCGCATATGACTTCAGGTAAAGCCAGTGCGGATGATTATCTATAGATAAATCAGCAAAAATATGCAGAACTATGGCGTGATGCATCCTATCTTGAGCCATCAATGCGGCATTTATTAGATTACATATGCGGCATAATTTGCCTGACGCGATCATCGCTGCACTCGCTGAGTGATCTCACTCACCAGCGCCGCCAGATCGAGCAAATCGTCCGCTCGCCACCACGACCTTCCGGCGGAGGCCTGCGCAAAGGGATCCATGCCTCCCAGACTGGTCCACGACAGCAGCATCCCGCGCAGTCGGCCCTGCGCGTCAAGGTACATCACCCGTTCTTCGCCCCAGCTCTGACCCTGGTTCCTCAATACCCAGCGGCTACCGCGTAGGGGATGGAACGGGTGCGTGACCTCGAAGGTGATCTCATCACGGTCTGAACAAGCTGCAGTTGCTGACGTGCGATAAGGCAGTCAGTGAGCAGGGAATCCGATTGCACATCCGGAAAGCCACCCTTCGCGAATGGCGCCGGGAATTCGCGCGGCACTTGCGGACATTAGGGGTAGCCGCCAATG
>DATNHF010000002.1:0-11424 GCA_035605115.1 Steroidobacteraceae bacterium | reverse complement strand
GAAGCGCGGGCTCATTCCGGGAGCGAAGACTGGCCGGCGCTGGGTGTTCCTCGAGATCGATCTCGCTGAGTTCGTGCGCTCGCTGTATCCTGTGAGACGGCAAGCGCTGCAAGTGACCTCACAGGAGGCTGTATGTCACTTAGAAAGCGCGGTTCGGTCTGGTGGATCGACATCGCCACCCCCAGTGGTAAGCGAGTACGACGATCTACTGAGACCGGCAACAAGGCCCAGGCGCAAGAACTGCACGACAAGCTGAAAAGCGAGGTCTGCCGGTTACAAAAGCTTGGAGATCGGCCAAGGTGACTCTGGCAGGACGCAGCGGTTCGTTGGCTCCGAGAGCAATCCCACAAGACATCGCTCGAGGACGATAAAGAAAAGCTGCGTTGGCTTGATCGCTACCTGGCCAATCGAGAACTCGAGAGTATCAATCGGGCATTGATCGATGCGATCACCGAAGCAAAACGAGCAGACGGATGCAAAGACGGGACTGTAAACCGGACGCTCGCTCTGGTTCGGGCGATCCTGCGCAAATGCGCTCGCGACTGGGAATGGCTCGATCGCGCGCCGGCGGTGCGGCTTCTCAAAGAGCCGACACGGCGCATACGATTCTTGAACCGGCACCAGGCGCGGACGCTGCTACGCGAGCTGCCGCCCCATCTGCGCGACATGGCGAACTTCACGCTGGCAACCGGACTGCGTGCAGCGAACGTGACGGGGCTGACCTGGGAGCAGATCGACCTGTCACGCAAGCTCGCCTGGATTCATCCGGACCAAGCAAAGGCCAGGAAGGCCATGGCTGTGCCGCTCAACGACTCGGCAATGCAGGTCGTTCGGGCGCAGAGAGGCAAACATCCAGTTCGGGTGTTTACCTACGAAGGTCAACCCATCAAGCAGGTCAGCACGGCGGCCTGGTACAAGGCGCTCAAGCGCACGGGTATCGAGGACTTTCGCTGGCACGATCTGAGGCACACGTGGGCGAGCTGGCACGTGCAGGGCGGAACACCGCTCTTTGCGTTACAGGAGCTCGCAGGATGGGAAACCGAGAAGATGGTGCGGCGTTACGCGCACCTGGCCGCGGAGCATCTGGCGGTCTACGCCGGCAACACGGAAAGTCACGGCACAAATGCGGCACAACCACCGGATTTCCGCGGCACAGCCCGATTGCAAGTCGTAGGAAAATAAGGGCATTCATGGTGGCCAGGGGTGGAATTGAACCACCGACACGCGGATTTTCAGTCCGCTGCTCTACCAACTGAGCTACCTGGCCGCTGATGCTGGAATAAATCGTATTAGACCGGTCCGGCCGCTCGAGCGTCAACTCTTAGCGGAACTGGCCGGCCTCGCGCCCGCCTCACCCCTTCCCCGGCTCCACAAATTCCTTGGGCGCGGACGATCCGCCGCCGAAGAAGAACTTTTCCATCTCGGTTTCGAGGAACTTGCGCGCCTTCGGCTCGACCGGTGTCAGCCGGTACTCGTTGATCAGCATGATCTGATGCCGCCGCCAGCGCTCCCACGCCTCCTTGGAAACGTTCTCGAAAATTCGCTGGCCCAGCGCGCCGGGGTACGGCGGGCGGTCCAGTCCGGGCGCGTCGCTCTGAAGCAGGACACAATGCACGGTGCGGCTCATGGATCGATAGCGCTCGAGTTGGACAGCAGTGTCGCGATGGGTGCCGGCAGCCCAATGCGTGCCGGGTCGCGGGCGTTATACCAGAGGATCTCGGCGCCTTCCAAGACCCCGGCGAGGCCGTCGCAACGGGCGCGCACCGGCGTGATCTCGAGATCGAAGTGCGTAAAGCCGTGCTTGAGAACGGGCAAGGGGCTGCGTTCGAGCCGCGCATGACGCAGTGTGGCGCTGCAGAACTGCTCGGCGGCCGCCACGCTGTCGAAGGACGGCGGTGTCCAGAGCCCGCCCCAGATTCCGTATGACGGCCGGCGCTGCAGCAGGATCTGCTGATCGTGGCGAACGATGAGCAGCATGACGGTATGGCGGGTCCGGCGCGCGGCGCGCCGCCGCGGCGCGGGCAGTTCCTGCACCCGGCCGGTGGCGTGCGCCGTGCACTGAGTCTGCAACGGACACTGCGGGCAGCGCGGCTGGTGGCGCGTACAGAGCGTTGCGCCGAAATCCATGATGGCCTGCGTGTAGACGGCGATGTCTGCGTCGGGCGTGCACTCCTCGGCGCGTGCCCAGAGCGCACGCACGCTCGCCGCTGCGTCGGGCTCGCCATCAATGCCGAAAACCCGTGACAGCACGCGCCTGACATTACCGTCGAGGATCGCCTCGCGTCGATCCGCGGTCAGCGCGAGGATAGCCGCGGCGGTCGAGCGACCAATGCCGGGCAACTCCGCCAGCCCATCGCGCGAGTCGGGCAGTTTGCCATGATACTCGCCCACTATTCGCTCGGCGGCGCGCTTGAGATTGCGCGCACGCGAGTAATAGCCGAGCCCGGACCACAGATGCAGCACCTCATCGAGCGGCGCTGCAGCCAGCGACTGCACATCGGGAAAGCGCTGCATGAAGCGCCGGTAGTAGTCGATGACGGTCGAGACTTGTGTCTGCTGCAGCATGATCTCGGAGACCCAGACGCGGTAGGGCGTAGGCTCGAACTGCCACGGCAGATCGTGCCGGCCGTGCGCGGCGTGCCAGTGGATCAACGCTTGCGCAAGCTTGGACACCGCTGCAGCCCTATTCAGCTCATGAGCACGGTGATGATCGCATCGAGCGCGGGCTTCAACGTGGCGCGCTGCAGCTTCGGGTCGCGCACGACGCGCAGCGCCAAGCCTTCGACCAGCGATTGCAGCAACACGGCGCGGCTGCGCATCGCCGCTGCGCTGAGCCGGACACCGCGCGAGCGGGCGCTGCGGCGCACGGCCTGGCTGATCTGCGCGCCGATCATCCGGTCCTTGCTGCGCACGGCGCGCGCGATTTCAGGATCGCGGGTCGATTCGGCCGTGAGTTCGAGCATGAGCACGGCATTCATCTTGGGATCGTCGCGGCGGCGCCAGCACTCGAAGGTCTCGAGAATGGCGCGGCTCACGTCCTCGACACTGTTGAGGCGTCCGATCATCTTGTATTGGTCGGATTCGAGATGGCGCGCAATGATCGCCTTGACGATCGCGCTCTTGCTGTCGAAATAGCGATAGATGAGCCCCTGGCTCATTCCGGCGGTCTGCGCGATGTGCGCCATGCTGGCGGCGTGAAAACCACTCTTGATGAAGCAGAGCTCGGCCGCATCGAGAATGCGCTCGCGCTGCCTCGCCGCACGCGCCTTTGCGAGCGGCGAGCGCGCGCTAGCCGCTGAGCCCGAGGATATCAACGGATCGAGTTCTTTCACGGCTGCGCGTCCGCGGGGCTCTGCTCGCGCCAGCCGCCGCCGAGCGCCTCGTAGAGGCTCACGCGATTGCTCTGCTCGGCCAGCCGCGTGGCGATGAGTGCCTGCTGCGCCGAGTAATCGCTGCGCTGCGAGACGAGCACGTTCAGATAGCTGTCGCGGCCGGCCTTGTAGCGCTGCTGCGAGAGCTCGTAGGTGCGCGCGGTGGCGGCGACCAGGGCTTCCTGCGCGGCGCGCTGGCGATTCAGGGTTGCGGTCAACGCGAGTGCGTCGGCCACCTCGCGAAAGCCCATCTGAATGGCCTTTTCGTACTGCGCCACGGCGATCTGCTGATTCACCTTGGCGAGCTTGAGATTGCCGACGAGCTCCCCGCCATGAAAGATTGGCACGGTGATCTGCGGCTCGAATTGCCAGACTTCGCTGCCGGGCTTGAACAAGTGCGACAGATCTATGCTCGCCGAGCCGACGTTCGCGGTCAGGGCGATGCTGGGGAAGAACGCGGCACGCGCCGCGCCGATATTGCCATTGGCGGAACGCAGCGCATGCTCGGCCGCGAGCACATCGGGCCGGCGCAGCAGCACCTCGGAGGGCAGCCCCGCCGGTAATGCCTGCAGCCCCATCGTCTTGGCATCGAACGACTCGGGGAGCCAGGCGGGATCCAGCGGCGCACCGACCAGCAGGGTCAGCGCATCGATGTCCTGCGCGACGTTGCCTTCATAGCGCGCCGCGTCCACGCGTGCCTGCTCGACCGTGGTATGCGCCTGCGCGAGATCGAGCCCGGAGGTGGTTCCGGCGTCGTGGCTTTGCTGTGCGAGCCGGTACGAATGTTCCTGGCTCTCGAGCGTCTGCTGCGCGAGTCGCAGCAGATCGCGGTCGGAGGCCAAGGTCAGATAAGCGTTGGCGATCTCGGCAATGAGGCTCAGTTGCGCGCCGCGCCGCGACTCCTCCTGCGCGAAATACTGCTGGAGCGCGGCATGCGTGAGGCTGCGAACGCGGCCGAAGAGGTCGATCTGGTAGGAAGCGACCCCGATACCGGCCTCATAAATGCTGCTGGTGAACGAGGCCGTGCTGAAGGTCAGGGCCGGCGGCAACTCCTCGCGCGTGAACGAGGCGCTGGCATCCAGGAACGGAAATTCATTCGAGCGCTGAATGCGGTACTGCGCGCGTGCCTGCTCGATGTCGAGCACTGCCACGCGCAGATCGCGGTTGTTGACCAGCGCCGCGGCGATGAGCTGCTGCAGCCGCGGATCGGCGAAAAAGTCGCGCCAGCCGATATCGCGCACGGCCAGCGTTCTGGCCTCGGCTACCGCCGGCGCCGGTGCGCTTGGGCTCTCGGGCGCTGTCGTGGCCGTTGCCGCCGCGGCCGCTGTCGCGCTCGCGGCTGCGCCGCTCGGCGCCGCGGTGGCGGGGATTGGCCACTGATCGGGCACCGGCAGGCTCGGCTGCCGGTAGCGCGGCTCCATCGTGCAGCCGCCCGTGAGGCCGAGCGCTGCCAGACCGATCAGCGCGGCAGCAACGCCCGGCGCACCCGCAGACCGGCAGCGAGTGCGCACGGGGCTCATCATGGTTGGCCTCCGCCCGAAGGCAACGGCGGCGAGCGCGGCGCGGCAGCCGGTGAGCCGGGCGGCACCGACATTGCAGGCGCCGTCGGCGCAGCGCCGTGATCGGGTTCGTCGGGCAGACTGTGGAATATGCGCTGCACGGTCACGAAGAACACCGGAATGAAGAAGATGCCGAGGAAAGTGCCGGCCAGCATGCCGCCAAACACGCCGGTACCGATCGCGCGCTGCGCGCCGGCGCCGGCGCCGGTCGCAACCGCCAGCGGCAACACGCCGAGGCCGAATGCCAGCGAGGTCATGAGAATCGGCCGCAATCGGTCGCGCACGGCGTGCATGGTCGCCGTGATGACATCCAGGCCTTGTTCGACGTTCGCTTTCGCGAACTCGACGATCAGGATCGCATTCTTGCTCGCAAGTCCTATGGTCGTGAGCATGGCGACCTGGAAGTAGATGTCGCGCTCGAGCTGACGCGCCGTCGTGGCAAGCACCGCGCCGATGACGCCGAGCGGCACGGCCAGCAAAATCGCCGTCGGTATCGACCAGCTCTCATAGAGCGCCGCCAGACACAGGAACACCACCACCAGCGACAGCGCATAGAGCAGCGGCGTCTGCGCACCCGCGGCGCGCTCCTGGTAGGACTCCCCCGTCCAGTCGATCGAGAAGCCCCGTGGAAGTTTGCCCACGAGCGTGGTGATTTCCTTCATCGCGTCGCCCGAACTCACACCCGGCGCGGCCGCGCCGTTGATCTCCATGGCAGCGGCGCCGTTGAAGCGCTGCAGGCGCGGCGAGCCATATTCCCAGTGCCCGCTCGCGAACGATGCGGTCGAAACCATGTGGCCCTGGCTGTTGCGCACGTACCAACGGGAAAAGTCTTCAGGCACCATGCGAAACGGTGCATCGGCCTGCAGAATGACGTGCTTGACGCGACCGCGGTCGATGAAGTCGTCGATATAGCGGCCACCCCAAGCCACCGAGAGCGTGTTGTCGACATCCAACATCGACAGACCCAGCGAGCTCGCCTTCTGCGCATCGATGTCGAGCCGGAACTGCGGCGCGTCTTCCTGGCCATTGGGCCGCACGTTGGCGAGCAGCTTGTCCTTCGAGGCCATGAACAGGAACTGGTTGCGTGCCGCGATCAGGGCCGCATTCCCCTGGCCGTTGTCGTCCTTGAGGAAGAAATCAAAGCCCTCCGAGTTGCCGAGCTCATTGACGGGCGGTGGGGCGAAGGCAAAAGCCAGGGCGTCTTTGATCTGTGCGAGCGCGCCGTAGGCGCGCATTTGGATGGTCTGGACAGCGAGCGCCGGGGATTTGCGCTCCTCCCAGTCCTTGAGCAGCACGAAGCCGGTGCCCGCGTTCTGACCCGTGCCGCTGAAGCTGAAGCCCGCGACCGTGAAGATCGACTTGACCGCCTCCTTCTCCTGCGTGAGGAAATAATCCTGCACCTTATCGAGCGCACGCATGGTGCGCTCCTGCGTGGCGCCGACCGGCGTCTGCACCAGAGTGAAGATGAAACCCTGGTCCTCATCGGGCAGGAAGGCGGTCGGCAGTCGCAGGAACAGCAGGCCCATGAGGGATGCGAGCGCCAGGTACACCAGCATGTACGGCCAGGGCCGCGCAATGAGTCGCGCAACGACGCCCTGGTAGCGCAGGCTGCTGCGATCAAAGGTGGTATTGAACCAGCGGAATAACCCGCGGTTGGAATAATGGCCGCCCTTCGAGATGGGCCGCAGCAAGGTCGCGCACAGCGCCGGTGTGAGCACGATCGCGACAATGACCGACAGCACCATGGCCGAGACGATCGTGATCGAGAACTGGCGGTAGATCACGCCAGTCGAGCCGGCCAGAAACGCCATCGGGATGAACACCGCCGACAGCACGGTTGCGATACCAATCAATGCGCCCGTGATCTGATCCATCGAGCGGCGCGTTGCCTCGACCGGCGACAAGCCCTCGTCCGCCATGAGCCGCTCGACGTTTTCGACCACGACGATGGCGTCATCGACCAGCAGGCCGATGGCGAGCACGACCGCAAACATGGTCAACATGTTGATGGAGAAGCCCGCGACCGCAAGCACCGCAAACGTGCCCATGAGCACGACCGGCACGGCGATGGTTGGGATGAGGGTTGCGCGGATGTCCTGCAGAAAAATCAGCATCACGAGAAATACCAGCGTGATGGCCTCGAGCAGCGTCTTGATGACTTCCTTGATGGACTTGCGCACATAAGGGGTCGTGTCGAGCGCATTGACGGCCCGCAGACCGTGCGGCATCTGCGGCTCAATGCTCTTGAGCAGTTCCGTGACTGATTGCACCGTGCGCAACGCATTCGCGCCCGTCGCCAGGGTGATGCCCATGCCGGACGCCGGCTTGCCGTTGTACTTGACCTTGAAGCCGTAGTCGGCCATACCCAACTCGACGCGCGCCACGTCGCGCAGCCGCAGGGTCGATCCCTCAGGGTTGCTGCGCAGGACGATGTTGCCGAATTGTTCGGGCGTTTGCAGTCGCCCGAGCGCCGTGATCGTGGCGTTGAGCTGCGTGCCCGCCACCGAGGGCGTGCCACCGAGCTGGCCGATCGAGATCTGGGCATTCTGCGCCTGCACGGCCGCGGTTACGTCCACCGCGGTCAATGCATAGGCGTTGAGCTTGTCGGCGTCG
This sequence comes from Steroidobacteraceae bacterium, assembly GCA_035605115.1. Classification (GTDB taxonomy): domain Bacteria; phylum Pseudomonadota; class Gammaproteobacteria; order Steroidobacterales; family Steroidobacteraceae; genus FEN-1191. The sequence goes on along the minus strand of DATNHF010000002.1, from coordinate 3,881 downwards.
AGCCAGATGCGCATGGCGTACTTGGCGCCGAAGAGCTCCACGCTGCCGACACCCTGCACGCGGCTCACGGCTTCGACGACGTTGGTGGCCAGCCAGTCGCTGATGTCCCCGCCGCTCATGCTGCCGTCGTCCGAGACGAAGCCGGTCGCGAGCAGAAAGCTGCCGGTGCTCTTGGTGACCGAGATGCCCTGCAGCTGTACGATCTGCGGCAGCAGCGGCGTCGCCTGCTGCAGCCGGTTCTGCACCTGCACCTGCGCGATATCCGGATTGATGCCGCTCGCAAACGTCAGCGTGATCGTGACATTGCCGGCGCTGTCGCTGACCGACTGCATATAGAGCAGGCCGTCGAGCGCCGTCATGTTCTGCTCAATGATCTGCGTCACCGACTGCTCGACCGTCTGCGCCGAGGCGCCCGGATACGAGGCGGTGATGTTGACCGCCGGCGGCGCGATCGTGGGATAGCGCGCAATCGGCAGACGCGTGATCGCCAGCGCCCCGACCAGCATGATGATCAGGGCCAGGACCCAGGCGAAGATCGGGCGATCGATGAAAAAGCGTGACATCGCGCGGTCTCGAGCTTTAGTGAGCAGCGGCGCTCGAAGCGCTGCTGTGGGCGGCTGGCGCCACCGAGCCGGCCTTCGCGTCCGGCTCGGCCGTCGCCGGCGTGCCGGCAACGCCCTCGCTCGCCTCGATGGCCTTGACGGCCATGCCCGGCTGCACCTTCTGCAAGCCTTCGACAATCAGCCGGTCGCCCGCAGCGAGGCCCTCATCAATGAGCCACTGATCGCCGATCGTGCGCGTGACTTTGACGGCGCGCGGCTCGACCTTGCCTTGGGCGCTGACCACGAGCGCGCTGGCATTGCCCTTCGGGTCGCGCAGAATGCCTTGCTGCGGCGCGAGCACGCCCTGCGGCAACACACCCTCATCCACAATCGCGCGCACGTACATGCCCGGCAGCAACTCCCCATTGGGATTGGGCACGATGGCGCGCAATGAGAAATCGCCCGTGGTCGGATCCACCGTGACGTCGGCGAACTGCAGTCGACCCGTGTGGGCGTAGGTGCGCCCGTCCGCGAGCACGATCTTCACCGGCGACTCGGCCGCGCCCGACTGAGCCCGTCCGCTGTCGATCTCCTGTTTGAGCTTGAGCCATTCGCTCGAGGCCTGATTGACATCGACGTAAATCGGATCGAGCGTCTGGACCGTCGCCATGGCCGCGGTTTGATCGGCCGTGACCAGCGCGCCCTGCGTCACGGCGGATTTACCGATGCGCCCCGAGATCGGCGCCACGAGGTGCGCGTAGGCAAGATTCACGGCCGCGTTGGCCACGGCGGCTTTGGCGCCCGACACATCGGCCTGCGCCTGCCCGAAGGCGGCGATGGCATTATCATTATCTTGCGCGCTCACAGCGTCGGTCTTAATGAGCTCGCGCGAGCGATCGGCGGCGAGCTTCGCCGCCGCGAGCGTCGCTTGCGCCTTCGACAGCGACGCTTGGGCGCTGTCGAGCTGCGCCCGATAGATTGCGTCGTCGAGCTCATACAAGGGCTGGCCGGCCTGAACCAGCGCGCCCTCCGTGAACAGGCGCTTCTTGACGATGCCACTCACCTGCGGACGCACCTCGGCCACGAGATAGGGGTTGGTGCGGCCGGGAAGTTCGCGCGTCAGCGTCACGGACTGCGCCTTGAGCGTCACGACGGTGACCTGCGGCGTGAAATTGCCGGGGGGCATGCCGCCCGGCGGCGCACCGCCGCCGCAGGCGGACAGCTGTAACAGCGCCGCCAACAGCAGCGCGGCGCAACCGCTTGGTGCAAGATGAATTTGACGCATGCGACACCCGTGATGCAACGCGCTAGCGTTCTTAAACTAATCGAGCGCCGGACGGAGCGTCCGCCTTAGCGAAGCGAACATCCGGACAGGTGGTGAATGAACGTTCACTCTACAGCGAAGGCTAATCCCCTTGCAAGTCACTACACCGGCAGGCACCTAAAAGTTGCAGCACGTCAACGTCGGCCGAGTGCTCCCGGTTCGGCGCGATATCGGACACATCGGGTGACTCACGGCCGAGGCGGTCACACAGAGCTCTGCAGCCGCGGCCTTGAAGCCGCCGCGCTTGCCAGCGATATGAAATGTCTTGAGAAACCGAAGCGACGCTGTCTGCATGTATGGGGCTGCAATTGACGTGCCAACAGGATCGTGCCTCAAGGTTACGCGTTGATGGAGCTGGCTGCGCGGCCGGTTGCAGCGCAATACGACGAATCAGCTCCCATCGGTGCGGTTATGTGCAGCGCGCATTGCCGCAGCGCCTGCGCTTGACGGTGCCGACAAGCGGATCGAGCATGGTCGCCCCACATCGAGGTGCGCACATGCGATTCGAGATCTCCGGCACGACCATGCAGACCGTGGCTGTCGATCTGGCTGAGGGCGAGACCCTATACAGCCAGACCAATTGCATGGCCTGGATGTCCGACACGATTCAGATGAACACGCATACCGGTGGCGGCCTGTTCGCCGGGCTGCGCCGCTCTTTGAGCGGCGGCAGCTTTTTCATCACCGAATTCACCGCCCAGGTGGCCGGCCACATCGCGTTCGCGCCGCGCTTCCCGGGCACGATCATCGCCCGCACGCTCGCGGCGCACGAATCGCTGATCTGTCGCAAGGAGAGCTTCCTCTGCGCCGAAAAATCGGTGGCGCTCGAGATCGCCTGGCAGCAGCGCCTCGGCGCCGGCTTCTTCGGCGGCGAGGGCTTCATCCTGCAGCGTCTCACGGGACCCGGCACGGTCTGGCTCGACCTTTCCGGTGAAGTCATCGAGCGGCAGCTGGCGCCACACGAGCGGCTGCTCGTGCACGCCGGCCATGTGGGCATTCAGGAGCCGACGGTGCAGTTCGACATCCAGCTCGTGCCCGGTTTCCGCAACATCCTGTTCGGCGGCGAGGGCCTGTTTCTCGCCACGCTGACCGGGCCGGGTCATATCTGGCTGCAGAGCATGCCCATCATGAATCTGGCCGAAGAGATCGGCCGCTACCTGCCGCACACCGGCGTGCACACCGGATCGGGCAGCGCGCTGGGCAATGTGGCCGGTACCGCCGCGATCGGCGGACTGCTCGGCGATCTGCTCGGCGGCAATAATCGCAACTGAAACGCGCCGCCCCGCGCCCCGGCCAGCGCGCCGCCGCGTGCGGCGCGCACGAGCCTGGCCGGGTTACAGCAGGCTCGCGGCCATGTTGATCAGCAGCGCCAGTACGGTGGTGTTGAAGAGGTACGCCAGGATGCAGTGCAACGAGCCAATGCGGCGCATGGGCTTGGAGCTGAAGGCCACGTCGGCGGTCTGGCCGGAGGTGCCGATGATCGCCGAGAAGTAGAAGAAATCGCCGTAGTCCGGATTGTCGTCGTCCGGAAAGCGCAGCCCGGGGGTGCGGCCGCGGCAGGTGGCAGCGTAGTAGTCGTGCGCGTAATGCAAGGCGAACATCATCTGGATAAACGCCCAGGAGGACAGCACCGTGCAGCCCGCGAGCGCGATGTGCGCGACTTTGAGGAAGCCGTGACTGTCCTTGGAGAGCGCGAGCTCGACGGCGATGGCCGCGAGACTTGCGATCGCCGCCAGGCAAGCGAGCATCAGGATCGCGAGCTGGCCATCGTCCTGCAGCTGCGCGCGGTAGCGCATTTTCTGGCTCGAGGAACGCAGCATCATGGTCGCGGCCAGCGCCACATAGAGCACCGTGCCGGCATTCCAGGCGATCAACAGGCGCGTCACGGGATGCACGCCGAGCGTGCTCGGCAGCAGCATGCCGACCGCCACCGCCCACGCGATGGCAATGAACAAGCGCGGCCGCGCCTGCACCGTGCGCAGGACTCGTAGGCTCGATATGGCTCGCACGCGCCT
>DATNHF010000001.1:0-24261 GCA_035605115.1 Steroidobacteraceae bacterium | reverse complement strand
AGCGATGTCGTGCCGCCCGGCGGCGTCGTGGCCGTGGTATTGATCTTCAATGCCTTGTCGTCGAGCACGATCGGTCGGCCCTCGATCAGCAGCCGGAATTGCAGACCGGCAGGCAGGCGGCGCGGACGCAGCGTGTCATCGACGGTCTCCGGTTTCCATTGCATCAGACGATTGTCGTAGAAGACGAACCGATAACCGTGCTGGCCGCAGCGAATACCGTATTCGAGCGTCAGCATTGCGCCGCGTTCCCGCACGTAAGCGATCAATGCGGAAAGTCGATCGCGCTCCTGCTCGAGCGCGCTGTCCTTGCCGGTGGCACCGAGGCTCAGGACGGCGCCGATCACGATAATGCCGATGATCACGACCACGATCATGATCTCGAGCAGCGTAAAGCCACGCTGTGCGGGGCACCGGGGCCCTCGACTCGCTAGGGGCTCCACGGATGTCGACCCGCTCAGAATCAGTTGTCGAGATTCCAATTACCGATGTCGGCGTTCACACCCGTGCCGCCGGGCTGGCCATCGGCGCCAAATGAGAACAGATCGTACTCGCCGTGCGTGCCCGGGATCTGGTATTGGTAGTCGTTCCCCCAGGGATCCTTGTTGAGCCGCTTGAGATAGCCGCCGGCGCGCCAGTTCTTGATCGTCGGATCATTCGGCTTGGTCACCAGCGCCTGCAGCCCCATCTCGGCCGTCGGGTACACGAAATTATCGAGCTTGAACATGGTCAGCGCGGTATCCAGCGCTTGAATATCCTGCTTCGCCTTGGCAACGCGCGCGTCGTCCACGCGCCCGAGGAACTGCGGCACGACCACGGCGGCCAACAAGCCAATGATGATGACCACGACCATGATTTCGATGAGTGTAAAGCCGCGCTGCGCGCGCGGCGTAGGGCACAACTTGCTAGGCTTGATGATGGCGTTCATGGAATTCGCTGCGGGCGATGTGATGGGCCTAACCTACCGATCTTCCAATGATAACAAATGAAGCTCCTAAGAACTGACGCCGCCTCACAATCTTGGCTTCGGTCGGCGAATTGCGACGGTCGTTACGGCGCGGCATTGCTCGCGGCGCTGGCTTGGCTGATGTCGTTGTGCGCGCTCGGTGACGCCGGCCGCGAAAGCCTGCGCTACGAACGCCTCGCGCTCGCCCACGGCCAATGGTGGCGCCTGCTGAGCGCGCATTTTGTGCATCTGGGTCTCGGGCACGCGCTGCTCAATTGCGCCGGGCTGATATTGCTGTGGATGCTATTTGCGCGCGAGTACTCGCCGCAACGCTGGCTCTGGATTCTTTTCACTGCCTGCGCCGCAATCGATCTGGGGCTGTGGTTGCTGCGCCCGGCGGTTGAGTGGTATCTCGGTGCCTCGGGAGCCTTGCACGGCGCGCTCGCGGCAGGAGCTCTGGCACTGTATCGTCGCGGCGATGGGTTGGGAGCGGCGCTGCTGCTGCTGCTGATCGTCAAGCTCATCTACGAGCAGCACAGTGGTGTGAGCGTATTCGCGCTCGACATGCCGTTGGTTGCCGAGGCGCATTTGTTCGGTGCGCTCGGCGGGCTACTGGGCGCGACGCTCCCGCGGCAGCATCCGAAGTCGCTATAATTCAGCAGTTCTTTGCTTCGCACCGCGGGGCTGCTCAAAATGTCGATCGCACTGGTGTTTCCCGGCCAAGGCTCACAGTCCGTCGGCATGCTCGCGGCGCTCGGCGCCGAGCATGCATCGGTGCACTCGATGTTTGCGCGGGCCTCCGCAGCGCTTGGTTTCGACCTGTGGTCAGTGGTCGCGGGCGGTCCGGCCGAGCGTCTCAACAGCACCGAGATCACTCAACCCGCGATGCTCGTGGCCGACGTGGTCACGGCGGAAATCTGGCGGCAGCAGGGCGGCCCAGCCCCTGCCGCGGTCGCCGGCCACAGCCTCGGGGAGTTCGCGGCGCTGGTTTGCGCGGAAGCGATGCAGTTCGAGGATGCCGTGCGATTGGTGCACTTCCGCGGCCAGATCATGCAGCAGGCCGTGCCCGAAGGGCACGGCGCGATGGCAGTCGTGCTGGGCATCGAGGATGATCAGGTCGAGGCAATTTGCGCTGCGGCGGGACAGGGCCAGGTGGTCGAGGCGGTCAATTACAACTCTCCGGGCCAGATCGTCATCGCAGGTCATGCGAGCGCTGTGCAGCGAGCGCTGCTGCTCGCCAAGGAGCGCGGCGCCAGACGATCGCAACTGCTGCCAATCAGCGTGCCGGCACATTCGAGCCTCATGCGCGCAGCCGCGCACAAGCTCGAGCAGCGCTTGGCGCAGATTGAAGTGCATCGCCCGAACTGCCGCTATATCAGTGCGGTCGATGCCGCCGAGCACGACGATGCGCAGGACATCCGCGCGCTTCTGGTGCGCCAGCTCGCAAGTCCCGTGCGCTGGCCGGCGACTGTACGGGCGCTGCTGCGCATTGCCCCAATACTGCTCGAGAGCGGTCCCGGCAAGGTCCTGACCGGCCTGAACCGGCGCATCGAGCGTGGCGCCCAGTGCTTCGCGCTGGAGGATCCGGCAAGCCTCGCGGCCGCGCTCACCGTCGTATCCGGAGTAGCGCATGCTTAATGGAGATTTGGCCCTGGTCACGGGAGCGTCGCGTGGCATCGGGCGGGCCATTGCGCTGAGCCTCGGCGGCGCGGGCGCAACAGTGATCGGAACGGCAACCACACCTGACGGTGCAGCGCGGATCGGCGAGGCCCTCGCGGCAGCAGGCATCCGAGGACGGGGCGCCGTCTGGAATGCGGCGGATGCTGCCTCTACCGATGCGCTGATCAGCAACCTGGATGGGGCCGAGGGTCTGCCAATGATTCTGGTCAATAACGCCGGCATCGCGCGTGACGCCTTGATTTTGCGCATGAAGAGCGAGGATTGGGAGCAGACGCTGACGGTGAATCTGACAGCCGTGTTTCGTCTATCCAAAGCCTGTCTGCGACGCATGCTCAAGGAGCGCCGCGGCCGCATCATCAATATCGGCTCGGTCGTCGGTTCGACCGGCAATGCCGGCCAGGTACACTATGCCGCCGCCAAGGCCGGACTGGTCGGTTTTACCAAGGCGCTGGCCAAGGAGGTGGCTACGCGCAACATCACGGTGAACATTGTCGCCCCCGGCTTCATCGAAACCGATATGACGCGTTCCCTCACCGATGAGCAGCGCGCCGCATACCTTTCGCAGATCCCGGTCGGGCGTTTTGGCAGCGCCGAGGATGTGGCCAGTACCGTGGCCTTTCTGGCCTCGCGCCAGGCTGGCTACATCACCGGCCAGACCCTGCACGTCAATGGCGGACTTTACATGGGCTGAGCACGCACTTGAGCCTCTGCCGCAAATACGCTGAATAATCAAGTACTCGCGCTCAAGCGCAGGTGGCGAGGCCTCAAGGCTTCCCCTACAATACGCCGCCCATGCGCCCCGCCGGTCATGAGAGCTCAGCGGGCCTTTAAGTCATCACGATAGAGGATTACGAAAAGATGAGCACCGTTGAACAACAGGTGAAGGCGATTGTTGCCGAACAGTTGGGTGTGAAGGCCGAACAAGTCACCAACGCCGCCTCGTTCGTCGACGACCTGGGTGCCGATTCGCTCGATACCGTCGAGCTGGTCATGGCGCTCGAAGAGGAGTTCGAGATCGAGATTCCGGACGAAGATGCCGAGAAGATCACCACCGTGCAGCAGGCGATCGATTACATCAGCGAGCGGCGCAACAAGTCCTGATCGAGTTGCCCGGGCTGCCGCACGCGCGTGCGTTCGACACTGCCGATGCAGAGGCTTTCGTGAGCAAGCGCCGAGTTGTCATCACCGGTATGGGCTTGATCTGTCCCGTTGGCGGGACGGTGGCCGATGCCTGGGCGTCGATACTGAAGGGCGAAAGCGGCATTGGGCCGATCACGCGCTTCGACGTCGCAGCGTTCCCGACGCGCTTTGGCGGGGCGGTGCGCGGATTCGACGTCGAACAGTACATGTCGCTCAAAGACGCGCGTCGACTGGATGAGTTCATACACTACGGCATCGCCGCTGGCGTACAGGCCGTGACCGATTCGGGTGCGGAGTTTGAGCGGCTCGACCGCGATCGCTGCGGCGTTGTGACCGGTGCGGGTATCGGCGGGCTCTGGACCATCGAGCAGACACGGCAAGCCTTCTTTGATTCCGGCTGCAATCCTCGCAAGATCTCGCCGTTCTTCGTGCCATCGACCATCATCAACATGATCTCGGGGCATCTATCGATCCGCTATGGCCTGCGAGGGCCGAATCTCGGAGTCGTCACCGCCTGTACCACCTCGACGCATGCGCTCGGTCTGGGCATGCGCTCGATTCAGTACGGCGATGCCGATCTGATCGTGGCAGGCGGCGCCGAAATGGCCACGACGCCGACCGGTGTCGGGGGCTTCGGCCAGGCAAAGGCACTTTCGACCCGCAACGATGCGCCGCAGCGTGCCTCCCGCCCATGGGATCGTGATCGGGACGGTTTCGTGCTGGGCGATGGGGGCGGTGCCATGGTGCTCGAGGAGCTCGAGCATGCCCGCGCGCGCGGCGCGCGCATCTATGCCGAGCTGGCCGGATTCGGCATGAGCGGCGATGCGCACCATATCACCGCGCCCCCTGAGGACGGCGCGGGCGCTCGCCTGGCCATGGTGAACGCGCTGCGTGATGCGCAGCTCAATCCGAGCGACGTGCAATACCTCAATGCGCACGCCACCTCAACCCCGCTCGGCGATCGGGCCGAGACCGTTGCCATCAAGCATGCCTTCAGCGAGCACGCGACGCGCCTCGCGGTCAGCTCCACCAAGTCCATGACCGGACATTTGCTCGGCGCCGCCGGCGTGTTGGAAGCGGTCTTCAGCGTGCTGGCGATTCGCGATCAGGTCGCACCACCGACTACCAACTATGAAACGCCCGATCCGGACTGTGACCTCGATTACGTGCCGAACCAGGCGCGGCAGATGAAGATCGACGCCGTAGTCTCGAACTCCTTCGGCTTCGGCGGCACCAACGGGACGCTGGTTTTCCGCCGTTACGGCGGGTGAACGCGCGCGGCTTGGAGAGGCGCGCGCTGGCGGCCGGCGCCGCCGATCTGCGGCGCCTCGCCTACAGCGACTCGATTTCATTTCCAGTGCTGTTCGACAGTGCCGCCACCGGACCCTTGGGACGCTATTCAATACTTGCCGCCTACCCTGAGGCCGCGCTGTGGCAAGACGGCGGGGGCGCGTTGCGCAGCTACGGCCTCGAACGCAGTTTCCGGGCCGAGCACGGATTCCTGTCCGCGCTCGAACAGCTCTGGCGCGACGGCGCCGGCGAGGCTGCCGATGGTACCTGCGCCGCGGCGGCCGATGCCGAGCCGGGACCGTTCCGTGGGGGCTGGATCGTATATCTCGGCTATGAGCTCGCGGGCGAGATCGAGCCGCAGCTGACGCTGCCCTCGGCGCTCTCGCCGCTATCGACGCCGCGGGCGTTCGCGCTGCGGGTGCCGGCGGCACTGGTATACGATCATGCCTGCGACCGAGCCTGGATGGTCGTCGAGGCCGGGCGGGATCAGCTGCCGCGCCGAGTGCACGCGGCGCTGTCAGCGCTGCCGCTCGAACCGCCTTGGTCGGATCCGGGTATGCAGTCATCGCTGGGCGCGCTGCGGCTCGAAGAGGAGGTCCCTGAACGCTTCGCCGCGCGCGTCGCAGCGGCGCTGGAGCACATTCGAGCCGGCGATATCTACCAAGCCAATCTCTCGCGCAGCTGGCGTGCGTTACTGGCTCCGGCCGCCGCCGCGGCCACCCTGGAGAGCGTCAGCGCGGGAATCTACGAGCGCCTGCGCTTGCTCAATCCGGCGCCGTTTGCAGCGCTGGCGCGCTTTCAGAGCTGGCGCCTGCTGTGCTCTTCGCCCGAGCGGCTGGTGCGCGTAGGCGTCGGGGGGCGTGTCGAGACGCGGCCGATCGCCGGTACGCGCCCGCGAAGCCGTAGCGCCGATGCCGACCGCCACGAGCTCGCAGCCCTGATTGCCCATCCCAAGGAGCGCGCCGAGCACATCATGCTGGTCGATCTGGAGCGCAACGACCTTGGGCGCATCTGTCGCGCCGGCAGCGTGCGTGCCGATGAGCTCATGGGCTTGGAGAGCTATGCTCATGTGCATCACATCGTGTCGAATGTCTGCGGAGAGCTGCGGGAGGGTTTGAACCCCATCGATGTGCTGCGGGCGGTGTTTCCGGGCGGCAGCATCACCGGCTGCCCAAAGTTCCGCTGCATGCAGATCATCGCCGCGCTGGAGGGCGAGGCGCGCGGGGCGTACACCGGGGCGCTCGGCTACATCAACCACGACGGCAGCATGGACTTCAATATTCTGATACGCACCATCACATTGGATGCGCAGGCGCTGGCTTTTCGCGCGGGCGCCGGTATCGTGGCCGATTCGGATTGGCAGATGGAGTTGCAGGAAACCCGCGCCAAGGCACGCGGCATGATCGCTGCGCTGCGGCCCCATTGAGCGCCACGGCATGAGCGCGATGACATGGATCAATGGTCGCGCCACCGATCAGCTCTCGAGCGCCGATCGCGGACTGCAGTACGGCGATGGACTTTTCGAGACCATCAGCTGCATCGGCGGACGGCCGCGTTGGCTTTGGATGCATCTGCAGCGACTGCGCGGCGGATGCCAGCGACTGCAACTGCGATTCGACGCCTTTGATGCCCTGGACGCGGAGATCACGGCGCTGGCCGCCGGACAGGAGCGCTGCATCTTGAAGCTCATCGTGACCCGCGGACTGGCGCAGCGGCGCGGCTATGCCGCGACCGGCGAGGAAACTCCGACGCGCATCCTCACGCGACATGAGTGGCCGGCGCCGTTCCCAGCGGCGATGCGGGAGTTTCGCGTTGCTATTTCCCCTGTCAGACTCGGCATGAATCCGCTGCTCGCCGGACTCAAGCATCTCAACCGACTCGAGCAGGTGCTGGCGCAAAATGCGATGCGCAATGCCGCGCTTGAAGAGGTGCTGCTGCGGTCGAGTGCCGGGGACATCATCAGCGGCAGCATGTCGAACTTATTCCTGAGCGACGATTCCGGATTGTTCACACCCGCGCTGGGCGAGTGCGGCGTGGCCGGGGTCATGCGGCAGCTGGTCTGCGCCGCGGCCGAACGCAGCGGCAGCCCGGTACTCGTGCGCCGCGTGGCGAGCGAGGAATTGAGGCGCGTGCGGGAGGCCTTCGTGACCAATGTACGCTGGGGCGTGCAATCGATAACCGCGCTGGAAGGCAGGCCGCTGTCCTGCCAGGCGCAGGCGCAGGCGCTGCGGGGATTGATCGATGCGGAGCAGTCGTAAGGCTCTGCTGGCGCTGGCGGCGCTGGCGGCGCTGGCGGTGCCCGCGGCGCTCGGCTTTGTGTTCGCGCTCGATCGCGACATGGATCGTGCGGCCGCCGCCAGTGAGCCGGTGCGCATCGAGGTGCTGGCCGGCGAACCACTACGCGCCATACTGCAGCGCCTGCAGCAGCAGCGCGCCATTCGGCATGCCCGCTGGGTTGAATGGTATCTGAGACTGCACGGGCAACGGCCGCGCGTTCAGGCCGGCACCTATGAGATCGCGCCGCATTCGAGCGCGCGCGCAATACTCGAGCAATTCATAGCCGGCCGGGTCGTGCTCGAGCAGCTGACCATCGTCGAGGGCTGGAATCTTGCGCAGCTGCGTCATGCCCTCGATGCGCAATCAGCCCTGATCCACGCGACGCACGAGCTCGGCGATGCAGAGCTCATGCGCCTGCTCGGGCACGAAGGCCAGGCCGCCGAAGGGCGCTTTTTCCCCGACACCTATCGTTTTGCCGCCGGCACGAGCGATCGCAGGATCCTCGAACTCGCCTATGATCGCATGCAACGCGAGCTGTCGCAGGCCTGGGACGCACGCGCGCCCGATCTGCCGCTGTCGAACCCTGAGGAGGCGCTGGCCCTGGCCTCGATCGTCGAAAAGGAAACGGCCCGCGAAGATGAACGGCCTAAAGTCGCGGCGGTGTTCGTCAACCGCTTGCGCCGTGGCATGCGCCTGCAATCCGACCCGACGGTCATCTACGGACTGGGCAGCCGTTATGACGGCGAGATCCACACCCGCGACCTCGAGACCGATACGCCCTACAACAGCTATACGCGTGCCGGACTGCCGCCTACGCCGATCGCGCTGCCCGGGGCCGCCTCACTGCAGGCGACGATGCATCCGGCCGACAGCGACGCACTGTACTTCGTCGCCACGGGCAACGGCGACGGCTCACATCAATTTTCCGCCACGCTGGCGCAACACGACGTGGCGGTGCGCGCCTATCTGCGCAAGCTGGGCGTGCCGTTGAAGCCGAGCGGCGCCGTGCACACGCAACGAGCGAGCGCACCGTGACGCAGGCAGGCCGATTCGTCAGCCTCGAGGGCATCGAAGGCGCGGGCAAATCGACGCTCGCGCGCGCACTCGAGAGCGCATTGCGCCAACGGGGTCTGGAGGTGCTGCTGACGCGCGAACCGGGCGGCTCAGCACTCGCCGAGCGGCTGCGCACGCTCGTACTCGAGCCCGGTCCCGAGCACATTGGGCCAACGGCCGAGACGCTGCTGATGTTTGCGGCGCGCTCCATTCACATCGAGAATTGCATTCGCCCGGCGCTCGATCGGGGACAGTGGGTAATCTGTGATCGCTTCACGGATGCCACACGGGCCTATCAGGGTGCCGGCCGCGGCGTCGCTGCGGCATTGATCGAATCCCTGGCCCAGGCAGTGCATCCGCAGCTCTGGCCGCAGCGCACCCTGCTGCTCGATCTGCCGGTCGAGGTCGGTTTGGCTCGCGCCCGGGCGCGCCATGGCAGCAGCGATCGCTTCGAAGAGCAGGGCCGAGGCTTTTTCGAACGGGTGCGCGCGCGCTATCTGGCGCTCGCCGCCGAGGAGCCGCAACGCGTGCGGCTGCTCGATGCCACGGCCGAGCCGCACGGCGTCACGGCGGCCGCGCTCGCCGCTTTATCGGACCTGCTTTAGGGCATTCGAGGCATGGCGCTGGATTCAAACGCCGAATTACCCTGGCTCGCGCCACAGATCGAGCAGCTGCGCCGCGCGCGGCGAGCCGCGCGCTTGCCATCGGCATTGCTGATCCATGATCGGCGCGGGGCCGGGGGACTGTGGCTGGCGCACTACGCGGCACAACTGGCGCTCTGCCGCGGCGAGCAGCCGCCCTGTGGGAGCTGTCGCGACTGCCGTTTGCTGCGCGCCTTGCAGCATCCGGACTTCCTGGCCGTGGGTCCCCTCGAGGATTCGAAAGTGATTCGCGTCGAACAGATCCGCGAGCTCGGCGAACAGCTGGCACTGACCGCGCATGCCGGTGGCGCCACCGTAGCGGTCATCGCGCCAGCGGACGCGCTCAACGCCAATGCCGCCAACGCCCTGCTCAAGACGCTCGAGGAACCGCGCGCCGGGGTCATGCTGATTCTGGTGGCGAGCGTGCCCTCGCGTCTGCCGGCAACAGTCCTGAGCCGCTGCCAGCGGCTGCAGATCAACGCGCCGTCCCGTACCGCGAGCATACGTTGGCTCGAGCGCCACAAGGGACCGGGTCCTTGGAATATCGTGCTGGAGGCGATCGGAGATGCCCCTTTGGAGGCCAGTGAGCTCGATCCGGCAGAGGTCGCACGGCTGGCGCAGGACACCTACCGCACGTTGCGCGAGCTGGCAGGCGCTCGCGAGGAGATCTCCGCTGTCGCTGAACGATGGGCGCGGGGCGAGAGCTTCGAGCTGCGGCTGACCTGTATTGAGACCTGGCTCACAGCGTGCATTGATCGAGCGGCCGGAGCGCCGCCCCAATCGCCAGAACTGCGCACTGGCGCGCACTTGCCAGAATCCAGTTCAGACATGAATATTGCAGCACTGCTCAGGCTGCTGCAGGGCGCCTACGAGTTGCGCAGCCTGCGGCTGACCTCCATCAACCGGTCTGTGGCGCTCGAGCAGTTGCTATGGCAGCTGCCGCGCGCCCTGCGGGCCGCCGTAGCGTCCTGAAATTCCGCAGCGCCACGGGCAGAGGACCGATCGGGGAGCATGGCCAAGGACCCAAATTCGAGATCCGGCATCAACAAACCGGGCCTCCTCACCTTGACGATCAAGGACAAGAGTGCCTTGTATCTGGCCTACATGCCGTATGTGCAGAACGGTGGCCTGTTCATTCCGACGAGCAGCAATTATCGACTCGGCGATGAAGTCTTCATGCTGCTGAATCTCATGGGCGAGGATGAGAAGCTGCCCGTTGCCGGGCGTGTCATCTGGGTCACCCCGAAGGGTGCGCAGGGCAAGCGTACCGCCGGCATCGGGGTACAGTTCTCCGAGCAGGACCGGGGTCAGACGCGCACCAAGATCGAGAATTACCTCGCCGGGGCTGTTTCCGGCGATAAAGCCACGCACACGATGTGACCTCGGGGCGGTTCTGACCGCTTCCTTCCTTTTTGCTCCCTTTCTCTTTTCCCTTATCTTCCCGTAAGATATTCGTATCCGATCGACCGCGTGCCGGCGCGTTGTGGCACCGATTCGGTCGCTCGGCGACAAATGGCGGCAAGGCCACACACACGCGAACTCCGGGGAAGACCATGCGACCGCGAGTCAGAATTACGGATGAGTTCATCGAGAAGTACCCACGGCCGAAGGTCGGCCAAATCATCGAGCGCGATGACTTGCTGCGTGAGTTCGGAGTGCGTTTTTGCCGAACGAGCACGGCGTTCATCGTCGAGCCCGGCCGCACCGGCGATGGCAAGCGACCAAGGTTGCCACTGGGCGGGGCGCGCAAATACCCGCAGATTCTCGCTAATGAAGCGCGCGAACTGGCGCGCGGCTATCTCGTCGAATACTTGGGCGTCACAGCCGCCGGGGCGGATGTGTCGTTGCGCCTCGCGATGCGGGCGTGGTACGAGCGGCAGCTTCAGCTGAAGGTCTGGCGGCCACGCTATGCCGAGAAGGTCAATCAGATCACCAGCCACTACATCGAGGGCCACGCCTCTCCGCGCCTGAAGCTCACCCCGGCAGCGGTTGCGGCGATTGATCACTTAGGTCGGCTGCCGGTCGCCGCCGTCAAGCGAGCCGATGTGATGCGCTTGATCCACGCGGTCAAGCCCGGCACCGGCTCGGAGATCATGGCGATCGGCTCAAGCTACTACGGCACGGCGCTGGAGGAGGGCGTCGATTGCCAGAATCCTTTTAGAAATAGATTGAAGGTGACCGGTGGCCGGCGCGTGCGCCATCGACGGCTGAGCGACGCGGAGTTTTTGAAGCTCTACCGGGCGATCGAGCGCGACGGCGATCCGGCGTGTGCATGCTTCCTCCTGTTGGCGCTCACCGGCTGCCGCAGGCGCGAAATCACGCAGCTGCGCTGGAGCGAAGTGGATTTGGATCAAGCCACGATCACGCTGCCCGCGTCGAGGCGCAAGAACGGCCGCAGGGATCCCCAGAACTTTGTCGTTTACCTGCACGCAGCCGCCGTCGCGCTGTTGCGCAAACAAGCGCAACTCGAAAACTCGCAGTTTGTGTTTTGGAGCAGGAACGGCAAGGCGTTCGAGTTCCACTACTCGCTGCGCCAACGGCTCGCCTGGGCCGGAGTGGACGATTGGCGGCTGCATGATCTGAGGCGCTACATGCGCTCGGGTTTAGCCAAGCTCGGCGTGTCGCAGATGGTGGCCGAGATGTGCCTGGGCCATCTGACCGCGCGCAGCGGATCGCTGCGAATTTATGACGGCCACGACTACAGCGCCGAAATGGCCCAAGCATGGCAGCGGTGGGGCGATCACGTCACGGCCCTCACTGGGCTGCAACCATGAAGGCTCGCCGCACTGCTGCGCCCGTAATGAAGCCTAAGCTGCCGGCCGTCATCATCGCGCCGGGCGTCGTGAGGGGGAAGATCAAGGACCTGCCCGCGCAGCAAGTCTTCGCAGGCCGGTCGAAGCCGCGAGGATATAACCACTGACAACCCTGACAGGCAGTCGGCCGAGCCGCTGGGATGCAGCAGCGTTTCGCCCGCCGCGCGTGCAGCCGCAGCGCCTATGGCCGATGGGAGCGCGTCAGGGATTGCGACGCAGGGCGCCTTCGGCGCTGTCGAGACCGCCGCTGAGCACATAGGCATCGAAACCGCGCTCGACCAGAATGAACGCAGCAGCGGAGCTGCGCCGCCCGGTGTCGCAATACACCACGTACGGCCGTGAGCGGTCGAGCGTGGAGATCTTCAAACGTATGAAGTAGAGCGGCACGTTCAGTGCGCCCTCGATCGCGAGGTTCTGGTATTCGGACGGCAGCCGCACGTCGAGCCAGCAGCCGCCGCGTGCGATGAGCTCGCGCGCCTGTGCGAAGTTGACCCATTGCACCAGCGGCTCGTTCATGAGCTCGCGGAAGTCCTTCTTGTTGAGGCGCATGAGTACACCGTCGGTGAGCATTGTCACCGTGGCGTTGCGCTTGGCCTCGGAGATCAGCGCCTCCTCGCCGAAGGTGTCGCCGATGCCGAGTTCCGCGAGCTTCAGGCCGCTGCGATTGAGCGGGGTCTCGCGCGTGACCAGGCACTTGCCGCTCACGATGGCGTAGAAGAAGTCCCCCTCGGCCCCCTGCTGGATGATGATCTCGCCGGCGCGGCAGTTCATGCGCTGCATGCGCAGGAAAATTGCCTGGATATTGGCCGGTGGAATGCGGTGAAAGGCGCGCGTCTGCAGCAGCGTGGTCATCCAATCGTCGCTGCCACCGCCGGTCAGCTGCGCCTGCAGCTCGGCGACCTCGTAGGTGCCGGTCTGATCCCAGGTAATCATCATGTCCAGCAGTTCGCTGTCGACCGTAAGGAATTCGATCGGATCGACGGCGCGCGCGGTGTGCTTACGCGGTACTTTGGGCGACAGTGCATTGCGCGCTTCGGGACTGCCGCCGCGGATCATGGCCACCGTGCGCTCGCCCTCGCGCAACTCGATCAGGCCCGATATGAGCCAGTAGGTGGTCTTGTCGCGATCGCCTTCCTTGAAGAGCAGACGGCTCGCGGGCAGCTGGGAGATGCCAACTTTGCGCGACAGAGCGAGCAGATTGTCCTTCTTCATGCCATCCAGTGGCGAGAATTTTCGAAGCAACGCCACATCGACAGCCCTATCCTCGCTCATGCTCTACAGGCCCCGCATCCTCGCATCGTTGGACAGGCGGTCGATGCTAACACAGCCTCAAAAATGGCCCGCTGCGCCACTTCACGCATTGGTTCTAACTGCTTCGCAGCCGCGACCAGCCGGGGTCGGCACGGAAGCGCGTCCCATAGCGCTGCTCGAGCTGGCGCAGACGCTCCAGGCAGGCATCCACGCCCCGGGAGCGCGCGTATTCGATCGGGCCACCGCGAAACGGCGCGAAGCCGGTGCCGAAAATGACCCCAGCATCGATCAGATCCGTATCTTCGACGATGCGCTCGCGCGCGCACGCAACGCACTCATTCACCAGCACGAGGATCAGCCGATCGGTCAGGTCTGGCGGCGGCGCGACCTTGGCCTCGCGTACAACCTTCCCATCGTGCCAGCGGTAGAGGCCTTGTCCGCTCTTGCGCCCAAGCTGCTTGGACTGCACGAGCTGACGCAGCTTGTCGGCAAACGGCGGCGACTCGCGGTGCAGCTCGCGCGTGACGATCTCCCCGACGTGCAGAACGACGTCGAGACCGACCACATCCGACAGCTCGATCGGGCCCATGGGCATGCCGAAATCGACCGCCGCACGGTCAATGGCGCCCAATGCAATGCCCTCGCCGGCGGCGTGCATAGCCTCATGCAGATAGGGGAACAGCACGCGGTTGACCAGGAAGCCCGGGCTGCTCAGACACGGCAACGGCAGCTTGTCGATCCGACGCGCAAAAGCCATGGCCGCGGTGATCGCCTCGGGACGAGTCCGCGCAGAGTGCACGACTTCGAGCAGCGGCATCTGCGCTACCGGATTAAAGAAATGCAGACCCACGAAGCGGCCGGGATCGTTCAAGCCCGCGCTGAGCGTTTCCAATGTCAGACTCGAGGTGTTGCTTGCCAACAGTGCGTCGCTGCGCAGACGCGGCTCGGCTGCCGCATACAGCGCGCGCTTCGCCTCCAGATCCTCAAAGATGGCTTCGATCACGACCTCGGCCTGGCCGACGCCGGCGCCAGCCACATCGGCCATCAGGCGCTCGCTCGCCTGCGCGCGCTCCGCGGGCGTTGGCAGGCGCTTCTCGAACAGCGCGCGCGCACGCCGCAGCGCCGGCTCGATGAAGGACAGTTCACGATCCTGCAGCGTGACCTGCAAGCCGCGCAACGCGCACCACGCGGCAATGTCTCCGCCCATGACCCCGGCGCCGATGACGTGCACGCGCTCGACTGCGGCCTTGGCCTTGCCGGCGAGGCCCTTGAGCCGGTCCTGCAGCAGGAAAACGCGAATCAGGTTGCGGGTGGTATCGCTGTAGAACAGCGTCGCGATCGATTGCGCCTCGGCCGCATAGGCGGCCTCGCCGCGTGCCCCGAATTGCGACCAAAGATCGATGATCGCGTAAGGTGCCGGGTAATGCTCGCGACTGGCCTGGGCCGCAACCTGGCGCAGCAGCGTCGGACGCAGTAACCGCCGCACGCCCGGCCAGCTAAGGGCGCGTTCGGTCAGGCTCGGACGGTGAGGCGCCGGGGCGGCGAAAATGATCTGGCGAGCGGCGTCCGCCAGGTCGGCGCTGCGCTCGACCAGCCGATCGATCAGGCCGATCTTCTGCGCCCGATCTGCGCGCACGCTGCGGCCCGTGAGCATGAGACCCATCGCGGCGCGCACTCCGAGCAGCCGGATGCTGCGCACCGTGCCGCCGAAACCCGGATGAATACCCAACTGCACCTCCGGCAAGCCGAGATTGAGCTTGGAGTCTCCGACCGCCACGCGATAGCGGCAGGCGAGCGCCAGCTCGAGGCCGCCGCCGAGCGCAAAGCCGTGAATCGCCGCGACGGTCGGGTAGGGCAGTGCCTCGAGCTGCGAGCAGATGCGCTGCCCTTGGCGGATGTGCTCCAGGGCCGCGGCCTGCGACGAAAAAGTGGTGAACTCACGAATGTCCGCGCCGGCGATGAAGCCGGAGGTCTTGGCCGAGCGAATCACCAGCCCACGCAGCGTGCGCGTCGCAAGGGCCTGCAGCTGGCTGCCGAGCTCGAAAAGAGCCTCGTGCGAGAGCGTGTTGGCCGAGCTGCCCGGCTTGTCAAAGCTGAGCCAGCCGATCTGGTCAGCGTCGATCTCGAGGGTCCAGCAGGCCGCGCCGCTGTTGTTCGGTTCGCTCATGAGACCAATTCTCTCGGATTCGAATTTATCTGAAAATCGCACACCAGCGGGCGATGGTCGGAGTAGCGCACTGCCGGAATACGGAAGGCGGTAACCTCGATGCCGGCGCTGACCAGAATGAAGTCGAGCTCGATGCGAGGATGGCGTGACGGAAAGGAATGCAGTCCCTCGACATTCGCGCTGCGCAGCCCCGAGGCGCGCATGAACAGGTAGATTTCGTGCGTCCCCCAGAAAGTATTGAAATCTCCAGCGATGATCACCGGTTTGGTGGCCCGCACCACCAGATCGTGCAGCGTGCGCAGCTGGTATTGGCGGTGGCGAAATTTGAGCGACAGGTGCACGAGAAAAATACAGACCTCATCGAGCTCGAGCTCGATGATCAGCCGCTTGATGCCGGTATCAAAATAATGGAACCGCTCTCCGGTCACGCGCGGGGCGGCCAGCAGGGCATTGGCCTGCTTGCGTACGATCGGCACCAGCTGGTTGATGGAGCCCGTTCCGTACTTGCATTGATGCGCGGTATAATGCCCAAGCGCATTGGCGATGTAGGTCGCCTGGTTGAGCATACCGGTACGAACCGACCCGGTGTCGACTTCGATGAGTCCCACCAGGTCCGGGTCCTCGGAGCGGATAAAGTTGGTAATCTGCTCGAGTACGCGCCGGCTGCTGCGCAAGTAGCCCGCTCCCGGCACAGGCAGGTGGAACGCGGGTCCCGTGCCTGTGGCGTAGCGAATATTGTAAACGAGCAGTCTCACGGACCCAGCAGCGCTCACTATCAATTCTGAGGGACGTCACAGTACACTGGGAGTATGTCTCAACGCGATCCCATCCGCGTCTTCGTTACGCACTCGTTCGAGCAGAGCGATGACTACTTCCGAGTCTTCGAATACCTCGAGAGCGCCCGCAATTTCTATTACCGCAATTGCGGCAATCTGACGCTCGGGTCCGAGGCGCGCTCGCAGGACGCACTGCGCGAGGAACTGCGGCGGCAGATTAGCGCCGCCGAGGTGATCATCGCGCTCACGAGTCTGTATCCACAGCAGCAGGATCTGCTGGTCTTTGAGCTCAATTATTCCAAAGCCAGCGACAAGCCGGTGATCCTGCTGCCGCTTTTTGGTCGCGACCAGCCCCAGCTCAAGACTCTGCAAGGCCTCATCGACGAGACGGTGCCGTGGGATGAAAGGGCGCTCGTGGACGCTGTGAAGCGCCAGGCACGCCATGAGGAAACGACGCGCTGGGATACCATCGAGTTCAAGTTGGACTGACCTCCGGTCAGGCCACTAGGGGTTGGCGCTCGCCTCGGCTGTCAGAAACTTGAGCAGCGGGGCCGCGCTGCGAGCGCCGCGAACGCTGTGGATCTGGTGTTTCATGCCGGCGAACATGCCGTACAGCCGCACCACCAGTTCGGCATACCGCCTGGCCTCCTCGTTGGAAAGCTTGCGCACCGAAGCTTTGACCACATCGTCCCCGGGCAACGCCGGGGCACGATGCAACGCTTGAATCATCTCGGCGAACTCCACGCCGAGCGCTCCGGGCAGATCCGATTGCTGCACATCCTCAAGATGCGAGCAGTACGCGTCGAGCAATCGGTCCTTAATTGTTCCCGGTCCGGTCATCGACAGTGCTGCCGCTTCGAGTCTGGTGCTCAAGTCCCTCATGTCATGCTCCTGGCGGCATCGGTTTTAGTTTGCGCTCACGATTTCTTGTACCTCGAAGCCCGCGCCCCCGACTTTAAATTGGCAGGCAAAAATCCTGTCTCATCAATCGCCTACGGCCGTAATATAGCGCGATGCTTACGAAACTCAATGGTGATCAGTCAAGGATTTGAGCTCAATGCGCTGCTTTTGGGCCCCCTTCAGCGCTGCAGAGCTCATTCAGGTACCGGTTGACTTCGTTATGTTGTTTTTATGTTTCATTTATAACCATATGAATATAAATGATATTTATGAGCCACTTATATGTTTGAGCGAAGCTCGAACCAGTGACCCGATGCCCTTTGCGCAGGGCGCAGGTCGGCGAGCTTGGCCGGGTGCGGCGCTCGCCCGCAGCCCCTCAGAAGCAGCGAGCGCAGACAATGTTAGCTGTCACTATTTCAATAGCCCGCTAACATAATCCTGCGTACCGTTGCGGGCGCAGACCCGGGAAGCGGTGATGGTCCGAAAGAAAACCGGCAGGGTGACAAGCGCGCGCACGCGCGGTCTGCGTACGCTGCAGCATCAGAGGCTCTCACCCAAGATCCGCCAGGCGATCGACACCGAGGTGTGGCTGCGAGGTTTATTGCTGGCGCACGATCAGCGGCCCGAGCTCGACCTGCGGTGGGCGACCAAGGACTGCGTGCACGACGAGGCCCTGGGTTGGTTCCTGCAGCTGCATGCGCAGCAGTCGCTGCAGGACTATCCGGCGCGGCGCGCAGGCGATGAGGATGTGACCTTTTGGATCGATTCAAAAATCATGGAGCGCGCGCGGCGCATGGCGGCGCGCGACGGCGTCAAGCTTGCGCGTCTGATCGATGCGGCGCTGAGCGCCTACGTACGGCAGCATATCCCCGAGGAATTGATCAACTTCCGTCATCGCGTGCACAGCGAAGCATTGAAGCTTTACGCTGTCCTGCACGGCGCGGCGCCGGCGATCCCCAGGATGCGCAAGAGCGGCGCCTGAAGCCGCCGCGGCCCGCTCGCGCAAGCATGAGCGCCCCGTGGCGCACCCAGGGCGCGCGCGCGGGTGTCACCCGGCCAGCGAGCACAGCTTGGCGCCAATGCTCGCAGAGCTGCCCGTCGGCGCGAGGCTAGCGGCGCTTTACAGCCAGCGAGAGTCCCAGCGTGTGCGCCTTGTAGCGGACCGCCGCCTCGCTTCGACCCAGTTCCCGCGCGATACGCGCTGCCGGCGCGCGGCCCGAGAGGCGCCGCAGCTGCTTTTCATGAGCGGCCGTCCATAGAATTCGCTGTCGCCTCTTATATCGCTTGGCCATGCAGTAGTCGTCCTTGGTAAATATAAAGCCGATAGTGTAGCTGAAGTTGTTCCGCCGCAATCTGCTGGACGCCAGCCCATGCACAGCGCAGCATGCTTTGAGGTTGCGGACGCCCCCCTTGCTCGAATTCCGCTGCTACGATCAAATTATGCCACGACGAGCAATTGCGCGTTGGGTCGGGACGTTGAATCGCGAGGCGCCGCGGTTATGTTGAGAGGCGCAAGCGGATCGAGCTCGAGCAACCCTGAACAATCAAGCAAGGCCGCGACCGCCGCATTGACCGCGATCGGCATCGTCTACGGGGACCTTGGCACCAGTCCGCTCTACACGCTGCAGACCGTAGTTCAGGCCGTCGGCGGACACTTTGACGCGCAAACGGCGCTCGGTGTGCTGTCGCTGATCATCTGGACGCTGATCATCACGATCTCCATCAAATACTGCCTGTTTGTGATGCGTGCCGACAATCACGGCGAGGGTGGTATTCTGGCCTTGATGTCGCTGGTCGGTGCCAACAGCTTCCAGCGCGGTACGCGGCTATTCGCCGTGATGGGTTTGCTCGGTGCGGCGTTGATCTACGGCGATGGCGT
This sequence comes from Steroidobacteraceae bacterium, assembly GCA_035605115.1. Lineage (GTDB taxonomy): Bacteria > Pseudomonadota > Gammaproteobacteria > Steroidobacterales > Steroidobacteraceae > FEN-1191. The sequence continues at coordinate 5,451 of DATNHF010000001.1, read as the reverse complement.
CATCACGCCCGCGATTTCCGTATTGAGCGCCCTCGAAGGGGTCAATGTCGTGACGAGCAGCTTGAAGGCGTTCGTCATGCCCGCAGCGGTGACGATTCTATTGGCGTTGTTTGCAGTGCAGCGCCTCGGCACCGAAAAGATTGGTCGAGCCTTCGGTCCGATCATGCTGCTGTGGTTCATCGTCATTGCCGCACTCGGACTCGCCGGCATCGGGCGTGCGCCGCAGGTTCTGCTGGCAATCGATCCGCGCCATGCTCTGAGCTTGATGCACGACAGTCGCGGCGGGGCATTGCTGGTGTTGGGCGGGGTCTTTCTGTGCATTACCGGGGGCGAGGCGATGTATGCGGATATGGGTCACATCGGACGGGGCCCGATCCGCTGGTCCTGGTACCTGATCGTGCTGCCGGCGCTGCTGCTGAGCTACGCCGGACAAACCGCGCTGCTGATGCAGCGTGGTACGGTCGATGGCAATCCGTTTTTCCTGCTCTCGCCCACCTGGGCCGTCTATCCGCTGGTCGTGCTGGCGACCGTCGCCACGATCATCGCCAGCCAGGCGATCATCACGGGGTCATTTTCCATGACGCGCCAGGCGATGCAGCTGCTTTGGCTGCCGGGCGTGAATATCCGCCAGACCTCCGATCAGCTGTATGGCCAGATTTATGTGCCGGTAGTCAACTGGCTCATGATGCTCGGAACGGTGTCGATCACCATGGCCTTTCAAAGCTCGGATCGCCTGGCAGGGGCCTACGGCACCGCGGTGTCCACCACGATGCTGCTCACGACTTGCCTGCTGTGGGTAGCCATGCACCGGGTATGGCGCTGGCCGCTGCTGCCCTCGATAGCCGCCGGCAGCGTGTTTCTGCTGGTCGATGCGAGTTTCTTCTGCGCCAATCTGCTCAAGATCGCCGACGGCGGCTGGCTGCCGCTGACCCTCGGAGCGCTGATTTTCATCGTCATGATTACGTGGCGGTCCGGTATTGAGGCGTTAAGCGCCTGTCTGGCCCGAACGTCCGAGGATTCGTCCAAACTGCTGGCGGACCTGGAGGCCGGACGCGTTGCGCGCGTACCGGGAACGGCCGTGTTTCTGACGCGGTCGGGGCAGAATTGTCCGCGCATTCTGGTCGAGCATGTCAAATGCATGGGCGCATTGCAGCGCAGTGTGATCGCGCTGCGAGTGGTGTTCAAGGAGACACCGCGGGTCGCCGAAGATCAACGCTGGATCATCGAGCCGGTTGCCGCCGGTATCTGGCATGCGGTGGTCTGCTTTGGATTTGTCGAGATTCCGGATCTGGGCCTGGCACTCAAGGCGATCAAGGATCTCGATCCCTCGATCGATCTGGAGCACGCGATCTACTTCGGTACGCGCGATCTGGTGATCAGGAAGCCGGGCAGCACGCTGCTGGGTCGGGCTCGCCTGGTGCTGTTCGCCTTCCTGTATCGTAATGCAGTCAAGGTGGTCGATCGCTTCCACCTGCCCGCGAGCAATGTCGTGGAAATTGCCCGACTCATAGCGATCTGAGACGATGGCCGCCTCCAGCGCAGCAGGCTGTGCCGCAGCAGGTCGCAACGTGGTCTCATCCATGCAGATCGTATCGTTTGGGCGCGATGTCGAGCCGCAGCATTCCCGACCCGATGGCGCGCGAATTATCAGCGGCGAGCCGCGGCTGACGGTCTGGAATCATTTCAGCGATGCCAGTCAGCAGTTTTTCGCCGGCGTATGGGCGGCCACACGCGGGATCTGGCGCATCAACTACTCGGAATGCGAGTTTTGCCATCTGCTCGAAGGGCGCGTAGCTCTGTCCGACCCGCAAGGACAGCGCTGGGAATTCGGCGTCGGCGACAGTTTCGTGGTGCCGGCGGGATTTGTCGGCACCTGGGAGGTCATCGAAGACTGCCGCAAGCTCTACGCGATCTTCGAGGCAGCCCCATAAGTCCGCGCCGGAGCTCAGGTCTGAGGCCGTGGACGGTGCCATGAGCTGATTGTTGACCATGCGCACGCCGGAGACGTTCGCGGCCAAAGTCTCGGCTGCTTGCTTGGCGCTGGAACTGGCCGCCGTTTCGCTGAGCGTGACAACACCGTTATTGGTTTTCACGCTGACTGCTAGCGGTGGAATCCGGCGCTGCGTATACCACGACGTTGGCACCCAGCAGCGTTGACAATCATAATATAACCAAATGCTTATACGTCAATCGTAACATTCTCATCGAAGATCTCCGTAGTGATCCGTGGACATCGTGGGGCGGCCTCTGGCCGCGGCCCTGGCGGACTGCACCATAGAGCTTGCGGTCAAGCGAGCCTGTAGGTTCAGCGCCGACGGTTAACGAGCCAAATCCGCGCAGCCAACTGCCAGCGCAGTCCTGCGCTCAAAGCGCCCGTGCCGGCGATCGCAGGTGCCCGCGATAGATCACGTACAAGCCACTGGCAGTGACGATTGCGCCTCCCACCCAGGTGCGCTGATCCGGCAGGGTGCGCCAGAAGACCCAATCCAGCAGCAGGCCGCATAGCAGGGCCGTATATTCAAATGGCGCCACGACCGAGGGCGGTGAGCTGCGAAACGCCTGAATCATCAGTAATTGCCCGGCGGCCCCCGTGAGCCCCAAGATTACGATCCACGGCCAGTGATGCGGCTGCACGCTCACCCAGTGCGGCAGCGCCGCGGCACCGTTGGCCACCGCCACCGCAACGATGAAGGAAAACGCGATGCTCAGCGTCGACTCCGCGTGCGCCAGCGTGCGGATCATGATGGCACCAAACGAATAACACAGAGCCGAACCGAGGGCGGCTGCCGCCCCCAGCGACACGAAGTGCGATGGGCTCGGTCGCAGCATCAACAGGACGCCGAACAGTCCGATGACAACCGCGAGCCATCGATGCCATCCGACCGTCTCGTGCAGCAGCAGCGCTGACAAGGCCGTAACGATCAGCGGTGCGCACAGAAAGATTGCGTATGCCTCCGTGAGCGGCAACTTCTGCAGCGAAAAGACGAATAGAGTCAGCATCGCGACGGCGAGCATGCCGCGCACCACGTGCGCCTCCCAGCGCACCGGCCGCAGCTGACGCCATCGGCCCCGCCACGCCACGGCGGCCAGCATGACCGGGATGGATGCAAGACCGCGTAGGCAGCTGACCTGGAATGGCGGATAGACGCGGGTGAGCTGCTTCATGCTCGCGTCCATGATCGAGAAGAGGGCCACTGCGGCCAGCATCAGCGGGATGCCTCGGGTAGGGGTACGCGGCATGAATCGCAAGAGTCTGGCCTGACCGAAGCGCTATGGCAAAATGCTGTCATGGATTCGAGCGAGGGAATCGAGGCTCTAGCCGAGCTGCTTCAACGCAGCAGGCACCTTGTGGTACTGACCGGTGCGGGCTGCAGCACCGAGTCCGGAATTCCGGATTACCGGGATCGGCACGGCGCCTGGAAGCGCCAGCCGCCCATGAGCTTCCAGGAATTCACCGCCAGTGCCACTGCGAGACAACGTTATTGGTCGCGAGCGTCGATCGGCTGGCAACGGCTGCGAGCCGTGCGGCCGTGCCGAGCTCACTACGCCCTCGCACGCCTCGAGCGCGCCGGGCGCCTGGACTGCCTGATCACGCAGAACGTCGATGGGCTGCATCAACAGGCGGGCAGCCACCGGGTCATCGATTTGCATGGCCGCATCGATGGCGTGCAGTGTCTGCACTGCCGCCGCTGCTTTTCGCGAGCAGCGACCCAGGCCAGACTGGATGAGCTCAACCCGCGCTGGGCGCAGCTCGAGGCAGGCATCGCCCCCGACGGCGATGCCGATCTCGACGAGCGCCTGGTCGCCGAATTCCGACTGGTCGATTGCGAGCACTGCGGCGGCCCGCTCAAGCCGGCGGTCGTGTTTTTCGGCGAGTCGGTGCCCTGCGATACGGTAAAGAGCGCTTACGCGGCGGTCGAGGGCGCCGACGCTCTGCTCGTGATCGGCTCATCGCTGATGGTGTACTCCGGCTACCGCTTTGTGCGCGCCGCCAGCGAGCGCGCCGTGCCGGTGGCAATTGTAAATCTGGGCACCACCCGTGCCGATGCCCAGGTGTCGCTGAAGGTCGAAGGGCAGTGCGGGGAGGTGCTCGAGCGGCTCGAGGCGAGTATGGCCGCGCGTTGCTGACTTGCCGCTCGCCGGCGCTAGCCACGGGGCTCGCAATTGGATACGCTTTGCCGAGCCCAGGGATAGGGCGCGGCACCCAATAAGAATCACTGCCTTCAACCGATTCGGCATCATCGACTTGACACGGAGCGTAATAGCAATGAGTTTGGCTTCGGAATTCAAAGAATTTGCCATGAAGGGCAGCGTGGTCGATCTGGCCATCGGCGTGATCATCGGCACGGCGTTCGGCAAGATCGTGTCCTCGCTGGTCGGCGATGTCTTCATGCCGATCCTCGGCAGGGTCATTGGCGGATTCAACTTCAGCGACCTGGCGGCGAGTCTTGGCAAGGATCCTGCCGGTAAGGACGTGCTGGTCAAATACGGCTCCTTCCTGCAGACGGTGTTCGATTTCGTGGTGATCGCGCTGGTTCTGTTCGCGGCCATCAAGGGACTCAATACGCTCAAGAAGCCACCGCCCGCCGTGGCTGCGCCGCCGCCGCCGCCGCCGCGGCAGGAATTGCTGCTCGAGGAGATTCGCGATCTGCTCGCAAAGCGATAGGCGTATTGCGGGGGATACAAAGGGGAACGTTATGGGATTGCTTGACGGGGTACTGGGCGGCGTCGTGGGCGCCGAAATGACATCCTTGGTCGCCGGCGCAATCGAGCGCCACGGCGGTTTATCGGGCCTGGTATCACAATTTGAACAGCAGGGTCTGGGCGGTGTCGTCCAATCCTGGATCGGCAGCGGCCCGAATCAGCCGATCACCACCGATCAGCTGCATCAGGTGCTCGGCAGCGCCGCCGTACAGCAAATGGCGGCGAAATTCGGGCTCAATTCGCAGGACCTGCTGCAGAAGCTCACGCAGGTGCTGCCGCAGGCCGTGGACAAGATGACGCCCAACGGGGTCCTGCCACACGCTTGAGACGGCGCTACGCCGCATGGCGCAATTATCAACGAGGGAGTTATTTGCAATGAGATTATCAATCCGATGGCTGCTTCTGGGCGCTGCGCTGAGCCTCGCGGCCACGAGCTTCGCGCAGGTTCCGGCCGATGCGCCCGCAGGTACGACCGGTGTTTGCAAAGATGGGTCCTATTCACAAGCCGCCGTCAAGAAGGGGGCGTGCCGTGGCCACAAGGGCGTCAAGCAATGGTATGCCGCCGCTGGCAGCAGCACAGCCACCACGACGGGTACTGCCACTGCAGGCGCTGCAGCGGCAGCCCCGACGGCGCCGGCCGCACCGCCGGCCGCTCCGAGTCCGAAAGGGGCCGCCAGCACTTCCGGTGCAACGAGCAGCTATACGCCGCCTGCCAACCCGGCTGCGGGCGGCGGTCCCGGCATGGTA